>JASGCM010000003.1:0-95520 GCA_030054175.1 Alphaproteobacteria bacterium | reverse complement strand
CCTCGCTCACCGCGACGTCCCCCACGGCGGTTGCCACGGCCATCGCTGCGTCGCTCGTCCTTGGATTCGGCAGTCGGTTTGTCGGCGACAGCGGACGCGGCGGCAGGGGCCGGGGACTCGGGGGTGCTGCCAAACAGGCTCATGAGGAAACCGAAGAAACCGGATAAGGATGAGGCTGCAGCCGGGGCCGGGGTCACAGCCACCGGGTTGGCGGCGGGCTTGGCTTCGACGATGGGCGCCGGGGCATCGGGCAATACGCCCTTGATGACCGGGCTTTGTTTGTTGGTCGGCTCCTGTGAGCGACGTGTGACGGCGGTGGGGTCTTCGAACTCCTCGGCCATTTTGTAGCTGGCTTCGATGCGGTCGAGACGCGGGTCGTCGTGCTTGAGTCGCTCAAGCTTGTAATTGGGGGTCTCAAGTGTCTTGTTGGGCACCAGAAGCACGCTGATGCGTTGCTTGATTTCAATCTTGGCGATTTCGGTGCGTTTTTCATTCAACAGGAAGGAGGCCACTTCCACCGGCACTTGGGCGTGCACGGCGGCCGTGTTTTCTTTATTGGCTTCTTCCTGAATGATGCGCAGGATCTGCAGCGCCGAGCTCTCGGTGTCACGCACGTGGCCAGAGCCCCCGCAGCGCGGGCAGGGAATGGACGCGCCTTCAGACAGGGCAGGGCGAAGGCGTTGACGGCTCATCTCCATCAGCCCGAATTTGCTGATTGAGCCGAACTGCACCCGGGCGCGGTCTTGGCGCAGCGCGTCGCGCAGTCGGTTTTCCACCTCGCGACGGTTTTTGCTTTCTTCCATGTCGATGAAGTCGATCACGATCAGACCGCCCAAGTCGCGCAGACGCATTTGACGAGCGACCTCGTCGGCGGCTTCCAGGTTGGTTCGGGTGGCCGTCTCTTCGATGTCGCCGCCCTTGATGGCTCGCGCCGAGTTCACGTCCACCGACACCAATGCTTCGGTGTGGTCGATCACGATGGCCCCGCCCGAAGGCAGGTTGACGGTGCGGGCATAGGCCGACTCGATCTGGTGCTCGATCTGGAAGCGTGAGAACAGCGGGGTGTCATCGCGGTAGCGTTTCACCCGTGGGGCAAACTCGGGCATGACGTGCGACATGAACTGTTGGGCTTGTTCATAAATGTCGTCGGTGTCGATCAGAATATCGCCAATGTCGCCATTGAAATAGTCGCGAATGGCGCGAATGACCAGGCTGGACTCCTGATAGATCAGGAAAGCTCCCTTGCTCGATTGGGCGGCGCCATCGATTGCGCTCCACAGTTTGAGCAGGTAATTCAAGTCCCACTGCAGTTCGGGCGCGGTGCGACCAATGCCGGCGGTGCGGGCGATGATGGACATGCCGTTGGGGTATTCCAACTGGTCCATGGCCTCTTTGAGTTCGTTGCGATCCTCGCCCTCGATGCGACGGCTGACGCCGCCCCCGCGCGGGTTGTTGGGCATCAGCACCACATAGCGCCCGGCCAAGCTGATGAAGGTGGTCAGGGCGGCGCCTTTATTGCCGCGCTCTTCCTTTTCGACCTGAACCAAGAGCTCTTGGCCTTCCTTGATCACGTCTTGAATGCGCGCCTGGCTGGGTGATACGCCAGGGGCAAAGTACTGCTTCGAAATTTCCTTGAAAGGTAAAAAACCGTGGCGGTCTTCGCCGTAGTCGACAAAACAGGCTTCGAGAGAAGGTTCGACGCGGGTAACGACCGCTTTGTAAATGTTGCCTTTGCGTTGTTCGCGGCCTTCAATTTCAATTTCGTAATCGAGCAGCTTTTGTCCTTCCACAATGGCCAGGCGGCGTTCTTCAGCCTGGGTGGCATTGATCAGCATCCGTTTCATGATGCGTTCCTTTGTTCAAAAACATCACAGCTCCGCCAGGGGAGCACAGGTGCCCAAGGGGCCGATGGTTGAACAGTCGAGGAATGCCGCGCGCTGGTCGAGCCGTCTTATGGACGGCGTCGGTGCGTGGGAGGGTGGATGGGGGCGAGGCGATGCATGGACAAGAAGCTCTGGCTAAAACGCCATAAGGGCTTGTGCAAAGGAGAAATTTGAGGGCGCGGGGACACGATGGCAGGAACTGGCAACAGCCAGTTCAAAAAAGCCAATATCCCCATTCCAACCGCCAACATGCGTTGAGTCTCGCTTCAGATCCGTCGCCAGCCCTAAAGATGCTGGCGATGAGAGTATTCCGTTGAGTGTTCAAACATCAATCCCCACCGGATCAGCGAAGTTTGCCTGTTTGAGACAGCAAACCCACATGCGCATGATTCAGGGGCATCGACCTCCCAGCGAGGCATCGTTCGTGCTCTAATCTGTTTTTATTTCAAGCACTTGGAAACATTCGCTGGTGAAAGACATTATAGAGCCTGAAGCGCTGACGCGCACCCGGCAAGTCCAAATTTTGGAGGTCGATCCCGAATCGGCAGGTCAAAGGCTGGATAATTTTTTGTTGAAGCACCTTAAAGGGGCTCCTAAGTCCTTGATTTATAGAATCATCCGCTCGGGAGAAGTGCGCCTGAACAAAGGCCGAGTCAGTGCCGAGTCCAGAGTTAACCCGGGTGATTCAATCCGCATCCCGCCTTTGCGATTGAGTGCCCCCAAGCCTGAATCGGCGGGAGCGCCCGCGCGCGAGTTTCCGGTGCTTTACGAAGATGATCACCTCTTGGCCATCGACAAGCCGGCCGGTGTGGCCGTGCATGGCGGCAGTGGCGTGAGTTTTGGGGTCATCGAGCAACTGCGCCAGGCCCGCCCCTCAGCTCGGATGCTCGAGTTGGTGCATCGGCTGGACCGGGAGACCAGCGGCGTGTTGCTGGTGGCGAAAAAACGCAGCGCTTTAAAACATCTGCAAGACCAATTCCGTGAGCGCGAGACGGGCAAGACCTATCTGGCCTTGGTCCGGGGTCAGTGGCCTTCAAACCGCAAAGTGATCGATATGCCGCTGGAAAAATTCCTGCTCGGCAAAGGCGAGTCCGAAGGCGAGCGCCGGGTGCGCGTGGTGGCCAAAGACGATCCCAATGGGATGCGTGCCATCACCCTGGTCAAGGTGGCCCGTTTGGTGGGTTCGAATACCTTGTTGGAAGTGACCATCAAGACTGGGCGTACCCACCAAATCCGTGTGCACCTGGCCAGTCTGGGGCACCCGATTTTGGGCGATGACAAATACGGCGATTTCGAGCACAACCGCCAACTGCAAAAAATGGGGCTCAAGCGGATGTTCCTGCACGCCTGGCAATTGCAGTTCAGGCACCCGGGCAGTGGGGAAAACCAACGCCTGGAGAGCAAACTGCCTGCGGAACTGCAACAATTTGTAGACATTTTGCAACCTGGAGAATCCGTTGCGCCGCTTTGATCTGATCGCTTTTGACTGGGACGGCACGCTGTTTGACAGCACCGGCATCATCACCCGTTGCATTCAGGAAGCGGTGCGTGATGTCGGCGGCACCGTTCCCAGCGCACAAGACGCCGCTTATGTCATTGGCATGGCCTTGATGCCCGCATTGGCCCATGCGGCCCCCGATGTGCCCCAAGACAAATACCCTTTGCTCAATGAGCGCTACCGCCATCACTACTTTGCACATCAGGACGACCTCAGTTTGTTTGAAGGGATCCTCGGCCTGTTGCAAGAGTTGCGGCAACGCCAACATTTGCTGGCGGTGGCCACGGGCAAGAGTCGTGCGGGTTTGAACCATGCTCTTGACAGCGTCGAGTTGCAGCACCTGTTTGACAGTTCGCGCACAGCCGACGAGACGGCCGGCAAGCCCAATCCGCTGATGCTGCAAGAACTCATGGCCGAGCTGGATGTGCCGCCCGAGCGCACGCTGATGATCGGCGACACCACCCACGACCTGGAAATGGCGCATCACGCCGGGTGCGCCAGCATCGGCGTGAGTTACGGCGCGCACGAGCCCGACGCCTTTGCCCGCTGGAAACCCGTGCACATCGCCCATTCGGTGTCCGATTTACGGCAATGGTTGTTGACTCATGGATGACCAAGCCATCGCCCTGTGCAACAGCAGTGAATTGACCGACGGCGGTTTGGGTGTGCCGTTTGACGTGGTCTATGCCGGGCAAACCTGTCGCGCTTTTGCTGTGCGCTTCCGGGGGCAGGCCTACGCCTATGTCAACCGGTGCTCGCACGTGGCCATGGAACTCGACTATCAGCCCAATCGGTTTTTTGACGACAGTGGCCACTTTCTCATTTGTGCCACCCACGGTGCTTTGTATGCCCCTGATACCGGCCGCTGTAAGGGCGGCCCGGGGCGGGGCGGTCTGATCCCCATTGCCTTGAGCGAAGCCGATGGCGTCATCCACTGGCATACTGCTTACAACCTCAAACCTCTTGAATTCTGACCCCATCATGAACGAACCCTTTGAACAGCCCGGCTGGGAGCGCGATGCCTTGCAACAGTTGTTGCAGGGCCAACTGAAAGAGCAGCGCTCTGCGCGCCGTTGGAAAATTTTCTTTCGTCTGAGTTGGTTGCTGGTGGTGGTCGTGGTCTTATGGACGGGTTTGCACCGATCGAGTCTGAGTACCGACCCCAGCATGCAGCACACTGCACTCATTGAAATCAAAGGAGAAATTGGCTCGGGCGCTGAAACCACCGCAGAGGATGTGGTCGACGCATTGCGCGAAGCCTTCGAGGATCACGGTGCTCAAGCCGTGGTGCTGCGCATCAACTCCCCCGGTGGCAGTCCGGTGCACGCCGGCATCATCAACGACGAAATTCGCCGCCTCAAAGCCAAACACGAGAAACCGGTCTACGCCGTGGTCGAGGAATCTTGCGCTTCTGCGGCGTATTACATCGCTGTCTCCGCAGATCAGATCTTTGTGGACAAAGCCAGCATCGTGGGCAGCATCGGCGTGCTGATGGACGGTTTCGGTTTCACGGGACTGATGGACAAACTGGGCATCGAGCGGCGTCTGCTGACTGCAGGCGATAACAAAGGATTGCTCGACCCCTTTAGCCCTTTGAATAAAAACCAGCGTGCCCATGCACAAAGCATGCTGGACCAGATTCATCGTCAATTCATCGGCGTGGTGCGTGAGGGGCGCGGCGAGCGCTTGAAAGAAACCCCCGAGATATTCAGCGGACTCTTTTGGACCGGTGAGCAAGCCGTCAAACTGGGCTTGGCCGACGATCTGGCCAGCCTGAGCACCGTGGCGCGCGATGTGGTCAAGGCAGAAGACATCATTGACTACACGCGCCGAGAGAATGTGGCAGAACGTTTGGTCAAACGTTTTGGCGCCGCAGTGGGCGAGGGGACCATGCGCGCCTTGCGACAATTCAGCCCCATCCACTGAGATGGGCCCGAACGCCGAAGATCAAGCCCCCAAGGCGTACACTGCAGGCGTGTGATTGTCTGGCGCTTGCGGTGACAAACGCCACTGAGCGACTGTCATGCTGCGCACCGACTGGGTCTCTAGCGTCAATCCCGCAGCCACGCACAGCCGGGTGCCGGGGCGCAGGGTTTGCAGCGTGGCGCCCAGCATCGCCGCATTGCGGTACGGCGTCTCGATCCAAAGTTGCGTTTGACCGCTTTGCAAAGCCAATTGTTCCAACTGGCGCAGTCTGGCCTGGCGCTGCGCGGGGTCTTGCGGCAGGTAGCCAACAAAAGCGAAGTGTTGCCCGTTCAATCCACTGGCTGCCAGCGCCAAGAGCAACGATACTGGCCCAACCAAAGGCATGACCGGTAGGCCCAAGTCATGTGCGGCGCGCACCACCGAAGAGCCTGGGTCGGCCACCGCCGGCATGCCCGCTTCGCTGACCAGACCCACGTTATGGCCTGACAGGGCCGCTGCCAACAGGGGCCTGGCGTCAAACCAGCCAGCATGGTCGCCTTGTTTGTGTACAGCTCGAGGCAATTCAGTGATGCTCATCTCTTGCAAGGGCATGCACAGCGGCGCCAAAGCATCGACTCGTTTCAAAAAAGCACGCAGGCTTTTGGCGTTCTCTGCCACCCAATGGTTCAGGCCTGCCGCTTGTTGCAACGTGTGGGCCGGCAAAACCCGCTCAAGCGCCTGAGCTCCAACGCCAAAATCGAGTGGGGTGGGTACCAGATACAGGGTGCCTGGTGTGGGGCTCGTCACAGCAGAGGCACTCCAGCCGCCCGCAGCAAGGTGCAGGTTCTGATCAAAGGCAGCCCCACCAAGGCGCTGGGGTCGTCGTTGTCGATGGATTCGAGCAAGGCGATGCCCAGCCCTTCGCTTTTGGCACTGCCCGCACAGTCATAGGGTTGCTCTGCCCGCAGATAAGACTCAATCGCTTCGTCGGTCAGCATGCGAAATCGCACACTCACTGCCGCCAAATCATGCCCTTCAAAGCCACTGTCCAGACAGACCACGCTGATCGCGGTTTGAAATACCACCACTTGGCCGCGCATGCGCTGCAACTGTGCCACCGCCCGGGTGTGGTCGCCGGGTTTGCCCAAGGGCTCGCCATGCAGATCGGCCACTTGGTCCGATCCGATCACCACGGCCTGGGGGTAGCGCTGGGCCACCGCCAGCGCCTTGGCCCGCGCCAGGCGCCGAGCCAGTGCCGCCGGTGCTTCGTCCGGCAGGGGCGACTCATCGACCTCAGGCGAGGCCACATCGAAGGGCAAGCCCAGTCGGGACAACAGTTCGCGCCGGTAGCGCGAAGTCGAGCCCAACACCAAAGGCCGGGGCAGTGGGGGAGGAAATTCGATCATGGCCCCAATTCTCTTACACTGCGGGCATGAAAAAGCCCTGGGACCCCCAACGACTCGATGTGCGTGCTTTCGCCCGCGATGGCGCCACCTTGTCCGGCCAGACGCCCATGGCCGACATGCCGCGTTTGCAGGCCGAGCGAACCGACCCCGATCAAGCTGGCGCCGCCGAGCCGGACGTGCTCTGGGTCCTGAAAGGCGAAAACAAGGACTTGCGTGGTGGTGCCCACCAAACCTGGTTGCGGGTGCAAGCTCAGGCCCAATTGCGACTGATGTGTCAGCGCTGCCTCGAGCCTTTGGCTCAGACCCTTAATGTGGACCGCCTCTTTCGCTTTGTTTCGACCGAAGAGGCCGCCCAGGCCGAGGACGATCAGGCCGAAGAGGACCTGTTGGTGGCCAATCAGGCTTTCGACGCCCTGTGTCTGGTTGAGGACGAGCTGATTTTGGCCATGCCGCTGGTGCCGCGCCACGACGATTGCCAGCCCCCCGCCTGATCTCGGCGTTTGCCTCAGCATGAGGAAATCGGTTATACTGGAAGACTTGTCGCCCTAACGAAGATCAGAGTCGTGATGACTTTTTTGGTGCGCACTGAACCTCATTCATCCCTTTCACGACCAGGAGCCCATCATGGCCGTTCAGCAAAACAAAAAATCGCCCTCTAAGCGCGGCATGCATCGTTCGCACAATGCTTTGGACGTGCCGGGTCTGGCTGTTGAGCCCAACACCGGCGAAACCCATCTGCGCCACCACATCAGCCCCAACGGCTTTTACCGCGGTCGCAAGGTCCTCAAGACCAAAAACGAAGCCTAATACTTTGGCACCCCTTAGGCCCGTGTCACAGTGTGTCGCGGGCCTTTGTCTTGATGTCGGGTTCCCCGCCATTGCCATTCCCTCCAAGCAGTCACCCCATGATCACACTCTCGGTTGATGTCATGGGCGGAGATCATGGTCCCGTGGTCACGCTGGCGGCTTGCCGACAATTCCTCCTGCGGCGTCCGCAAGCCCAGCTCGTGTTGGTCGGTCTGCCTTCGGCCCGGCCGCCGGCCTTGCCCCCGCGATGCACCTGGGTGGACGCCTCTGAAGTGGTGGCCATGGACGATCCGGTCGAGGTGGCCCTGCGCCGCAAACGCGACTCCAGCATGCGTCGCGCCATCGAACAGGTCAAAGAAGGTCTGGCCGATGCCGCCGTGTCGGCCGGCAACACTGGCGCCTTGATGGCCATTGCCCGCTACGTGCTGAAAACCCTGGATGGCATCGACCGCCCGGCCATCGCCGGTCAGTTCCCCAATGCCCACGGCGTCGGCACCACCATGCTCGACATGGGGGCGAATGTCGATTGCACCCCCGAACACTTGTTGCAATTTGCGGTCATGGGTTCGGCCCTGGTCTCGGTGTTGCAAGACAACCCTGAGCCCACTGTTGGGCTCTTGAATGTGGGTGAAGAAGTCATTAAAGGCAATGAAGTCATCAAAAAAACCTCCGAATTGTTGCAAATTGCTGCCAAAAATGGCGATTTAAACTTCTATGGCAATGTCGAGGGCAATGACATTTTCAAGGGCACGGTCGATATTGTCGTTTGCGACGGTTTTGTCGGCAACATTGCACTGAAAGCCAGCGAAGGCCTGGCAAATTTGGTCTCTAATTCGCTCAAAGATAGCTTTAAATCCAATATTTGGGGCTATTTCGCAGGCATGATTGCTTATCCTGTTTTAAAAGGATTCAAGAACAAGGTGGACCACCGACGTTACAACGGTGCTGCTTTGTTGGGCTTGCGTGGCCTGGTTTTCAAGAGTCATGGTTCCGCCGACGCCTTCGCCTTTGAACGTGCCCTTTTGCGGGCGTATGATGCAGTTCATCATCAGTTGATGCAAAAAGTTCAAGACCGAATTGCCCGTGCGGCCCCCTTGTTGGTGGTCCGGGGCGACACCAATATCCCATCCAATCCATGAGTGCGATTCACACCCACCTGCTGGGAACGGGCAGTCACCTGCCTTCCCGCCGTCTGAGCAACGCCGACTTGGTGGCGCAATTGGCGCGAGAAGGTCTGGAGACCTCAGATGACTGGATCGTCGAGCGCACCGGTATTCGGGCCCGGCATTTTGTCGAGCCCGGGGTCACCACTTCGGATCTGGCGTTGCAGTCCAGCCTCAACGCCTTGCAAGCGGCCGGGTTGGGGCCGCAGGACATTGACCTGATCATCGTGGCCACGTCCACCCCCGACATGGTGTTCCCGTCCACAGCCTGCATCTTGCAGCGCAAACTCTCAGAAAGCAGCGAACAAGCAAAGGGCATCCTGGGCGCTGCGGCCTTTGATGTGCAGGCCGTTTGCGCCGGTTTCATTTATGCCTTGGGCGTGGCCGATGCCATGCTGCGTGCGGGCAGTGCCCGCCGTGCTCTGGTGGTCGGTGCTGAGGTCTTTTCGCGCTTACTCGACTTCTCCGACCGCACCACCTGTGTGCTATTTGGTGACGGTGCTGGTGCTGTGGTTTTGGAGGCCAACGACCAACCCGGCGGTATTTTGGCCACCGAAATGCGCGCCGATGGTCGCTATGTCGATATTTTGTGCGTGCCCGGTCATGTCCAAAACGGCACCATCTTGGGCGACCCAGTGCTGAAAATGGAAGGCCAGGCGGTGTTCAAACTCGCTGTGGGCGTGCTGGAAGAGACCGCTTTGAACGTCCTGGCCAAGGCCGGCCTGCAAAAAACCGACATCGATTGGTTGGTGCCTCACCAAGCCAACATCCGCATCATTCAAAGCACGGCCCGCAAACTGGGCTTGCCCATGGATAAGGTGGTGTTGACCGTGCAAGACCACGGCAACACCTCCGCCGCATCCATTCCCTTGGCGCTCGATAGCGCCGTGCGTTCAGGCCACATCCGGCGTGGCCAGCGACTCATGCTCGAAGGCGTGGGCGGTGGCTTCACCTGGGGTGCTGCCCTGGTTCAATACTGAACATCCAAGAGCGTGAAGCCATGACTGCTTTTGCATTTGTGTTTCCCGGACAAGGCTCTCAATCGGTCGGCATGCTCGACGCCTGGGGTGAGCACCCCGTGGTACGCGACACCTTGGCCGAGGCCAGTCAAGCGTTGGGCGAAGACCTGGGCGCATTGATCGGACAAGGACCTAAAGAAGCGCTGGCGCTGACCACCAACACCCAGCCTGTGATGCTGGTCGCCGCCATCGCCGTTTGGCGCGTCTGGCGTGCCGAAGGCGGGCCAGAGCCCATCGCCTTCGCTGGCCATTCGCTGGGCGAATATTCCGCCTTGGTCGCCAGCGGCGTGCTCAGCTTGGCGCAGGCCGTTCCTCTGGTGCGTTTGCGCGCCCAGACCATGCAAGAGGCCGTGCCCGTGGGGCAAGGTGCCATGGCCGCCATTTTGGGGTTGAGCGCCGCTCAAGTCCAGCAAGGCTGTGCGCAAGCGCTGGCCGATTTGGGCGCGGGCACCCCAGAGGTGGTGTCGGCCGCCAACTTCAACGACCCGGGCCAAACCGTGATCGCCGGCAGCAAAGTGGGGGTCGACAAGGCCTGTGAAGTGCTCAAAGCCATGGGCGCCAAGCGAGCCTTGCTCTTGCCCGTCTCGGCACCTTTTCATTGCAGCTTGATGAAGCCCTCTGCCGAGCGTTTGCGCGTTCGTCTGTCGCAAATCGAATTGCACTCACCCGCCATTCCCGTCGTCAACAACATCGACGTGTTGTCCCCTACCACGCCGGGTGACATCCGCGATGCACTCTACCGCCAGGCTTTTGGGCCGGTGCGTTGGGTCGAATGCATCGCTGCTCTGCAAACACGCGGGGCCACCCACATCATCGAATGCGGCCCGGGCAAGGTGTTGGCGGGCATGGTCAAGCGCATCAACGCCGATCTGCAAAGTGGTGCAATCTTTGACCCGGCCAGCTTGGCCGACACGCGCGCCGCCCTCGGAGTCTGAACATGAGTGAGTCTTCCCCCAAAATCGCCTTGGTCACCGGAGCCAGTCGTGGCATTGGTGCAGCCATCGCCACCGAGTTGTCCCGCCAGGGTTTCTTCGTCATCGGCACGGCCACCACCGAAGTCGGCGCCCAGGCCATCAGCCAAAACCTGGCGGCCGTCGGCGCTGGACGTGGCGTGGCGCTGAACGTCACCGATGCACCCGCTTGCGATGCCTTGATCGATGCCATCGTTAAAGAACATGGTGCTTTACACGTGTTGGTCAACAACGCGGGGATCACCCGCGACATGTTGGCCATGCGCTTGAAAGACGAAGACTTCGATGCCGTCATCGATACCAATTTGCGGTCCGTGTTCAGATTGTGTCGATCTGTCACTCGTCCCATGATGAAGCAACGGCACGGTCGCATCATCAGCATCACCAGTGTGGTGGGTGCCATGGGCAACCCTGGGCAAGCCAACTACGCTGCGTCCAAGGCAGGGGTCGCGGGCATGACCCGGGCCCTGGCCAAAGAATTGGGAAGTCGGGGCATCACCGTCAATTGCGTTGCGCCAGGTTTCATTGAAACCGATATGACCGCCGCTTTGCCTGAGGCGCAACAGCAGGCTTTGTTGGCACAAATCCCTTTGGGCCATTTGGGCAAGCCCGCCGACATCGCCGCTGTGGTGGCCTTTTTGTCCGGACCGGGGGGGGGCTACGTGACTGGTCAGGAGTGGCATGTCAATGGTGGCATGGCGATGGTGTGAAAATCACACCCCAGTGAACTTTTTGCCCACTGTTTTCAAACCCCCCGTCTCGACAGGGTAAAATGTCGGACATCTTTGTTACAACCCTTTGAGGGAACCATGAGCGATATCGAAGCACGTGTTAAAAAAATCATTGCCGAGCAACTGGGCGTGGAAGAGTCTCAAGTCACCAACGAGAAGGCTTTTGTCGCCGACTTGGGCGCTGATTCGCTCGACACCGTTGAACTGGTGATGGCCTTGGAAGATGAGTTTGGCATCGAGATCCCCGACGAAGACGCCGAGAAGATCACGACGGTGCAAAACGCCATCGACTACGCCGTTTCGCACCAAAAGTAATCTGTTGCGTCCATGAGCCGCCGTCGCGTCGTCGTGACCGGTTTGGGTTGCGTCAGTCCCGTGGGCAACACGGTGGCCGAAGCCTGGGCTGGTTTGTTGGCAGGTCGATCGGGCATTGTGCCCATCACCCGCTTTGACACCTCCGCCTTTTCGGTCAAATTTGCCGGCGAGGTCAAGGGCTTGAACCTAGACCACTACATCCCGCCCAAAGAGGCGCGGGCCATGGACACCTTCATCCATTTCGGCATCGTCGCCGCTGTCCAAGCCGTGGCAGACGCCGGCTTGCCCACGGGGGACGCGCTCAGCGAAGAGCAAGCCCATCGCATCGGTTGCGTCATCGGTTCGGGCATCGGTGGATTGCCCCTGATCGAAGACACCCATGCCGAACTGGTGGCCCGTGGCCCCAGACGCATTTCACCGTTTTTCGTCCCAGGGTCCATCATCAACATGATCTCGGGTCATGTGTCAATGCGCATGGGATTCAAAGGCCCGAATCTGGCCGTTGTCACGGCCTGCACCACTGGCTTGCACAGCATTGGCGAAGCCGGCCGCCTGATTGAGTACGGCGATGCCGATGTCATGGTCGCCGGCGGCTCTGAAGCGACTGTATCTCCCTTGGGTTTGGGCGGTTTTGCCGCCATGCGCGCACTGTCCACCCGCAACGACGATCCCACTGCAGCCTCGCGTCCCTGGGACAAAGACCGCGACGGCTTCGTCTTGGGTGAGGGTGCTGGCGTGCTGGTGCTGGAAGAGTACGAGCATGCCAAAAAGCGCGGCGCTCGCATCTATGCCGAGTTGGTAGGATATGGCATGAGCGCCGATGCCGGTCACATGACTGCGCCCAATATGGACGGCCCACGTCGCGCCATGGTCAATGCTTTGCGCAATGCAGGCATGAATGCCGATCAAGTCCAGTACCTCAACGCTCACGGCACCTCTACCCCCTTGGGAGACGTGAACGAGACCAACGCCATCAAGGCCGCTTTGGGTGACCACGCGCATCGCATTGTGGTCAGCTCCACCAAATCCATGACTGGCCACCTGTTGGGCGGTGCTGGCGGCATCGAGAGCGTCTTCACCGTGCTGGCTCTGCACGAGCAAAAAATACCGCCCACCATCAACCTCCGCCATCCCGACCCGGAGTGCGATCTGGACTACTGCGCCAACACCGCCCGGGATGCCCGCATCGATGTGGCCGTCAAAAACAACTTCGGTTTTGGCGGTACCAACGGAACTCTGGTCTTCAAGCGGCTGACCTGACCCAGACTGTCTGCTGAACGTCCCCGGCTGTCCATTGCATCATCCACTGGCTTGGGCCTTGTGTTGTACAGGCTCGCCCTCTTATGGTCCCCATGTCCCTGGCTGGCTTCAATGCGAAGGGGCAGAATGGCAAGAAACTGACCCCATGATGCGGGTGGACACTCGACTCGGTTTACATTGCATCTCATTGCGACGGAGGATTTCATGAACTCAATCACATTCCTGGTCCGAAGAGGACTGGGCGTTGGCGTGGTGGCCCTTGTGTTGGCCTTGCATGTCCCTGCTCCTCAGGCTTGGGCCCAAGCCCGCAACCTGCCTGATTTCACCGATTTGGTCGAACAAGTCAGCCCCTCGGTGGTGAACATTCGCACCTTGGAAAAAATTCAGCGCAACACCGAACCTGAAGGCCAAGCCCAAGGTCCGGATGAGGAGATGCAAGACCTGTTGCGTCGCTTCTTCGGCATCCCCATGCCCGGACCGCGGCAACAGCAACCCCAGCGCCCCGGTCGGCCGCAACCCGAAGATCGGCAACGCGGCATCGGATCGGGCTTCATCCTCACCTCTGATGGTTTCATCATGACCAACGCCCATGTGGTGCAGGGGGCCGATCAGGTCATTGTGACACTGACGGACAAGCGTGAGTTCAAAGCGCGCATCATCGGGGCGGATCGCCGGACCGATGTGGCCGTGGTGAAAATCGACGCCAACGGCTTGCCTGCTGTGCGGATCGGTGATGTGGGCCGCTTGCGTGCCGGTCAGTGGGTCATGGCGATTGGCTCACCTTTTGGCTTGGACAATACCGTGACAGCCGGCATCGTCAGCGCCAAACAGCGCGACACCGGCGACTACCTGCCCTTCATTCAGACCGATGTGGCCATTAACCCCGGCAACTCAGGTGGCCCGTTGATCAATATGAACGGCGAGGTGGTGGGCATCAACAGCCAGATTTATTCGCGCTCGGGTGGCTTCATGGGCATCTCGTTTGCCATCCCCATCGATGAAGCCATTCGAATCAGCGATCAACTGCGCTCCAACGGGCGCGTCATGCGCGGTCGCATCGGGGTTCAGATCGACCAAGTCAGCAAGGAAGTCGCTGAGTCGCTGGGTCTGAGCCGCGCTCAAGGCGCTTTGGTGCGCGCCGTTGAACCAGGTGGTCCGGCCGAGAAGGCCGGGGTCGAAGCGGGCGACATCGTGTTGAAGGTCGACAACGCTCTGATTGAAAAGGCCAACGACTTGCCACGCCAAGTCGGCAACCTGCGCCCCGGTGCCAAGGCCACCTTGCAGGTTTGGCGACGTGGTGCTGCCCGCGATCTCAGCGTGACCATCGGCGAGTTTGAGCCCGAGAAAACAGCCGCCCGAACGCCTGCGCCTGAAGAAGAGAAAAAAGCCGGTAGCGTGCGCCAATGGGGCTTGCAAGTCACCGAGCTCTCCGAAGCCCAACGCCGCGAGTTGAAGCTCAAGGGGGGCGTGCGCGTCGAGAGTGCCACTGAGGCTGCGGCCCGTGCCGGTTTGCGCGAGGGCGATGTGATTACCGCCATCGCCAACACCGAGATCAGCACCGTCGCCGAATTCGAGGCGGTGGCCAATCGCATGGATAAGAACCGCCCCGTCAACGTGCTCTTCAGGCGCGGCGAATGGGCCCAGTACACCTTGATTCGTCCCGCACGATGAAGGGCCCTTTCCCCCAATACCTTGCTGGGTTTGGGGGAATTGGCGTGCTCGCAACAAGCCCTAAGACCTGTGAGAAAAAATATTTTCTGCCTTCGTAAGTTAGTAAATGCCAACTAGACTTATTTTTTACATCACTTTTTGTATAGAATGTAGGGATTGTTTCCATGAATGAGTTATATGGGGATGTGATTGCGCCACCATGCGAGATGTCCATGGCTGATTCACCATGCATCCACAGCGTTCCCACAAGTTGTCCCATGTATGTTCCGACAGCTCTGTTGATAAATTGTGAATAATTACCTGTTGTCACCTCGCAACGACCCCCTTGCACCGATTTTCGGGGCTTTCGCGCCCCGGCTTTTTGCCTACAATGAAGTTCCAACTTTCGCAGTTGCCATAGATGGTTGGTTCAGGGCGCGTCAGACATGACGCGCCCTTTTTTCGTCTGACGCAACCATTGAATTCAAACACTTGAGCACAGCCGTTGATGAAGCACATCAGAAATTTTTCAATCATCGCCCACATCGATCATGGGAAATCCACGCTCGCGGACCGCATCATCCAGCGCTGTGGTGGTCTAGAGGATCGCGAGATGCAAGCGCAGGTGCTCGACTCGATGGACATCGAGAAAGAGCGTGGCATCACCATCAAAGCACAAACTGCGTCGCTCAGCTATACCGCCCGCGATGGTCAAACCTACAACCTGAATTTGATCGATACCCCGGGGCACGTCGACTTTTCGTATGAGGTCAGCCGCTCGCTGTCGGCTTGCGAGGGTGCTCTTCTGGTGGTCGATGCCAGCCAAGGTGTCGAAGCCCAAACCGTGGCCAACTGTTACACCGCGCTCGACCTGAATGTCGAGGTCGTGCCGGTGCTCAACAAAATGGACTTGCCCCAGGCCGACCCCGAGACCGCTAAATCGGAAATCGAAGACGTGATTGGCATCGACGCCTCGGAAGCCATCCCTTGCTCGGCCAAGACTGGCATGGGGGTCGATGACATCCTCGAGGCCATCGTGGCCAAGATTCCTGCCCCACGCGGCGTGACCGACGCCCCTTTGCGCGCCATGATCATCGATTCATGGTTCGACAGTTATGTGGGTGTCGTGATGCTGGTGCGGGTGGTCGATGGCCGCCTGCTCAAGGGCGAGCGCATCCGCCTGATGGCCACCGGCGCTTGTTACGAGGCCGGCAATCTTGGCGTTTTCACCCCGGCCAACCAGCCGCGTGACAGCCTGCATGCGGGGGAGGTGGGCTACATCATCGCCGGCATCAAAGAACTGAAGGCTGCCAAGGTGGGTGATACGGTCACGCTTGAAAAGAAATTACCCAATAACGCAGGCAGCGCCACCGAGCCGCTGCCCGGCTTCAAGGAAATCCAGCCCCAGGTCTTCGCTGGCCTGTACCCCACCGAGGCCAACCAGTACGACGCTTTACGCGACGCTTTGGAGAAACTGCAACTCAACGATGCCTCATTGCAATTCGAGCCTGAGGTATCCCAGGCGTTGGGCTTTGGCTTTCGGTGCGGCTTTTTGGGTCTGTTGCACATGGAGATTGTGCAAGAGCGTCTTGAGCGCGAATTCGACCAGGACCTCATCACCACCGCGCCCAGCGTGGTCTACCAGGTGGTCAAGGGCGACGGCGAAGTCATCATGGTCGAGAACCCCTCGAAGATGCCTGACCAAGGCCGCATCCAGGAGATCCGCGAGCCGATCGTCACGGTACACCTGTACATGCCGCAGGAGTACGTGGGGCCGGTGATGACGCTGGCCAACCAAAAGCGTGGCGTGCAACTCAATATGTCTTACCACGGCCGCCAGGTCATGCTGACGTATGACTTGCCGTTGGGCGAAATCGTGCTGGATTTCTTTGATAAGCTCAAGTCGGTCAGCCGAGGCTATGCCTCAATGGACTATACGTTCAAAGAGTACCGGCCCTCTGATGTGGTGAAGGTCGACATCTTGCTCAACGGAGAGAAGGTCGACGCCCTGTCCATCATTGTCCACCGCACCCAAGCCCAGTACAGAGGTCGTGCGGTCGCTGCCAAAATGCGAGAGATCATCAGCCGCCAGATGTTCGATGTCGCCATTCAGGCCGCCATTGGCGCCAACATCATCGCCCGCGAGACCATCAAGGCCCTGCGCAAGAATGTGCTGGCAAAGTGCTATGGTGGCGACATCACCCGCAAGCGCAAGTTGTTGGAAAAGCAAAAAGCAGGCAAGAAACGCATGAAACAAATCGGATCGGTGGAGGTGCCTCAAGAGGCATTCTTGGCCATTTTGCAGGTGGAAGACTGATGATGCCAACACTCACTGCATTCATCCTGGCCGCTTTCGTGAGTTATGCCGCCTCTTGGTTTCTGGGCTACCACGATGGCAATTTCGCCCTCTTGATGCTCTTGGCCACCGTGGTCTCGGGCGTCTATTGGTTGCTCGAGAAATGGCTGTTCCTGCCGCGCCGTCAGGCCGCCGCTCAGGCGCTGGAACAACAAGAATTGCAACGCCGTCAGCAATTGCAAGACCAAGGCATCCAGAAAATCGACATTGATTTGGCTCAAGCCCGCCACGAAGTCTTGCGCCAACCCTGGTGGTTGGACTGGACAGCCGGCCTTTTCCCGGTGATTGCCGTTGTCTTTGTTTTGCGCTCGTTCCTGTTTGAGCCCTTCAAGATTCCCTCTGGCTCGATGATTCCCACCCTATGGGTCGGTGACCTGATTTTGGTGAATAAATTCCATTACGGTTTGCGCCTACCAGTGCTGAACACCAAAATCACCCAAGGCAATGCTGTACAGCGCGGCGACGTCATGGTGTTTCGCTACCCGCCCAAACCCAGCCTCGATTACATCAAGCGCGTGGTGGGTGTACCGGGAGACGAAATCGCCTACCTGAACAAACAACTGACCATCAACGGCCTGCCGGTGCCCAAGGCCGCGTTGACCGACTTCTTTAACGAAGACACCCTCAGTTATGCCAAGCAATACGCCGAGCAGTTGCCCACCGGCAGCCAGGCCGATGCGATGGGCTCTGTCAAGACCGTGCGCCTGCTCAATGACCCGGCTCGGCCCGCTTTTGTGGCTGGCACCGATGACTTTCCCTTCAAGGACCAATGCCGCTACAGCATTGAAGGCGTGGTTTGCAAGGTGCCGCCCGGGCATTACTTCATGATGGGGGACAACCGGGACGATTCCCTCGACTCGCGTTATTTTGGCTTCGTGCCCGAGTCCAACATCGTCGGCAAGGCTTTCTTTGTTTGGATGAATTTCAGCCACTTGGGTCGCATCGGCGGCTTTGACTGAGCGCTGCCATGGCCGAGTTATCCGCGCCTTTGTTGGCCCTGCAAGAGAGATTACAACACCGCTTCGCCCAACCCGGCTTGCTCGAAATGGCGCTGACCCACCGCAGCTTCAGCGCCACCCACAATGAGCGGTTGGAATTTTTGGGTGACACCGTGCTGGGCCTATCGATCAGCCAAGTGCTGTACCGAGCCTTGGGTGGCATGACGGAAGGCGAACTCTCGCGCATTCGGGCCAGTCTGGTGCGACAGGAAACCTTGCATCGTTTGGCGCTGGGACTGGGCTTGGTCGGTCTGGTGCGTTTGGGCGAGGGAGAATTGCGATCTGGAGGCGACAAACGCCCTTCGATTTTGGCCGACGCCTTCGAGGCCCTGATAGGTGCCGTGTTTCTCGATGCTGGCTTCGAGGCGGCCGACGCACTGGTGCGTCGTTTGTACGACCAGGTGGAGTTCAGCCCCACCATGAAAGCCAATGCCAAAGACCCCAAGACCGAGTTACAAGAGTTGCTACAGGGGCGGCGCATGAAATTGCCCTTGTACCGGGGCATCGATACCCATGGGGCTGCCCACCAGCAAATCTTCGAAATCGAATGTCTGGTGCCCGAATTGAATTTGAGCCAGCGTGGGCAGGGCGCCTCGCGCAGGGCCGGCGAACAGGCTGCTGCACAGGCCATGTTGGCCGCCATCCGGAGACACATTGCATGAACCCCAGCCCCACCGAGGACACCCCAGTCGATCCCCAGCGTTGCGGCTTGGTCGCCATTGTGGGCCGCCCCAATGTTGGCAAATCGACTTTGCTCAACGCCTTGGTGGGGCAAAAAATCAGCATCACCTCTCGCAAGGCTCAAACCACCCGGCACCGGATCACCGGCATCCGCACCGAAGCCGACACCCAGTTCATTTTTGTCGACACGCCTGGTTTTCAGACTCGCCACACCAATGCACTCAACCGTTCCTTGAACAAAACCGTGCTGGGCGCAGTGAGCGATGTCGATCTGGTGTTGTTCGTGGTCGAGGCTGGTCACTTCACCATGGCTGACGCCAAGGTCTTGTCCTTGCTCCATCCCTCAACGCCGGTGCTGCTGGTGGCCAACAAACTCGATGCCGTGCACCGCCGCGCTGAACTGGCCCCCTGGCTGCGCGACATGCAGCAACGCCACCCCTTCACCGAATTCGTACCGATGTCGGCCAAAAACCCGAAAGACATTGCGCGTTTACTTGAAATTTGCCGCCAGCACCTGCCCGAGCAGACTTGGTGGTACGGACCCGATGAACTCACCGACCGCAGCGAGAAATTCCTGGCCAGCGAAATCGTGCGAGAAAAACTGTTTCGCCTGACGGGCGATGAGTTACCTTACACCTCGACCGTGGTGATCGAACAGTTTGAAGAAGAGCCGGGGCGCACTGCCAACCGCATGGTGCGCATTGCCGCCACCATCGTGGTTGAGCGCGATGGGCACAAAGCCATGGTGATCGGTGAGCAAGGCGAAAAACTCAAGCGCATCGGTACCGAAGCCCGAACCGAGTTGGAGAAACTGCTCAATGCCAAAGTGTTTCTGCAACTTTGGGTCAAAGTGCGTTCTGGGTGGGCCGATGACGAGGCCCGCGTGCGCAGTTTTGGTTACGACACCTGAGCGACAGTTGATCGATTCAGGGCAAACGCTCGAGCGCCTGCAGATACAAACTGTCTCGCATCAATTCATCCCAGGCCACAGCTGCGCGGCTCGGTAGCAGCGCCCGTCTGCGCTGCTCACTGGCCTCACTGGCTTGCCAACGCCCCTTGACCAAAGCTTCGGTCAAGCCATCGAGCAACACATCCACCGCCTGGCCCTCGCCTGGCACGCTTTGGTTGCACAGCAGTACCAAGTCGCAGCCGGCTTGCAGCGCCGCAACCCCAGCATCGGTGTAACTCACCACCCGGCCATCGATTCGGCGGGCCCCTTCCATCGACAAATCGTCGCTGAATATCGCCCCCTCAAAGCCCAGTTGACCGCGCAAGATATCTTGCAGCCAGCGCACCGAAAACCCGGCTGGACGCTCATCGACCTTGGGGTAAATCACGTGCGCCGGCATCACGCTGCTGAGCGTCGCGCCCAAGGCCGCATATGGCCAGGCGTCGGCGTTCAAAATCGCTTTCAGGCTACGCCGATCGACTGGGATTTCGGTGTGCGAGTCAGCCCTCACAAAGCCGTGGCCGGGGAAGTGTTTGCCGCAGTTGGCCATGCCCCCACTCATTAGACCCTGCATCAGGCTTTGCGCCAAGACCGTCACCACCCGGGCGTCTGTGTGAAAGGCCCGGTCGCCAATCACGCCACTGCTGCCGTAGTCCAAATCGAGTACCGGCGTGAAACTGAAGTCGACCCCGCAGGCGCGCAATTCCAGCGCCAGCACCTGGCCGCATGCGGCTGCCGCACGCATGGCTCGCAAGGCCCCGCTGCCAGGCCGGCCGGCATCATCTTTCATCCAGACCTCGCCCAGAGCCCGCATGGGTGGCAAATGGGTGAAGCCATCGGTACGGAAACGCTGGACCCGCCCCCCCTCATGATCGACGCATATCAGCGCGTCAGGGCGCACCGCCTTGATTTCGGCGCACAAATCGCTCAGTTGCCGGCGGTTTTCCCAGTTGCGGGCAAACAAAATCAGGCCGCCAGTCAGGGGGTGGCGCAGGCGTTGTCGGTCGGTGTCATTGAGCCGCGTACCGGCGATGTCCAAAATCAGGGGGGCATGGGGCGTGGTCATGGTGGTGTGGAGTCGGGGTGATTCAAAGGCTGGGGGTGGATTTGCTCCACCACCACAAAACTAACCGCATAGTCGGACTCGTCGCTCAGGCTGACGCGGGCGCTCAGGCCGCGGGCTTCGAACCAGGTTTTCAACTCGCCGTGCAGGATCAGCGTCGGCTCGCCCGAGGGCAGGCGGCCGATCTCGCAACGCAACCAAGTCATGGGCATGCGCATGCCCTTGCCGATGGCCTTGCTGAAGGCCTCTTTGGCCGAAAAGCGTGTCGCCACATAGCGCACACCACGTTCGGGCCAGCGCGCGCTGCGCGCCTTCCAAGTGGCCAACTCGTTGGGGCACAACACCTTGGCGGCAAAGCGTTCGCCATGTCGTTGCAAAGCGTTGGAGATGCGGCGCACATCGCAAATGTCGGTGCCGATGCCGTAAATCATGGGTTGGCGTTGGCGCAAGTGGCCAGGTAGGCGCGCACCGTTTCTGCATAGCCCAACTCCAGCGCATCGGCGATCAGCGCATGGCCGATCGACACTTCAAGCACGTTGGGCACGCCACGCAAGAAATCGGGCAAATTGGCGCGGTTCAGATCATGGCCCGCATTCACCCCCAGTCCTGCGGCTTGCGCGGTTTGCGCACTGTGGGCATAAAGTGCCAATTGGACGGCTTGTGCGTTACCCCCATGCGCTTGCGCATAGGGTTCGGTGTACAACTCGACCCGATCGGCGCCGCAAGCGCACGCCGCTGCCATCGCATCGGGATCGGCGTCCATGAACAGGCTGACCCGCACGCCCAGTTGGTGACATTCTTCGATCAGTGGGCGCAAGCGCGTTGCGTCTTGCCCCAGCGACCACCCGTGGTCGCTGGTGAACTGCCCTTCGCCATCGGGAACGAAAGTCGCTTGATGCGGCTTGAACAGGCGCACGAAATCCATCAGGTTATGAAAGGGATTGCCCTCGATATTGAACTCGCGATCTGGCCAGTCGCGCAACAGCGCCGACAAATCCGCCACGTCATCGGCGCGGATGTGCCGACCGTCGGGGCGAGGGTGAACCGTGATGCCCTGGGCACCCGCTTGCAAGCAAATTTCTGCTGCCCGCAACACGCTGGGAATACCCAAATGCCGCGTGTTGCGCATCAGCGCCACTTTATTCAAATTCACACTCAAGGCCGTCATCCTCAAATTATCCCGCCATTCCCTAGAAATTGCAGAAATTGGGGTCAAGAAATTGGGGTCAGACCCCAATTATTTTTATGATCTGCGTGGAACTTGGTTGACAGAATAATTGGGGTCTGACCCCAATTTCTAGAGATTTTGCAGGTCCATCATGAGCTGGCGCGTTTTCAGCAACTCGGCGCCGCAATGGTGTTGGATCATGCCGCGAAGTTGCTGCTGCAAGGCCGTGCGGTCTTCCTGCTGCCATTGCGCCAAAAGGCGCACCAGGTCGGCGAAAGGGTGATCGGCGTCCAGAGTGTCTTGCAAAGCCAGCCAGTGACGGCCCAGCAGCCGGGGGCGACGTCCTTCGTCTGATCCATCATCCGGTGAGGGCTTGCGCAGACCGCCCTCGGGCACGAGATCGTAGGCTGCGTCCTGGGTCAAGGGTTGCAAGCTCAGGGTCTGTGCGCTGAGGCTGGGCAAGAACCCGACGTCGCGCAGCAAAAGCAATTCAAATGCCCGCAACGCCGGCGTGACCGCGCTCTCGCCGCCTTGGGCCAACATCAGCACGGCTTGCCGGTAGCAGTCGAACAGGACCGGATGGGGGTCGTCACGGGCCAACAACCGCAGCAACAATTCATTCAGATAGAAACCCGCCAGCAATGGGTCGCCGCTGGGCATCACATGGCCCCCTTGCCATTCTGCCGACTTCAGGTTGCGGATTTCGCCGTCGCCCCCCAGACTCAGAGAAAGGGGTTGCAGGGGCAGTAAAACGGGGCGAAAGCTGGATGTGGGTCGCTTAACCCCCTTGGCCGCCACCGCCAGCCGACCATGGTGGCGAGTGAACACCTCCAGGATCAGGCTGGATTCGCTCCAGGGGTACTGGTGCAGCACAAAGGCGGGTTCGTGACTGAGGGGGCGGCTTTTGGACATTCGCAGGGCTTGAGTCCCGCCATTGTGCAACAAGCCCCACCTGGCTCCAGACCTACAATAGCCCCTTATGTCTGAAAATAAGCCCAGCACCGAAGCCACGGCACCTGCCGTCGACGAAAACCAACTGATTGCCGAGCGCCGTGACAAGCTCAAGGCCCTGCGCGAGCGCCACCATGCCGGCGGCAACGTGCCTTTTCCCAATGACTTCAAACCGGCACACCATGCCCACGACCTGCACGAGTTGCACGGGGCGAAAAGCGCTGAGACCTTGCAGCAAGAAGGCCATGTGGTGCGCGTCGCCGGTCGCATGATGCTCAAGCGCGTCATGGGCAAGGCCAGCTTCGCCACTTTGTCCGACGCCAGCGGTCGCATTCAGATTTATGTCGCTCGCGATGATGTGGGCGAAGAGGTCTACGCCGACTTCAAACACTGGGATTTGGGCGACATCTTGGGGGCCGAAGGCAAACTTTTCAAAACCCGTACTGGTGAGTTGTCGATCCATGCCACTTCGGTGCGTTTGCTGACCAAAAGCTTGCGCCCCATGCCCGACAAGTTCCATGGCGTGGCTGATCAGGAAATCAAATACCGCCAGCGATACATCGACCTGATGACCGATGAGTCGACCCGTCAGCGTTTTGTGGCCCGCAGCAAGGCCGTCAGCGGCATCCGTGAATTCATGGTCCAGCACGGGTTCCTGGAGGTCGAAACCCCCATGTTGCACCCAATCCCGGGCGGTGCCAACGCGCGTCCTTTCGTGACCCATCACAATGCCCTGGACCAGGAAATGTTCCTGCGCATTGCCCCCGAGTTGTATTTGAAACGACTCATCGTCGGCGGTTTCGAACGGGTGTTTGAAATCAACCGCAACTTTCGCAACGAAGGCATCTCGGTGCGCCATAACCCCGAGTTCACCATGATGGAGTTCTACGCGGCCTATTGGAATTACCGCGACCTGATGGGCTTTACTGAAGAGATCATCCGAGATGCGGCGCAAAAGGCCGTGGGTACGCTTTTGCTCACCTATGGCGGCAAACCCATTGATTTATCACAGCCCTTCGAGCGATTGACCATCCGTGAGGCCATCTTGCGTCATACCGATGCTGGTGCCGGTGTCGATGACCCCCGGTGGCTGATCGCCGCCCTCAAGAAATTGGGTCAATCGGAAGAAAAAAACAAGCTCTCAAGCCGCAGCCTGGCGTCCTTGCAGGTGCTTTTTTTTGAAGAAACGGTGGAAGACAAGCTTTGGCAGCCCACCTTCATCATGGAGCACCCGACCGAGATCTCACCGCTGGCGCGCGCCAACGATCAACGACCCGAAGTCACCGAGCGCTTCGAGCTCTACATCACCGGTCGTGAGTTCGGCAACGGATTCTCCGAGTTGAACGATGCCGAAGACCAGGCGGCACGTTTTCATGCCCAAGTCACGGCCAAAGATGGCGGTGACGACGAGGCCATGTTCTTTGATCACGACTTCGTCCGTGCCCTCGAGTACGGCATGCCCCCCACGGGTGGGTGCGGCATTGGCATCGACCGCCTGATGATGTTGTTGACCGACAGCGCCAGCATCCGTGACGTGATTCTTTTCCCTGCCCTGAAGCGAGAGCACTGAGCCATGAGTACCGACAACCCTGCTCGCCCCGAGCTGCCCGATCACCTCAGCATTGATGTCCGTTCAAAGTTCTATAACCCCGAGGTGTTGGGCCATGCCATCGGCGTGCGCTTCAATGGAAACGAACGCGCTGATGTTGAAGAGTATTGCCTGAGCGGGGGCTGGATCAAGGTGCCGGCAGGCAAGACCTTGGATCGCAAGGGTAACCCCCTGCTGATCAAACTCAAGGGCCGTGTCGAGGTGTATTACGTCCAAGCCTGACCGCGCTCTGGCTACCATGAAGCGGCGCTTTCACCAGCTCGATGTCTTCACCGACCGCCCCTTGCTGGGCAACCCGCTGGCCGTGGTGCATGATGCCCAAGGCCTGAGCGATGCCGACATGGCTGCGCTGGCACGCTGGACCCACCTGTCCGAAACCACATTCTTGTTGCCGCCGACCCAATCCGGGGCCGATTACCGTGTGCGCATTTTCACGCCGGGTGGTGAATTGCCTTTTGCCGGGCACCCGACCCTGGGCAGCTGCCAAGCCTGGCTGTGGGCCGGTGGCGTGCCCGCCCGATCTGATTGGATCGTGCAAGAGTGCCCGGTGGGTTTGGTGCCCATCCGACGCATGGGGCCTCAGTTGGCCTTTGCCGCACCGCCCTTGCGCCGCACTGGCCCCCTGTCTGACGCCGACTTGAGCGCCATCTGCCTGGCCCTGGATCTGTGCCCCGATCAGGTGGTGCGCCATCAATGGGTGGACAACGGTCCTGGCTGGTGTGCCTTGATGTTGGCCGATGCCCAGACCGTGCTGGCCGTTCAGCCCAACTTCGCTGCTTTGGGCGGACACCGGGTTGGTCTGCTTGGGCCGCATCCCCCAGGCAGCGAGGCCGATTTCGAGGTTCGTGCCTTCATCCCCGCCATGGGGGTGGGCGAAGACCCGGTCACCGGCAGCTTGAACGCCGGATTGGCCCAATGGCTGATCGGGGCCGGCCTGGCCTCCAACCCGTATCGGGTGCGCCAAGGCACCCGGGTGGGCGCTGCCGGGCAGGTGTTTCTGAGCGAATCCGGGGGGCAGGTGTGGGCGGCTGGCCAGGTGGTGGCCTGTATCGACGGTCAAATCGAGCTCTGAGCCCGCAATCCCCCTCTGACCCTGTATCTCCTTCGGTCACCTGCGGCACACCCCGTGGCGCACACGCCTTGCCCAGACCCCCCTAAAATGTCAGGTTCCTTCAACCTTTTCCAGCAGCGAAGCCATGGCACGCACCCTGTACGACAAAATTTGGGACGAGCACGTCGTCCACACCGAGGAAGACGGCACCGCAGTCCTCTACATTGACCGTCACTTGGTCCATGAAGTCACCAGTCCGCAGGCCTTCGAGGGCATCCGTCAGGCTGGCCGCAAAGTCTGGCGCGTCAGCTCGATCGTGGCCACCGCCGACCACAACACACCGACCACTGGTTGGGAGATGGGCTACGACGGCATCACCGACCCCATCAGCAAAGAACAAGTCACCACTTTGGACGCCAACATCCAGGCCTTTGGTGCAGCGGCCTACTTTCCATTTCTCCACAAGCGTCAAGGCATCGTGCATGTGATTGGCCCTGAGAACGGTGCCACTTTGCCCGGCATGACCGTAGTCTGCGGCGATTCGCATACCTCAACCCACGGTGCCTTTGGCGCGCTGGCGCACGGCATTGGCACCTCAGAGGTCGAGCACGTCATGGCCACTCAGACCTTGTTGGCCAAGAAGGCCAAGAACATGCTGATCAAAGTCGAGGGCACAGTCGCTCGTGGCGTCACCGCCAAAGACATCGTGTTGGCCATCATCGGCAAGATCGGCACCGCCGGCGGCACTGGCTACACCATCGAATTCGCCGGTAGCGCCATTCGCGACCTTTCCATGGAAGGCCGCATGACCCTTTGCAATATGGCCATCGAAGGCGGCGCTCGCGCCGGCCTGGTGGCGGTGGATGAGAAAACCATCGAATACGTCAAGGGCCGTCTGCTGGCTCCCACCGGTGTCGAGTGGGATCAGGCCGTCGCCTATTGGCGCACCTTGCACAGCGACGTCGGCGCGCATTTCGATGCGGTGGTCGAGTTCGATGGCACCCAGATCGTGCCGCAAGTGACCTGGGGTACCTCCCCCGAGATGGTGTTGGGCGTGGATGGTCGCGTGCCCGACCCCGACAAGGAAAAGGACGCCACCCGTCGTATGGCCATCGAGCGCGCCTTGGAATACATGGCCCTGCAACCCGGCAAGCCGATCCGTGACATCTCCATCGACAAAGTGTTCATTGGCTCATGCACCAACAGCCGCATCGAAGACATGCGTGAAGCCGCCGCGGTGGTGAAAAAGCTGGGCCAAAAAGTTGCACGCAACGTCAAGCAGGCCATGGTCGTTCCCGGTTCGGGCCTGGTCAAAGACCAGGCCGAGCGGGAAGGCCTGCACGAGATCTTCAAGGCCGCTGGATTTGAGTGGCGCGAGCCCGGCTGCTCGATGTGTTTGGCCATGAATGCAGATCGCCTCGAGCCCGGAGAGCGATGCGCATCGACCAGCAACCGCAACTTCGAAGGCCGCCAAGGCAACGGGGGGCGCACCCACCTGGTCAGCCCGGCCATGGCTGCGGCCGCCGCCATCCATGGCCATTTCGTCGACATCCGCCAATTCGCCTAAGGGAGCCGCCATGCAAAAGTTCACCCTCCACAAAGGTCTGGTCGCGCCCATGGATCGCGCCAACGTCGACACCGATGCCATCATCCCCAAGCAGTTTCTCAAGTCGATCAAGAAAACCGGTTTTGGCCCCAACTTGTTCGACGAGTGGCGCTATCTGGACAAAGGCGAACCCGGTGTGCCCGAGTCGCAACGCAAGCCCAACCCCGACTTCGTGCTGAACCTGCCGCGCTACAAGGGCGCCAGCATTTTGTTGGCTCGCAAGAACTTCGGTTGCGGTTCCTCGCGTGAACACGCTCCCTGGGCCATCGACCAATATGGTTTTCGAGCCATCTTGGCGCCCAGTTTCGCCGACATCTTTTTCAACAACTGCTTCAAGAACGGCTTGTTGCCCATCGTCTTGCCCGAGTCGGTCATCGATGGTCTGTTCAACGAAGTGGCGGCCTTCCCCGGCTTTGAGCTCACCATCGACCTCGATCGCCAGGTGGTGGTCAAGGCCCAGGGCGAAGAGATTCCCTTCGAGGTCAATGCCTTTCGCAAGTACTGCCTGATCAACGGTTTTGATGACATCGGTCTGACCCTGCGCCATGCCGACAAAATCCGCGCCTATGAGGCCCAGCGCCTGGCGACCAAGCCTTGGCTGGCCCACACCCTTTGATTCTTTAGAAAGTCACATCGCATGAAAATCGCAGTCATGGCCGGCGACGGCATTGGAACAGAAATCACCGCCGAAGCCGTCAAGGTGCTCAAAGTCTTGGGTCTGGGCATGGAGATGGAAGAGGCCTTGGTGGGCGGCGCCGCCTATGACGCCCATGGCCACCCCTTGCCCGAAGCCACCCTGAATCTGGCCAAGACCTCGGACGCCATTTTGTTTGGCGCCGTTGGTGACTGGAAGTACGACAAACTCGAACGCCAGTTCCGACCCGAGCAGGCCATTTTGGGTCTGCGCAAACACCTGGGTTTGTTCGCCAACTTCCGCCCGGCCATTTGCTATGAGCAATTGACCCATGCCTCCAGCTTAAAGCCCGAGTTGGTGTCGGGCCTGGATATCCTGATCATGCGCGAGCTGACAGGCGACATTTATTTCGGTCAGCCACGTGGCCGTCGCACCGCCACCGACGGGCTCTTCCCTGGGGCCGAGGAGGGCTTTGACACCATGCGCTACACCCGCCCAGAAATCATCCGCATTGGGCGCGTGGCTTTCGAGGCCGCCCGCAAGCGCAACCGACACGTCACCAGTGTCGATAAATCGAACGTGCTGGAAACCTCGCAACTGTGGCGCGACACCATGGTCGAGTTGGGCAAAGAATACCCCGATGTCACCCTGGAACACATGTACATCGACAACGCCGCCATGCAATTGGTCAAAGAGCCCAAAAAATTCGACGTGGTCGTCACTGGCAACATGTTTGGCGATATCTTGTCCGACGAAGCCTCGATGCTGACCGGCTCGATTGGCATGTTGCCTTCGGCCTCATTGAACGACAAAAAGCAGGGTTTGTATGAGCCCAGCCACGGCAGCGCCCCTGACATCGCCGGTAAAGGTGTGGCCAATCCGTTGGCCACCATTTTGTCTGCCGCCATGATGTTGCGCTACAGCCTCGATCAGGCCGAAGCTGCCGACCGCATCGAAGCCGCTGTCAAAAAGGTGCTTGCCCAAGGCTTGCGCACCCCCGACATTTACAGTGTCGGAACCACCCGCGTCGGCACCCGAGAAATGGGCGACGCCGTGGTCAAGGCACTGGGCTGAACCCCATGAGCGATACCCACAACACACCCACAGGAGATGATCCGATGAGCGAGATCCGTCCCAGTCAAACCCCCTTGGACGCCCAATACGAAGCCGGCCTGGCCACACGCAAAAAAGTGCTGGGCAAGGAGTATGTCGAACGCTCTTATGGCAACCGAACTCCCTTCACTGCCGAATTGCAAGATTTCGTCACGCGCACCGCTTGGGGCACAGTCTGGCAGCGCGAAGGCCTGAGCCTGCGCGACCGCAGCCTGATCACTTGTGCATTCGCTGCTGCCACCTGCCGCACCCACGAGTTGAAATTGCACGTGCGAGGCGCCTTGAACAACGGCGTGACACCTGACGAACTCAAAGAGTTGTGCATACATCTTTCTCAATACGTAGGCTTCCCCGCCGCCCTGGAAGCTTTCCGCGCCGCGGCCGAAGTGGTCGAAGGCCAAAATAAATGAAATCCTGGTGGATGGTCGCCGGCGCCGCCGGCCCTGAACTTCAGCTGCGCGAGACCCCGGCCCCGATGGCTGGTCCCGGTCAACTGTTGGTGCAGGTTCATGCCGCCAGTCTCAATCGTGGTGAATTCATCACCGGTCAAGGTTTGCTGGGCCAGCTCAGCCAACCCAAGGCCATGGGCATGGAAGCTGCCGGCACCATCGTATCCATGGGGCCTGGCGTGACGGGGTGGCAAGTCGGCCAGCGCGTCATGGGCCGAGCTTTGGGCGGCTTCGCCGAACAGGCATTGCTGGTGGCCGCCGAGGCCATGCCCATGCCCGATCATTTCGAGTGGGTGCATGGTGCCTCCTTGCCCATCACCTACATGGTCTCTCATGATATGTTGGTCGCCCAAGGCGAGTTGGCTGCAGGCGAATGGCTGCTGCTCAACGGTGCCGCCTCGGGTGTGGGCACTGCCAGCTTGCAACTGGCGCAAATGATTGGCGCCCATACCATCGGCACTTCCGGTCAGGCGCACAAACTCGATGCCCTGCGTGCTCAGGGCCTAGAGGTCGGCGTGCTCACCCGTGGCGGTGGCTTTCGCGAGGAAGTCATGCGTTGCACCGGCGGTAAGGGTGTGAATTTGGCCATCAACCCGGTCGGTGCCAGCATCCTGGCCGAACAAATCGAATCCCTGGCCTATCGGGGCCGTTTGGCCATTGTCGGCTATGTCGACGGCCAGTTCTGCGGGCCGCTCGACATCGGCGCTGTCCACGCTCAGCGTTTGCTTATCTTTGGCGTCTCGAATAAAAACCGCATGCCTGCCGAACGCACCGCCAGCGTGGCCGATTTCACTCAGCGCTTCTTGCCGATCATGGCGCAACGCAAGTGGGTGCCGCTGATCGATCGGGTATTCGCCTTTGACCAGTTGCCCGCTGCGCGCGAGCACATGCAGGCCGACCGTCACATCGGCAAAGTGGTGTTACAGATCGCCTAAGGCATCAGGGCAAACCCCAGTCCGAATCCTTTGACTTGTATCAATATTGATCGATTGAACAACAAAGAGGCGTTCGCAGCGCTTGGTCGAGTTTCATAATCTCCATCCAACCTCAGTCCTTCATGCCGAAGGGTAATTTGACGGAGCACGAACATGAAACTTGGCTTTTTCACCATGCCTATCCACCCCATGGGCAAGGACTGGCGACAAACCCTGCGCGAGGCCCGCGAGGCCTTCATCTTGGCCGATCAACTGGGCTACTCCGAGGCCTACACCGGTGAGCACTCCACCGATCTGGCCGAGAACATCACCTCGTGCACCATGTTTCTCTCTAGCCTGGTGGGGAAGGTCAAGCGCATGACCTTGGGCACTGGCACCGTCAACATGCCCAACACCCATCCCGCCCGCGTCGCGGCCGAACTCGCCTTGCTCGACCACATGCTCGATGGCAAGTTCATCATGGGTATCTCGCCGGGCGGCTTGCTGTCGGACGCCGAAATCTTTGGCAATCTGGGCAAGAATCGCAATGAAATGTTCATCGAGTCCATCAATGCCGTGTTGCAACTGTGGACCACCGAGCCCCCCTACGACATACAGGGCAAGTACTGGCAGATCAGCACCACCCAGACCTTGATGAAAGAGATTGGGCAGGGCTACATCCCAAGGCCTTTTCAACGTCCGCACCCCACCATCGCTGTGACCGCTGTCGCTCCATACTCCAAAGGCGTGACCGAGGCCGCCGCTCGGGGCTGGGAAATGATTTCTGCCAACTTCCTGATGCCTGAATGGGTCAAGACCCATTGGCCCCAGTATGTCGAGGGCTGCCAGCGCATAGGCAAAACACCCGATCCCGCCCAATGGCGAGTGGCCAAGTCGATCTTGGTGGCCGCTACCGATCAGCAGGCGCGCGACTATGTCATGCACCCGGACAGCCCCTATCGTTTTTACTTCCGTTCGTTGTTCACCAAGCTGAAGAAAAACGGCCGCAGCGAGCTCTTTAAAACCCGGACCGATCAGCCCGATGATGAGGTGACCGAAGAGTCGGTGTTCAACCGATTGGTGCTCTGGGGCTCTCCTGAGCGGGTCGCCGACCAAATCCTGGAATTCAAAGAGCAGGTCGGCGAATTCGGCACCTTGCTTTACGCGGGCAAAGACTGGCTTGACCCCGAGGTGGGCAAAAAGTCCATGCGCCTGATGGCCGAAAAGGTGTTACCGCGCATCGGTGGCTGAGTCCCCGGGCACAGTCCCCCAGCCCCGGATGGGTTGTCACCTCAGGGATTTGCCGCAAGACAAATGCACTGTTTTGCGGGCATGATCATGTGCTCATCATGAGCACAAACATCACCACTGCCCGCGTCTTCCTCGATGGCTTACTCGAAGCTGGTATCGACTGGTTGTTTTGCAATTTGGGCACCGATCACGCCACCCTGATCGAAGAACTCGCCCTGGCCGAAACCCAGGGACGGTCCATGCCCGGCATCGTGCTGTGTCCACACAAGAATGTCGCCATTCACATGGCCGGTGGTTATGCCGCAATCAGCGGCCAAGGGCAGGGCGTGCTGGTACACGTCGACGCCGGCACCGCCAATGCCGTCATGGGCCTGCACAATCTTCTGCGCGCTCGGCTGCCTGTGCTCTTGATGTCGGGCAAAACCCCCTATGCCTTGCATGGCGAGTTGCCCGGTGCCCGCGACAACTATGCACACACTATGTGCAAGACCCCTTTGACATCGGCTCCCTGGTGAGGCCCTATGTCCGCTGGGAATACAACCTGACTTCTGGCCGCGTGGCCAAAGAGGTGCTGCGCCGCGCCCACAGCATCATGCACAACGAACCCGCCGGCCCGGTCTACCTGACGCTGCCACGCGAGACCCTGGCCGAGTCCGTGCCCGAAGATGCCCTGCGCAGTTATCCTGCGTCGCGTTATGGTTCTGGTCTGGCAGGTGCCCTGCCCGATGGGCTGGCGCCTCAAATTGCGCGCTCACTGATCGAGGCACGGCAACCCTTGGTAGTGATCGCCTACGCCGGGCGTAAAACCGAAGCCGTGGCTGCACTGGCCGAGCTGGCTGAGCTGTGCGGAGTGGTCGTTGTCGCCCACAACCCGCACCAAGTGTGCCTCTCGCCCGATCACCCTTGGTTTGGTGGTTTCGATGCGGCCCCCTGGCTACCCGAGACCGATTTTGGATTTTTGCTTGATGTCGATGTGCCCTGGTTGCCGCAGGCGGGTCAGCCCGCCGCTGACAGCCATTGGGCGCACATTGATGTGGATCCGCTCAAAACCGATTTTCCTATGTGGGGCTTTGCCACCGACATCCGTCAGCAAGCCGATGTCGCCACCGCTTTGCGTCAAGTCATCGCCGCCGTGCGTGACTTGGCAGACTCGGGCCTGAGCCAGCGTGTCCAAGAGCGCCGCCTGCGCATGGATGCTTGGCGAATCCAGCGCCAGCTGCAACTCAAAGCCCAGGTGGCTGAGCCGGGGCCGGATGGTGCGCTGAACGCGGCCTGGGTCTGTGCCCAAATCCATGCTGCTCTAGAACCCCAGGATGTGGTGGTCAACGAAGGCATCCGCAACAGTACTCATGTGTTGCAGCACATCCCCCGAACCTGGCCTGGTACCCTGATTGGGGCGGCCGGTGGTGGTCGAGAATCGTCCCGGCGCAGGTGCCGTGGTGGGAACCGAGCATGTGGTGCGTTCCGCCCCGGACGGCTATACCTTTCTGATGGCCGCCAGTGGCCCCATCGTCTTCAACCCGGCACTCATGTCCAAGCTCAGTTACAACCCGCTGCGCGATTTGGCCCCAGTGTCCATCGTCGGCTCATTCCCCCTGGTCTTGGGCGTGCGCGACGATTTTGCTGCCCGCAGCCTGAAAGACTTGGTTCAATACAGTCAGGCCAACAGCAATCAAAGCGCTTACTCCCACCCCACCACATCGTTCCAGTTGATCATGGAGATGCTTAAAGCTCGCACTGGTCTCAAGGGCATCAATGTGCCCTATCAGGGCAGTGCCCCCTCGGTCAATGCCGTGCTGACTGGCGAAGTTCAGATGACCTTGATCGACACCGGACCTATCGCGCCCATGTTGCAAGCCGGTCGCATACGCGCCTTGGCGGTCACCTCTGATCAGCGCCTGGCCAATTACCCCCAAGTGCCTACCCTCAAAGAGCAAGGCATTGATTTGTCGGTCAACCTCTGGAGTGGCTTGCTCGCCCCAGCTGGGACGCCAGGAGCAATCATCATTCGGGTGCAGACAGAAGTCGCCCGCATCATGGCCATGCCTGACGTCATTGAGCGCATGAACAAACTCGATATCCGACCCATAGGCGGCATGCCTGCCGACATGGCCCGCACCATCGCAGCCGAGATCGAACTCTGGACTGGCGTGGCCCGCGCCAACCAGATCACCGCCAACTGAGCATGTCGAGTGCGCCCATCGTCATCGCCGGTGCGGGTGTGGCGGGTTTGATCACCGCCCTGTCCCTGCACCGACATGGCATCCCTTTTCAGGTCTACGAGCAGGTTGCACAACTCAGCGAGGTGGGGGCCTGCTTGCAGTTGTCGCCCAACGGCACTCGCGTGCTCATCGATCTGGGCTTGGATGATGCAATGCGACAGGTGGTCTGCGAGGCCGAGCGCAAGGAAGTCCGTCATGGGCTTAGTGGACAAACCTGGAAGCTGTTTGACTTGGGCGAAGATTGCCGCATGCGCTTTGCCGCACCTTATTGGTTCATTCACCGAGGCGACTTCCAGCAGGTCTTGCTGACCGCTTTGCGTGATCGTGCGCCGCACGCCTTACAGGTGGGCATAGGCGTCCAATCGGTCCAAGACCAAGGTGATCACATCAGCGTGCAACTCAGCGATGGACGCTCAGTCCACGCCAGCGGATTGTTGGCCAGCGACGGTGTACGTTCCCGCTTGCGCAGCGCCATGGTGCCGAACGACCCGGTTCAGTTCACCGGCTTGATGGCTTGGCGCGGTGTCGTGCCCATGGCCCGTTTGCCCGCGCACCTGCGAGTCACCGCAGAGCATGCCTTGGGCACCAACTGGGTTGGGCCGGGTGGCCACGTCATCACCTACCCGCTGCGCCGTGCCCAGTTGATGAATGTGGTGGGTATTTTGGAGCGTGACGATTGGCACCATGAGTCTTGGAACCAGACGGGCAGTCATGAAGAGCTGTTGGCCGACTTTGCCATTTGGCACGACGATGTGCGAGAGCTGATGCGCAGCATCGAGCAACCCTATAAATGGGCTTTGCTAGGGCGAGCTCCGTTGAGCGCTTATGCTCAAGGTCGCTTGTGCTTGATGGGAGACGCTGCCCACCCAACCTTGCCTTTTTGGGCACAAGGGGCGAACATGGCCATCGAAGATGGTGCCATCATGGCCCGTTGCCTGGCCAATGCGCCAGTACCCCTAGCCTTGCTTGCCTTTGAGCGTTTGCGCTTGCAACGCACCACCCAGATCGTCCAACGCTCGCTGGACAATGCCTCACGCTTTCACAACCCTGTGCTGGCCGATGCCAGTCAAGCCCAGGCCTACATCAGCGCCGAGTGGCAAGCCGACAAGGTTCGCACCCGCTACGACTGGCTGTTTGAGTACGATCCCCTCGCGGTTGAACTGACTCTGCCCCAAGCCTAAAATCAGCCTTTGAATCACAACCCCTGAACAGGGTGGCCTCTGGGCTTGAAAGACACAGCATGGAAAACATAGACGTCATGGTTTTGCGCGGTTTGCGCGATTGGCGCGTGGCAGGCCGACGCGCCCTGCTGGCCACAGTGGTTCGAACCTGGGGTTCTTCTCCCCGTCCGGTCGGCTCCATCATGGCCCTGTGTGAAGACGGTGCCGTGTTGGGCTCGGTCTCGGGGGGGTGCATCGAAGACGATCTGATCTATCGATTCACCCAAGCCTATGTGCACACTCAAGGCACCACTGCCGAAGAGCCGGGAGTCATTCCCAGCGGAGCGCCACAGCAGGTAAAGTACGGCATCAGCGCCGATGAGGCCCACCGATTTGGCCTGCCCTGCGGTGGCACTCTCGAGTTGGTGCTTGAATTCGACCCCGACGAGTCTTTGCTGGCCCAGTTGGTGGGTGCCTTAGAGAACGGTGAGTTGATGCAACGCGAGGTTGATTTGACCACTGGTGCAGTCACTGTCAGCCAAGCGCAAAACCCGCAAGAGCTGCAGATCAACGAACAGCGTCTGATCAATACCTTTGGCCCTGAGTACCGCATGCTTTTGATCGGTGCTGGCCAGTTGTCCGAGTACCTGGCCACCATGGCTCTGTTCAACGGCTTCGCTGTTACCGTTTGCGATCCACGCCCCGAGTACAGCGGGGCCTGGTCGGTGCCACAGGTCACCCTGACACGCGAGATGCCCGACGATGTCGTGCAATCGTTCCGGCCCGATCGACGCAGTTGCGTGGTTGCCCTCACGCACGATCCCAAGCTCGACGACTTGGCTTTGATCGAGACGCTTGAAACAGCTGCCTTTTATGTCGGGGCCATCGGTTCGCGTCGCAACAACGATGCCCGCCGAGCCCGCATGAAAGAGTACTTCGACCAGACCGACCAAAGCCTGCAGCGCTTGCGCGGTCCAATCGGCATCTACATCGGCAGCAAAATGCCTTCCGAGATCGCGGTCAGCATCATGGCTGAGATCCTGGCCGTGAAAAACAATGTGCCCCTACCGCGCGAGATGGATGTGGCCCAGGCCAAGAACTACCTGGACATCGCGCACAACGACCCCGGCATGCTGGTTTGTGCGCCGCGTCGCTGACCCATGCAAACATCTGCAATGCAGAGCTAGCATGGATTTCGTTCAGACCCGAACCACCCGTCCCGGATTCAGGGTGTTGTGGGGATCGAAGGCGCGTTTGATTCGCCGCATCATCTCCAGTGCCACCGGGTCCTTAAAGTCGGGCAGTCGATCCACTTTCATCTCACCCACGCCGTGCTCGGCCGAGATCGAGCCACCGAAGCGGCGCACACTTTCATAGACGATGTCGTTGATCTTGTCCTCGTACAAGCGCTGGAACTCGCGGTAATCCTGTTCCTCGGGGCTTTGCACGTTGTAGTGCAGGTTGCCGTCACCCAAATGACCAAAGTCAACGAAGCGCGCACCGGGGATGTGCGCCGCCAATTCGGCATCGGTGATGCGAACGAACTCCGGAATGGCCGAAATCGGGATCGAAATATCGTGCTTGATGTTCAAGCCTTCCTCGGCTTGCGCCAAGGTGATGCTCTCGCGGATATGCCACAAATTGCGGGCCTGAGCCAAGCTCTCGGCCACCACCGCGTCGGTCACGCAACCCGCCTCCATTGCGGCTTCCATCAAGGCCTCAAAGCGCGATCTGGCGTGCGCTTCCGATTCGCTGTCGGCGTTTTCCAGCAGCACGCACCACGGCGTCTCCTTCCACAGCGGGACGCGCAACTGCGGGTAATGCTTGTCGACCAAACTCAGCGAGAACTGGTTCATCACCTCAAAGCCTGTCAAACCAGGACCAAGGTGATGGTGCGCCAAACCTAAAAATCTGACCGCCTCGTCCATGCTGGGCACGGCGGCCCAGGCGGTCAAGGTGGCTGCGGGCAGGGGGAACAATTTCATGGTCGCGGCGGTGATGATGCCCAGTGTGCCCTCGGCGCCTATGAATACATCCCGCAGGTCGTAACCGGTGTTGTCCTTGCGCAGGCCCACCAAGCCATTCATCACCTCGCCCTCGGCGGTGACCACTTCCAACCCCAAGCACAACTCGCGCGTGTTCCCATAGCGCACCACCTGCGTGCCGCCGGCATTGGTCGACAAATTCCCGCCAATGGTGCAACTGCCTTCAGAGCCCAGGCTGAGCGGAAAAAGAAAGCCTGCCTGCGCGGCGGCGGCTTGCAGGTTTTGCAGCACGCAACCGGCCTCCACTGTGATGGTCAGGTTATCGCCGTCGATGGCGCGAACCGCATTCATGCGCTGCAAACTCATCAGCACCTGCGTGCCCGACTCGTCGGGGATGGATCCCACCACCAGACCGGTATTGCCGCCTTGGGGCACGATGCTCACCCCGGCTGCAGCGCAGGCCTTGACCACCGCCGACACCTCGGTTGAATTGCCCGGTCGAACCACGCACAAGGCATTGCCCTTGGCGCGTTTGCGCCAATCGGTGACAAAACCGTCAATGTCTTCGGTCAATACATTTGCATCACTCACGATGCGACGCAATCTGTCCAGTAAAGCCATGTTCAAATCCAATCAAGGGTTGTCAGAGCGCAAGCCCAACTCGGCCGCGTGGCGAAAACGATGACGAACGTGCAAGGCACAGGCGGTGAACAGCACCAGGCACAAGACCACCTCAAGGATGGCGAAATGGCTGCTGGGCGCGCGGTCGGACGTGGCCCGCACCACACCCTCGGTGAAATACAACCACACCAGCAAACTCAGCCAGCGGTAGGTATACATCTTGTTTTTCAGCAGACCCGCCAGTGGCAGGCACAGCGGCAGCGCCTTAAGCGCCAACCAGCTGCCCTCTGGGCGCAAGGGCGCCCACCAAAGCTCCCAGCCCAGCGACAACACCACCAGGCCGATCAGGCTGCCCACCGCCAAGGTCCGTGTCAACGCCAAGGCTTTGGCCAGGACTGGGCGCTCTTGAATCGCGTCTTCCATCGTCATCCATTCAAATAATTGGGGTCATAATAATTGGGGTCAAATAATTGGGGTCAGACCCCAATTTCTGTGACCCCAATTTCTGCAACTGATTTTCGTAGAAAAACCCCCATGAAGTCTTTGGCTCTATCGAAAACCTCGGTCGCAGGTCGCTGGCGCGACATGCCCTGGGGCCAGTTGTTGCGCCGTGTGCGGCAGCGCTTCGTCGAGGTGCGCCTGGGACAGGCGGCGGGCAGCTTGACCTTCACCACCACCATTGCATTGGTTCCCTTGCTGACGATCAGTCTTGTGATCTTCACCATATTCCCGCAATTCGCCGACATTCAAACCCTGGTTCAGCGCTGGTTGATCGACAGTCTGATGTCCGAGGAAATTTCCCGCCAAGTGCTGAGCTACGTGACCCTATTCACCACCAAGGCCAGTCGGCTGGGCTTGGCCGGCATGATGGTGCTGGTCTTGTCGGCCCTGACGCTGGTTTTCACCCGGGATCGGGCCTTCAATGCCATTTGGGGCATCACCAAATCACGTCCGCTGGCGCAGCGCATTTTGGTCTATTGGGCGGCGATGACGCTGGGACCGGTCATGATGAGCCTGAGCGTGGCAACCATGTCGCATGTGGTCTCTGTATCGCGTGGCATGGCGCAGGCTTGGCCGCAAAGCCTGCACCTGGCCATCGACGCGCTGGAATGGTCTTTGTTGGTCATCGGTGTGGGGGCCTTGTTCAAGTACCTCCCCAATGTGCATGTCCGCTGGACGCATGCCCTGGCTGGTGGCTTGTGAGTGACGGTGGTCATCGAGATCGCCCGCCGAGTGTTGACCTGGTACCTTAGCGCCATGCCAGCGATCTCGAAAATTTATGACGCCTTGGCCACCTTGCCGATTTTGCTGATTTGGATTTACACTGCATGGGTCATCGTGTTGTCCGGGGCGGTGCTGGTGTCACTCTTGCCTGGCGTGTTGCTGCGTCGCGTGCGCGTGGCCGATGGGCCCGGCTGGGTGCTGGCCCAATCGATCGAGACGCTGCGCTTGTTGGAGCAAGCCCGAGCCGACAACCATGTTGGATTGACCTTGGCCGAGTTGGCCCGTCAACTGCGGTTTGATCCGGCCGAACTCGAAGGCACTATGCGCCAACTCATGGATTTGGGTTGGGTGGCTCAACTCGACGGTGACGATCGATTGGTGTTGGTGGTGCAACCCGAGCAAACACCTGTTGCGGTTTTGTTGCGGCAGCTGCTCTTGTCGCTCTATCAGGCGACGCAATTGATTTGGCAGGGATGGGACAAGATGACATTGGCCGATTTATTGCGTCAGCCGGCCCAGATCGGATAGGACCGATCAGCGCTGCAAGCGCTCTTCCCACCAAGCCAGCAACTGATTGACGCTGTCGTCTATCGACAGGCCGGTGTTGTCCAAGTCCAGCGCGTCGGCTGCGGCACGCAAAGGCGCTGCACTGCGTTGAATATCGCGGGCGTCGCGGGCTTGCAAGTCGGCCAACAAGGCTGAGTAATCTGCGGCTTGTCCACGTTGCAGTACCTGTGCATGGCGGCGCTGAGCCCGTGTTTCGGCGCTGGCGGTCAAATACACCTTCAAAGGCGAGGCCGGGAAAATCACCGTGCCCATGTCGCGCCCATCGGCCACCAGGCCGGGCAGTCGGGCAAAGCTGTGCTGCAAATCCACCAAGGCCTCGCGCACGGCTGGCAGCGCCGACACCAGACTGGCTCGCATGCCACCGGCCTCGCTGCGGATCTCGTCGGTGACGTCCAGGTCTGCCAGCCAGATTCGATCGCCTTCAAAGCGTACCGGCAGTTGGCGCGCCAATTCGGCGATGTTCTTCTCGTTCGCCGCGTCCAGAGCCAGACCGGCTTGCACGGCGGCATGCGCCGTGACACGGTATAAAGCGCCCGAGTCGAGGTAGTGGTAACCCAGCGCCGCTGCCACTCGGGACGCCAAGGTGCCTTTGCCTGAAGCTGTCGGGCCATCGATGCAAATCACTGGCACATCCAAAGGTCGGGCCACTTCGAACAAGGTCTCAAAATAATCGGGGAAAGTCTTGGCCACACATGCGGGATCTTCGATGCGTACCATTACCCCATCGGGGTTCAATGCGGCCAGCGAAAAGCACATCGCCACCCGATGGTCGTCATAGGTGTGGATGCTGGCGCGTCGCCATTGCCCGGTAGGCAAAGGATGAACGCGAATCCAGTCTGGGCCTTCCTCAACCGTCGCCCCCAGTTTGCGGCATTCTGTGGCCATGGCAGCGATGCGATCGGTTTCCTTGACCCGCCAACTTCCGATATCGGTCAGCGTGGTGGGCGCATCGGCATACAGGGCCATGATCGCCAGGGTCATGGCGGCATCGGGAATGTGGTTGCCATTGAGTGTCAGACCGCGCAGAGGCCAAGCGCCCCGCCGGATATGTAGCCAGTTGGGGCCACTCTCGACCTCGGCGCCCATGGCTTGGGCAGCCTCGACAAAGCGGATGTCACCCTGGATCGAATCGGCCCCCACGCCCAACACCCGCATGCCCGGCCCCGCGCTCAGTGCACCCAGGGCGATGAAATAGCTGGCCGAGGATGCATCGGCCTCAACATGGATCTCGCCAGGAGATTGATAGCGACAACCTGCCGCAATGGTGAAGCGTGACCATGCTTCACGCCGCACCTCGATGCCAAAACGCTGCAAGAGGTTCAGCGTGATGTCGATGTAAGGTTTGGAAATTAACTCACCCACCACCTCAATGGTGATGTCTTGCTGACCTGCTGCCAAGGGCAAGGCCATCAGCAAGGCGGTCAGGAATTGGCTGGACACATCGCCTCGCACCGGGATGGGCGCGTCGATGCGGATTTGCGGTGTGCCGATGCGCAAAGGCGGATAGCCCTCTTGGCCCAGGTAATCGATGCGGCAACCCAAGGCACGCAAGGCATCGACCAAGTCGCCTATGGGGCGCTCGTGCATGCGCGGCACACCCTTCAAAATGAAGTCACCCCCCAGTACTGCGAGGGCGGCAGTCAGGGGCCGCATGACGGTGCCTGCATTGCCCATGAAAAACTCGATCGCTTGAGAGTGTGCCAACCGACCACCCAAGCCCGAAACCGTCACGCTGGTGCCTTCGACCAGCACGCCACAGCCCAGTTGGCGCAAGGCTTGCAGCATCACTCGGGTGTCGTCCGAGTCAAGCAGATCGCGCACCACGGTCGTGCCTTGGCAAAGCGCGGCCAGCAACAATACCCGATTGGAAATGCTTTTGGACCCAGGTAGTGTCACCTCTCCAGCAGCCGATGACAAGGCGGGCAAATCCAGAAATGGGGTCTTGTACATGTGCATTCAGTCCTATTCGGTGTCGCCCAACAAGCGCCAGCCGCTGCGTGCCAGACGCGAAGCCTCGATCAGCTCATGCAACCGCAGGCCGTTGCCATCCCGCATGGTCTGCTCCAATTCAGCCAGCGCCGTTTGGGTGTGCTGCAACTGAGCCAGCACCTGCAAGCGGTTGGCCAACAAAATATCGCGCCACACCGTCGGGTCGCTGGCGGCGATGCGAGAAAAATCCCGAAACCCCGGCCCCCCCATGGCCACCAGTTCGGCGCCACCTTCCTGTGCTGACAAACCATTCATGAAGCCGAAGGCCAGCAGATGAGGCAGATGGCTGACAGCGGCGAATGCCTGGTCGTGAAATTCGGCACCGAGCAAATTGACTTTAGAGCCCAACGACTGCCAAAGCACTTGGGCGCGGGCGGTCAAACTCGGATCGGTCTCGGCCATCGGCGTCAAATAAACCTGTCGACGTTGATAGAGCTGGGCATCTGCATGCTCCACACCTGCGACCTCTTTGCCGGCAATCGGATGTGCAGGCACGAATCGCGGCAAAGCCAAGCCCAAGGTATGTCGGGCGGCTTCAATCACGTCACACTTGGTCGAACCCACGTCCATCAGCAGGGTGTGGGTGCCGAGGTGTGGCGCGAGGGCGCTCAGGGTCAATTCGGTGGCTTGCACTGGCACTGCCAACAACACCAGGTCGGCGCCAGTCACGGTTTGAGCCACGCTTTCGCAGGCTTCGTCAATCACACCCAAGGCCACGGCCTTTTGCCGGGTGGAGTCGCGCGAACTATAGCCGCGCACATGGCCCACCAAGCCGCGCTGGCGAAGACCCAGGGCGAAGGAGCCACCCATCAGACCGCAACCGATCACCGCCAAGCGTTCGACCAAGACTTGCGTCATGTCCGCCTCAATCGGTCACCGGGTAGGAGCCCAGCACCTTGTAGAAGGCGCACAGGCCTTGCAGTTCTTTCAACGCGGCCACGACCGGTTCGTCGGTGATGTGCCCCTGGATGTCGATGTAAAAATAGTATTCCCACTGCCCCGATTTGGCCGGACGCGACTCAAAGCGGGTCATGGACACGCCATGATTTTTCAACGGCACCAGCAAATCGTGCACGGCACCCGGGCGGTTGGGGACCGATACCACCAAGCTGGTGCAGTCTTTGCCCGAGGCCGGTGGCGTGGCCATGGTCTGCGGCAGGCAGATCACGGCAAAGCGAGTGCGGTTGTAGGCTTCGTCTTGGATGGCGTGCGCAACCGTGTGCAGGGCGAACTGGGCGGCGGCACGTTCACTGGCGATGCCCGCCCAAGCCGGGTTCGTGGCGGACAGTCGTGCGCCTTCAGCATTGGAACTGACGGCGCGACGCTCGGCACCGGGCAGGTGTTGACTGAGCCATCCTTGGCACTGCGCCAGCGCTTGGGGATGCGCCAACACCACCTCGATCTTTTCCAGTGAATTGGATTGCCGCAACAAATTGTGTCGCACCAGCAGGCTGACTTCGCCCACCACATGCACCGGCGAGCGCAAGAACAGGTCGAGCGAACGGGCAACCACGCCCTCGGTCGAGTTCTCCATGCCCACCACGCCATACTGGGCCGTGTCAGCAGCGGTGGCGTGGAACACTTCGTCAAAATTGGCGCAGTAAATCAACTCGGCGGCACCGCCAAAAAACTCAAGTGCTGCTTGCTCGCAAAATGTGCCTTGAGGACCCAGCACCGCCACCCGTTGCGGGGATTCGAGCGCTAAACAGGCCGACATGATTTCGCGCCAAATGGCGGCCACATGGTCGTTGAGCAAGGGGCCTGGGTTGCTGGCGGTGATTTTTTGGATGACTTGCGCCACCCGGTCTGGCCTGAAAAATGGCGAGCCTTCGGCGCGTTTGATCTCGCCCACATCCTGCGCCACCTGTGCGCGTTGGTTGAGCAGGCTCAGCAGTTGCTGATCCAGGCTATCGATCTTGACCCGCAACGCAGCCAGGGCGTCGGACTGAACTGGTGTTTTGCTCATCATCAAGCCTTTTGTTCAAACTCGCGCAGGTAATCCACCAGCGCCTGCACGCCCGCCAAGGGGATGGCGTTATAAATGCTTGCACGCATGCCGCCCACCGATTTGTGTCCTTTCAGTTGCAGCAGACCACGCGCCTTGGCGCCGGCCAAAAAGGCGTCGTTGAGCGACTCATCACGCAAAAAGAAAGGCACATTCATGCGCGAGCGGTCGGCCTTGGCGACTCGATTTTCATACAAAGCCGACTGATCCAGAAAATCGTAAAGCAGTTGAGCCTTGGCGATGTTGCGCCGCTCCATCTCAGCCACGCCCCCTTGGCGCTTGAGCCATTGAAATGTCAGCCCGGCCATGTAAATGCCGTAGGTGGGAGGGGTGTTGTACATCGAATCGTTCTTGGCCACCAAGGCGTAGTCAAAGGCACTGGGGCACACGCTGAGTGCGTGTCCCAACAGGTCTTCGCGCACCACCACCAGGGTGACACCCGCTGGCCCAATGTTTTTTTGAGCGCCACCAAAGGCCAAGCCCACGCGCGACCAGTCGACCGGGCGTGAGAGCACGTGGGATGAGAAGTCGATGACCAGCGGCGCCTCGCAACCCAAGGCCTTCAGATCGGGCAGGGTGTGGCATTCCACGCCGTGGATCGTCTCGTTGGTGCACACGTGCACGTAGGCGGGTTTGGAAGACAGGTTCCAGCCGGCCGCAGCCGGAAAATGCAGATGGCCTTCGGCCTCGGTGCTGGCCGCCACATGGGTAGTGGCGTAGCGCGCGGCTTCTTTCAGCGACTTTTGGCTCCAACTGCCGCTGACCACGAAATCCACCGTGGCGCCACGACACAGGTTCAGGGGAACGATTGCGTTTTCAGCGATGCCGCCGCCTTGCATGAAAAGGGTCTCGAAGTTCGCAGGCACCGCCAGCAGTTCGCGCAGATCGGCTTCAGTCTGCTCATAGATGCTGATGAATTCACGGCCCCGATGGCTCATCTCCATCACGCCCATGCCGCTGTCTTGCCAATTGCTCATCTCTGCGGCGGCTTGCTGCAGCACTTCCAGCGGCATCGCCGCCGGACCTGCAGAAAAATTCCAAGCGCGCTCTTGCATGTCTCAAACGCCCCCGGCGTCCGCGGGGCCATCTTCGCCCTCAGGTGCATCGTCGCCACCCTCGTTGGCATCGTTCTCCACGATCCGCTGCAAGCCGCTGAGCTTGGCGCCTTCGTCCATATTGATCAGCGTCACGCCTTGCGTGGCGCGACCCATTTCGCGAATTTCGGCCACGCGGGTGCGCACCAACACACCGGTGTCGGAGATCAGCATGATTTCATCGTCGGTGTGCACCAAAGTGGCGGCCACTACTTTGCCGTTGCGTTCTGACTGCTGGATGGCGATCATGCCCTTGGTGCCACGGCCATGACGGGTGTACTCCTCGATCGAGGTGCGCTTGCCGTAGCCATTTTCGGTGGCGGTCAGCACCGACTGCTGCTCGTCTTCGGCCACCAACATGGCAATCACGCTCTGGCTTTCTTCGAGCATCATGCCGCGCACTCCCCGGGCGTTGCGGCCCATGGGGCGCACGTCGTTTTCGTCAAAGCGCACAGCCTTGCCACCGTCTGAGAACAGCATCACATCGTGTTTGCCGTCGGTCAGGGCCGCGCCAATCAGGAAGTCGCTTTCGTCCAGGTCAACCGCAATGATTCCGGCTTTGCGCGGGTTCGAAAATTCATCGAGGGCGGTTTTTTTCACCGTGCCCATCGAGGTCGCCATGAACACGAAGTGGTCAGCCGGGAAGCTGCGGAAGTCGCCGGTCAGTGGCAGCACCACATTGATCTTCTCACCCTCTTGCAGCGGGAACATATTGACGATGGGGCGGCCGCGCGAGTTACGCGAGCCCGACGGCACTTCCCAGACCTTCAGCCAATACAGACGCCCCCGATTTGAGAAGCACAAAATGTAATCGTGCGTATTGGCGATGAAGAGATGGTCGATCCAGTCGTCCTCTTTGGTCGCAGCCGCTTGCTTGCCCCGTCCGCCCCGTTTTTGCGAGCGGTACTCGGACAAGGGTTGGCTCTTGATGTAACCACTGTGCGACAGTGTGACCACCATGTCGGTGGGCGTGATCAGGTCTTCCGTGGCCAGGTCTTGGGCGTTGTGCTCGATTTGGCTGCGGCGCGCGCCCAGCTTGGTCTGGCCAAACTCTTGGCGCAGCGCAGTGAGCACGTCAGAAATGATGGTCGAGACCCGATCGGGTTTGGAGAGGATATCGAGCAGGTCGTCGATCTCGGCCATTACCTCTTTGTACTCGTTGACGATCTTGTCTTGTTCCAAGCCGGTCAGGCGTTGCAAGCGCATCTGCAAAATCTCTTGCGCTTGCGTCTCGCTCAGGCGGTACAGGCCGTCATCTTGCATGCCAAACTCTGACAGCAGACCTTCAGGGCGGTAATCGTCCGCATTCACCTTGGCACCATCAGCGCGCGAGCGCGTCAACATCTCGCGCACCAGCTTGCTGTCCCACGAACGCGTCATCAATTCGGCCTTGGCAACCGGCGGCGTGGGGGCGTTGCGGATGATGGAGATGAATTCATCAATGTTGGCCAAAGCCACAGCCAGACCTTCCAGGACATGGCCACGGTCGCGCGCCTTGCGCAGATTGAACACCGTGCGGCGGGTCACTACTTCGCGGCGGTGCTCCAGGAAGACCACCACCAGGTCTTTCAGATTGCACAGCTTGGGCTGGCCGTCGATCAAGGCGACCATGTTGATGCCAAAGGTGTCTTGCAACTGGGTCTGTTTGTACAGATTGTTCAGCACCACTTCGGGCACTTCGCCCCGTTTGAGCTCGATCACCACCCGCATGCCCGACTTGTCAGACTCGTCCTGAATGTGGCTGATGCCCTCGATTTTCTTTTCGTGAACCAACTCGGCGATGCGCTCTAGCAGCGTCTTTTTGTTCACCTGGTAGGGCAATTCGTCGACAATAATCGATTGGCGCCGTCCTTTGTCAATGTCCTCAAAGTGGCAACGCGCGCGCATCACCACCCGTCCACGGCCCGTTCGGTAGCCATCTTTCACCCCTTGAATGCCGTAGATGATGCCGGCGGTGGGGAAGTCAGGCGCGGGGATGATCTCCATCAGATCATCAACGCTGGCGCCGGGGTGGCGCAACATGTGCAGACACGCATCCACCACTTCATTGAGGTTATGCGGTGGAATGTTGGTGGCCATGCCCACGGCAATGCCGGCTGAGCCGTTGACCAATAAATTAGGCAATCGGGTGGGCAACACCAGCGGTTCTTGCTCGGAGCCATCGTAGTTGGGCCCAAAGTCGACGGTTTCCTTGTCAATGTCGGCCAACATCTCGTGGGCCACTTTGGACAAGCGGATTTCGGTGTAACGCATGGCCGCTGCGCTGTCGCCGTCGACCGAGCCAAAGTTACCCTGTCCGTCGACCAGCATGTGACGCAAAGAAAAATCTTGCGCCATGCGAACGATGGTGTCGTACACCGCGCTGTCGCCGTGAGGGTGGTATTTACCAATCACGTCACCCACAATGCGGGCCGACTTCTTGTAGGGACGGTTCCAATCGTTGTTCAATTCATGCATGGCGTAGAGTACGCGTCGATGCACGGGTTTGAGGCCATCGCGCGCATCGGGCAGGGCGCGGCCCACGATCACGCTCATGGCGTAATCGAGGTAACTGCGGCGCATCTCCTCCTCGAGGCTGATGGGCAGGGTTTCTTTGGCAAATGAAGTCATGGAGCGGTGCCGAAAAAAGGGCTAAACCGCCGATTGTAGGGGGTGCCGATCCCCCTTTGAGCGGCCGATCCTGGTCAGTCAAAACCCTAGAGATGAACAATGTCTGTGGTTTGGCCGCAACATTCGAAGGGGTGTCAGTCTGTTTGCGAACACTGCTCCAAGATGGATCGGCTTGCCAAGTGGGGTCATGTGGCACAATAATCCTCATGCGAGCATTGTTTTACCCGCTCTTTTTTCAGTCTTTTGTCCCCCTGAGGAGAACCATGAAGAAACTCAACAAATTGGCTCTGATCGTTGCAGCCGCTGGCCTGGCCTCTGTCGCTAGCGCCCAAGACATCCAAAACTGGCGCAACGCCTCGAGTGAAGTCTGGAAAAACTCGGCTGGCCAATGCTGGCGTTCGGGCACCTGGACCCCTGCCACCGCCGCTCTTGGTTGTGATGGTGCCATCGTTCCACCGGCACCCGCACCTGCTCCGGTTGCTCGCGCTGTTACTCCTCCACCGGCCCCGGCGCCTGACCCGGCACCCGCTCCAGCACCCGCACCGGCCGCCGCTTCCAAAGTGACCTACGCCGCTGACACCTTCTTTGACTTTGACAAGTCGGTGCTCAAGCCCGAAGGCAAAGCCAAGCTTGACGATCTGGTCAACAAGGTCAAAGCCATCAATCTGGAAGTGATCATCGCTGTTGGTCATACCGACTCCATCGGTACCGATGCCTATAACCAGAAACTGTCGGTGCGTCGCTCTGAAGCCGTGAAGGCCTACTTGGTCAGCAAGGGCATCGAGAAGAACCGCATCTACACCGAAGGCAAGGGTGAAAAGCAGCCCATCGCTGATAACCGCACCAAAGAAGGTCGCGCCAAGAACCGCCGCGTTGAGATCGAAGTGGTCGGCACCCGCGCCAACCGCTGATCGGCCTCTGGCCTATCGAAGAAACCCCGGCTCGCCGGGGTTTTTTTTGCCTGTTTCAAATTGGGGTCAGACCCCAATTTCTGCTGGCGGCGATAATCTAACTCCTATGAGCACTGCCTACACCAATGCCGATCCGGCCGAGCTGGCCAAATTCTCCGAACTCGCCCACCGCTGGTGGGATCCCGAGAGTGAATTCAAGCCCTTGCACCAGATCAACCCACTGCGTTTGGAGTGGATCAAAGAGCGGGCGCCCTTGCAAGACAGCCAGGTGTTGGACGTGGGATGCGGCGGGGGCATATTGGCCGATGCCATGGCCCGCGCCGGTGGTCATGTGCTGGGCATCGACCTGGCTGAAAAGGCCCTGAAAATGGCCCAACTCCATGCCTTAGAGGCGCAGACCCCGAGGGTTCAGTACCGGAGCATCAGTGCCGAAGCGCTGGCTGTCGAGCAAGCCGGTCGGTTCGATGTCGTCACTTGCATGGAAATGCTGGAGCACGTGCCCGATCCGGCCTCGGTGGTGCGCGCCTGCGCTACCTTGGTCAAACCGGGTGGTTGGGTGTTTTTCTCGACCTTGAACCGAAACCCGAAGTCGTTTTTGTTCGCCATCGTGGGCGCCGAATACGTGCTGAATATGCTGCCGCGCGGCACCCATGAGTACGCCAAGTTCATCCAGCCCAGCGAACTGGCAAGCGACGCCCGCCAGGCGGGGCTGGATGTGCAATCCATGCGCGGTCTGTCGTACAACCCTCTCACCCGTCGTTACTGGATGAACGACGACACCTCGGTCAACTATCTGGTGGCGACCCGCCGCCCCCTGTGACCATGGCCGTGCCGCACGCGATTTTGTTTGACCTGGACGGCACGCTGATCGACAGCGCGCCCGACCTGGGTGCTGCCGCCGACCAGATGCGCGTTGACCGGGGCCTACCCTCGCTGCCACTGGAAGGCTACCGCCACATGGCCGGTGCCGGGGCCCGGGGCATGCTGGGCATCGCCTTTGGCATGACACCCGAGCACCCCCAGTTTGGCGATTACAAGGAAGAGTTCTTTCGCAACTACGAGCGTCGGCTGACGCAGCTCACCCGCGCCTTTGACGGCGTCGCCCAGATGCTCCAATCCTTGCAACAACGCGGCCTGGCCTGGGGTATCGTGACCAACAAATCCAGCCGCTTCACCGACCCGCTGGTGCGCCAGATGGCATTGCTGAACCCGGCGGCGGTGGTGATCAGCGGCGACACCACACCACACGCCAAACCCCACCCCGAGCCCCTGTTCGAGGCGGCCCGGCGCCTGCAACTCAACACCGATCAGTGCTGGTATGTGGGCGACGACGAGCGCGACATCGTCGCTGGTCGGGCGGCAGGCATGCTGACCTGCGCCGCCACCTATGGTTACCTGGGCGCGGTGGCCGATTGGCAGGCCTGGGGGGCAGATGCCGCCATCGATCATCCGCAGGGGGTATTGAAAAAACTGGAAAGCGCCTAAAATAGAGGTCTGGGGCTGCATTGGTTTCGACATGGGTTCGGGCACGCAGCAGGGCATGTCGAGGTTCTGTCACCTCGTAAAACCGCAGAAAAAAAGTAACTGCAAACGACGAACGTTTCGCACTCGCCGCTTAATCCGGTGAGCCTCGCAACAGTTGGCCGATAGGCTGGGTCAGGGTGGTTGAAAAACTGTCCTGACTGCGAGGGAACTCATATTGGCTGGTATGGCACCGTGCTCCTTGGTGCCGTACGAGATTCAAGGGGGCTGGCCGGTTGTGTGGCGTGCCGCTGCGCAGCACAATTGGCGAGACACCAATCAGACGGCTACACATGTAGAACTGCTCGGAGAAGGCTTGTGGACGCGGGTTCAATTCCCGCCAGCTCCACCATATAAGAGGGCCCGGAAAATCTCCGGGCCTTTTCTTGTGCCTGAAATCCCCAATCCACGCGGGGTTGCGGGCATTGAGGCGGCGGGTACCAACCTGCCAGAAGGGACCAAAACGCCTGATTTTTCGCTCAACCCTGTCTCTTTTCTCTGTTTTGCGGCGGGTACTTTCGGCCTCAACCCTTGGTTTTTCAACGGGTTAGCGCGGCCTTTCTGTTTTATGTCATGCACACCAGTCGCCCAAAACAAACCCGTCACGCATCAAAACGCGCCACCAACTCACGTTGCGCCAGCCAGTCAACGGGCAGCGGATTGCGCTGGAACCACAACAGGCTCATGCACCGGGGCTGCTTTCCGGCCAGGATGCTCTGGATGATGGCGGGCTCCAACAACGTCAAGCGCAGCATCTCATTGACCATCGAATGGTGCAATCCCTCCCGCTGTGCGATCTCGGTGCCACTCTTGGCCAGCCCTTGTTCCAGCAACCGCTGCCAATGAAACGCCTTGGACAGAGCCACCTGCATGGGCGTGTCGTGCTGGACAATTGGCTTCAATGTGTCGGTGGGTGCCATTGAATCCGGTCGAACGATCACCTTGCGCCCACCACGTTTTTTGATCTTCAGGGGGATGAATGTCACCAGTCTGACCGTTTTACCCTCGGTGCGTTGCATCGCCACCGGCGACCCGGTCACCCGTATTTGCGTCATGCTGCCATCTCCAGTTCTGCCAATTCCGCACCAATGGTGCCTGGACTGAGTTCGGCGCTGAGGGCGTGCCAACCCGCATCGCACCAGACAATTTCCAGCCCAGAGTCACTCAGCACCACCTTTTCAATCAGCAGTCGCACCAGCCGCTGTTGCTCGGCGGCAAACAGGTTCGGCCACATCGATGCCAGCCGCCGCATCGGCAAAACTACTTCAGGTTCAGATATTTGCGGCGACGATTTGCATGCCTGTTCCCACACTGCCTGCACCACCATGGGCGATGACAAGGCATCCACCACCTGCGCCACCACCAGTGCCTCGATGGGTTCAGCCGGAATTGTGCAAATCTTGCTGGCACCGGCACCGAAGTGTCCGACCCGGTTGGGCACGTAATACCGGTAGGTCTTGCCCTTCTTGATGGTGTAGGTTGGCATCAGGCGTTCGCCATCGGGTGCAAAGATCAGGCCGCGCAGCAAGGAGGCAGGTGCATCCTTGGCCTTGGTGTCGCGCCAGCGTTCTCGCCGGTCGGAATCCAGCACCGCATGGGCATCGTCCCACTGTTTCTGGGTGATGATGGGCAAGTGGGCACCAGGGTAGTTTTTGCCTTTGTGGTTGATCTCGCCCAGATACATCCGGTTGTGCAGGATTTTGTAGATGGCCTGCTTGCAAAACTTGCGGCCCGTTTTGGTGGTCATGCCATCGATGGCCAACTGGCGCACCATCATGGTGGCCGAGCGTTCCTGCACCAAGTCGTCATAAATCCGGCGTACCGTTGCCGCTTCAGTTTCATTGACCACCAGCAACCGACTGACCACGTCATAGCCCAGTGGCAGTGGCCCGCCCATCCACATGCCTTTGGCCTTGCTGGCGGCGATCTTGTCGCGGATGCGCTCGCCAGTGACTTCCCGCTCGAACTGGGCGAAGGACAGCAGCACGTTGAGCATCAGGCGCCCCATCGACGTGGCCGAATTGATTTGCTGCGTGACTGCACTGAAACTCACCTTGCAGCGGTCAAAGGTTTCCACCATCCGGGCGAAGTCAGCCAGTGACCGTGACAGCCGGTCGATTTTGTAGACCACCACGATGTGAACCTTACCAGCCTCGATGTCGGCCATCAGGCGTTTGAGAGCAGGGCGGTCCATGTTGCCACCAGAGAAACCACCATCTTCATAATCATCGGGCACCGCGATCCAGCCTTCACGGGCTTGGCTTTTGATGAAGGCCTGTCCAGCCTCCTTCTGGGCATCAATGGAATTGAACGACTGGTCGAGTCGCTCGTCACTGGAGACCCGGCAATAAACCGCACAGCGTTTGGGCGGCACAAGCAGGGGTGCATTCATCGGCCACCTCCAGAATTTCCGGTGTTGCCTTCACGCAAACCAAAGAACTTCGGCCCTGACCATGGCGTGCCAGTGATGTGGCGCGCCGCCGCCGACAGGCTCTTGAAACGCAGCCCATCAAGGTCGTACTGACCATCGGGCGTGACCGTGACCCGGTATTCCCGGTCATCCCATTCCCGCAGCAGTTGCGTTCCGGGCATCAGATGCACCTCATTGCCACGGCCTTTGTTTGCAATAGTGATCTTGGAGTGCTTGGCACCGCAGTCGGCCAGATACTTGCGCACGCCATCGGGCAGGCCGCCGTAGGCCAGTTCCTGCAACTTGTACGCCAGCCTGGACTCGACGTAGCTGCGGTTGGTATGGGCTGGCCGACGCGCAAAATGGGCATCCCACAGCGACCACAGTTCCTTGATGCTCAAAGCAGGCAGCGCGGCGATTTGGGCACTCACGCTGCCTTGGGTTTTGATGTCAGTCGTCATTGAAATTCCTGTTGGTTGAGACGGATCAATGAACGCGCTGTGGCGAGCATTAGCCAAGTCAAACCTGTCTCTTTCAAGAACCTGTCGCATCGTTCGGACGCTCGTCTTGACTATCGACAGCAATTGCAGTGATCCCCTTGCTGCTCAGGAGAGTCTGTGGCTGGTCAGTGCCTTGGTCTACTGCGGTGACAAAGTGAAGCTCACCCTCCCACACGCCAACCACCACGTCGGTGTCGGGCTGATCGATGGGTAACAACCAGCCAGTTACGCCCTCGGGGATGTGCAATAGGTCTTCGGCTTCCTCAATCGACCAAGCAAAGCAGCGGTGCGACTGGTTGGCTTGGAGCAGAATTGCAGGCGAAACATCAGGAAAGTTCTGCGAATTCAGGATTGGGAACCAGACCATGGACTTGTCCTGATCGAGCCAAGCCTGTACCCGGCGCATCATGCTGTCATCGGCGCTGGGGTGGTTGACCCACTGGTAATTTGGATTTTGAGAAGCATTCATTGCGTAATCCTCGTGTTTGGGTTGAACAGGTGCGCCGGTGGTGCAATTCAGTGCCGACGTGTACGACGTGCTTTTTCATCACGACGTTTTCTTGGGCTCGTAAGGGTGCGTAAAGGTGAAGAACACGGCCCGTGGTGGGCCGCTGCATGGGAGCCGAGCAACCGCGTCAGTTCAGCGCGGCCATGACGTGGTTGAACAACGTCAGTCGACGAGTTCAGCCGCCAGTTCGGCTTTGGTGGACTCGATCAAATCCCACGGAATTTCAAACTTGAATGTGGCTTCTTCATGGCGATAGCCGGTTTGGTGGCGCGTCACCGAAGCACGGCTGAGCTGCTTCATGAAGGGCAGCATCTGATCGTAGATGTCCACTTCAGCCAGCTTTGCCCGGGCATATTCAAAACTTCGCTGGGCTGATCTGATCTGCTCCGGCATCTCTTTCAGTTGCTCGGCCAAGTCCGAACGTTGGCGCTGCAAGTCTGCCAGCGAGGTGTTGGCCAGTCGCACTTGCAGTTCCAGTCGGGTGAGCGAGTCCGGCACCACAAAATCATCTTCCGCTGCTATCATTTGTTTTGAGGCCGCTGCGGTCTCGGTCGCAATCTTGGCTTGCACGTCAGTGACGCGTTTATTGATCTTGCCAATACTGGCATCTAACTGGGCGACTTCCTGGTTGATACCCTGGCGCTCTGCGAGCAGCGTCTGAAGTTCCGCCTGTGCATCATCAAAATTCTTGGGCGCATCAACGATCTGGCGCAGCGGCTTCATCCTGTTTTCCAACGAACTGATTTCGTCTCCCAGCGTCTGTTCACGTCTACTGACTTCCATGACGATGTGCCACTGTTCATTTTGTGCATTCGTTGGTCGCAACGCCAAGTGCGATGTTCGGTCGTCCATTTGCTGGCGGACAGCTTTTTCACGGTCGAGTTCGGCCTTGACGATGGCGTACTCTTTATTCAGACCATTCAGTTCGTGACTCAATGCATTGAACTGGACTTGGGTTGCTTCAACGTAGCGGTTGGTTTTCTTGCGAAATGGATTGAGTTTCATGGTGATGCTTTCAAAGGTTGACGGGTAAAGGGTTGTGCTGGGTGATGAATCCTGGGTAACGCGGGTCACCCGGATGGACGGTGGTGCTGACAAACAGATTCGGGCCAACTTGACGTTTGATGCCCACGGGTCGACCGGCAACCGGATTTGCCGAGTTGATTTGCCAGTCTTGGCTGACTTGGATACTTGGCGCAGCGATGGTTACAGCCATAGGCGATGGCGCAGCAGTTGCCATCGGTGCGTAAGCCTGCGCCATCAGATAGTTCGCAGCGGCGTTGCTATCAGCGCTGGCTGCTGGCACTTGAACCGACTTGATGCCGAGGATGTCGTGCCAGATAGGGTGAAGGTTCGGATTGACAGGTTGGGTCATGAGGGTTTCCTTAAAATTTGCCGCCCACTACAGAAGTGGTGACATCGGGCGGCGTGACGTCATAAAAAATCATTGGGTTTGATGGGTGCGATGCGCCACAGCGCACCTTCGCGGCTGTGGCCAGCGGCGGCAATCTCGATGCCTTTGGCCCGGTACGCCGGTGCAATACGGCGCAACTGGTCAGACAGGCCCTTGGGAGAGCGCGGCCAACTGGTGCGGTCGCCATTGCTGTGCACGCTCAGAAAGTCGTAAAGTTGACCGGCGGTGCCATTCCAGCGCCATGGGAAACCACCGTGGCCCAATGCCTTGTCCAACGCCTGTGCCACCGCATTGCCTTCCAGGGCACGGTCGATGCCCGCACTGATCAACTCTGCGTATTGCTGCTGAAACACACCGGCTGCGTGACCCTGGGCGCGAGCAACGGCTTCGCCAAAGCGTTCGTAGTCGGCCATGCGCTGCTTATGGGTCAGACGCACGCTGGGCAGAATCAGCAAGGCCCGGGCAAACAAATCCAGCAATGCGCCAAACACCATGGGTCGGTCACGCTCCCACTGCGCATGGGTGTCGGCATCATCCCTGCGGGCACCTGCGCTGATCACCGGCATGTCCACGTGAATCACGCGGTCGATCAGGTCTGGGCGACTGGCCACAACGGCGATACCGTTGAGCACCACCGGCCGCTTGGTTTCCATGACATGCTCTTCGCCGTTTGTGTACAACTGGCGCGCAGCAAACCCACCACCGGTAGCCAGTGTGCAAAAGGCGTCCTGCTGTTCGGCTGTCAGGCCGGAGAGGTTTTCGTAAGAGACCAGCCAGTTGTTGTTGGCGGCGACAAAGATGTCTTCAACCGTCTTGGGCCTGCCACGCAACATCACCTTGTTGGGGTCAATCAAGCTGCGCAACACCGACTGGGTGGTTGACTTGGCCGACCCTTGCTCACCCACCAGCTCCAGCACCGGGAATGGCGTTTCTGGCCGAAAGCAGTCCAGCAGCCAGGTCAGCACCATCAAGCGCCGGTCGGCTGGAACATTGACGTGCTGCCAAAGGGTGTCGATCTGACCGCCGCGCTCGGGCATGGGCAATGGCCGCATCGACTGGTTGCGGGTGAACAGCAGCGGTGAGGCATCCAGCACGCGCCAGCCGTTGCAGGTGACGTGAATGGCGCGCCACTGCGCGTCACACATATCAATCAAGTAGCCCTTGGCATGGGCGGCGGCGCGCAGATAAATCTCGACCTCGCGTCCATCATTGACACCGGCGGCGCACAGGGTGGCCAGGGCGGCGCGCATGGTCATGTCAGGTATGCCGGTCTCAGTCGCACGCCAATAGGCAGCGCGCAGCCAAGCCTCGTAACCAGTGGACTGCACCCGCCAGACCTCTTGGCAACTGGGCAGGGGGATGATGGCCACCGCAGTACGGTCAGCATCGTGGTGCAAATGGCACTGGGCACGGGCCATTTCAACCAGCGCGTCCATGGGCGAGCGTTCCTCGCCACCACCGGGCAGTTCCTGCTGCACCAGTTTGTCAAGCATGGTGACCGAGCAATCGCGGTTGGCACCCTTGGCTTGATGGCGAAGGCGCAGGTAGGCCGACATGTCGGTGACGCGCAAAACAGAAAACGCCTGCACCACCGCCTCTTCAGCCAGGACACCGACATCGTCTTTGAGTCGGATGAGCGCTGCCTCGATCACCTCGACCGGGTTTTGCGGCGGCGTGACGGTGGGTTGATCGGTTGATGACGCTGTCTGGTCAACGTCCACCAGTGGAGATTCACCATCACGACCATCACCAAGGTCACCGCTGTGATGGTTGTGACGGTTGTGATGGTCGTTCCCTACTGTCGAGGCTTGGGAAGGGATAGTGCTCACCATCGTCACACCTTGTCAGCCAGTTCGGCTGTGCTGGAGATACGACGGCTATTGGCTTGCAGCCAAGCCAGAACATCCGCCTTGCGATAGCGAACACTGCGCCCGATTTTGGTCAGCACAGGGCCACCGCCGCTGGTGGCAGCCCATTCCAGCCAGCCTACGGTGTAGCCAAGGCCAACGGCAGTGGTTTGACGATTGAGGAGAGCTTGGTCTGGAGCACGCCAGAATTCATTGCGTAGATCGGCAGTGCTGGCAAGCTTTGGTATTTGGACCCGTTTGGGCATTTCGGCATTCCTTCTGGTTCATTTGGAATGCCAGATGGTCGGTCGTATGCTTTTTGGGGTCACCTATTTTCAGAAAGGTATTCTGATTTTCAGAACTTCGATCAAATTCGCTTGACTTTGATCTCCGGGCCGTATTGGCGCAATGCGTCAGCAATCTTTTTGTGAAACGATGCAAGACTGCGGGAGTTGCCCAGAACTTGTTCTGCCATTTCAAGTACCGCTTTGCCAATGGCATCTGAGTTTGGCTTGTCTCCATGTCTGTACTTGGGTGATGCGTTAGCCAACATATGTGCCATGACAGCAATGGCCCGCAGGCTATTCATCTCGGCCACGTCGCTGCCATCTGGCAGGACGGGTTGGCGGGATTCGTCAAACAAGAACTCTGGTCTGTCTTCAAATGGCAACTGCTCGAACCATCGGCGCAGGCTTGTCTTGTTGATGACGAGACGACCTTTTTCCAGTAGCTCATCAATCGGTGCGCCTTTGAAGACTTTGCCATGGTTTGTGACCAGTCCGAGGTCTTCATATTCCAATCTGCCATCGCGCAATCCGGTGACCAACGCCGCCCGTTTTGCACTCATGCACTGGGTCTCAAAGTTCAGTTTGACCAGTTCTGCTGGCTCGACACCGCACCACAGTGCAATCGCATCGGCGAGTTGGATATGGTCGGCTAAATCCCAATAGCGCAGGCAATTGGTGACACTTGGTGCAGGCATGGCGTTTTCCGAAAGATTGAAATGAGGTAAGTCTAGCGACGGGGTATACCTTTTTGGATCTTGACAGTATGAAACAACCATCACGATCATCACCACCATCACAGGCACCGCCGGAATCGATGCGCCGTGTGATGGTTGTGACGGTTGTGATGGTGGTGGTTGCCCATTGTTATGGTCGCCGCACGGATACATGCCCCAGATAAAAGGGGTCCTTCCTGGCCAAAATCCTATGAGGGGGGCAACAGCGCACGCGTCGCCTACAGTCAGCGTGCAAACCAAGGTTTGCAGGGGTTTGCACCACAGCGGGTTTGCACCTTGGGCGCAAAGGGGGGGAATTCAATTCACACCCTTTGCCGACGCGGCTGGCGGGTCATGCGGAGATAAAGTGGCAGATTCGCCGCATTTAATGCGGTGAAAAATGTGCTGGCGAAGAAAATGGGTGTCCGTTAAGTGGACACCCTTGTGGCAGAGATGACCTCCAGCATTTGGAGGTCACCGCCAGTGATGGCAGTTGGCGCGACCGGTCAGATATAAATTTCGTCGTCGATGGCGGCTTGCACCACAAACCCGGTCAAGTAGGCCATGCCGCGAGGGATGCCAGTTTCGCGGGCGGTGTTGCGGCCAATCGTCCAGCCCATCCACTTGACGGTCGCTTGGTCAATCGCGTCCTTGAGGGTGGCACCGACGAAAAGTGCATTTTGGACATCGTCTGCAAAATGGCGACCGTGGCGACTGTCCAAAAATGCCCTGACTTGCGCTGGTTCGCACCCGGTGGCGTTGGCAATGGCTGGCAGGGCGATGGCCCAAGCAGCGGATGCATGCTTTTGCATGGTGCCCCAAAAACCAAAGTCGGTCACGGTGGCTGCGGGAATGCTGGTGGTTGCGTTCATGATTTTCTCCGGTGGATTGATTGTGTCGACACCCGTAGTAAGACGCTGTTCAAGACGGAAGCCAAGCTATTTGTGGCGTTTGAATCAACTTGGATGCGCAAATTTGCGCACCCTGTCCGTGCATGCAATCAAGTCTGCAATTCGTCTGCCGATGTCACAACGTGGTAGCTGCGCTCGCCACCATGGAGTTTTGCCGATGTAATGGTCAGCCCCAGCTTCTTTTTGAACGCTCCGGCAAACGTGCCTCGCACTGTGTGGGCTTGCCAGCCAGTGCATGCACAAATTTGCGCAACCGTCGCACCCTCCGGGCGGCGCAGCATTGCGATGATGGTGGCTTGTTTGCTGTTCTCACGCTGGCGGTGAGCTTTTGGTGCTGTCACAGGCTGTTGTGAGGCTTGCGCCCACTGGGCCTCGACGTTGGCCACGGTGGCCTCCAGTTCTGGGTCTGCGTCCAAGGGTGCCACCTCTGGCGCAATTGCGGCCGTTGGCCGCGTGAGCCCAAGTGCATCGTAGCCCTCGGCGGCGACAAAATGTTCGGCACCGTTGCTGGTGATCAGGGCGCGGTTGAACAGGCCGGTGAGCACTTTGTGGCGGGCCCCGCCTTTGACGTTGTCAGGGAACCAAGTGATCTTGCCGTTGGTGTTTTGGGCGGCATGGGCCAGAACGGTGTGCTGGGTGAGGCTGAGTTGGTTGGTCATGATGTGATCCTGATTGGTTTCGGGATAGTGATGAACGCGCTGTTTGGCAGTGAAGCCAAGCTCTAATTGCTTGGCTTGCACAACAAATCAGTCTTGCGCGATTTCTGCTTCCGTGGCTTTTGGCATGGATGCGCCCAACTCGACACCCGCCTTGAACGCGGCCTCCAGTGCATCGCGCACGCTCCAGACGGCGACATCGTGGAAGTCAAGGCGGTCGGAGTGGCGGGTTTCCAGGGTCTCGATAAAGAGGTGCTTTTGGGCGATCAGGAAAAAAATCTGGTCGATGGTGGTGCTCATGTCAATCTCCGGTTGGTGTGTTGCGAGGCCTCCAGTAAGACGCTGTTTGATTGAGAAGCCAAGTCAATTTCGATCAAATTTTGATTCTTGGCGGATTCAAGCACGAAGTGCAACACGGGATAACGATTGATGAAACACCTCTGCAGGCGTTCTAAATCCCAATCGTTTGCGGGGGCGGTTATTCAATCTGTTTTCGATCATCTTAAGTTCCTCGTCCGTTATATTTGCCATCTGCCGCTTCTTGGGCACGTATTGCCGCAGCAGGCCATTGAAGTTCTCGTTGGAGCCTCGCTCCCAACTGGCAAAGGGTCGGGCAAAGTAGCCCGTGCTACCCAGCGCTTCATCAATCCTGGCGTGCCCGCTAAATTCTTTGCCGTTGTCATAGGTCAGGGTCTTGACCCTAGCCTTCAACGGGTTGAGCGCTTCGATGATCGCCGCGCCAACCAGATCAGCTGTTTTGTTTGAAACCTTGGCCATGACCGCGTACCCGCTTTTGCGCTCCACCACCGTGACGATGGCCTGCTTGTGGTTGGCACCAATGACGGTGTCACATTCCCAATGACCCACTTGCAAGCGCTTGTCAATGTGCGCTGGGCGCTCGCTCAGCGGTCTGCGGTTGGGGATCTGTCCCCTGCGGTCTCGACCACTGGCGTAGCGCTTTCTCTTTTGCTTTTGGCAACGCAGGTTCTTCCACAAGGTGCCGCCATGCGCCTTGTCTGCATAAACATGCAGGTACAGCGATTCATGGCTCACTGGCAGTTTGCCGGCGATCTGCTCGGGACTCCATTGCAGCCGCAAAAGCTCGCTGGCCTGCTCTTTCACCCAGGGCGCAAGCGTGCTGGCATTGCGGCTCGAGCCAGAGCGTTTGCAGGCAAGTTCACAGGCTTGTTTGGCTCGGTAGCCTCGACACCCGGCATTACGGCGCAGCTCGCGACTGATCGTGGACTTGTCTCGTCCAAGCAGTTGGGCAATCTGCGTGATGTTGTGCTGGGCTTTCATAAGGCTGTGAATCTGATATCTTTCAATCTGGCTGAGGTGTTTGTAATTCATCGGGCAACTTCGACTTGCAGGTCAGGAAGCCTTGAATGCTAAACATCCTCAGCCTCCTTCTTGCGGTTAGTCAACGTTGCACTTCGTACTTGAATCCGCCCTTTTTAAAGATGCAAATTTGCACAATTAATGATTGCGCGCAACCTTCCAAAAATTTTGCAGATGATGGTTCACAGATGTACAAATTTGCATGTCTGGCGTCCAACGGTACTTTCGGTAAATTTGCCGGAAGTTGGACTCTTGGCAACTTCCTTCGTCTGCTAGACTTTGACCGACTTAAACCGATTCCGATCCACTTTTAATCAAGTTCGCGAACTATGACTACTGAACCGTGGGTAACTGCTGAGCAAGTCGCTCAACATCTAGGCGTGGTCAAGGACACTGTGTACCGCTGGCGGGAGCGCCAGGGCCTGCCAGCGCACCGTGTAGGGCGACTGTGGAAATTCCAGTTGTCTGAGATCGATGAATGGGTGCGCGCGGGTGGTGCGGACGAAGAACAACGCAGCGATGGCCAGCCGCCATCGCGCAAAGATTGAGAGATGGGCTGAATGCCAACATTGAACTGGATCGGCAAAGAAGCCGTCGTGAAACACCACAAGGAAGTTCCGTTTCGTCTGTTGGAACCTGTGCCGGAGTTGTCCTGCGGCGACGCGCCGGGCGATAGCCTGATCGTTCAGGGCGACAACTTGCACGCACTCAAGGCGCTGTTGCCGCGTTACGCGGGGCAGGTGAAGTGCATCTACATCGACCCGCCGTACAACACTGGCAATGAGGGCTGGATCTACAACGACAACGTCAACAGCCCGGAAATCCGCCGCTGGCTGGGCGAAGTAGTCGGCAAAGAAGGCGAGACGCTGGATCGGCACGATCGCTGGTTGTCGATGATGTATCCACGCCTCGTGTTGTTGAAGCAGTTTCTCAGCGACGATGGGGTGATTTTCATTTCGATAGATGATGACGAAATACACCACATGCGCAGTTTGCTGGACGAAATCTTTGGCGTAAAGCGTCGTCTGGCCACTTTTGTGTGGCGTACTGACGGGAATTTCGACAATCAAGCCAAAATAAAGAATTGCCATGAATACGTGCTCGCGTACGCAATTAACCCGGACCTTTTTCCCCATCCCAAGGTGATTGATCCATCGGTCGGCGCTGGGAGCAAACTAAACCGCGCTCACATTCAGAATACGATTGTCAAAAACGGCCCTAAGAATCCGATCAGCGAGGTTGTTATGCCCATTGGATTTCCTGCAAGTGTGCAGGAGGCGCAAATACCAGCACGTACGAGCGCTTGGCCACACTACCTGTCGGACGCAACTATTATAAATGGTGAGCTGACAAATGAGGTGACGATATCCAGTGGCTGGTCATCGAAGTCGATTCTTCAGGAATTCATAGATTCAGGCTTTCAACCCGTTCTTGACTCGAAAGGGCAACGTACACGATTTGTAGTAACGGGGACTGGTGCAATCGAATCCGTAAAGGATCGTGAACAAGCAAGCCACGTAATTACAGTCATTAGCGGCGTTGGGAGCACCCAATCCCAGTCCGCCGCATTGACGGAAATGGGTTTTAGTTTTCCCTTTCCAAAGCCTGTGGACTTAATCCGATATCTGATTTCCATGATCGAAGGCAAGGATTTCCTTGTGCTGGACTCTTTCGCAGGCTCCGGCACCACGGCCCATGCAGTACTAAAGCAGAACTCCGAGGATGGCGGTCACCGTCGATACATCTTGGTTGAAATGGATGAGGGCATCGCTCGCAGCCTCACCGCTGAACGGGTCAAGCGCGTTGCCACCGGCTACACCAACGTTAAGGGCAACGCCGTCGAAGGTTTGGGCGGAGGCTTCCAATTCTGCCGTCTGTCCGCCGAGCCGCTGTTCACAGCCGAGGGGCGGATTCGCTCTGATGTCACTTTTGCCCAACTGGCCGAGTTCGTTTGGTTTGCAGAAACCGGTTCCGGCTACACAGGCCAGGGCGATTCGCCGCTTCTGGGCGTGCACGAGGGGCGCGGCCTCTACCTGCTCTACAACGGAATTCTTAAGGATAAATCCATCGCCGGTGGCAATGTGCTCACCGGGCCGGTGTTTGATGTGCTGCCGAAATTTTCTGGTTCAAAAGTGATCTACGCCGCAGCCAACCGGATAGGCGGCCGTGCTGCGCGTGAAGGCATCACCTTCAAGCAAACCCCTTACGCGCTGGAGGTGTAAGCCATGACCACATTCGCCGCAAAAACCTACCAGTCGCAAGTCCTCGACAGTGTGGAAGCCTACTTCAAGGCCTGCCACGAGCTGCCATCACCGTCGATTGCCTTCACCGCCACCACGGAGCGCCTGTGGGGCCGTGGCAATACCTATAACCCGCTGTCGGGCTTCCCGTCCGACATGCCGTACTTCTGCCTGCGCGTGCCCACTGGTGGTGGCAAAACCTGGTTGGCCGCGAAGAGCGTGGCGTTGGTAAACACACACCTGCTACGTTGCGAGCACAGCGTCATCCTGTGGCTGGTGCCGAGCAAGCCGATCCGCGAGCAGACTTTGCGTGCCTTGCGCGACCGCCAGCACCCCTACCATACGGCATTACGTGAAACCGGCACGATCACCGTGCTGGATCTGGAAGAAGCCAAGAGCGTCACTCGCGCCACGCTGGATACGTCGACGACCATCATCGTCGCCACCCGGCAGGCGTTTCAGGTGGAAGAGGAAGAATGCCGCAAGGTGTACCAGTCCAGCGGCGCGCTGATGCACCATTTCGACAATCTATCACCCACGCAGCGGCACGAGTTGTTAAGCGAGGGCGAAGGCACGGAACGGATCACGCCCTATTCACTGGCCAACGTGCTGCGTCTGCGCCGACCCTTCGTGGTTGTCGACGAAGCGCACAACAACCGGACCGAACTGGCCTTCGACATGTTGGCGCGCTTCCGCCCCAGCGGGGTGATGGAACTGACCGCAACGCCCGATCTGGAGCGCACGCCCAGTAACGTATTGCACAGCGTATCCGCCGCCGAATTGAAGGCGGAAGAAATGATCAAACTACCGGTGGTGCTCGAAACGGAGCCGAACTGGCAACAGTGTCTGGCCGACGCCATAGGCCGCCGCGATGCCCTGCACAAATTGGCCGATGATGAACGCCGGGCGGGTGCCGCCTACTTGCGGCCGCTAGTGTTGATTCAATCAGAGCCGCGCCGGGCCGGTGTGGATACGCTGGATTTCGAGCGTGTGCGCAACGAGCTGATTAGCAACCACGGCATTCCGGCCAGCGAGATCATCGTAGCCACCGGCGAAGAAAAAGGGCTGGAGCAGATCGATGCGGACTACAAGCTGGGCATTGCCGACCCAAGCTGCCCGGTGAAATTCGTCATCACTCAGAAGGCGCTTGCCGAAGGCTGGGACTGCCCCTTTGCCTACATCCTGGTCAGCATGGCATCACTACATTCCGCCACGACGGTAGAGCAGTTGCTCGGGCGGGTATTGCGGCAACCGGGGGCGAGTCATCGGCAGGCTCGAGCGCTGAATCAGTCCTACGCCTTCGTCGTCTCGCGCAACTTTGCCGAAACCGCCAGCGCCTTGCGTGATCGATTGGTAGCTGGGGCAGGCTTCGAGCGGCGCGAAGTGAACGAGTTCGTGACCGCTGCCAAGGCCGAACAATCGCGGCTGGATATGGAGGGCCATGCCGGACGCGTTGTCGTTCGACCAGTGGCGATTACTTTGTCTGAGAAGCCCGATCTCAAGAGCGTGCCCAAGACGATCCGCGACAAGGTAAGTTGGGATGGCAAGCTAAATACACTAACCATCAGTACCCCGCTGACCGAGGACGAAGCCGAAACACTAAAGGCATCAGTCAAGTCAGAAACCGCAGCAGCGGCCATTGTTGAAGCCGCCGAAGTCAGCCGTACCACGGCCATCGAATTTTTCCAGACACCTGCCGAACTGGGTGAACGCTTCTACGTTCCACAATTGACGTTGCGCCTTCAGGGTGAGTTGCAATTATTCGACGACCCAGAGGTGCTGGAGTACCCGTGGGACCTCTCGCCTTACGATGCAGCGCCAACGGCCGATGACCTCTCTGCACTTGGTGCGGGTTTTAAGGTCTCGGAAGGTGGTGAGATCGACGTGGACGACACCTCTGGTCGTGTCATATCACGTTTCTTGCCCGATCTGCAACGCGACTTGGGCCTGGTGTACCAACCTGAGAACTGGGATGAAATTCGCCTCGCCACCTGGCTTTGCCGCAATCTTCCAGAGCAATCACTCACCCACGCGAGCAAGCAGACCTTTGTCGCCGCGTGGCTGACCGAACTGCTGCGCCGAGTCGATGTCACGCTGGCACGCGCCAATCTGCAAAAATTCTTGATCCGCAATCGCCTTGAGGCGCGTATCCGGGACTTGCGCAAACAGGCAGTGGGCAAGGCATTCCAGCAAACGCTATTCGGTGACGACGCTGCATCCCGCGTCGCGGTGACCGATCAATACGCCTTCGATTTTCACCCGCATGCTTATGCGCCTAGCCGCGACTATGACGGCCGCTTCGGTCACTTCGATTTTAGGAAGCATTTCTACGGCCGCATTGGCGATTTCGACAGCAAGGAGGAATTCGAGTGCGCTTGCTGGCTGGATATTCAGGCACAGCAGGGTCGTGTTCAGTTCTGGGTGCGTAATCTGGTGCGGCGCGAAGGGAGTTCGTTCTTCCTGCAAAAGGCGGATGGGCGTTTCTATCCGGACTTCTTGTGCCAGCTTTCCGGAAAGGATGGCAATCCTGGAACGGTTCTCGCAGTAGAATACAAAGGGGCCGACCGCTGGTTATCTGCCGAGGATGACCGATTGATTGGCGGTCTGTGGGCGAACCTGTCCGATGGGCGATGCCGGTTCGTGATGGTCAAGGACAAGCGGTGGGACTGGATTGAGGAGCATTTGAGATGACGCCAGATCAAACCCAGACTTCCGCCTCGTTTCTCGTTGTGAAGGTGTGGCACAAATGAGTGATTTGAAGAAGCAATACGAACTATGGGATGAGTTCCTCAACGTCTGGCCGTTGGCGCGTCTGTCCACGATGACGTTGGACGAATACACCCAGGCCGGGTCGAAAGATAGCTTTACCTATTGGATTGAATCGCGGCTAGACGAACTGGGCAGCATATGGGGCGGCTCGTCGTTCAAGTTCGGCGTGTTCTCGCGCAAGGATACCGACGACAAAACGAGTGATGCCAAGCTGAGCTATTCCGATACGCACGGCTGGTATTCCTCGTTGGGCGCATCGGCGGAAGAAGCCTTCCTGCAGGTGCGCAGCCACGTGGCGCAAGTGGCCACCTTGGCCGCTCAATGCTATCTCGATGGCATCGAGAAATTTGAGCATCTTGGCGAAGCCTACAAGTGGAAGATCGCCTTCCATTATCAAAATCGACAATCGCCTGTCATCGTCGATATTTTCAAGAAGGCACCGCTGGCGGTCTTCGTGGGCGATACGGCGGCCCGCAGCATGGCGGTTTTGCAGAAGGCGGCGGTGGCAAAACTCCCTGTAAAGCTAGGCATCCTGGAATTCGGGCGGCAAATTTGGGATGCATGGAGTAAGAAAAATATGGCGATCTGGAAACTATCGCATGGCGTCAATGACTTTTCGGTAGAAGAAAGGCAGCACTACGTTCAGGCTGAATTGGGGGTCATGCACGGCGATACGGCAAAAGGTCAAGGCGCGGAGTTCAAGAAAATTCCGATTGGCACGTTGTTCTATCTGTGTCATGGCAACGAAAGTCTGCCGCTTGTTGGGCAGTTCACTTCTGATGCCGTGCCATGTGACAAGGGTGATGGCTGGCTGCAACGCGGCTATCGTGTCCTGAAAACTGCGGTTAAGAAAGGCGGCTATCAGGGCGGCCAGAAAGGATGGACGCCGAATTACCGGTCCACATTCAAGATGGTCGGTGCACACGACCTGCCCGAGTTTGAAAACACCTTGCTCAAGCCATTCTTTGATACCGATTTGGCCGAATTGGCCGGTCTGGCTGGAGAGCCAATTGAAGCAACCAGTCTGAAAACTAATCCCCCATCTATCGCCACTGCACCAGTTCCAGTCACCGCGTCTAAGCCAATCGACACGGCCCTGAATCGCATCTACTATGGTCCGCCCGGCACCGGAAAAACTTACACTCTCACCCGCTTGTTGAAACAGAATTATGAGCAGGCGATGCAATCGGTATCTCCTGAAGAATGGCGCAGCCAGGTCATCGCAGAAAAGATTGCCGTACTCAAATGGTGGGAGTGCGCAGCAGCGGCACTCTATGACCTCGGTGGCAAGGCCAAGGTGAGTGAAATCGCCGAACACCCGTTTATCCACGCCATCGTCTCGGCCAATGGCTCGAATCGCAATGTGCGGCAAACACTGTGGCGCACATTGCAGAATCACACGGTGGATGAGTCGACCACGGTAAAGATGAAGAAGCGACTAAGCCCCGCAGTGTTTGACAAGTCCGCTGAATCGGTGTGGCAATTTGCCGGTGACTGGCAGGACGCGTGCGAGGATCTGATCGCACTCGTCGAGCAGATGAAGGCTGGCCACCAGAATGCGGGAGCGGTGCAGCGCTATAGCTTTGTCACCTTCCACCAGTCCTACGGGTATGAGGAGTTCGTCGAGGGTTTGCGCCCGGTGCTGAATGACGATGCCGAGGCCGGTGAAATCCAGTACGAGATTCGCCCGGGGGTATTCAAGGAGCTGTGCCGCAAGGCGCGCCTTGCACCAGATCAACGTTTTGCGATGGTGATCGACGAGATCAATCGCGGCAATATCAGCAAAATCCTCGGTGAGCTGATTACGCTGATCGAAGCCGACAAGCGCGATCCACTCGATGGCAGCAGGCCACCCGCCGAAGTCACGCTGGCATACTCTGGCGATAAGTTTTCCGTACCTGCCAATGTAGACATCATAGGCACGATGAACACGGCGGATCGCTCGCTGGCCTTGCTGGATACAGCTCTGCGACGGCGCTTCGACTTCGTGGCTTTGATGCCCGACACCCGACCTGTAAAAGACCCCGCCGACCCGGACAGCGCTCCACTCGCCGGTCTGGTGGTCACGCTCGAATCCGGGGTCATCGACGTGCGGGAGATGCTGCATCGAATCAATCAACGGATCGAGGCGCTTTACGACCGCGATCACTGCATTGGTCACTCTTACTTTATGGCATTGGAAAAAGTGCCCGATGGCGTTGAAAGGTTTGCAGCCCTCAAGCAGGTATTTCGCAACCGCATCGTGCCCCTGCTGGAGGAGTACTTTTTCGAGGACTGGCAGAAGATTCGGCTGGTGCTTGGTGACAATCAGAAGAAGGACGACAAGCAGACGCACTTCATCCGCGAAAGCCAGGATCACGAGCAAGACTTGAATAGTCTGTTTGGCAGCGATCATGGCTTGGACGCATATGGCACCAAGCGGCGTTATGCCGTGCAAGAAATCGCATTTTCGAAGCCCGATGCCTACATCGGCATCTACCAGATGCCGATCTCCTGACAGCCAAGGGAACACGAATGAGCGGCATCACGATCTACGAATTCGATGCTCTGGTGCCGAGTGTGCTGGGGTTCAGCGAGACAGAAGGTTTGCGCTGCGTTCCGGCTCCTGTGTTTAGTTGGCTGGTATTGCAGTGCTTGCGCACCGCCGAGCAAGGTGAAGCCGCCTGGTTGCGACTGACTCAGCGGCGTGGACGCCTTTCTGTTCAGGTGACGAGTTTTGTGGGTGTCATACGTGCGCCCGACGGATACCAGATCGAAGTGTTGCCCAAGGTGGGCAAGGCCATCGGCGGCGGTGACAAGGAGGCAAGGCAACTGCTGATCGAAATGTTGCGCTGCCTGGGCGGTTTCCGCCATATCCAGACCGACAGCGCCAAGCTTGCCGCCGCGCGAATGCCCTTGCTGGAGGTCTTCATCGGGGAGTTTTTGCGGTCGGTGGAACATATCGTCAAGCGTGGTCTGCGCAGCGATTACACGAGCCGTCAAGACAACTTGTTTGCGCTACGTGGCAAGCTGATGGTGTCTCAGCACCTGCATCAGAATCTATGTCGGGCGGATCGGTTTTTTACTGAACGCGACGAGTTTTCGACCAACCGTCCCGAGAACCGGTTGCTGCATTCGGCATTGCGTTGCGTGCTGTTATTGTCGGCATCGCAAGCGAATCAGCAACTCGCACGTGAACTCTGTTTTGTCTTTGCCGAAGTTCCGACTTCCAGCCAGTTCGGACTGGATTTCCAGCGGGTACGGTTGGATCGGGGCATGGGGCACTATGCAGATTCACTGGCGTGGGCACGCCTGATTCTGGAAGACGAATCACCACTGACTGGCACCGGTGGCAACCGCGCACCGTCGCTACTTTTTCCAATGGAGGCTGTTTTCGAAGCCTTCGTGGCCAAGCATCTGGCTAGGCAACTTGCGCAACCTTTCACCCTAAAGACGCAGGCGCGTAGTTTTTCCCTCGTCAGTCACCAAGGGCAGAACTGGTTTTGGCTAAAGCCTGATTTATTGGTTCGAGAGTCGGTGAGCAACAAATTGGTATTGGACACCAAGTGGAAGCTAATTGATGGAACCAGAGCGAACGGAACAGACAAATACGGTCTGGCGCAGTCTGACTTCTACCAGATGCACGCCTACGGGCAATGCTATCTCGATGGTCCGAGTGATGTGGTACTGATCTACCCAAAAACGGATGCCTTCGATAAGGCGTTGCCCGTGTTCGAGTTTCCAAAATCTGATGGGTTACGTCTGTGGGTGCTGCCGTTTTGTTTACGGGACAAAAGCTTGCTTCTGCCGGTTTGTGGCAGTCTCGATGCATGCTTTATTCCCCGGTCGCCAGTGGAGAGTGTGAGCCCTGAACCTGCCATCCAGCCCAAAGAAGTTGCCTTGATATGACCAAACTTCCTATCAACCTCACCGACCTTCTGCGTCAACGCACGGTCGAGGGCGAACGCATCGAGTACAAGGCCGGATGGAACCCGGACGCGATCATCCGCACTCTGTGCGCCTTTGCCAACGATTTTGAAAACCTCGGCGGCGGTTACGTGGTGATCGGGCAGGATTGTGATGCCAATGGTCAGCCCGTTTTTCCGCCAGTGGGTTTGCTGGACAACCAGTTGGACAAGATTCAGCAGGAGTTATTGGCTGCCTGCCAGTTGATTCAGCCGCCTTATTTCCCGGCATTGAGCGTTCAGGAAGTTGAGGGGCGCAAGCTGATCGTACTGTGGGCTCCGGGTGGGATGCATCGTCCTTACAAGGCACCGGCCTCGGTCAGCGCGAAGCACAAAACCTGGCATTACTACATCCGTCGCTACAGCAGCACGGTCGAGGCGAAAGGCGGTACCGAACAGGAGTTGCTCAGCCTGACCGCACAGGTGCCGTGGGATGATCGCTTTAACCAGCAGGCAAAGCTGAGCGACTTGTCCAAACCGCTGATGCAGGCTTTTTTGCAGGAGGTCGACAGCGCATTGGCGGCGGATGCGACCGGGCTGTCGGTCGATGCATTGGCACGGCAAATGAACCTGGCGGGCGGGCCTGCCGAGTCGCCGTGGCCCAAGAACGTGGGCTTGCTGTTTTTCAATGAGACACCGGAGCGGTTTTTCCCCGGCGTGCAGATTGATGTGGTCTGGTTTCCCGACGGTGCGGGCGGTGATCGCTTCGAGGAAAAGATTTTCAAGGGGTCACTGGCGCGGATGACGCGTGAGGCCCTGAGTTATATCCAGCGCAATTTTCTGATCGAAACCGTGCTCAAACACCCGGACCGCGCTGAGGCCACGCGGGTCTGGAACTTTCCCTATGCGGCCATCGAGGAAGCCGTGGTCAACGCGGTCTATCACCGGTCCTACGAAGAACGCGAGCCTATCGAGGTGCGCATCAGCCACAACGAGTTGGTCGTCGTCAGCTTCCCCGGGCCCGATCGATCCATCCGACTGGAGGACCTTCGGGCTGGTCGGGCAGTCAGCCGCCGCTACCGCAACCGGCGGATTGGCGAGTTCCTGAAAGAACTTGACCTGACGGAAGGCCGCTCGACGGGCATCCCAAAAATCCTTAAGGTGATGGCCGCCAATGGCTCGCCCGCACCGCTGTTTGAAACGGATGACGACCGACTTTCGTTTGTGATCCGCTTGCCGAGCCATCCACTGGCCATGGGGAGAATCACGCCCACCGAGCAAGCTACCGGGGAAGTCACCGGGGAAGTCACCGGGGAAGTTGAGCGTCTGCTACGCGTTCTGGACGGTGAAATGCCTCGGCAGCAGATTCAGGATGCGCTGGCGCTCAAGCATGAGGATCATTTCCGGAATGCCTACCTTAAACCGGCTTTGGTCCTTGGTGTGATCGAGATGACACTGCCCAACAAGCCACGCAGTAGCAACCAGCGCTATCGCCTGACCACCCTCGGGCAACGCTGGTTGGAGACGCATTCCAGCAGGAGCGCAAGTTGAAAATTTCGGAGTCCCCCGCCAGCCCGCAGCATTACTCTCCATTGCTATTTGGCTCAGAAATTGGTGACTGAGACAGTCAACGGTCCGCCACCAATACTCAAAATCCCAACCCTTATCCGGTTGGGATTTTTTTTGCCCGTTCCCCCCTGAAACGCACCGCTGCCTCGCGAGCGTGACCGCCCCAAACTCGGTTTTCTCGCCTCCGTCCAGACGTCTCTATTCTCTGTTTTCTCTGGTGGTCTCGAGAGCGTTCTCGAGGTCACTTCCTTTTCCATCAAGGGTTTAGACGCGGTCGGTTGTGGTTGGCAACCCCTGTAGAGAAGGCGACCGACCGATGAGAAAGCGCAAAAAACCGCCCGAAGGCGGTGCTCGCGTCAGGCTCAACGCGCTCAGGCAGGCGGCCCGAGCACTCGCATTTGGTCGCTCCAGCCGTGCGGCCAAGGCCGCCGCATCACGTGCTCCAGCACCGCTTCTGGCGATTCCGTGAGCCGTTCCAACACCTCCGGTGCCAGCAGGGTCAGGCGTAGCAACCGACGCACCTGCGTCACGTCCATCCCCTCGGCTCGCGCGATTTCGGCCACCGACGCGGCTCGCTGCTCGTCCAGCAGGCGCTGCCAGTGGTGCGCCAACCCGAGCGCCCGCATCAGCGAAGTGTCCTGCGCCGTGGCCCGAGCTTCGCGCTCCCTCGTTGCCTCTGACAGGAACTGCTGCGGGGCATCAAGCGGCGTGATGACCTGCTTCTTGATCCCCCGCTTCACCAGGGTCCAGGGTACGAAGGTCTCCAGTCGCACGCCGCCAGCCGGATTCGGAAGTTGGTAAGTGACCGGATCGCCCTTGAATCGACCCCGGTGTTTCTTGCTCATGCCGCCTCCTCGAATCGCCGCACGATCTGCCGCTGAGCTTCCCAGTCCACGGGCAGAGGGTTGCGCTGGAACCAGATCAGGTTCATCCGACGCGGTTGCCGTCCCGACATCAGCGTGTCCAGGATGTCAGGCGCGAGCAGGGTCAGACGCATCAGCTCGTTGGGCACCGAGGGATGCAGCCCTTCTGCCCGAGCGATGTCCGAGCCGCTCTTTATGGCGCCGCTGTCGACAAGGTGCTGCCAGTAGAAGCCGCGCGCGATTCCCTCCAGCAAGGTGACGTCGTGAACGTCCCGATCGTCGGCGGCTACCCGTCGAGAGCCCCGGCGGCGGAAAGTCAGCGGCACAAAGGTTTCCAGGGAGTCGTCCATCAGGCCTCCATCTCCAAGAGTTCGGCGCCGATCTCCCTCGGAGCGAATTCACCGATCAGGGCGTCCCATCCCAGTTCCCGCCACTTCACCTTGATGCCTTGCACCTCGCCGACGTGGACGAGGTCGATGCGATCGATCATGAGGTTGGCGATCCGGTGGCGTTCGACTGGGAACAACTGATCCCACACATCGTTCAGCCGGCCCATCGCCATCACAGTGGTGGCCTCGTCTATCTGCGCGCCGGTGCGCTGGATGTGGCGTACCACTGATGCAATGGATTCCGGGCTGGTGAGGACCGTCCGGATCTGCGCCACGACCGCTGCCTCGATCTCCGGCGCTGGCAAGCGGTCATAGCCCTTGCCCGGAGCGCCAAACCGGCTTTCCGACTTGGAGACATAGTAGAAGTACTTGCGACCGTTCTTGCGCGAGTAGGTCGGGTACATGCGCTCGCCCGAGGGGGCATACAGCAGGCCGCGCAGCAACGCATCGGTACGGGAGCGAATCTTGGTCTCCACCGACCGCGCATGCCCATCGCGGGCCAAGATGCTGTGAACCTTCTCCCACAGGGGCGAATCGATGATCGGCGGATGCGCGCCGGGATACCAGCTTCCCTTGTGCGACAGCTCTCCAAGGTAGATGCGGTTGCGCAGTAGCTTGTGCAGGTACTTCTTGTCGATGCGCGCGCCGCTGCGGGTCTGTCCCTCCTGCGTCGTCCACGCCTTCGTCGTGATTCCCTCCGCGGTCAGGTTGGCGGCGATCTGCGTCGGCGAGCCGATGGTCAGCATCTCCTCGAAGATGCGGCGCACGACTGCTGCCTCGCTTTCGTTGATGACCAGAAGTCGGTTGTCGACGTCGTAGCCAAGGGGCGGGACGCCGCCCATCCACATCCCTTTGCGCTTGGCCGCTGCGATCTTGTCTCGGATGCGCTCGCCGGTGACCTCACGCTCGAACTGTGCGAAGGACAGCAGCACGTTCAGCATCAGCCTCCCCATCGAGGTCGCGGAGTTGATCTGCTGGGTGACCGCGCTGAAACTCACTCCATGCTGGTCGAAGATCTCGACCATCTTGGCGAAGTCGGCGAGGCTGCGGGTAAGACGGTCGATTTTGTAGACCACGACGATGTCGATCTGGCCGCGATCGATGTCCGCCATCAGTCGCTTGAGTCCAGGCCGATCGGTGTTCCCGCCTGAGTATCCGGGGTCGTCGTAATCGTCGGCCACCGGGATCCAGCCCTCGGTCCGCTGGCTTGCGATGTAAGCCTGGCCCGCCTCCTTCTGAGCATCGATGGAGTTGAACTCCTGGTCGAGTCGTTCGTCGGAAGACACCCGGCAGTAGACGGCGCAGCGTTTGCGGCTGCGATTTGCGGCAATCTCGTTCATCGCGCACCTCCCTTGCCCAAGCCAAAGAACATCGGCCCAGACCGATGCGATCCGGTGATCTGGCGAGCCACTGAGGTCAGGCTCTTGAAGGGCTGTCCCTCGTACTCGAACAGCCCTTCGGCGGTGACCGTCACCCGGTGTTCTCGCTCGCCCCATTCGCGCAGCAGGACGGTGCCTGGCGCGAACTCGAACTCGCGTGGAGCGGCGCGAAGCTTGATCTTGGAATGCTTTGCGCCGATGGCTTCAAGCCGCTGCTTGATCTCGGGCGCCAGCCCGCCAAAGACCTCTTCTTGCAGCTTGTAGGCAATGCGGGACTCGACGTGGGTACGGTTCGGGTAGTCCGGCCGGCGGGGGAAGTACCGATCCCACACGGTCCAGAGATCTGCCATTGGCAGGCAGGACAGTTCGGCGATCCGCGCAGCTACGGACGCTTGCTTCTCGTTCATCACAACTTCTCCTTTTGATAGGGGGTTGTATGAACGCTCTGGTTGGGCAAGAAGCCAAGCCGAACTTCGCTTTGGCGTGGCTCGTCGGTGACTTGGGCGCGGACGATGGCCGCCGTAAGGATCGTAGTGATTTCGCCTGCGCGGGCGCTGGGGGCCATCTCCGCGGGAGAGGCGAGTTTGAGGTTCTTCATGACGGCTCCGGGGAATTGCAACCGTCACAGATGATGTGACCGAACTTCCGAAGCGGATGGCAATTCCGGGCAATCAGACAACCAAATTGCGCGTTTAGTAAACAGTTGACCGGCACCCGATCAGCCGCTATGATTGACCCAAATTAACCAATCACGCAATCAGGTCACAAACATGGCATTCGGCGCGTACATCCGTAAGAAGCGCGAAGAGAAGGACATCCAGCTCAACGACTTCGCAAAGCTGCTGGATATCTCCCCCGCGTACTGGTCTCGCATTGAGCGCGAGCTGGAGAGGCCCCCCAAGGACGAATTGATCCGCAAGGCTGCCGAGCACCTCGGCCTCGATGTGGACGACGCTTTCGTCGAGGCCAGCCGCCTGCCACCCGACATGCGCGAAAACGTGGGCGACCTAGTCCGCATGTACCGCAGACAAGGCACGGAGAACAAGTGAATGCCGGCACTGACATTGGACTACCGGCATTGCGACCGTAAGCGTCCCCGTTTCATCAAACACTCGGAAGTCGAGGCCATTGCGCTGATGGCTCGGCAGCAACTCGTCGCTTCGACCATCGATGCACTTTCGCTGGCGCTGCTTCGCGACGTGACGCGCCTGAAAATCAACGGCGTCGCTTTCGATCTGGTGGTCGATACCCAGAACACGGTTCACGACGAGGGCGGTAACCCCGTCCTGGGGATCTGTGAGTACGACCCTGGGGTGCCGGATACCGCGATGGTTTCGGTTTCACCGGTTGGCGAAGGCGCCGGCGATGAACTTGTGCTGAGCACCCTTGCGCATGAAATCGGCCATGCAGTATTTGACAGCCCCGGCTGGATCGTTGATGCCAGCCGTGGTCCAGGCCTGTTCGATGCCATCGATGACGGTGCGCGCAAGGTCTACCGCACCACCACGCGCGACGGTGACCACCTCGCGAAATCAACGAGCGCTATAGATGGCGTGGCGCCTGCTGCTCGGACTGAGGAGTACTTCGCCGAGTTGCGCGCCAATGAATTCATGGGGTCGCTCCTGGTGCCACGCCAGCGCTTGTATGCCGCGATTGAAGAGTTGGCGCCGGAAAACGATGTGAAGATTGTTCGCGGTCCGTCACTTGATCCCGACTATCCGGGCGTTGGTCTGACGCTGCAGACCGAGGGTGACTTTGGCTTCTTCTACCTTGAGACGCTCAAGCGCGCGGTCGCCAAACGCTTCAACGTTACACCCCGGTTTGCTGGGGTGAGGATGGAACGCTATGGCCTGCTCAAGCAGGCAGGCTCCATCAGCTGACAGGTTCAATGACACGCGCAGCCGACTTCGTGTCGGCATTTTTTGGACGGATGAATTAACAACACGCGCAATCGCGCACTTTTGGCGAAGGAGTAGTTCGAATGACGGCAGTCAAACAACAAGATGCGAAGCCAACTCGCAAGAAGGCTGCCGCCGAGCCAGCCAACAAGCAGCCTCGCACCAGGAGCAAAGACAAGGGGCCGGAAATCCTGCCGCGCCTTGAACACTTCGTCCAGCTCACGCGCCGGGTGCATCGCCCGGCATTACTTCGCGCCCTCGTCGAAGGAGTGATCGGAAAGGCGCTGGCTCCGCTGCGCGAACTGACAGAGGATGTGACTGGCCCCATGCCGATACCTTCGCGAAATGCGGTGTTCGCCGTTGTCGCTGGGATCGCTCACGCTGATCACACCCGCATCGAGCGTGCGGCAGAACGTGTGAACCTGCTGTGCGACGAGTACGGAACGCTGGCCGCCGGGACACTACTCGAGGCGAGCAACCCGGAGGATGCCGAGGTTCTTGAATCGCCAACCGACAAGTTCAGCCGCGCGCTCTATCTCTTCCTGAGACAGGAGTTTCCGGCCGAAGGAGAAGCATCCGACGACCGATTCGATCATGCCGAGCGGCAGCAAGAGATGCTGCAGCAGTCACAGAGTGACCGGCACTCCAGCCACTACATCGGGCCCAAAGGTGCGCAACCCACGCTTGCAGTAGATGCAAATCAGGTGCTGCGGCGACGGCTCACCGAGTTGTTCCCAAAGATCGACCCTGGCGACATTCTGATCGAGCACTTCGAACATCGCGATCCCATGCAGGCCGGCAACCCCGTTGCCCTGTTCACACTGACGGCCAAGTTCAACGGAACAGAAGTCCACTATCAGCGAATTACGAATGGCGAGGTATTGGACGTTGAATCCCCAGCCGTCACCGATGTGCGCTACTCGTGGAACGCGGTCACGGGAGAGCTTTCCGTGTACTGCGACGACGTCGAGGTCCGTCCAGAACTGGCCGCGTTGTTCCGCGATGTCGTGCTCGGCGGCGATGGTGACATTCGATCAATGCCAATGCGCGAGTTTGACTTGATGGGATTCAGCACGCCGGCCATGCTCAAGCGCTTCAAAAAGGACCGTATTGAGGGCATCGACGGCATCGAGATTCGCCACCTCGTCGTGGCCAAGCCGGAGTTGCGGCAGGTGAATCTGAGTGGGAAGACCGTCGAGCGTCGCGTGGAAAACGCGCTGCTCATCCGGCGGCATCGATTTGAGGAGCGCGACATCTACCTTGTTGCCCGCGAGACTCATTCCCTTCCCGACCTCACCGAGTACGCCGTCCAGCAGGTGAAGCTGACGATCCGGATCGCCAAGACGCTGCACCGAAAAGCCCACAACGTGTCGGTCCAGATCACCGCTCCCAACGGCTTCTCCGACAGCCGCCTGACAAAGGACGACAGCGAGCTGGTGTTCGCCCAATTGATGCGCCTCGACTGCGCGCGCCAATATTGAGTTCGCCGTGAATGTGTACGCCGAGTTCCTGAACTGCCTGGAGCACGCCCGAAGCATCGATGCGCGTGTGATATCGGCCGAGTTGCGTGGCTGCGCGTCGCCGTTCGCCGCGAGGCGGTGGATCGTGCCCGATGGTTATCAGACATCGATCCTCGCGCCGGTGCTTAATTGTGAAGAGGAGGTGGATGTCGTCGTTGACCAGGAGCGCGGAACCTTCCGGTACCGCAGCCCTGCACAACCGAGACGAGTCCTCACGAGATCGCTGGACGAGATCGCCATCTATGCCTTCGACGTCGATGCTTGGCTGGACGCGATTGCTGACGCATTTGAATTCGAGAACGCGCATCGCGCCAGGAGGCGCCTCGTCATCGACGGTCATCTCTGGCACCTCGGAAATCTTCGAGTCGGCCGTACACACCATTTCGCTCCCATATATGTGGCGCGCCGCCTCACGCAATGCGCAGACGATTGGAGAAAGCAGTTGATCGACACTCTGCGGCCCAGTCACGGCATCGTGCTCACTGCGGGTGAAGTCGATGTGGACTGGCCTAATGGTCACCAACGATGTGGCATCGACGATCTGCTGATCGCAAGTGGTGACGGCATCGCCTGCGACATTGAGGTGCTAGGTCGTCTGCTGCGCGGCGTGCCAGCGAACGCAGCGGACACTGACGAATGGTTCGACGAACGAACCGGCGAGCTCAAACTCGTTCACATGGCTGCGCCGAGGGTGTTTAAGGGAAAGCAGAAAGCAGTCATCGCGACCTTCTGGAAGGCACGAGACCAGGCCAGCATCAAGTGGTCCGACGTCGTTACGCAGACACGCTGCAGCAAGGATCCTGACAGCGCCCTCGGGTCCGGCTGGAACGAGTGGATCGAGAAGACCGCTTTTGCTCGGTACCGCATCCGTAGCCGTCGACTGGTCTCGTGATTTTCCGGAGCTTCATCCGGATGTTCATCCGGACCTGATCCGGAGGTGTATTCGAAGAATAAGCAGTGCCCACTTTTTTCAAAGGAGCACTGCAAATGGGAAATCCAACCCCCCTCGTTACACAAGGGCGCGACCCGCGCTCACCAAGCCCCGGCGGTCCTAACCAGACTCGCATCGCGCTCGACGAATTCGAGCTCGCCTGCCGCTGGGGACTGTCAGTCAAGACTCTGCGCCGCTGGCGTCAAGAGCAGCTCGGTCCGATCTACTGCAAGCTCGGTCGCCGGGTCACCTACCTCCTGCACGAAATCGAAGCCTTCGAGCGCCGCGTCTCGCGTTACTCGAGCTTCGCTCGTGCGTACCAGTGAGGGGAATGGTCATGACCGATATCACCATTTTCCCCGACCGGCTGACCGCGATGACGGAAGCCGACCTGGCAGCGTTGCCCGCTGAACAGCTGCGCGAAATTCATTTCAATCTCGCGCAGCTGGTCGAGTGGGTCAGGAAAGCCCAGGCCAAAACCCACAACGCGATGAAGCGGCGGTACGGCGAGCAAGAACGGGCTGCGCGCGCCGAGGCTGGCAAGGACTTCGGCACCGTCCATTTCCAGGACGGCCCGATCCGCGTCACGGTCGACACGCCAAAACGCGTCTCCTGGGATCAGACGCGACTTGCCGAGATGGCCAAGCGCATTGCGGGCAGCGGCGATCGCGTGGAGGACTACCTGGACGTCGAGTTCAGCGTCCCGGAATCCCGCTTCACCAACTGGCCCACGGCGTTGCGCGAGCAGTTCGCCTCCGCCCGCACCGTCAAACCCGGCAAGGCCTCCTATGACCTGACCGCCGACTCCGAGACTTAATCATGAAATTTCTGAACAAGCTTGTGCTGCGTAAACGCGTCGGCTCTTTCTACGCGGATCACCTGCCCGACGAAATCCGCTATCGCAACCGCGCCGGTGAGGAGGTCTCCGTCCCCATTGAGAACACAACCGTCGATGAGTTGGCGTTTGCCCTCCAACTGGCATCCGAGGAGCAGTCCATCGTCAGCCGTCGTCGCTCGGCGATCGAGGATCTGTACCAGAACGCCCGCAAGTCCGGAGCGCTCGGTGTGGACCGGATGACCGATATCGCATGGAAGGAATGACTATGAGCACTCTCATTCCCTTCCAGTTCGAATCGCACGCTCTGCGCGTGCAGGTTGATGAAGTCGGCCAGCCGTGGTTCAACGCCAGCGATGTCTGCGCTGCCCTCGAACTTGGCAACGCCAGGCAGGCTATCGACACCCACGTGGACAGCGATGACGTCCAAAAACTGGACGCCATCGACAGCCTCGGCCGGACCCAGCGATCCAACCACGTCAACGAGTCCGGCCTGTACGCGCTGATCCTCGGCAGTACCAAGGACGCCGCAAAGCGATTCAAGCGCTGGGTCACCAGCGAAGTGCTGCCTTCGATCCGCAAGACCGGCGCCTACTCAGCGACCCCGGTGGCTGCCCTGCCGGCCCCGACTCAGGACCGGGTCTCCTCCCTCCTGTTGATCGGTGACGCCGTTGCCAAGGTGCCTGGGGTGAAGGCCGGCATCGCCATGGCGGCCACGCTCACCTGCATCCAGGAAAACACCGGGCTGGTGATCGAGACCCTGCGCCGTGCGCTGCCGGCAGCCAACGAGCCGACCTGCTCGCACAACGCGACGCAGTTGGGGAAGCAGGCCGGATCCTCCGCCAAAGCCACCAACCAGCGCCTCGCAACCCTCGGCTTCCAGTACCGCAACGAACGCGACGAATGGGAACTCACCGATGCCGGCAAGGCGTGGGCCGAAGCCATGCCGTTTTCGCGCAACGGCCACAGCGGCTACCAGATTCTCTGGAATCCGGCGGTCGTCGAGCAGCTTAGGGAGGTGGCGTGATGGCACTGCCGATCATTACTGCCGACCAACGGCTGCGCGAGAAGAAAGGCGTCAAGCTGGTGCTGCTCGGCAAAAGCGGCATCGGCAAGACCACTCAGCTCAAGACACTGCCTGAGGCAACCACGCTCTTCGTCGATCTCGAAGCCGGCGATCTTGCGGTCAAGGACTGGCGTGGCGACTGCGTGCGTCCGGCCACCTGGCCCGAGTTCCGCGACCTGGTGGTGTTCCTGGCCGGCCCCAATCTGGCGCTGCCATCCGAGTCACCGTATTCGGAGGCGCACTACCAGCATGTCTGCGAGCGCTATGGCGATCCGGCTCAGCTTGCCAAGTACGACACCTACTTCGTCGACAGCATCACGGTTCTTGCGCGCCTGGCGCTGATCTGGGCCAAGACCCAGCCGCAAGCGATGTCCGATCGCACCGGCAAGCCGGACACGCGTGGTGCCTATGGCCTGCTCGGCACCGAGATGCTGGGCGCACTCATGCACCTGCAGCACGCACGCGGCAAGCACGTCGTGTTCGTCTCGATTCTCGACGAGCGTACGGACGACTTCAACCGCAAGGTGTTCGTGCCGCAGATCGAAGGCGCCAAGACCTCAGCTGAGTTGCCCGGCATCGTCGATGAGGTCGTGACGCTTGCCGAGATCAAGGCTGAGGACGGCTCGTCCTACCGCGCCTTCGTCACGCAAACCATCAATCCCTATGGCTTCCCGGCCAAGGACCGCTCCGGCCAGCTCGACTTGCTGGAGCCCCCCGATCTGCGGGCGCTCATCGACAAGTGCGCCGCCGCTACCCAAACCCAATCAAGCAAGGAGTAACCCCATGTCCGCCTGGAACGATTTCAACGATGCCGAACAGCAGCAATCTTTCGATCTGATTCCCAAGGGCACGGTCGCTCGTGTCCGCATGACCATCAAACCCGGTGGCTTTGACGACCCGGCGCAGGGCTGGAGCGGCGGCTACGCAACGCAGAGCTTCGAGACCGGCTCGGTCTACCTGTCCTGCGAATTTGTGATCCTCGAGGGCGAATTCGCCCGTCGCAAGATGTGGTCAAACATTGGCCTTCACAGCCCCAAGGGTCCGAACTGGGGGAGTATGGGTCGCACCTTCGTGCGGGCCGCGCTCAATAGCGCCCGAAACATCCGGCCGCAGGACAACTCGCCGCAGGCCGCAGCCGCCCGCCGCATTGCCGGCTTTCATGAGCTAGATGGGCTCGAGTTTGTCGCACGCATCGACGTCGAGAAGGACGGCCGCGGCGAGCTGAAGAACGTCGTGAAGCTCGCGGTCGAGCCGGACCATCCCGATTATGCGCGGGGCACCAGCGCATCGGGCGCCACTGGCGCTCCCACGCGCCCTACGGCAGCGTCATTCGCCCCGCAGGTCTCCACGGCCGCACCTCCGGCAGTGGCGCCCGCACAGCGCCCCACAGCGCCCGGGAAACCGGCCTGGGCTCAGTGAGGGGGATAGGTGAAATGCTGGGTCTGCACACGACAGGCGCGCGGGTATGGCCATACGGACAACCGTCATGGCATCGGCCACCCGCGGCGTTACCCCATCGACTGGGTGTTCTGCTCGCGCCGGTGCCAGGATGCGTTCCACGCGCTCTACGGCAACTGGACGCGGGTCATGGACGGCGTCAAGGACAAGACGGAGGTTGCCATGATCGATCCGTCTGACATCGAACTGGGCGCCGTGAGGAAGTGCCTCAAGTCCTTTGGCGATGCGGCCAGTGAAATCGGGTTCGATAAGCCCCTGGGGCACTACTCCGAAGCCGAGGCGCTGCAGGTGGTCGACGCCATCGTCACCTGCTACACCGAGGCGATGGTCGAGCACCATGAGACGACCAAGTTTCCGCCGGTGCGCGGCATGGCGCCAACGGCGGATCCCATGGACAACCCGTTCGCCGATCTGGAGGACGACCTGCCATGGGAAGACGGCAAGGGGGCGAAGCGATGATCGACTTCAACTCCTCAACAAGCATCCCGGGCCAGGTCACCTCGCTGGTCGATGCCGGCCTGCAACGGATGCGATCGTCGCAATCACCCCGGGAATACCTCGGCGCCTCCCGGCTTGGGGTGTCCTGCGAGCGCGCACTGCAATACGAGTTCGCCAGGGCGCCGGTCGACCCAGGTCGCGAGACCGACGGCCGGATCCTGCGGATCTTCGAGCGTGGCCACGTGATGGAAGACTGCATGGTCGCGTGGCTGCGGGCTGGCGGGTTCGACCTGCGCACGCGCAAAGCCAACGGAGAGCAGTTCGGCTTCTCGGCGATCGATGGAAGGCTTCAGGGCCATATCGACGGTGTGATGGTCGGCGGGCCGGATGGCTTTGCGTATCCCGCGCTCTGGGAGTGCAAGTGCCTCGGCTCCAAGTCATGGCGGGACCTGGAGAAGAACAAGCTCGCGGTCTCCAAACCGGTCTACCACGCGCAGGTAGTGCTCTACCAGGCTTACCTGCAGCTGCACGAACATCCGGCGATCTTCACAGCGATCAACGCCGACACGATGGAGATCTACACGGAGCTCGTGCCGTTCGATGCTGCACTTGCCCAGCGCATGTCGGACCGGGCGATCAAGGTGATCTCGGCTACCGATGCCGGTGAGCTGCTGCCTCGGGCGTATCACGACTCCACCCATTTCGAATGCCGGATGTGCTCGTGGCAGGACTGGTGCTGGAGGGCTGAGCCATGAACAGCAAGAAAGTGCCCATTGAACAAGTGGAGCCGATGATTGATGCCAAGCAGGCGGCTGCCGCTTTACGCCTTCCGTACTACTGGTTCGCCGACCACGCCATGCGAACAAAGTACCGGATCCCCCATTACCTGATGGGAGGGCTGGTCCGGTATCGGCTGTCAGAACTCTCGGTGTGGGCGACGCAAAGCTCTGCCGTTCTGCATCGGAGCGAATCTGACGGTGGGGAGTCAGCATGATTGACTTCAATGACACCCCTATATCGTCAGACGTCGATCGACAGGCTCAGCGAGACCAGATTCGGTCTGACCTGATTTCACGGCTGGAGTCGGTCCTGTTTTCGATGTTCCCCGCCGGCAAGAAGCGGCGCGGCAAATTCCTGATCGGTGATGTACTGGGCAGTCCCGGTGACAGTCTGGAGGTTGTTCTTGAAGGCGAGAAGGCGGGCCTCTGGACCGATCGCGCCACAGGGGACGGTGGTGACATCTTTGACCTGATCGCAGCTCACGGCGGCGTTGACGTCCACGCAGACTTCCCACGGGTACTGGATGCGGCTGCTGACCTGGTTGGACGTGCACCGCCAACGCCCACACGCAAGAGTCGGAAGGAAGCGCCGGTCGACGATCTTGGGCCTGCGACTGCCAAGTGGGATTACCTGGATGCGGCTGGCAGTCTGATTGCTGTCGTGTATCGCTACGACCCCCAGGGGCGGAAAAAGGAGTTCCGACCATGGGATGCGAAGCGTCGCAAGATGGCCCCGCCTGACCCGCGACCGCTTTACAACCAGCCTGGACTGGTGGGCACCAGCCAGGTGGTATTGGTCGAGGGTGAAAAGTGTGCGCAGGCGCTCATCGACGCCGGCATCGTCGCCACTACCGCGATGCATGGCGCCAATGCTCCGGTTGAAAAGACCGACTGGACGCCGCTTGCGGGTAAGGCTGTCCTCATTTGGCCTGACCGCGACAAACCGGGCTGGGAGTACGCGGCGCAGGCGGCTCAGGCCATCTTGTCAGCCGGTGCGCGGACCTGCCACATCCTCTATCCGCCGGAGGAGGCTGCGGAGGGATGGGATGCGGCGGATGCCATCGTAGAAGGGTTCGACGTAGGCGCCTTCCTAGCCCACGGCCCACGTCTGCAGATGCACGACGTCACCGCCGACGATGAACCTGTGGCGAGTACCGACGAGTCGGTCTGGGGTACGGAAGATGCACTGGCGCTGGCCTTCACGCGCCGCTTTCACCGGGACTGGCGTTACGTCGCCACCTGGGGTCGATGGCTGGTCTGGGACGGCTGTCGCTGGCGTACCGAGGACACGCTTGCGGCGACAGATCTGATCCGCAGCGTCTGTCGTCACGCCGCACTGAAGGCCGCCAATCCAAAGGTTGCAGCCAAGCTGGCAAGCGCCAGTACGGTAAGCGGCGTTGAGCGGCTGGCCCGAGCTGACCGCAGGCATGCGGCGACGACCGACGAGTGGGACGCCGATCCTTGGCTGCTCAATACGCCGGGTGGCGTGACTGACCTCCGGTCAGGTCGAAAGCGTGCGCATGACCGGGCCGACAGGATGACCAAGATCACCACGGCGACGCCTGGCGGGGAGTGCCCGATCTGGCTGCAATTTCTCGATGAGGTGACGGGCGGCGACAAGGAACTGCAGGCCTACCTGCAGCGCATGGTCGGCTATGCGCTGACTGGATCGACCCGCGAGCACGCCTTGTTCTTCCTCTACGGCACCGGTGCCAACGGCAAGTCGGTGTTCGTGAACACCTTGGCCACGATCCTCGGGGATTACGCGACCAATGCGCCGATGGACACCTTCATGGAGACCCGCACAGACCGGCACCCCACCGATATGGCCGGGTTGCGTGGCGCGCGCTTTGTGGCAGCCATCGAAACCGAACAGGGACGGCGCTGGGCAGAGTCCAAAGTCAAGAACCTGACTGGTGGCGACAAGATCGCCGCGCGCTTCATGCGTCAGGACTTCTTCGAGTTTTTCCCGCAGTTCAAGCTCTTCGTGGCAGGAAACCACAAGCCGGCGATCCGCAATATCGACGAGGCCATGAAGCGCCGCCTGCACCTGATCCCTTTCACGATCACGGTACCGCCTGAGAAGCGCGACAAGCACCTGCAACAAAAACTTCTGGCTGAGCGCGACGGCATCCTCGCATGGGCGGTTCAGGGATGCCTGGAGTGGCAGCGCATTGGCAGGCTGGATCCACCCAAGCAGGTTCTCGATGCCACCGAGGAGTACTTCGAGGCCGAGGATGCCCTCGGGCGTTGGTTGGAGGAGCGCTGCGTGAGCGAACCCAATGCGAAGTCACTCACTGCCGAGCTCTTTACCGACTGGAAGCAATGGGCCGATTCGGCAGGCGAATTCATCGGCTCGCAGAAGCGCTTCTCGGATCTCCTGCTCACCCGTGGGATCGAGAAATGGCGCAACACAACTGGGTTGAGAGGGTTTCGCGGATTGGGTCTCAAGCACCCGACGGTACCCAGCTACACCCCGTACTCGGACAACTGAAAGCCTATGTCAATACATCGGACTGACGGATCTGACGCAGTTCCTCGTAACCCCCTATACGCGCATACGCGCGCGCCTCATGGGCAGTTTCGACAGAACCCGTCCGATCCGTCAGTCCCGTCAAAGAAAGGGACCGTGACCATGACTTCAACGATTCTTGCCCTCGACCTGGGCACCACCACCGGCTGGGCATTGCGCTCGGCCAACGGCCCTGTGGCGCATGGCTTTGTGAGCTTCAAGTCCCAGCGCTTTGAGGGCGGTGGCATGCGCTACCTGCGCTTTGGGCGGTGGCTCGCTGACATGCTGGCCTTGAGCGGATCACAGACTGGCTCACAGACCAATTTAGCGGGCATTGGAGCCATTTACTTTGAGGAGGTGCGCCGTCACCTCGGCGTAGACGCCGCGCACGTCTACGGCGGCCTGCTGGCCACGCTGACCGCCTGGTGCGAGCACCACCAGATCCCGTACCAGGGCGTGCCCGTGGGCACCATCAAACGCCATGCCACCGGCAAGGGAAATGCGGGCAAGGCTGAGGTGATTGCGGCCATGAAGGCGTTGGGCCACCCGGTCACCGACGACAACGAAGCGGATGCTCTTGCGCTCTTGCACTGGGCGCTGGCGCAGGGTGCGGATCCCGCCTTGGGCAAGGAGGTGCGCCATGGCTAAAAAGCAAGTCGCACAGCCACTGACCCATGGCGCTCTGGTGAGTCTGCCCGGCGGTCGGGTTGGTGAGTGGGTGAGCGAGGCAGAAGAGGGCACCAGCTACCGCACCGAGCATTTCCGGACCGTGGACTCGCTCGGGCTTTTAATGCGCAACGGCGCGATCACGGCGCAGATGCACGACGCGGGTCAGGATTTCTCTCGCACCTTTGTCTTTGCGCAGCTAAGTTCTGCGGGCTCACCGCCGCTTGATCGCATCCCCGGCGGTCATTGGCAGGACACGATGACTGAGCGCTGTGCCTGGGCCAGAAAGCGCCTGGGCGAGGCGCTCGATGCGGTGGGTGGCATCGGCAGTCCCGGCGGCTGCGCGGTCTGGCATGTGGCGGGTTTGGGTCAGAGCGTGAGGGAGTGGTCTGCCCAAGAGGGGTGGAACGGACGCACGCTCAATCAGTACGAGGCTAAGGGCATTTTGGTTGGCGCTTTAGGGGTGTTGGCTGTTCACTACGGCTACGCCCGGTAAACAACCTCCTTGCAAGGTGTAAATAAATCCTTTACACTTTTATCCATGATTGAGTCGTTCAAGCACAAAGGACTTCAGGAGCTTTTTGAGAAAGGCACCAGCGCTAAGCTGCAAAAGGCCTTGGCTGAGCGGGCGCTTCGTCGGCTCGATGCCATTGACATTGCCAAGACGCCAGAGGCTTTGAATGTTCCAGGTTTTGATTTTCATGGACTGCAGGGCAAACCAAAGCGCTACAGCGTGCATGTCAACGGTCCGTGGTGCATCACCTTTGAGTGGCAGGGTGAGAACGCCGTCAAGCTTGATTTTGAGAATTATCACTAGGAGTGAATGATGCGTAAACGTGTACCGACCCATCCCGGAGCCATCCTTCGGGAAGATGTGTTGCCCAGCTTGCCGGGCATGTCCGTCAGCGCCTTCGCTCGTAGCTTGGGCGTTTCCCGCCAGACCTTGCACTCGGTGCTGGCCGAACGCAGCGGCGTATCAGCCGAGATGGCGCTGCGTCTTGGAACGCTGCTTGGCAATGGCGCACAACTCTGGCTGGACATGCAGACCAAGTTTGACCTGTGGCAAGCGGAGGCCAAACTGCACGATGAACTGGGTCAGATGAAACGACTTGAGTCCGTGGCGATGGCCTGATTTATAAATCGTACGAAAACCCCTTGACGGGGTATATATCGAAGCGGTAGCATTCTGCTAATCACTCAAATTACGCCCACACGGTTCCCGCCTTGTGGGCGTTTTGTTTGGGTCTTCACTTCCCCGCATCTATCGCGCTTGAAAGCAGCCCTCGCTGGTTGACCTGCACGCCGCGCACCAACCCGAAAGCTTCCCTATGACACCCGAGATCCGAATGATCGCGGTGGATTCGCTCATCCCGTATGCGCGAAACGCCCGCACCCACAGCGAAGACCAGGTGGCACAGATTGCCGCATCCATTGCTGAGTTTGGTTTCACCAATCCGATCCTCACCGACGGCGACAAAGGCGTGATCGCAGGGCATGGCCGCTTGGCTGCCGCGCGCAAACTTGCACTGACGCAAGTGCCCGTGATTGAACTGGGTCACCTCACCGCAATTCAAAAGAAAGCCTACATCCTGGCCGACAACCGCATCGCTGCCAACGCTGGCTGGGACGAAGAGTTGCTCAAGCTTGAGATTGCCGAACTCGATGAGGCTGACTTCAATCTGGAACTGATGGGCTTTGGTGACGAAGAACTCGAGCGCTTGCTCAATGGCGACGGCGACACCACGGGTCTGACCGAAGACGATGCAGTACCCGATGTGCCAGCTGACCCTGTCTCCAAAACAGGCGATGTGTGGGTCCTGGGTCAGCACCGTTTGCTGTGCGGCGACTCCACTGTGCTCTCCGATGTCGAGCGCCTGATGAACGGTCAGCTCGCCGACATGGCCTTCACCGATCCACCCTACAACGTGGACTACGGCAACAACGCCAAAGACAAGATGCGCGGCAAGGACCGCCGCATCATGAACGATGCGCTCGGAGACGGCTTCTACAAGTTCCTCTACGACGCCTGCGTCAACTTGTTGGTAGTGACCAAAGGTGCCTGCTACGTTTGCATGAGCTCCTCTGAGTTGCACACCTTACAAAAGGCGTGGCTGGATGCCGGTGGCAAGTGGTCCACGTTTGTGATCTGGGCCAAGAACACTTTCACGCTCGGTCGCGCCGACTACCAGCGCCAGTACGAGCCCATCCTCTACGGATGGAAGGAAGGCGCAAAACACTTCTGGTGCGGTGATCGTGACCAGTCGGACATCTGGAACTACAAAAAGCCCCATGTCAACGACCTGCACCCGACGATGAAGCCGGTGGAGTTGGTTGAGCGTGCGATTAAAAACTCATCCAAGACGCGCGACATCGTGATCGACTTGTTTGGCGGCTCCGGCACCACGCTCATTGCCTGCGAGAAAACCAATCGCCAGGCGCGCCTCATGGAGATGGACCCCAAGTACGTGGACGTGATCGTCAAGCGCTGGGAGGACTTCACAGGACAGAAAGCCACCCGTGAATCGGATGGCTCAGCATTTGCGGATCTTTCGCCGCAAGGTCAGTCGGTTTTAGATGATGCTGTGGGGAGCGAGCTGGAGGGTGAGACCCTGTAGACCCGCTCACCACCGCTCTCCTTGACGGAGTCGATGGTCAGTCCCAGTTTCTTTTTCAAGGCCCCGGCCATGCAGCCGCGCACGGTGTGCGCCTGCCAGCCTGTGGCCTCCACCATTTGCGGAAGGGTTGCACCTTCCGGGCGTTTCATCAGATCGATGAGCACCGACTGCTTGCTACCTTCGCGTTTAGATTTGGCGGGTGGCTTAATGCCGATCGCCTGCAACCCTGCGACGGTGATGGCAAAGCGGGTCGAGCCCGAAGCGCCTTTGCTGTGGGGCCGGATTAGACCTTCATTACCAAGGCTGGTCAGCACCTTGATCAACGCGCCACCTTTGAGGTTGGGCGGGAAGTCGGTCAGCACATGCTGAGGATGGATGGCAGCGGCGTTGAGAAGCAAGGTTTGGCTGGGTGTGAGTTTCATGTTGATCTCCGGTATCAGTTTGATTGGGTTGTTTGTTTGGATTGCTGGCCAGCCGTGAAGGCGGCTTGCAGGGCTTCTTTGAGGCCCCAGACGCTGACTTCATGAAAGTCCAGGTGGTCCCTGCTGCGTGTTGCCAGCGTGTCGATGTGCAGATGCTCTGCGGCGATTTGGTTGAGCAGACGCTCCAGTTGCTTAGCGTTCATCACTTGGCTCCCCGCACTTGGTGGATCTGTCGGGCGCGGTCAAAGCCGACCCACTCGCCTTGGGTGTCAAGGCCGCGTGAGGCCATCTCTTCGCGGGCCAGCAGGTTGAGGTCAAGTTCACCGCGTGCGGCGGCTGCCAGCACCTTGGTGAGCGCGATCTGGATGAACCCGACCTCGTCGACGGTGAACTGTGTGGTGTAGGTCATTTGCAAAGCTCCTTGGGTTGTTGATGACGTTCCTATGAACGCTCTGAACCCCAGTGAAGCCAAGCAATACCCGCATCAAATCCGATTAGTTTTTTGAATGAGTGGGGAATAAGCCGCTATGCCCCGCAGTGCTCCGACACCATGCCGACATCCCGCCTGTGCGTTGGTGCTGGACAAGCCGGGCTATTGCGATCAACACCGTACCCAGGTGCACCGGGACTACGGGCGTGCCAGGCGTGGCTTTGATGCCGAGGTGGGCTTCTACCAGTCGGTGCGCTGGCGTGAGGTGCGTGCGGCCTTCCTGCGCGAACACCCGTTGTGTGTGGCGTGCAAGGGGGCGGGTCTGGTGGTGGCAGCCAAGGTTGCTGACCACATCAGGCCGCTCAAGGACGGCGGTGAGCGCTTTGACTGGGTCAATCTGCAAGGCCTGTGCGTCTCATGTCACAACCGAAAGACGGCACGAGAGACCGCAAGGCGAGGCTGACCACCCCCGGGGGGGTCTGAATCTCTACAGACGGCGGCCAAAGATGCGCGCGCCTGCCCAAATTTTTCCGCGTGCAAATTGAAACAGGGGGGGATCCCCCCGGATGAGGACATACATGGCCGGCCGTAAGCCGCTGCCGACCAAGGTCAAGCAGATCAAAGGAACGCTCCAGAAGTGCCGCACGAACCTGCGGGAACCCAAACCGCAAGGGGACCTGGTCGATCCGCCGGATTACATGCCCGAGGGGGCCAAGGCCGCCTGGCGCTACGCGCTGGAATGCGCGCCGCCCCATCTGCTCAAGCGGTTGGACATGTCGGTGCTGGAGATCTGGGCCTGTGCTGCAGACCTATATCGCAAGGCTCAGACAGGCATTGCCAAGACCGGCTTGCTGGTCAAAGCACCCAACACCGGCGTTCCGATGCAGTCACCTTATCTGGCCATTGCCAACAAGCAGGCTCAGATCATGACCAAGGCAGCTACAGAGATGGGCTTCACCCCGGCCTCGCGCTCAAGGGTCGCCTTGCCAATTGAGTCTGCCGAGGATGCTTTCGATCCTTGGGCAGATATTGCAGGCTAAATTTCACCTGAAATAAATTTTTTGAGAGCAACTTGCCCCCTCTTTTTTGAACTACAGAAGTAAAGATCATATGCAGACGACATGCCTGGCGCACTGTCTTGCGATGATTGCTTTTTAGCGTCAGCCAGAGATTCAACCCTTTGAAGGAGCTCATAGAAAGGGTCTGATTCATCAAAATCTGGATCATCAGCATCTTCAATGATTTCCGCCCAACTGGTATTGAAGGCCTCGTAAAGCAACCCTCCCTCAGCGTGACGGAAAGTTTTATCCACTACCAGTAGGAGATGGTCGCAGCTTTCCGTCGTATCGCAGTAGGGGCAATGGACCTCGCCGTCCTCATCGTCTGGTTCTTCGCCGTCTTCGTAGACGTTGTCCCAGTTCGTGCGGGCGAAAGAAATCGCTGAAGCCTTGTCTAGAAAGTAGCCGACAGGATCAGATTCGACTGCCCAGACCCAAAAGACGCCGTGGCACTCATTGACACGGACAGTCCATTTCTCGTGGTCTTGATAAATGAATCCGGACCATACCGTGTCCGCATCACTGTCGATCATGTTTGCAAGCAGATCATGGACTGATGCGCCGAGGTCGCCATTGAGATTTCCAGACTTCATCATTTGAAGTGCTTCGCGGTAATGCGCGCTGCCAACCTCTTCTTTCAGATGGGCCTGAACCGAGCGACTTTTTGCAAGCACCTTGCATGCCTCGGCCAGATCGACGGTGTCGGATGAAAAGCCTTTGTCCATGTTGTCTCCCAGTTGCTCGGTACTACTAAATGGTAGTGCAGCTTTATGAGCCCGTCCCAATCAGTCGGCAAGAAGTCGTTTACTCCGCGGGTTATCAATTGTCCGAAAAAGGTTCATATTCAGAGTTGGCGAATCGTTACGCCGAGCAAGTTGTGGCGGGAGAAATCCTTGCCTGCCGATGGGTGAAGCGAGCCTGCCAAAGACAACTGGATGACCTCGCCAAGTTCAAAGGCAAGGCGAGCCCCTACCTGTTTAACCCCAAGCTCTCGGACAAGGACGGCAGGAGCTTCCAGCCAGCCGACAACCTGTGCGCTTTAATTGAGCGGCTACCCCATGTGAAGGGGCCGCTGGCTGGCGAACTGATCCAGTTGGAGCCTTGGCAGGCCTTCATCCTGACGACGGTCTTCGGATGGGTCAAACCTAATGGCACACGCCGGTTTCGGCGCTCTTACATTGAGGTGCCGCGGGGTAACGCCAAGTCGACCTTGTCGTCGGCGGTGGCTCTGTACATGTTGGCTGCCGACCGTGAGGGAGGTGCCGAGGTGTATTCCCTGGCGACGACCCGCGATCAGGCGAGGATAGTCTTTGGCGACGCGCAAACTATGGCCAGGCGCAGCCCAGGATTTCGGCGTCGCTTCTCGGTTGAGGTGGGTGCGCACAACATGCATGTGCTCGCATCGGGCTCAAAGTTTGAGGCGCTCTCGGCCGAGGGTTCGACCCTCGACGGCTTAAACATCCACTTCGGTTGCGTAGACGAGTTGCATGCGCACAAGACGCGCACCGTGTACGACGTGGTCGAGACCGGGACTGGCAAGCGTGACAACTCGCTGCTTTGGGTAATCACCACGGCAGGCAGCAACCGCGCTGGCATTTGCTACGAGGTCCGAACCTTCGTAACAAAATTGCTGGACGGCGTGTTCGAGGATGACTCCCAGTTCGGGATCATCTATGGCTTGGACGACGGCGATGACTGGACCGCCGAGAGTGCGCTGATCAAGGCGAACCCTAATTGGGGCATTTCGGTAAAGCCGGAAGTGCTGCTGCCATTACAGGCTAAGGCAATGCAGCTGCCCAGTGCGGTCAATAACTTCAAGACCAAGCACTTGAACGAGTGGGTCAATGCAGACACCGCCTGGATGGACATGCGGGCTTGGGATGCTTGTGCCGACTCAACACTCGACATCGAGGTCTTCATTGGACAGCTCTGCTGGATCGGACTGGATCTGGCCAGCAAGACAGACATCGCCGCATTGGTACTGGTCTTCCCGCACCCGGAGATCGCAGACGCTTACGCCGTCTTTGGCAAGTACTACCTGCCTGAGGACACGGTCAGCGCCGCAGGGAACAGTCAGTACGAAGGCTGGATGCGCACCGGTCGCCTGACCGTGACGCCAGGCAATGTGATCGATTTCGGCTGGATCGAGGCAGACCTCCTGGAGATGGCCTCACGATTTGAGGTGCAGGCGGTGGCCTTCGATCCCTTTCAGGCGACCCAACTGTCAACCCGGATGCTGTCCGAGGGGCTGCCAATGATCGAAGTGCGTCCTACGGTGCTGAATTTCAGCGAGCCGATGAAGACGCTCGAAGCTCTGGTGCTTCAGAAAAAGCTCACCCATGACGGCGACCCGGTACTTACCTGGATGGCCAGTAACGTGGTGGCGCACCTGGACGTCAAAGACAACATTTACCCACGCAAGGAGCGAGCAGAGAACAAGATCGACGGCATCGTGGCACTGATCATGGCGATCTCCCGGGCGATCAAGCCCGGTGAGAACGTGGTGCTGGGATCCGACTATGAATTGATGCTGCTCTGAACTGATGGGACTACTTAGCTTCTTTGATCGATTCAGGGCATCCAGCGATGACCGTTCCTCCTGGGGAGACTTCTGGTTTGAGCCCGTATCAGCCCGCACATCTAGCGGTGTGCGCGTCACCCCGGATGCCTCTCTTCGGCTCTCTGCGGTCTATGCCTGCGTTCGGATCCTGTCTGAGACTATGGCGTCCCTTCCCATCGTGCTCTATCGAAAGCGGGCCGATGGCGGAAAGGATCGGGTCACCGACCACTGGTTGCACACCTTACTTTGTCGCCGGCCCAACCGCTACCAGAACCCTTTCGAGTGGCGAGAGATGCTGCAAGGCCATGTAGCCCTGCGCGGTAATGCGTACTGCCAAATCATCACCAACCCACGAGGTGAGATCGCGGAGTTGGTACCCATCCACCCCGACCGGGTGCGGATGGAACTGCTGAGATCAGGAGAGTTTCGCTACCGGGTGACAGACCGATTTGGCGACGAGACAGTCTTACCCCGTGGGGACGTCTGGCATCTACGAGGTTTGTCTTCTGATGGTCTGATGGGCATGAGCCCCATAGAGTTGGCGCGCGAGAGCCTGGGAATGGCGCTGGCTGCGCAGGACTATGGATCACGCTTTTTTGCCAACGACGCCAAGCCTACCGGCGGGTGGATCGAGTTTCCTGGGTCGTTTAAGGATGCCGAGGCCAAGAAAGTCTTTCGCGAGTCCTACCAGGCGGCGCAGTCTGGCGCCAACCGCGGCAAGGTGCTGGTCCTGGAAAACGGCATGAAGTTCCACGAAGTGGGCGTGACCAACAAGGACGCGCAGTTCCTTGAGCTTCGCAAGTTTCAGATCACGGACATCGCCCGGATCTTCCGGGTGCCGCCACACATGATTGCGGACTTGGACCGCGCCACGTTCTCGAACATTGAGCAGCAATCTCTCGAGTTCGTGATGCACACGATGACGCCTTGGGCCGAGCGCTGGGAAGCCTCGATCGGCTCTCAGCTATTGCTCGATGGCGACGATCTGGAGGTTGAGTTCGACTTTGCGAACCTGATGCGTGGCGACGCAGCCAGCCGCTCCGCCTACTACCAAAGTGGCATTCAAAACGGCTGGCTCACCCGCAACGAAGCGCGTGTGGCGGAAAACCTCAACCCGCTGGAAGGCCTGGATGAGCCCCTGCGGCCGCTCAACATGGTGGAGGAAGGTGACGCCGAAGAGGCCGAGCCAAACGATGTCGGGACCGACAACGAAAGCGAGCCACAGGCTCCGGTCGAGGAGCAAGCCCGAGCAAGGCTAAATGCCGTGCTGGCAAGCGCGGCTGACCGTTGGGCGAGGCGCATCAGCCGCTCCGGCTCGATTGAAGAAAAAGAGATCTGCCTCATTGCAGATGCTTTGGCCGTACCGGTGTCAGTTGTCGAGCAATGGGCGCAAGAACAAGACGGTCTGACTGTGACAGAGCCGGACCTTCGTCAATCATTGATCCAACTTGGAACAAAATCATGAATCACCAATTGCTGGTCGCCGAGTTTCTGGCGACTCCCTGGGCCTTGATGCCCGAACGACTCAATGCCCTGGCGGCAGTGGTCATGCGCTGGTCTGCGGGTATTCCTGCCGAGTCCGAGAACATGATCCGCATCCAGGCCGACCGCGTAATCCGTGAATCGCGCCGTCAGGCTGCGGCGGTGCAGTCCTCAGGCGGGATCGCGGTGCTGCCTCTTTATGGGGTGGTCACCCAGCGCGGGAACATGGTGGACGATGTTTCCGGCCCAGGTAGCACGAGCACACAGCAGTTCTCTGCGGCGCTGCGCCAGTTACTTGCAGACGATACGGTGGGCCAGATCCTGATCGACATCGACAGCCCGGGTGGCAGTGTCTATGGGGTGGCCGAACTTGCCGAAGAAATCCAGTCCGCCCGCAGCCAAAAGCCGATCATCGCCGTCGCCAACTCGCTGGCAGCCTCGGCCGCCTACTGGATCGGTTGCTCGGCGTCCGAGTTCTATGTCACTCCTGGTGGAGAAGTCGGCTCCATCGGTGTTTGGCAAGCCCACCAGGACTACAGCAAGGCGCTCGAAGAGGCAGGCGTAAAAACCACCCTGATCTCAGCGGGCAGATTCAAGGTTGAAGGTAACCCCTACAGCCCTCTGGATGCAGAGGCCCAGTCCTTCATGCAGTCCAGAGTTGACGATTACTACGCTGCTTTCACCAAGGCCGTGGCCCGTGGCCGCGGGGTGCCGATCTCCCAGGTCCGCGAAGGCATGGGCCAGGGGCGCGTTCTTGGTGCCGATGCCGCACTGGCTCAGAACATGGTCGACGGCGTTGCCACCCTGGATGACGTCATCAAAAAGATGCGGCGCAACGCTCGGCAACTGAGTAAGCCAGGAGCTACGCGCCTGAGGCAAGCCAGGGACGCCCTGGCCTTGCTTTAACCCAACCCCGGGGCTGCTCCATCGAGTTGTCCCAGGTCCGAATACGACCCGAAGGTCGTTACCCTTTTCATTCCATCCGAGCCGCCACACCGCGAGGTGTCAGGCGGCATTTTCATTTCTGGAGAATTCAAATGAGTAAGCAACTCCGCGAACTGCAGGCCCGCAAAGCTGGCCTCATCAAGGAAGCCCGTGCGCTGACCGACCGCGCAGCGGCCGAGAGCCGCGACATGAATGATGAGGAGACTTCGGCCTTTGATGCGCTGAAGACCCGAATCGAGTCGGCTTCTGCGGCTATTGACCGCGAGGCGGCCCTGATTGCCGAGGAGGCACAAATAGCCATGACGGTCGATGCGTCGGCAGGCAACTTCATCACCGTCACCGACAACCGCGAAGCCGATCCCAAGCACGGCTTCAAGACCGTGGGTGAATTCATGCAGGCCGTTTTCCAGGCAGAAAAGCCCGGCAAGTCAGTCGATGAGCGACTCCTGATTGGCGGCGGCCGTGGCGCAGCAGCCCCCAGCACCTACGGTAACGAAGGGTCTGGTCAGGACGGTGGCTTCCTGGTGCCTCCGGAGTTCTCGCAGCAGATCTTCCGTCTTTCCCTGGGCGAGGACTCCCTGCTGCCACTGACTGACAACGTAGAGATCAGTGGTAACAGCATGGCCTTCCCCAAGGACGAGACCACGCCCTGGGGGACCAATGGCATTCGTGCCTACTGGCAGGGAGAGGCTGCCTCGGCCGTCGCCACCAAGCCTGTACTGGGTCTCTCAACCCTGCGGCTCAAAAAGCTCATGGCCCTGGTGCCCACGACCGACGAGTTGCTGGATGACGCCAACGCTCTCACGAGCTACCTGCCCGAAAAGGTAGCTGACTCGATTCGCTGGAAGACCAACGAGTCCATCCTCTTTGGCGCGGGCAACGGAGTGCCGATTGGGGCCTTGACCGCAGGGGCTACGG
>JASGCM010000020.1 GCA_030054175.1 Alphaproteobacteria bacterium | reverse complement strand
AGGGCACCCGAGTTTGGGATGAAACGACGCATGGGGTTTTGCAGAGATTCCTTAAGCGCAAGAGGGATAAAATGGGACATCTCATTTTGAAACACAAGCACACATGACGCCCGCAGAAATCATCGCCCAATTTGGTCCCCGTGAAGCCATGGAATACGACGTGGTGGTGGTCGGTGCCGGCCCTGGTGGCCTGTCGACCGCCATCCGACTGAAACAATTGGCGACTGAAAAAGGCCAAGATGTGTCGGTGGTGGTATTGGAGAAAGGCTCCGAACCCGGCGCACACATTCTGTCTGGGGCCATCATGGACCCGCGCGCGCTGAGCGAATTGTTTCCCGACTGGAAAGAGCGCGGCGCGCCGCTGAACCAACCTGTCACCGACGACGCCTTCATGCTGCTGAGTGAAAACGGCGGGACCCGAGTGCCCAACGCTTTTTTACCGCCTTGCTTTGACAACCATGGCAATTACATCATCAGCCTGGGTGAAGTCACCCGCTGGTTGGCCGCGCAAGCCGAAGCGCTGGGCGTGGAAATCTTCCCGGGTTTTGCCGCATCGGAAGTTTTGTACAACGAACAAGGTGCCGTCAAGGGGGTGGCTACCGGTCACATGGGCGTGGGCAAAGATGGCGAGCCCACTGAGAATTTCCAGTTGGGCATGGAACTGCACGCCAAATACACCATCTTCGCCGAAGGGGCCCGTGGTCATCTGGGCAAACAACTGATTGCCCACTATGGCTTGGATGCTGGAAAAGACCCGCAAAGCTACGGCATTGGCATCAAAGAGTTGTGGGAAATTGACCCCAAGCGCCATCAATCTGGCTTGGCCCTGCACAGCGCCGGCTGGCCGCTGGATGACGCCACCTATGGCGGTTCATTTCTCTACCACATGGCCGAGAACAAAGTCGTGGTGGGCTTCGTGGTCGGGCTGGACTATCAAGACCCTTGGCTGAGCCCCTTTGAGGAATTCCAGCGCTTCAAAACCCACCCCAACATCCGCTGGTATTTCGAAGGTGACGCCGCGCATGGCGTGGCCGCAGGCAAGCGACTGGCTTACGGCGCGCGCGCCATCACGGCCGGCGGCTTGCTCAGCCTGCCGAAAACCGTTTTCCCGGGCGGCGCCTTGGTCGGCTGTGATGCCGGGTACCTGAACGCCAGCCGCATCAAAGGCAGCCACGCCGCCATCAAAACCGGCATGTTGGCCGCCGAGGCCGCCTATGACGCCGTGGTGGCTGGTCGCAGCGGCGACGAACTGAGCGCGTATCCCGCGGCCTTCGAGGCCAGTTGGCTGCACGCTGAACTGAACAAAGCACGCAACTTCAAGCAATGGTTCAAAAAGGGGCGCACTGTGGGCACGCTGATGACGGGCATCGAGCAGTTTGTTCTGCGTGGGCACATCCCCTGGACGATCCATCGCGACAAGCCCGACCATGTGAATTTGCGTCCTGCCTCCGAGTGCACAGCCATCGACTACCCTAAACCCGATGGCAAGCTCACCTTTGATCGTCTATCGAGTGTGTTCATCAGCAACACCAACCACGAAGAAAACCAGCCTGCGCACTTGACATTGAAAGATGCCGGCGTGCCGGTGGCCGTGAATCTGGCGCGCTATGGTGGCCCAGAGAGCCGCTATTGCCCAGCTGGTGTGTACGAGTTTGTGAAAAACGAAGACGGCAGTGACCGCTTGCAGATCAACGCGCAAAACTGTGTGCATTGCAAGACCTGCGACATCAAAGACCCCAGTCAGAACATCGTCTGGGTCACGCCTGAAGGCGGTGGTGGCCCCAATTACGCGGGCATGTGAACCCAGGAGATCGAGCATGAACATCGTGATCACCGGCGGGGCCGGTTTTTTGGGCTCACGGCTGGCCCGCACCCTGCTCGCACAGGGTGACTTTTCCATCAATGGTCAAACCGCGCGACCGATCGCGCGCATCACGCTGGTCGATCAGTTCTCACCGGCGGCAGATTTGTTGGCCGATCCACGGGTAAGCTCCTGCGTCGGTGACATCAATGCCCTGTTGACCCCGGGCCCGAAAGGCGCAGCCGGTATACCTGACGGCACCGATGTGGTCTATCACCTGGCTGCTGCCGTCAGTGCCGAATGCGAGGCCGATTTTGACTTGGGCCTGCGCAGCAATTTGGCGGCTACCCAGGCCCTTTTGGCGGCCTGCCGCGCCTTGGGCACGCAACCGGTGGTGGTGTTCGCCAGCTCGCTGGCTGTGTTCGGACTGCCTGCCGAGGCACCTGCCCCCAGTGGTCCCTGGGTGGTCTCGGACGACACACTGCCCACGCCACAAACCAGCTACGGCATCCAAAAATTCATCGGCGAACAGTTGGTGGCCGACTACACCCGAAAGGGCTACATCCGAGGTCGCGCCGCGCGCCTGATGACGGTCAGCGTGAGACCGGGCATGCCCAATGGAGCCGCCTCGGGATTTTTCAGCGGCATGGTGCGCGAGCCCCTGGCTGGCTTGAAGGGTGCCTGCCCGGTGGCCCCCGAAACCGAAGTCGCCATCTCTTCTCCGGCGCGGACCATTGAAGGTTTGGTGCGGGTGGGCCAGACCACCGACGCCGAGTGGGGCGCACGCACGGCCATCAACATGCCAGCCCTGGTCACTACGGTGGGCGAAATGGCCGCCGCCCTTGAACGGGTGGCAGGCCCTGCCGTGGCGGCCCTGATCGACTGGACCCCGGACGCGAACATCCGCCGCATCGTGCGCAGCTGGCCGGGTCAGGTGAACTCGCCACGAGCCCGGGGCTTGGGCTTGCACGCCGACCCTGATTTCGACACCGTGATCCGCGACTACATGCGAGACAACCCCAAGGCGATCAAGGGCATCCCGGGGTCTTGAATCCCCCTGAAAACCCCAGGCGGCCCCGGGTCGCTTTCTGCCCCATAATCCCGTTTCCTCTTACAGCATCTTGCGGAGCACTCCATGAAGGTTTCTTCCATTTTTTGCGCTTTGGCGCTGGCTTTGAGCGTATCGCAATCGGCCCTGGCCCAGACAAATATGAAGATCAGCATCTCGGTGGCGCAAAACTCCCACCAGGGTGTTGCCATCGACACTTTCGCCAAAGAGGTGGAAACCAGGACTAAGGGTCGATACAAGATTCAAACCTTTTATTCGGGTTCTCTGGGCGGTGAGCGTGAGTCGATTGAAGCCGTGCAATTGGGTACCCAAGAGTTGGCCTTCAGTTCAACCGGTCCGGTGCCTAACTTCGTGCCCGAGGCGCGCATTCTGGACATTCCTTTCCTGTTCAGTGACAAGGCCCACGCTCGTGCCGTACTCGATGGTCCTATCGGTCAAGAGTTGCTGGGCAAGTTCGATAGCAAAGGCTTCAAGGCTTTGGCCTGGGGCGAGAACGGCGTGCGCCACATGACCAACAGCAAACGTGCGGTCAATGCACCCGATGACCTCAAGGGCCTGAAGATGCGCACCATGGAGAACCCGGTCCATGTGGCGGCTTACAAGGGCTTTGGCATCATCACCACCCCGATGGCCTTCCCCGAAGTGTTCACCGCCCTGCAGCAGGGCACGGTCGATGGTCAGGAGAATCCCCTGTCAGTGATCATGGCCGCCAAGTTCGATCAAGTGCAAAAACACCTGTCGTTGACCGGGCACGTTTATTCGCCAGCCATTTTTCTGATGAACAAAGCCAACTTTGACAAGCTCAGCGTCGAAGACAAAGGTCACTTCCTCGAGGCCGCCAAAGTGGCCGTCAAGGCCAATCGCGCTCGCGTCGATGAAGACGATACCAAAGGGGTGGCCGAGTTGCGTAGCAAAGGCATGAGCGTGGTGGAAAATGTCGACAAAGGCAAGTTCGTGTCGGCCCTGTCTCCTGTCTATGCCGAGTTTGAAAAGCAGTTTGGCAAGCCCAACATCGACCGCATCCGTAACTTCAAGTAAATCGGTCTTGCTTCACGACCCGCCTGATCAGGCGGGTTTTTTTATCGGGCCACGCATGAAAAAAACCTTCCTTCAAATCGAGCACTGGACCACCCAAATCTCCATGGCTGCGGCCTGTTTCATGCTCGCCGTGGCCAGCGTGCTGGGCTTGTTCCAGATCATCACCCGCTTTGTCATTGAGCAACCGGCAGAGTGGACCGAGGTGCTGATTCGGTTCAGCCTGATTTGGATGGTGTTCATGGGTATCCCGGCCGCGTTTCGTCTGGGCGCCATGGTCAGCGTCGACGTGCTCTACCGCGCCAGCCCACCCTGGGGTCGTCGAGTGCTCGACGCTCTGGTGGCCTTGGCCTCATTGTCACTGATGGCCATCATTCTCTGGTGGGGGCAAGACTATGCCCAACGCGGCCAGGTGCAAAGCGTCATCGGACTGGAAGATGTCTCGATGTTTTGGGCTTACATCGCCATGCCGGTTGGCGCGGTATTTGCCATGATCGGCATCATCGGCAATTTCCTCGATCCGAAGCGTGAAGAATTGGAGAACGCACAATGAGCATAGCCATGATTTTGACCATGGTCTTGTGCTTCGCACTGACCATCTCGGTGGCGGTCTCCATTGGTTTGTCGGCGGTGGTAGGCATCCAGATGACACAGGCCAATATGTTGTTGTCGGTCAAAGAAATGTTCTCTTCGATCAACAAATTCCCTCTGGCTGCCATTCCGTTTTTCATCCTGGCCGGTAATTTGATGGAAACGGGCGGCATCTCGCGCCGACTGGTTGAATTCGCCAAGAGCATCGTCGGCGGGGTCCAAGGCGGTCTGCCCATGACCTGCGTGCTGACCTGCATGATCTTTGCGGCCGTTTCCGGTTCTTCGGTGGCCACCACCTTCGCCATCGGCGCGATCCTGATCCCGGCTCTGATCAAACACGGGTACCCCACCCCCTATGCTGCGGCTTTGCAAGCCACCAGTGCCGAATTGGGCGTGATCATTCCGCCCTCGATCCCCATGATTTTGTACGGCGTCAGCGCAGAAATCTCCATTGGCGAGTTGTTCATCGCCGGTTTTGGCCCGGGCTTGCTGATTGGTGGCGCGCTGATGTTGTTCGTTTATCTGTACGCCAAATTCAAGGGTTGGGGCAAGAACGACGGGGATGGTCGCCTCAGCGTCTGGTCGGGCACACGACAAGCCGGCTGGGCCTTGCTGATGCCCGTCATCATTTTGGGCGGCATCTATGGCGGTGTCTTTACCCCGACCGAGGCATCGGCGGTGGCGGTGTTCTACGCGCTGCTGGTGGGCATGCTGATTTACCGCGAGATCGGCTGGCGTGACATCTACCCCATACTGCGAAAATCAGTGCTGTCGTCGGCGGTGATCATGTTCATCATCGCCAATGCCGGCTTGTTCGCCTTCATGATCACCCGAGCCGGCGTGCCCGAAGCCATCGGCCGCTGGTTGCAAGAGATTTTGCAATCACCCGATATGTTCCTGCTGGGCGTGAATCTGGCTTTGTTCCTGATTGGCATGTTCATCGAAACGAGTGCCGCAATCATCGTGCTGGCCCCTATACTGGCGCCGGTGGCGATCCACTTTGGCATCGACCCGGTGCATTTCGGTCTGATCATGGTGGTGAATCTGGCATTGGGCATGATCACCCCGCCCTTTGGCGTGAACCTGTTCGCCGCTTGTACCGTGGCGAAAATTTCGCTCGACCGCATCGTCACTCAACTGATTCCTTTCGTGCTGGTGGTATTGTCTTGCCTGATGATCATCACCTATGTGCCTGAAATCTCGCTGACCTTGCGCGATTGGGCCTACCCCCGGTGAACTTTTTTTGGATGCCCGCATGAGTCGCCTCTACAGCCCCGAACACCAGTGGATCGATGCTCAAGCCAACCCGGCCGTGGTAGGCATCACACCGCATGCCCAAGAAACCCTGGGTGATGTGGTGTTCGTTGATTTGCCTGCCGTTGGCGCCGTCTTCGCGGCTGGCAGTGTGGCCTGCGTGGTCGAATCGGTGAAGGCCGCCGCCGATGTGTTCATGCCGGCCAGCGGTGAGGTGGTCGAGGTGAACGAAGCGCTGCGAGCCGACCCTTCGCTGGTCAACACCGACCCGCTGGAGGCAGGTTGGTTTTTCAAAGTCAAGCTCAGCGACCCATCCGAACTCTCGCGCCTGCTCGGCGAGCAGGGCTATCAATCCCTGTTGGGCTGAGTGTTGGCCTCAGCGGGCCTCGCGCAAAGCGCGGCCCAAGCGTGTCACGCCCTCTTCGATTTTCGCCGCATCCGAGGTGGCAAAGCTCAGCCTCAAACTGGCCATGTCGGGTTGATCGGCAAAGAAAGGCGCCCCAGGCACGAAAGCCACATTGTGTTCGATGGCTTTTTTCGCCAACATCTGGCCATCGCTGACGGCGCCACCAGCCCCGGTCAAGCGCCCCCAGAAAAACAAGCCGCCTTGTGGTTGATTGAAGCTGAAGGCATCACCCAATTCACGCCGCAGCGCCCTCCCCATGGTGGCCGCACGCTCGCCATAGACGCGTCGCACATGGTCCAGGGTGGCGGGCATGCGCCCGCTTTTCAGGTACTCGGCGGCGGTCGCTTGGGCGTAAGTCGAGGTGTGTGCGTCGCTGAACTGCTTGCACATGGTGGCGCGCTGCAACAGGGCTTGCGGCGCAATCAACCACCCCACCCGCAGACCCGGGCTGAGCACCTTGGACAGACTGCCACAGTGCAATAGCCAGTCGCGGCTGCCTGGCACCTGATGCGACAAAGCCAACAGCGAGGGCGGGGGTTCGGCCCCAAAGTACAAGTCGCCATAAGGGTCATCTTCGACCACCACGACTTGGTGCTGCACCGCCAACTTCAAAATGTGCAAACGACGCTCCAGACTGAGCATGGCACCGCTGGGATTGCCAAATGTGGGGATGATGTAGACCAGCTTGGGGCGATGACGAACGATCATCTCTTCCAACGCATCCACCCGTACCCCGTCGGCGTCGATGGGCACACCCAAGACCCGTGGGCCGTACAGACGAAAGCACTGGATGGTGGCCAAAAAGGTGGGGGCTTCAACCAAAGCCACATCCCCATCGTTGAGCAAGGTTTTGGCAATCAGATCCAGCGCCTGCTGGCTGCCGGTGGTGACGATGAGGTCGCTGGCCGAAACATCGCTGACCCCTTTGGCGGCCATGAAACGGGCGATCTCCTCGCGCAGTGGGGGATGACCTTCGGTGGCACCGTATTGCAAAGCCGGGCCAGGCTGCTCGGTCAGCACACGCTGGCTGGCCTCGCGGATGCCTTCGACATCGAACATGGCGCTGTCTGGAAAACCACCGGCAAAGCTGATGATGCCTGGTTTACCCAGCAATTTAAACAGTTCGCGGATGGCGGAAGTTTCTACGTGATCGAGTCTTTTGGCGAATTCCATGGGTATATTATGAGCCATGAAGCCGGATCAAATCGATGCCTTTTTTGCCACGCTGAAAGCGGCCAATCCCCACCCCGTGACCGAACTCGAGTACACCAGCGTGTTCGAATTGCTGGCCGCCGTGCTGTTGTCGGCGCAAGCCACTGATGTGAGGGTGAACAAGGCCACGCGCCGTTTGTTTCCGGTCGCCCACACGCCGCAGCAAATCATCGACTTGGGCTTGGATCGACTGATGGGTTACATCCAGACCATCGGTCTGTACCGCACCAAGGCCGCCAATCTGATGAAGACCTGCCAGATTCTGGTGCAAGAGCATGGTGGCCAGGTGCCGCGCACCCGCGAAGCCCTAGAGCGTCTGCCAGGGGTCGGGCGCAAAACCGCCAATGTGGTGCTGAATGTCGCCTTTAGCGAACCCACCATGGCGGTCGACACCCACATCTTCCGGGTCAGCAATCGCACCGGACTGGCCCCAGGCAAAGACGTGTTGACCGTCGAGCAGAAATTGCTGCGGCGCGTCCCCCCAGACTACCTGCTGCATGCCCACCATTGGCTGATCCTGCATGGCCGCTATGTCTGCCAGGCCCGCAAGCCGCTGTGCGGATCCTGTCAGGGTCGCGAGTATTGCGGCTACAAAGCAAAAACGGACGGATGAGCGACCGTGGCTGATTCAAGCGGGGGACGCAGGCCCCAAGCAGTCAGAGCGATTCCTGAGCCACTTTGATCGCCTCTTTCAGCACCGCTACATCGCCGATGTGGTTGGCCAAAGTCAGGATCAGGCGGGCATTGAGGTCATGGCTTTGTTCTTCGCTCAGACCCTGGTGGGCATCGAGTAAAGCCTCGTAGAAATCGTCCCCAGCATGGAGGTCGCCCGCCGGCTGACCGGAGTGGTGCATGTGAGGATCCAGCATCAGCGGCATGGCGATTTCCCCTCAGTCGGCGTAAATGCCCGCTTTGGTGATGACCGGGCCCCATTTCTTGATTTCAGCCTCGAGATGTGTGCGCAGGCCTTCAGGCGTGAGCTTGTCGGCCGCAGGGATCTCGGAGCTCAGGTCGGCCAAGCGTTGCTTGACGGTCGGATCAGCCAAGGCGGCGCGCATGGCGGCATTGAGTTTGTCGATGGCGTCTTTGGGCGTGCCTTTGGGGGCATACATGCCGTGCCATACTTTGACTTCAAAGCCTTTGTTGCCCTGTTCATCTAACGTGGGCACGTTGGGGAGTGCCGACAGGCGCTTGGTGGTGGTCACGCCATAGACTTTGATGCGACCTTCCTTGATCATGGGCACGGTCTGGGTCGTTTGGTCACACAGCAGATCGACCTGGCCACCCAACAAATCGTTCATGGCCGGACCGGTCCCCTTGTAGGGCACGGTCGTCAGGTCCACGCCAATGGAGCTCATGAACAACAATCCACACAGGTGGGACACGGCACCCAAGCCGGCATTGGCCAGCGAGACTTTTTCTTTGTTGGCCTTGATGTAGCTGATCAATTCGGCGTAGTTGTTGGCGGGGAAGTCTTTGCGTGCCAACAGTGTCATGGGCACATCAACCACTTGGCCGATGTACTCGAAATCTTTGAGCGGATCAAAGCTGAGCTTGCGGTACAGCGACACAGCGGTGGCCATGCCCATGTGGTGCAAGTAAATGGTGTGGCCAGTGGGGGCGGCACGGGCCACGCGGGCCGATGCAATGGTGCCACCTGCGCCCACGGTGTTCTCGACCGTGACAGTGGTGTTCAGGGCTTTGCCCATGGGAATGGCCAACATGCGGGCCACGACATCGGTCGGACCTCCGGCGGCAAAGGGAACCACCATGGTGACGGGCTTGTTGTCTGGGAAGGCCTGGGCGTGCACGGCAGATGCGAAGGCCAGCGACAGAGCCGCCAGAGCCAGGCCACGCTTGAACAACGGTTTCATTGGGAACTCCTCGGTTTGATTTGTGTCGAGAATGTAAATTATTTCATGCCTCGGGGCAAAAAACACCCAGCAACCCCAAGAAATGTCAGGGCAACAAGCGCCCCACCCTTTGGATCCGGGTGATGCTCCACAACTGTTCTAAGGCATGGCGCATATCGTCGGGGCTGGCACCGCCACTGTGCGCCGCCAGCCGAGCCAAACCAGTCGACCAAGAGGTCTTCGGCACGGCGCAACACCGGTTCGGGTATGTCTTCGAAGCGCAGTTCAGCGGCGAAGGTGGCCAATGCAGCGGAAGGATGTGTGCTCATGCCAGTACTCCGGAGAATCAAATGGCCTGCGCTTGGCGAAGTGCGCTGAGGTCGGTGTCACCCAAGCCGAGTTCGCGCAAGATGGTCTCGGTGTGCTCACCCACGCGAGGGATGGGGTCCATGCGGTAATCGAAGGCATTGTTACGCCCGGGCGGCAACAAAGCCGGGATCGGACCGGCAGGTGAGCCGACTTCGCGCCAACGTTCGCGGGCCTTGAGCTGAGGATGCGCCCACAGACCGGCCATGTCGTTCATTCGGGCGTTGGCGATGCCGGCGTCTTCCAGTCGTTGCACCACTTGCTCGGTGCTAAGCGGCGCAAAGGCCTGTCGAATCAATTCATATAAAGCGGCGCGGTTGTGATGGCGTTGTGAATTGCTGGCGAACCGCTCATCAGCAACCAGGTTCGGTTGCAGCAGCACCTGCTCGCCAAAGATTTTCCATTCACGCTCGTTTTGCAGTCCGAGCATGACGGTGCCGCCATCACCGGCCGGGAAAGGCCCGTACGGGTAGATGCTGGCGTGCGAAGCCCCAGCACGCGCCGGCGGCGTCGCACACTGATAGGCGTAGTACATGGGAAAGCTCATCCACTCGCTCAAGGACTCCAGCATGGACACATCAATGTGGCTACCCTGCCCTGTCTTGCCGCGCAGCAGCAGGGCCGACAAGATGTTGCTGTATGCGTACATGCCGGCAGCAATATCGGCCACTGAATTGCCTGCCTTGCTGGGCGTCTCGGGGGTACCGGTCACGGACAAAAAACCGGCTTCGCTTTGGATCAACAGGTCATAGGCCTTTTTGTCGCGGTAGGGGCCATTGTCGCCGTAGCCTGAGATGTCGCACACGATCAGTCGAGGGTGTTGGGCATGCAGGGCCTCAAACGACAATCCCATGCGCGCAGCCGCGCCGGGTGCCAGGTTTTGCACCAACACATCGGCATCGGTCAACAATGTCATCAAGACAGCCAAAGCCTGCGGATTTTTCAGGTTCAGGGTCAGGCTTTCCTTCGAGCGATTGGTCCAGACGAAATGCGAGGACTCGCCGTTGACGCGGGTGTCGTAAGCGCGCGCGAAATCGCCTACTCCGGGGCGCTCGACCTTGATGACCCGCGCGCCCAAATCGGCCAGTTGGCGGGTACAAAAAGGCGCGGCGATGGCATGCTCAAGCGAGACCACAGTGATGCCATCCAACGGTCGGGTCATGGCCAGTCTCCTTAAAACGAACGTGGCAAGCCCAGCACATGCTCGGCAATATAGGAGTAGATCAGGTTGGTCGAAATCGGCGCCACTTGATACAAACGAGTCTCGCGGAATTTCCGCTCAATATCGTATTCGCAAGCGAAACCAAAGCCCCCGTGGTACTGAATGCAGACGTTGGCAGCCTCCCAGGAGGCCTTGGCCGCAAGGTATTTGGCCATATTGGCCTCGGCCCCACAGGGTTGGTGTTGGTCAAACAACTGACAGGCCTTGAAGCGCATCAGGTTGGCTGCTTCAACTTCGATGTAGGCCTCGGCGATGGGGAACTGCACGCCCTGGTTTTGACCGATGGGGCGTCCGAAGACCACCCGCTCTTTGGCGTATTGAGCCACGCGATCGATGAACCAGTAGCCATCGCCAATGCACTCAGCGGCGATCAGGGTGCGCTCGGCGTTGAGCCCATCGAGAATGTACTTGAAGCCATGCCCTTCTTGACCGATCAGGTTCTCGGCCGGGATTTCGAGGTTTTCAAAGAACAGCTCGTTGGTCTCGTGGTTGACCATGTTGGGGATGGGTCGAACGGTCAATCCTTGTCCCACGGCCTGCTTCAAATCGACCATGAAAATCGACATGCCTTCGGATTTGCGCTGTACCTCAGCCAACGGCGTGGTGCGGGCCAACAAAATCATCCAGTCAGAATGCTGCACGCGCGAGATCCAGACCTTTTGTCCGTTGACCACGTAGCGGTCGCCCTTTTTGACGGCAGTGGTTTTGATTTTGGTGGTATCCGTCCCGGTGGTGGGCTCGGTCACACCCATCGACTGCAAACGCCACTCGCCGCTGGCGAACTTGGGCAGGTAGAACTCTTTTTGTTCTTTCGAACCATGGCGCAACAAGGTGCCCATGTTGTACATCTGGCCGTGACAGGCCCCCGAATTGCCGCCACTGCGGTTGATCTCTTCCATGATGACAGAGGCTTCGGCCAGGCCCAAACCCGAACCGCCGTACTCTTGCGGAATCAGGGCGGCCATCCAGCCGGCCCGGGTCAATGCGTCAACGAATTCCTCAGGGTAAGCGCGTTGCTCGTCGACCTTGCGGTGGTACTCGTCGGGAAACTGCTTGCACAGGTCGCGCACGGCATCGCGAATATCTTGGTAGGCGTCCGGATTGTGTTTCATGTGAATTCCAAAAATCAGGCCAAAGTGGCAGTGGCTTGCATGGTCAGCCAGCCTTCATGGTCTTGCGCCCACAGGCGGATCGTTTTGCCGTCGGTGCTGGGTTGTCCATTGACTTGGAATGGGTGCAAATCAAATGTCGGTCGCACGGCCTTGAATTCAAAACGCGTGAGGAAGGCTTGGGGCAAGTGGCGGCGCACCAGATCAACCAGCAAGGTGGCAATCAGGGGGCCATGGACGATCAGGCCGGGGTAGCCCTCGGTCTCGGTCACATAACGGCGGTCGTAATGGATGCGGTGGCCGTTGAAGGTCAAGGCCGAGTAACGAAACAGCAGCACGTCGTCAGGGGTGATGACACGTTGCCAAGGGGCTCCAGATTCGGCCAGGGTGGGTGTCGGCACCGGGTCACCCGGCCGGGCGGCGGCGCGATAGACGATGTCATGCTCTTCGGTCAGTGACAAGCCCTGGCCATTGCTGACCTGATGCTGCACACCGACAAACAGCAAATCACCTGTGCGCCCCGATTTGTGGCTGACCGATTGGATGGTCGACAGTCGGGTCACGACGTCAGTCACCTTGAGCGGGTTATCGGCCTGCCAGTTCAGACGGCCACCGGCCCACATGCGCCGTGGCAGTGGCACTGGGGGCAAAAAGCCTCCGCGCCTGGCATGGCCATCGGGGCCGATCTCACTTTGTCGGTGGTGCGGCAAAAAGAACAACCAGTGCCACAAATGAGGCAACGCAGTGTCCGCCTGAGGGTCGGGGTCATCGCGGTCCAGCGTTGCCGACATGGCCCGCAAAGGCGCGGCCGTGATCAGGTCATGCAGGGTTTCCGTGCGGCCATTCCATTGCTGCAACTGAGGCAGCAGGGCCGGGTCGAGGTGTCGAACATCTTGCATGCCGATATTTTAGGTCGGCCTGCTTGTCCAGGCGACGGCAAGTGACTTGCAAGTGACCCCGGGGATGCCCCCAGCCCTGGTGCTCAAAGCGCTGACTCGACGCCCAATACGGCGGTTGACTGGCTCGAGAGTGTGCCTCCGTTGCCGTTGACCAGGGCGGTCTGGGCTCCAGCCACCTGCCTGGCGCCACACTCTCCCCGCAACTGACGCACGGCCTCGATCAGACAAAAGATGCCGTACATGCCCGGGTGCACACAAGACAAGCCACCGCCGTTGGTGTTCACAGCCAGGCGCCCGCCGGGTGCAATGGCGCCGCCCTGGACAAAACGACCACCCTCGCCTTTGGGGCAAAAGCCCAAGTCCTCCAGAAACAAGAGGGTGTTGATGGTGAATGCGTCGTAGAGTGCGAGCACGTCGATGTCCCCCGGCCCCATGCGGGCCATGGCATACGCTTCACGACCCGATTGGGCGGCAGCGGTCACGGTCAGATCGGGCATGCAGGCGATTTGCCGGTGCCAGGTGGCGGTGGCGGAGCCCAGAACATAAACGGGCTTTTGACGCAGATCGCGGGCGCGATCAGCGCGTGTCATCACGTAGGCTCCACCGCCGTCGGTGACCAAGCAACAGTCGCGCACGCTCAGTGGGTCCGAGACCATGCGCGAATCGAGAACGTCTTGAATGCTCAAGGGTTCGCGGCTGAAGGCCTCTGGGTTGAGTTGGGCCCAGGCCCTGGCGGCCACAGCGATTTCGGCCAACTGCTCGCGAGTGGTGCCGTACTGGTACATGTGTCGCGAAGCCGCCAACGCGTATGCACTGGCCGGCATCATCGGCTCATAGGGGTGTTCAAAGGGCATGGGGTCAAGAAACTTGCGACTGGCATTGATTTCCTTGCGCCCGAATGTGGCAGTGCGTTGGTTACTGCCATAGCAGACCAAGACTTCGTTGCACTGGCCGCTGACCAAGGCCAGCATGGCCGGCAAGAGATGCGCAATGAAGCTCGCCCCGCCAATCATGGTGCTGTCAATGAAGCGCGCGTTCAGGCCCAGGTATTCTGGCACCGCCAGACCCCACATGGCTGATGAGACACTGGCCGAGCAAACGCCGTCGATGTCTTGCAACGTCAAACCGGCGTCGGCCACCGCCTGGCGGGCCGATCGAGCCAACAACTCCATTTCGGTATATCCGTGGGCCTCGCCAAAGCCAAAAGTACCGACACCCACCACCGCAGTCTGACCGCGCAATTCATGCAAAGTCATGGCTGCGCTCCTTGGGCATCAAACACCAACAGCGGCGGGCCAGGCTCGGTTTGCACACGGGCGCGAACACGTTGGCCGATGCGCACCTGATCTGGCGGCAAATTGACCACCCGGCTCATCAGTCGAGGCCCTTCGTCCAGGTCAATCAGCGACACGTTCAGGTCGCCGCCTGCTTCGGGCTTGCGCCGAACCGTGGTCACCGCATACACCGTGCCAGTGCCCAGCGCTGGTTGAAAGCGCAATTGCTCGCTGCCGCAATGCGGACAGACCTCACGAGGGTAGTGCACCGCTCGGCCGCAGCCGTCGCAGTGCTGAATGAGAAAGCGGCCCTGGGCCAACGCTTCTTGGTAGTGGGCCTGAACGCCCTGAGTTGCGGTTGCGGTCATGCTTGGCTCCGTGTCAGATCGGGTCCCAGCTGAAAACATCGGCCGAACGGTCCAGGCCAAAGTAGCTGGATTGCAGGGCCGGCAAGGCATGCGAGAGCACGTCTTGCGGGGTCCAGCCTTCGCCCCGGTGTACCGATCGCACTGGCCGAGGCTGGCTCATGAGAAAAATTTCGTTGTTGCGCACAGCAAAGATCTGGCCATTGGTCTCTTGTGAGGCGTCACTGGCCAGGGCCACGGCCAGAGGGGCGATCTTGGCCGGGGTCATTTGCTTGATGCGCTCGACCCGAGCCTGTTGTTCGGGGGTGTCTGTGGGGATCGAGCCGATCATGCGGCTCCATGCAAAAGGCGAAATACAATTGGATCGCACATTGAACTTCTGCATATCCAGTGCGATCGATTTTGACAGGGCGGCAATACCCAACTTGGCCGCCGCATAATTGGCCTGTCCAAAATTGCCCACCAAGCCCGAGGTGGAAGTCATGTGTATGTAACAGCCCGACTCTTGTTCTTTGAAATGGGGGGCGGCGGCACGACTGACATGGTAAGCCCCGTAAAGGTGAACCTTGATGACAGCGTCCCATTCATCGACGCTCATCTTGTGAAAAAAACGATCACGCAAGATACCTGCGTTGTTGACCACTGCATCAATGCGCCCAAATTGATCCAGCGCGCACTGCACGATGCGTGCGGCACTGGCGGCTTCGGCCACGCTGTCGGTGTTGGCCACGGCCTGGGCACCCAAGGCTCCGATTTCGTTGGCCACTTGCTGCGCGGGCCCCTCGCTGTGGCCCTCGCCGCTGACCGATGCGCCGATGTCGTTGACCACCACCCGGGCGCCTTCGCGGGCCATGGCCAAGGCAATTTCACGCCCGATGCCGCCACCCGCGCCGGTCACCACCACCACTTTGTTTTGCACCAATCCGAGTTGTGTCATGTCTTCTCCTGCATGCAGTCGGGCCCCGGGTCGAGCCCTTGCGGAAGATTATGGTCAATAAATTGAGCGCGGCAAGGCCACCCATCGCGGCGCTGTCCCATGGGTGTCGATGGCATGGAACACCAAAGACTGCCCGAACGCTTCTTGCAAGGCCTCGCGTGTCCGGGCGTCGCCGGGCGGTCCCTGGTGCAACAGTCGGCCCTGACACAGAATCAGCAATTGATCGGCCGCCAACGCATGATTGAGTTCGTGCATCACCGTCAGCACCGTTGCACCCGTGCCGACATGGCGGCGCAGCCAACTCAGCCAGGCCTGTTGATGCGGCACGTCCAAGTGATTCAAGGGTTCATCAAATAGCATGATCGGGGTTTGCGCCGCCATGGCACGCGCCAACAAGGTGCGCTGACACTCACCGCCCGACACTTCGTGCAAGCCCCGCTGCGTCATTGCCGTCAGACCCATGTCCTTCAAGGCTTGGGCCACGGCATCTTGATTCTCCTTGGGCTCCAAGAGACCCGACCGGGTGTGAGGCCAACGCCCCAAATTCACCACGTCTGCGATGCTCAAATCGAAGGGGATGGGCTGCGCCTGACCCATCCAAGTCAAGTGAATCGCGCGTTCGTGTGCGCTCCAATCACCCCAAGGCCGACCCAACCATTCGACGACACCGTCAATAGGCACCAAGCCTGCCAAAGCGCGCAACAGGGTCGATTTGCCCGCACCATTGGGCCCGCACAGGCAGACCCATTGACCCCGCAGCACATCGAAGCTGATGTCGTGAAGCAAGGATCGGGCAGCGACGCAAACCCCAAGCCCCTGAGCCGCCAATGCGCTGGCATGATCGAAGCGGTTCAAGACTGGCCTCCAGACTCTCGGCCCAAGCGGTACAACAGGTACAAACCACCGATCAGGGCGGTGACCACCCCCACCGGCCACTCGAGTGGCGACCACCACCAACGCGACAGCCCATCGGCCAGCACCAGCAGCAAGCCACCAGTCAGCAGGGACCAGCATGGCAATGCAGAGGGCGGCGGCCTGACCAGCGAACGAGCCAAATGGGGCGCAGCCAGCCCCACAAAGGCCATCAAACCCGTGTGGGAGACCGCCAGCGAAGTCGCCAGGGTCATGGCCACAATCAGCCTGGCACGCGTGCGCGCCAGCGGCAAGCCCATACTCCGCGCCGTGTCTTCACCCAAGCTGAGGACATCGAGTGCGGGCCCGTCAAGCACCACCAAACACAGAACCACGCACAAACCGGCGGCCAAAACGGCCAAAGAGGTGAGGTCGAGCATTTGGGTGGTGCCCAGCATGAACGATTGAAAGCCCACCCAAGCTTGCGGCACCCAAAGCATCAAGGTCGAGGTCAAGGCGGACAAAATCACCCCCACCACCACGCCGGCCAGCAAGAGGCGTGGCGTGTGCGCCAAGCCCCCGGACCAGAGCAAAGCCAGCATCAGCGACAGCCATGCACCGGCAAAGGCGAGCAAGCCCTGCCCCCATGGCAACCACGGCCACAAAGGCGAAACCAGAGATGGGGTCAAGCCATGCGCCAACACCAGGCCCACGGCCACCCCCAGTCCGGCACCCGAAGCGCTGCCCAAAAGATAAGGGTCGGCCAGCGGATTGCGGAACAGCGCTTGCCCCAAGGCACCGGCCAATCCCAGCAAGGCTCCCGTCAACCACGCGCCGGCCGAACGCGGCAAACGCAATTCGAGCCAGACCTCGGCAGGCACCGCCGCGCCTGGCGTCCAAGGCCAAGTCCAACCCTGAGCGCCCACCCCCAAACCAGCACATACAGCCAGCCCCCCCAGAAGGAACAAAGCCAGTGCCAGCCCACGCCGTGGGCTGCGGCCGGAGGGTTCAAGGCGCTGGCTCATGAGGGAGACGTTTGTGCTCGCATGCACGACAGTATCGCGCCCACACCCTGAGCCAACCGGGGGCCGGGTCGGACCAGGGTGTCCATTTGGGCAGGATTCAGCACGCACACCCGCCCGGCCTGCATGGCCTGTAAACGAGACCAACCAGGACGCCGGGACGCCGCCGGGGCGTTGGCAGACAAGACGATCCAGTCGGGTTGGGCACCCAACACCCACTCGGGACTCAGGCGTGGGAATGCCCCCCAAGCACCAGGCACGGCGGACTGCAAATTCACCCGCCCCAGGGCCTGGCCGATGAACGAGCTTTGAGCCGCCACATACGGTCCCTCGCCGACCTCGACATACACACGCTGCCCCTGCTGTTTGGACCCGAGTTGTCGCGCCAATTCGGCCCAAATCTCTGTTTGGCGCTGGAGATGGGCCTGCCAAGTGGCTTCACCCAAACCCAACAGAGTCACCAAGCCCTGCCCCATGCGCTCTGTGTCGGCTGAATCTCTGGGCTCGAAGACCCGCAACACCAACCCCAGTGCCTGCATGCGCGGCAAGAGACGATGAGAACCGGCGAGCAAGACCACATCGGGCTTGAGTTGCAACAAAGTCTCCAAAGGGGTGTCATCTAAGCCCCCTAATCGAGTCAAAACTTGCACTCGCGGCGGGTGATTCGAGTGGCGGTCGACGCCCACCAAGCGATCGCAAGCACCCAACTCACAGACCATTTCAGTGATGGCCGGCAGCAGACTGACGACGCGACGCGGCGGTGCATCAAGGGCCAAGGGCTGGCTCCGATCGTCCACGGTCCGCGTTTGGGCGGCGGCCATGCCCATCATGGCCAGCAGCGCCCCCATGCAGGCCCACCTCGTTTCCAGACATCGACGCAGCCACCGCGCGACAGCGCATGAACGCCCCATTTCAGCCATGGCGCATCACCCAGTTCTGCATGATGCTGTGAAGTTGACACAGACCATCGGTCAAGGCGGCGGGGCCGGGTTGCAAGATATCGGCCGATTTGATTTCGTGCAACTGCGCGTCACGCACGGCGGGCACATGGCTCCAACCGGGGCGAGCGGCGACTCGCTCGGGACGGAATTTTTTCCCACACCAAGACCCAATCACGATGTCGGGCTGGCGTTGCCAGATCGGTTCGTCGTTGGCCAATATTCGGTCTTTGCCCAAGGGCTGTATGGCCAACTCGGGAAAGATGTCATCACCACCCGCGATGCCAATCAGTTCAGACACCCAACGGATGGCCGAGATGCGCGGCTCGTCCCACTCTTCAAAGTAAACCCGTGGTCGTCTGGGCCAAGTGGCCGACGCGGTGCGGATGCGGTCAATCTGGGCACGCATCTGCCCCAGCAAGGCCTTGCCAGGCTCGGCCTGATCAACCAGGGCGGCCACTTGAAACAAGACATTGAAGATGTCGCCGACGCTGCGCTGGTTATAAACCGTGACCTGGATGCCTGAGCGCACCAAGGCGGAAGCGATGTCGGCCTGCAAATCGGAAAAACCCAGCACGCAGTCGGGCTGCAAGGCCAAGATCTTGTCGATCTTGGCACTCAGAAAAGCACTTACGCGCGGCTTTTCTTCGCGCGCCCGACGCGGTCGCACCGTATACCCCGAGATGCCCACGATGCGATGCTCCTGCCCCAGCAGGTAAAGCCACTCGGTGGTTTCCTCGGTCAGGCAGACGATGCGTTGTGGGCCCATGGTTTCTCAATCAGATTGATAGCTCAAGCTCAGAAGCCAAGTGCGTGGTTGCGGCGCATAACCGGCCACCGTGCTGTGCGCCTTGTCGAAGGCATTGATCAGGCTGAATTTGGCGTTGAGTTGTTTGCTGAGTCGATGTTCGGCAGCCCAGTGGTGCAAACTGTAACCGGATGTGCGCGTAGGTGATGTCGCAGAGTCACCCGGTGCCAGAGTGAAGCGATCAGAAGATCCATACGTCACCCAAGTCAAACGGGTCTCTGCATTGAGTTGATACCCTAAACGCAGGTTGCCAAAACGTTTGGCTTTATTCAAGGGTTTGATCGTCGAGTTCTGATTTTCAGGCTCTTGCCAGGTCAGACCCAAGCCCATCATCCATGGGCCGCTGCGCCAGGTCGATCCCCATTCATAGCCTTGATTGCGAGCCTGGCCAATGTTCTCCAACTGACTCACACCTTGCCTGCGCCAGAAAGGATCCGAGACCAACGTGCTTCCCATACTGATGAGGTTGGCGTAACGGACTTGGAAGGCGACCAGACGCCACTTGAAGGTATCTGATTGGAATTGCAGCCCTGCTTCATTTGAAAACGAACGCTCGGGCAAAAGGGTCGGGTTACCGCCAAACGAGGGGTCATAACGTTGACCGACAGTGGGTGCCAACAAAGCGCTAGAACGGGTGGCCGTGAGTTTGTAGCCCTGACCCAAGCTGTAACCTGCCCCCAACAGAAAGTTGTCGCTGGAGATTCCTTGGCCCAGTTCGTCTCGGCTCAATGTGAGTTGGGTGTTGACGCGTCCCAAAAGGCTGGTCACGCCAGTGTAGACCCGACGGGTCTGTATGGATGGGCGCAACAACACGGGAATCTCGCCGTAAATGCCTGGGCTGAGTTCCACATAACCGGTATGTTGGGCATCGAGTTGAACCTTGGCACTGTTCGCCCCAGCCGTCAACATGTGACGGTCGGACAAGGCCACAGTGTTGTCCCATTGCCAATTTTGATGACTTGAATCAAAAGAGCCGTAAGAGAGGTTGAATGCGCCGTTGGTGAAGGTCGACTGTTGATTCAAACTCTGGCTGTATTGCAATCGGGTCATCCAATCGCTGTTGACCTGGTGCTTGAGGTACAAGCCCATGAAATTCACCTGGGTCTTGTTGTCCCACACATCGGTGTTTCTGTCTGCGTAGGCATTGTCAAACTCGGCCTTCAATCGGGTATGGGTCAAACGCAGCCCCAATTCAGTCTGACGACCGAATTGCCGAGTCAAACCCAAGTTGTAGAACTCTTGACGGTATCCATTGGGCCCAGGATGGGCTGCGTATCCACCGGTGGAATACCTGGACGGTATCAGCGCATCGTAGCCCTTGCTTTCGTTTTGGCCGACTGAGAATTGCAAACGGGTCTCTTCCCCCCTGAATGACATGCCAGCCGACCATTGACTCTGTCCAAAACGGCCACTCGCGACCGTTGCGCTCGTTCGATGGCTTCCTACGGCCTGTCCATCGTCATCGGTCGTGGTCATGATGTTGATGACTCCGCCCACCGCACCAGGCCCATACTGGGCGCTTGCGTTGCCACGCAAAATTTCAATGCGCCGAATCAGGCCCAAAGGAATGGCCTCAAAAGGTGAAAGACCGCCAATCGTCCCTTGCGCACTGAAGGGCATTCCATCGACCAAGACCAAAGTTTGCGCACCCGATGCACCTCGCATGGAGACAGTGATAGGGTTCCCCGGCGGCCCAGTTCGGGTCGCGTCAATACCAGGCAGTCCATTGATAAGTTCATAGAGGTCACTGGCTGGCGCGCGTTGGATGTCCTCTCGGGTGATGACGCTCACGGAAGGCAGCACATCCGCCAATGGCTCACGGAGCAATTGAGCCGTGACGACCGTTTCTTCGCCACGCACCCAATTGGATTGAGCGTGCGACATGGAAGCAAAAACGGACAAAGTCGCCAGAACCCAAGGTTTGCGACGGGTTGAAAAGAAACGCATGATGGAAAGACCATGAATAAAGCCCTCACCGCCTTCCCCGACAGTGCATGGACGATATGGCAACGGGTTTGCACCCGATGCCCCCTGTTGGCCGGTATCCGGGCTGACGAAAACAACCGTCGTCCGCCTTCCCAAAGGCTTGTTCAAGGCCTTCAGTGGCTGCGTGGGACGACGCGAGCCCCAAGGGGCTGTTCGCTTGACCGTTGCGGGGGCAGCGCAGGCTCTGGGGGCGGCGTTGACCGCTTCCCTTCCTGCTTCCCGTTGAACTGCGCCTTGTGAACCAAGGAGCGAGCACCAACAAGCCATATTATAAGCTTCAGGCTTTCACCAAACTGATGAGTCCAGGTACTTGATTTTTGTGATTTTTGCTATTTTTCAATAGAATGGCGACATGTCCACCTTGTTGCCGCAAATCACCGACCGCGTCGAGCGCTTGCTCCTGCGTCACGAGGAATTGCAGCGCACGAACCAATTGCTGGCACAACAGGTGGCACAGCTCAGCCAGGAACGCGATGCCCTGAAAGGTCGTCTGCAAACTGCCCGCAATCGCATCGATGCCCTGCTCGAGCGTTTGCCTGAAGAACCCACCGACGCTGCCACTCCATGAAACAAGTGGAAGTGCAGATCATGGGCCAAGGCTATGTGCTTGGATGCCCCGAAGGTGGCGAGTCCCGTCTGCAACAGGCCGTGCAGTCGGTCGACCAAGCCATGTGCCGCATCCGTGATGCTGGCAAGATCAAGGCGCGTGACCGCATCGCGGTGCTGGCTGCGTTGAATTTGGCCTTCGACCTGGCCGACCGACCCGCCGTCGCTCCCACTTCTGAATCGTCAGCGCCCGCCGAAGAGGCCGACTTGGCCGATTTGCTGTCTCGAATCGACACTGTGTTGGGTTCTGACGGGCGTTTGCTCTGATCTGACCCATACAGCCAAGCAGTTCCCAGCCCTGGTTTCTGGCGATAAAATCACATCGTCTGCAAATCCGCCGGACTTTATATTTCCTTGAACCAATGCTCTTATGAGCCAGGGCTTGGAACATCGGCTGGTGAGCGTGATCGTCTCGCGTCAGATGAACCCAACGCCAGCCTGCCCTCGCCCACCTGAACCCCTGCGTTCAGGATGACGGTCCGGTGGATCTTGCAGACACCTACATCCTCATTCTGCGGAGTTGCCCCCCATGAAATGGTTGCGCTTTGCCCATCAGGGGCGCATTGGTTTTGGTGTGTTGAACCAAGACCACATCACGGTCCATCAGGGCGACATGTTCGATGCGTCCCAAGCCAGCGGGGAGTCGCTGGCGCTGGCCGATGTGCAGTTGCTGGCGCCTTGCCAGCCGCGTCAATTCTTCGCGTTGTGGAACAACTTCCGCGCCGCCGCCGCCAAAAATCAGTGGGCTGAACCAACCGAGCCCTTGTATTTCCTCAAGGGCGCCAGCTCTTACTCTCACCACATGGCCCCGGTGCCCAAACCCAGACACCATGACGGCCGCATCATTTACGAAGCCGAGCTGGCCGTGGTGATTGCCGTACCGGTCGCGACATCTCCCCAGAGCAAGCGGCCGACCATGTGTTTGGCTACACCTGTGTGAATGATGTCACGGCCTTGGAAATGCTGTACTCGGACGCCAGCTTTGCCCAATGGACCCGATGCAAAAGTATGGACGGCTTCACGCCTTTTGGCCCCTGGATTGAGACCCAACTCAACCTCTCGGCGGCTCAGGTGGTGGCTCGCGTCAACGGCCGCGAACGACAGAACTACCCCGTCTCGGACATGTTTTTCTCGCCCTTGGAACTGGTTTCCCGCTTGTCGCGCGATGTGACCCTGATGCCCGGCGACATCATCAGTTGCGGCACCTCATTGGGAGCCATGCCTTGGCAAGTGGGCGCTACCGTCGAGGTAGAGATCGCCGCCATTGGGGTGCTGTCCAACACATTGCAAGCGCAGGGCTGAACCGGTTTTCACTTTGGAGTCATCATGGGATTGAGAATTGCCATCGTCGGCGCGGGCGCCATAGGCGGCTATCTGGGGGTCAAGCTGGCCCTCTCAGGGCACGACGTCACATTCGTGGCGCGGGGTGAAAACCTCAAGGCCATCCAGGCCCAGGGCATGAGGCTGGAGTTGGAAGACGGCCAGGTGCTGCATGCGCAAAACGTGCGGGCCTGTACCATCGACGAGGCTGGGCCCCATGACTATGTCTTTCTGACCATGAAGTCGCACCAGGTCGAGCCGGTGGCCGCCAGCTTGGCAGGTTTGTGCCACGAGCAAACAGCCGTGGTGACCATGCAAAATGGCGTGCCCTGGTGGTATTTCCACGGCCTGCCCGACCATGGAGGTCGGCAATTGCAGTCGGTCGACCCGGGCGGCAAGCTCTGGCAACAAATCGGCCCGCAGCGCGTGATCGGATCGGTGGTCTACCCGGCTGCCGAACTGGTCGCTCCTGGCGTGGTCAAGCTGATCGAAGGCAATCGCTTCACCTTGGGCGAGCCCAACGGCGTGAAGACCGAACGCATCGCTGCCTTGGCTCAAGCCATGATCGGCGCCGGCTTCAAAACCCCCATCTCCAACGACATCCGCAGCGAACTGTGGGTCAAATTGTGGGGCAATCTCACCTTCAATCCGGTCTCGGCTCTGACCCACGCCACGCTGGAGGAAATCTGCACCTTTGAGCCCACCCGTCAGTTGGCCTTCGGCATGATGACTGAAGCCCAACAAGTGGGCGAGCGACTGGGTGTGCAGTTCAAAATCGGCATCGATAAGCGGATCGCCAGCGCGCAAGCAGTGGGCGCCCACAAAACTTCAATGTTGCAAGACATCGAAGCGGGCAAAGCGCTGGAACTCGAAGCCTTGCTGGGCAGCGTGATCGAACTGGCCCAAGTGGTGGGCGTAGACACCCCGGTGCTGCGCGCCGTCTATGCCCTGACTCGAATGTTGGAACGCCAGGTGCTGGCCAAAGGCCATGGTCTGCTGTTGTCAAACTCCCGTGTATACAACTTTTAAGCATCAAAGGTTGACCAAAGTGCCCTCTGTTCGGTGAAAAAGGCGCTTTTGTCGATATCATCTAGGGTTTTCCCTTGCTTGATTACTCAACGAGTTCGCACTTCCAGGCGGAGTGTTCCCAGCCTGGTGCGAAGATGGATACGAATCGCATCAAGACCCTCGGTGAATTGATGGGTCTAGGGGCTTCTGACGCGGCATGCATCGCAGCCGCCGATGCCACCCCGCTCACCTATGCCAAATTGCGCCAATTGGCCGCTTATGTCATGAGCGTGCTCAACGAGCGGGCATTGGGCGCGAAAACAGAGTGGCCATCGTCATGCCCAATGGGCCGCTGATGGCCACTTCTTTCATCACCTTCACCGCCTGCACCACCACGGCACCGCTGAACCCTTCGTACCGTGTCGACGAATACGACTTCTACATGCGAGACTTGGGCGCACAGGCCTTGGTTGTCGAGCGCGGTTAGCAAAGCCCCGCGTTGATGGTGGCTCAGCGCCTGAAAGTGCCCGTCATTTACCTGGATCCGACCCCGGAACAAGGTGCCGGAAGTTTCACCATGGACACCTCTGGCATGAACTCGGTTCGTGCCCATGCACCAGGACCCGCTCTACCCGATGATGTGGCCATGGTGTTGCATACCTCGGGAACCACGTCGAAACCCAAGATCGTGCCGCTGACTCAGCGCAATATCACCGCGTCGGCGCGCAACATTGCCAACACCACCCAGTTCACTGCCAGTGATCGTGGCTTGAACGTGATGCCACTGTTTCATATTCACGGGCTGATTGCGGGCATTCTGGCGCCATTGTCGCATGCCGCCAACAATCTGGATGTGATTGCGCGCAATCCCCTGCGCTTCATCCGCTCGTCTTCCTCGGCGCTGTTGCCGCAGGTGCAAGCCGAGTTGGAAAAACTCTTCAAGGCCCCGGTGATTCAGGCGTATGGCATGACCGAAGCGGCACACCAAATGTGCTGCACACCTCTACCCCCTGGCGTGAACAAACCCGGCTCGGTCGGCCTGCCCGCCGGTCCCGAGGTTTCCATCATGGATGCCGAGGCCGAGTTGCGCTAACACGTGGCTCAGCGGGTCGCCGACTTCAAAGTACCCCGCCGCATTCTGCGACTTGAGGCGATCCCGCTCAACGACACTGGCAAGATGCAACGCATCGGCATGGCCAAGCGCTTGGGCCTGATCGACGACTGAGCACAGCCCTCGCGCCGCAAGCGCACAGGCCCTGATCAGGGCCGATGTCGTTTCAGCCGGCCAAGCCGCCAGGGTGGGCGCTGAAGTGGTCCATGATGGCCTGCACGCCCGAGCCGGCGAGTTTCACGCCAGACAACTTCAGGCCCATCTCGCAACCAGCAACCATCGCGACCAAGGTCAGGTCGTTGCTGTCGCCCAAATGGCCCATTCGAAACATGCGCCCCTTCACCTTGCCCAAGCCTGTCCCCAAAGAGCAATCGAATCGTTGGTAGATCAATTGGCGCACGGCATCGGCATCGACGCCCTCAGGGGTCATCACGCCGGTCAGAATAGGCGAGTAAACCGATGGGTCGGCACATTGGATCTGCAAGCCCCAGGCTTGCACCGCACTTCGAACGCCAGCGGCCCAACGTTGGTGGCGGGCAAACACTTGCGGCATGCCTTCGGCCAAAATCATGTCGCACGCCTCGCTGAGCCCATAGAGCAAATTGGTGCTTGGCGTGTAGGGAAAGTAACCGGTCTTGTTCATCTCGATCATCTCGTCCCAGGCCCAGACAGACTTGGGCATGCGCGATGAACAACTGGCCTCGATCGCCTTGGGCGACAGGGCGTTGAAGGAGATGCCCGGGGGCAGCATCAATCCCTTTTGCGAGCCGCTGATGGAGACGTCAACGCCCCACTCTTCGTGTCGGTAATCGGCGCCGGCCAGCCCTGAGATGGTGTCGACCAGCAGCAGTGCGGGGTGGCCACAGCGGTCGATGGCCTGTCGCACGGCGGCGATGTCACTGGTCACACCGGTCGAGGTCTCGTTGTGAACCACGCAGACCGCTTTGATTTGATGTCCAGCGTCAGCGCGCAAGCGCTCTTCGATCAAATCGGCTTGAACGCCACGGCGCCAACCCTCGATGCCGGGCAGGGTCACGACCTCGGCGTTCAAGCCCAGGCGCTGGCTCAGTTTGGTCCACAAAAATGCGAAGTGTCCGGTCTCATACATCAACACATGGTCTCCGGGACTGAGCACATTGCTCAAGGCCGCTTCCCAAGCGCCGGTGCCGGAGGCCGGGTAAATGATGACAGGGTGCCTGGTCTTGAAGATCTGTTGCATGTCAGCCAGCACCTTCAGACCCAGATGCCCGAACTCTGGCCCGCGATGGTCGATGGTGGGCAGACTCATGGCCCGCAGAATGCGGTCAGGGACCGGGGAAGGGCCGGGGATTTGCAGGAAATGGCGACCGCTGGGGTGGGCATCGAGTTTCATTGAGATCCTGAAAGTTTTCACCAAGGGGAGCATTTTTACAGGAAAATCGGCACCCATGAATGCCCCTTTGTCGTCCCTCGCCCAACTCAGTCCAGACCAAAGCTATGAACAAGTCGCTCGGGTGACCCACGAAGTCGCAGGCCAGCTGGCGCAGCGACTGCGCCAGCACACCCAGGGGGAAGTGTTGTTTTCCGCCGCCGACCGTGGACGCTACGCCACCGACGCCTCGATTTATCAAGTGATACCGGTGGGCGTATTTGTGCCCCGCCACATTGACGAAGTGGGTCTGGCGCTCGACATCTGCCGCGATCTGGACGTGCCCATCGTCCCGCGCGGCGGCGGCACCAGCCAGTGCGGACAAACGGTGGGGGTGGGTCTGGTGATCGACCATACCAAGCATGTGCACCGAATCCTGGAAATCGACCCCAAACAGGCCACCGCCGTCGTCGAACCAGGTTTGGTGTTGGACCATTTGAACGCAGAACTCAAACGCCATGGCCTGTGGTTCCCGGTCGATGTGTCGACCAGCGGTCAAGCCACCTTGGGGGGCATGGCCGGCAACAACTCGTGCGGCAGCCGATCGATTGCCTACGGCAATATGGTTCACAACGTGCTGGGCGCACAAGCATGGTTGCCTGATGGCAGCCTGCTGGATTGGGGCCCATTCGAACAAAGCATGGGGCGTTCTCGCGACATCGGGCAATTTTTACGCAAGCTGGCCGAGCGCCTGGCGCCCGATATCGAAGCGAACTGGCCCAAAGTGCTGCGCAGAGTGGCGGGCTACAACCTGGACATCTTTCACCCGCAAAGTCCGCGCCCCTATACCCCGGATGGTTCAGTGAACCTGGCCCACTTGCTGATTGGCAGCGAGGGCACGCTGGCCCTGACCAAACAGCTCAAACTGCAACTCAGCCCTCTGCCGCGCACCAAGGTGCTGGGGGTGGTGAACTTTCCCAGCTTTCATCAAGCCATGGCCTCAGCGCAGCACATCGTTAAGTTGGGAGACCCCGGCCAGTTGATGGCAGTGGAATTGGTCGACCGCACCATGATCGAGTTGTCGCTGCAAAACCCGGCATTCACTCCGACCGTTCGCACCGCCCTGATCGGCGAACCCGACGCGGTCTTGCTGGTCGAATTCGCCGGCGACACCAAAGAGCAGATCGCGCCTTGGCTCGATCGACTCGAGGAACTGATGGGTGACTTGGGCTTGCCCCACAGGGTCGTTAAGTTGCTTGATGATACGGCGCAGAAAAACCTGTGGGAGGTCCGCAAGGCGGGCTTGAACATCATGATGAGTTTGCGAGGCGACGGCAAGCCAGTGAGTTTCATCGAGGATTGCGCCGTGCCGTTGGAGCACTTGGCCGAGTACACCGCCGAATTGACCGAAGTATTTCATCGCCATGGCACGCGGGGCACCTGGTACGCCCATGCCTCGGTCGGCACCTTGCACGTGCGCCCTATTCTGGACATGCGCCGCGATGGCGCGCCCAAGATGCGCGCCATCGCTGAAGAGGCCAGCGCCCTGGTGCGCCGCTTCAAAGGGGCTTACAGTGGCGAACACGGTGACGGCCTTTGCCGAGGCGAGTGGATCCGATGGCAATATGGCGACGCGATCCACAAAGCGCTGCGGGACATCAAGGCCGAGCTCGACCCCAAAAACCTGCTGTGTCCAGGCCGCATCGTGGCGCCCCCGGCCATGGATGACACCACGCTGATGCGTTTTCCGCCCAGCTATCGTGTCATCCCGATCCAAACCGGACTCGACTGGTCGGCTTGGGATGTGCAAAACGATGCCCGCACCGAAGAGGTGAGCGCGCCGGGCAGCGGCGGTGACCCGGCGCAAGGCTTGGCCAAAGCGGTCGAGATGTGCAACAACAATGGCCACTGCCGCAAATTCGATGCCGGTACGATGTGTCCGAGTTACCGGGTGACGCGCGACGAGCAACACCTGACTCGGGGCCGAGCCAATACGTTGCGACTGGCTTTGTCAGGGCAGTTGGGTCCCGACGCGCTGACCAGCGACGAGTTGCTCAGCAGCCTGTCTCTCTGCGTGGGTTGCAAGGGTTGCAAACGCGAATGTCCAACGGGCGTGGACATGGCGCGCATGAAAATTGAAGTGATGCACCAAGTTCGACAGAAAAAAGGCCTTTCGCTGCGCGAGCGCCTGGTGGCCTATTTGCCTGACTACGCTCGCCACGCGGCCCGCTGCGCGCCCTTGCTCAATGCCCGCAACCAAATGCCATGGCTGGCACGGATGACTGACCGTTTGCTGGGACTGGCGGCGCAGCGTTCCCTGCCCAAATGGGAATCGCGTCATTTTTTCAACCGAGGCACCATGGGTGTGAGCGCGGCACAAGCGTTGGCCTCGAACCAAGCCGTGGTTCTGTTCGTGGACACTTTCAACGGCCATTTCGACTCAGACTTGGCGCTCGATGCCTTCAAGGTCCTGAGTGCCGCCGGCTACGACGTGCACGTGGCCGCCAAAACCGATGGAGGCCACGGGGCCAACCAAGGTCACTTGTGTTGCGGTCGCACTTACCTCTCAAATGGTCTGTTGGATCAGGCCCGCGTCAAAGCCACCGAACTGCTTCAGGCGCTGCGTCCTTTCGCTGAAAAAGGCGTTGCCATCGTGGGATTAGAGCCCTCTTGTCTGCTGACCCTGCGCGACGAATACAGCGTGATGGGCCTGGGCGAAGACGCCGATCTGGTCGCCCGCCACAGCCTGATGCTGGAAGAGTTTTTGGCGCGTGAACTGAAGGCCGGGCGACTCGACGCCCTGAAAGCCCGTCTGGGCACCATCAATCAACCCATTTTGGTGCATGGCCATTGCCACCAGAAGGCCATGGGCTTGATGCCCGAACTGATGGAGGTGGTGCGCCTTCTGCCTGGTGCTGCACCGCGCCTGATCGACACCAGTTGTTGTGGCATGGCTGGCAGCTTTGGCATGGAGAGAGAACACGTCGAACTGTCAATGCAAATGGCCGAATTGAGCCTGTTGCCAGCCTTGCGCTCATCGCCCGACGCACTGATCGTGGCCGACGGCACCAGCTGCCGCCATCAGATCCAAGATGGCAGTCAACGCCACGCGATTCATGTCGCCAGCCTGCTGGCTCGGCATTTGAAATAAACCGATCGGCACTCAGTTCGCCTCGAGCAGTACCACCCGGGAAAAACCACTGAAGGGCAATGCCAGTTGAGGCGGGCATAAGGCGCGTTGATCGGACGGCTCCCAAGCTTGTCGACAGCGAAAACCACACAATGCCGCCAATGACTCGAATTCGGTGGGGGCAAAACGGGTCGACATGGGTTCCCCCCGACTGGCGACAAAATCGCGCAAGGCTGCGTACTGCATGATGGTGGTCGGATCCAGGTTGGCATCGTCCAAGCCATGGTCCAAAACGCAGCGACTGCCCGGCGGCATCGATTGCCGCAACTGTGCCAGGGTTCGGGCGATGGCTTCGTGCGACAAGTAGTAGGTGGTCCCCATCCAACTGACCACTGAACGCTGGGTGCGGTCCCAACCCGAGTCGCGCAACACCTCGAACAAGCCCTGCACTTCAAAATCGATCGGCACCCAATGCAAGTGAGTCGGCACCTCCCACCTGGCCTTTTTCAAGCGAGTGCGCTTTCTGTTCTGGGTGGCCGGATAATCGGCTTCGAAGATTTGCATGGGCGGTTGTCCGGGTGGATGTCGCAAGGCAAAGGCGTCCAAACCCGCACCCAACACCAGATACTGCGAGGCCCCCTCTGTGGCCGCCTGCAAAACGACTTCTTCGGCCAGTCGCGCTCGCAGCAAAATTTGGGTGTGGACATGGCGCACGCGAGCCATCAGCCGATTCGAGAAGAACTCAAACAACCAGCGATGTCGGGCAATCTGCCGCCACGGAAAGCCAAGCAAATGTTCGGCGCATGGGTCGGCAAAGATCAAGCCGCCTTGATGTCGAGTGTGGCCAGCCCTGACCGCAGCCACCAATTGGGCGGTCTGGCTGGCTTTTTGGCTGCGCGAGATGCTCACGCTAAAATAATACCAAAGATTTATATTAAAAACCGTGTCCTCGCCCCGTAGGGCGTCAGCACCAAGGGGCCTGGTTGCGGAATAAACCCAGGTACAGGGCCGCGCCGGCGCTCAAGGACAGCGCAGATCCGGCCAAACGCATGCCCACGTTCGGGACCCGTATGTGGTACCCCCAGCGCAGCAGCACCCAAGGGCCCAAGGTCAAAACGGCACCGCTGGACAAGGCAAAGACTGCCATCACTCCAGCGCCTTGAGCTGGGTGTGCAGCCAGGGCAGCCACGACCAGTGCGGAGTACAACAAGCCACAGGGCAACAAAGCCCACAACACACCCGTGAGCAAAGGAGCCACCACCCGCGCCGAGCCCAACCGCCTGGCCCAAACCTGAATGCGCTGCCAAGTGAAACGCCCCAGCGCTTGCGCCCAAATCGGCAGTTCGGCGCGCCAAATCAACCACAGCCCCATGACCAGAGCAAACGCATGAAACAGGCTCCACACGGGACGCAAGGCGGCGCTGTAGACAGTCAGCCAACCCAAACCTTGCATGGCCGCGGCTGCCATGGCCCCCAAGATCGAATAACCCAACAATCGCCCCAATTGGAACCAGGCCAAGGCGGCCGTGCTGTGCGGCGCCCCCGCACGCGCCACGGCGGTACATGGCGCGCCACACATGACCAGGCAATGCGGCCCACCCGCCCAACCCATCAAGGCGGCGGTGAGCAATAGATTTTCGAGCATCAAATGATTTTAGAAAAGCGATTTCGGTTGCGATCGGCTTGTAAATACCGGTCAAACACCATGGCCACGCCGCGCACGAAAAACCAACCCATGGGCGTGACCTCAATGCTGCTGTCATCCAGCTGGACCAGGCCCTGCTCTTGCAACTGCTTCATGAGCTCCAACTCGACACGGAAGACCTGCTTGAACTGAATCAGATGTGACACCTCGATGGACTCAAAAGTCACTCGGCCCTGCACATCAGCGCCATGATGATGGCGCGGCGAGCCAAATCATCTCGCGACAAAGCCAGCCCCTTGACAATAGGCAGTCGGCCTTGTTCCAAAAAATCGGCGTACTCTTCAAGGGTCTTGGCGTTCTGGCTGTAAGTGGCCCCAACACGACCGATGGACGACACGCCTAGGGCGATCAGATCGCAGTCGGGTTGGGTGCTGTAGCCTTGAAAGTTGCGGTGCAAACGCCCCTGCCGCTTGGCCACGGCCTGCGCATCGTCGGGCAAGGCGAAATGGTCCATACCGATGTACACATAGCCGGCTTCCATCAGGCGTCGCATCGCCGAGGCCAACATGGCCACCTTGGCCGAGGCGGCAGGCAGCTGCTCGGCATGGATTCGCCGCTGCGGCTTGAAGCGCTCGGGCAAATGGGCATAGGCGTACAAGGCGATGCGGTCAGGGCGCAAACGGTTCACCGTGTCGATGGTGCGATGAAAGCCCGGCTCGGTTTGCATGGGTAGCCCATAAATCAGATCCACGTTCACCGATTCAAAACCCATCTCTCGCGCCGCCAGAGTCAAATCAAAGGTTTGTTCGGCGGGCTGGATGCGGTGCACGGCTTTTTGGACTTGAGGATCAAAATCTTGCACCCCAAAGCTCAAACGGTTGAACCCTAAACGGTGCAACACCTCCAAACGCTGACGCGTGACTGTGCGCGGGTCAATTTCAATCGAATATTCCCCTCCGGGCACCAGATTGAAGCGCGAGCGCAAAAGAGCCATCAGGCGAGTCAGTTCCTCATCATTGAGGAATGTCGGGGTACCGCCACCCAGATGCAATTGCGACACCGCATGACTGTTGCCCAGGTGGCTGACCTTCAGTTCGACTTCGCGCTCCAGTAACTGCAAGTATACGGCTACGCGGTCTTTGTGCTTCGTGATCATCTTGTTGCAGGCGCAGTAGTAGCACAATGATTCACAAAAAGGGATATGCACATACAAAGAAAGGGCTTGCGCACGACCAGACAGGCCATCGCGGCGATCATGCAGGGCCCGGATGTAATCGACTTCGGTGAAAGCTTCAACAAAGCGATCGGCCGTACGATACGAGGTGTACCGTGGCCCTGGGACGTCATACTTTTGCAACAACTCAGGGGAAATGTTCAACATGATCAAAATCCATTCAATGCCCTGATATTGCCTTGCGCGGACCACTAAGTATTTGACAAAAATCAAGCTATGGCGCAAAAATTTGACCACAATCAAATCATCCAGATCATGACCTCTGTCAATCCCATGCTGTCACCCCTCCCCATCCAGGCCATCAAAGTCGCTTGCTCCAACTGCAATTTGCGCGAGTTTTGCATGCCGGTGGGCCTGAACGACCATGACATGAAGCGACTGGACGATTTGGTCGCCACGCGACGCAAAATCAAGCGTGGAACGGCGCTGTTTCGCAACGGTGATCGGTTCAACGCGCTATACGCCATCCGCACCGGTTTTTTCAAAATCTGCGTGGCCACCGAAGACGGTCGCGATCAGGTCACGGGCTTCCAGATGGCCGGGGAGATCATCGGGCTCGATGGCATCGTCAGCGACCAGCACACCTGCGACGCCGTGGCCATTGAAGACGCCGAGGTTTGTGTGATGCCTTTTGACAAAATCGAGAGCATCTCGCGCGAAGTCACTGCCTTGCAAACCCACGTCCACAAAATCATGAGCCGCGAAATCGTGCGCGAACACGGCGTGATGCTGCTGCTGGGCAGCATGCGCGCCGAAGAGCGTTTGGCCGCTTTCCTGCTGAACCTGATGCAACGCCTGCACGCCCGGGGTTTCAGCCAATCCGAATTGGTCTTGCGCATGACCCGAGAAGAAATCGGCAGCTACCTGGGCCTCAAACTTGAGACGGTCAGCCGCACTTTCTCGAAATTCGTCGACGATGGCATCGTCGAAGTCAAACAGCGCCACGTGCGCATTTTGGACGCCGAAGCGCTGAAGTTGATCGTCAACCCTCAGACTTGTGCCCCACACTGAACCCAGAGTTCAATGTTTGCACTGTTTCGGACAGCCATCGGGGCGGTCGGTGGCCGGTAAAGGGCAGCGGTTGACCTCGAAAGGCGAGAGGCTGAGCATGCAGGTCATGGCGCTGGCACCAGACGTGATCAACCACAAAGCGAAAAAAGACAGGGTATAGACGGTTTGCCTGGAGGCCTCGATGGGTTGGCCAAACCAGTGCATGTCGTGTGGGTCAAACATGGCAAAGATGGCCATTTCCAGCACACCAGCCACCAAAAAGGCGGGCCACAAAATCCACATCAGTCTGTGCTGCATCATGTCTGTCTCCAGGTCGTGGGGGGCTGATCTGTTCAGTTCTCAACGGATCGGGGCCTCGGCAGGGGTCGCCGCATGGTTGCGCGCCTTTTGTGCCGGCAAGTGGCTGCGCTCGACGCCCTGAGTCTGTTGGCCAAACTCATAAGCATCGTTGGCCAGCACCGGATCGGGCGAGCTGATGGCGATGTATGCCGTGACCAAACTGGCGACGATCACCAAGGCGGGGCCGGAAAGTAACATCCAAACCATGCCATGGCGGTACCATGGCGATACGGGGACTGAATGGGTCGTTGATTTCATCTGGGCACCAAAAAAACAGACTTTTCAAAGTTCGAGACCTGACCATTGGCCGACTCGATGACGAATTGGATTTTGTGCGAACCAGCTGGCGCCGATCCATATGGAATATCCGCATGCACCACCACCCAGCGCGACTCGGCTGGGCCCACTTCGACATCGGAGAGGTCCCGCACGCGGATGCCCTCCAAGCCAAGGGCCGACACCCGGTAGATCTGAGTTTTTTCGGTGGCATTCATGAACTGAAAACGATAGATGTTCTCGATGGTGCCGTACTCGGTGATGCGCGCCAATGAGGCCCGATCACGAATCACATCGACTTTCAGTGTGTGACGAAGGCTCAGGCTGATCAACAAACCCAGACACATGACCAGCAAAATTCCTGTGTAAACCAGCACTCTGGGGCGCAATACGCGGCGCCAGGTTTGACCGATTGACCCATGGTTCCTGATGGCGTTTTGGGTGGTGTACTTGATGAGACCGCGAGGGTAACTGAGCTTGTCCATCACAGTGTCACACACATCGATGCAAGCACCGCAACCAATGCATTCGTATTGCAAGCCGTTGCGGATATCGATTCCAGTGGGACAGACCTGAACGCACAACGTGCAATCGACGCAATCGCCCAAGCCCTTGACTTGAGGATTGGCGCCGCGCGGGCGCGCGCCTCTGGGCTCGCCACGCTGGGGATCGTAGGTGATGATCAGCGTGTCTTGGTCGAACATGGCGCTTTGAAAGCGGGCATATGGGCACATGTACATGCACACTTGCTCGCGCATGAAACCTGCGTTGCCATAGGTGGCGAAACCATAAAAGAACACCCAAAAAATTTCCCAAGACCCCATCTGAGTGGTGAGGAAAGCCATCCCAAGGTCACGGATCGGGGTGAAATAGCCCACGAAGGTGAAACCGGTCCAAATCGACAGCCCGATCCATAGGATGTGCTTGTACCATTTCTTGACCAGTTTCTCCATGGAAAAATCGGCATCGTCCAGACGCATGCGGGCAGAGCGGTCGCCCTCGACCTTGCGCTCGATCCACATGAAAATTTCGCTGTATACCGTCTGCGGGCAGGCATAACCACACCAGAGTCGCCCAGCCACAGCGGTGAACAAAAAAAGAGCCAAAGCCGAGATGACCAAGAGTCCCGTCAGGTAGATGAAGTCTTGCGGATAAAGCACCAAGCCAAAAATGTAGAAGCGCCGAGAGCCCAAGTCAAACAACACCGCCTGTCGCTGCCCCCACTCCAGCCAGGGCAAACCATAAAACACCAACTGGGTGAGCAGGACAAAAAACCATCGCCAGCGGGCGAACAGGCCATGGACTGTGCGGGGGTATATCTTTTTGCTGGCGGCATAAAGCGAAACCATCTCGCCGTCGGCCACAGGCTGTATGGGGATGGTCTTGCGCGACGATTGTTCAGACATCACTGCTCAATTCACTTGTTCGACAAACCCCACACATAGGCGGTCAGGACATGAATTTGAGCGTCCGTCAGGCGGTCTTTTTGCACCGGCATCTGGTTGGTCTTGCCGTTGTTGATCATGGCAATGATGGTTTCTTCACCCCAGCCGTGTAACCAGATTTTGTCGGTCAAGTTGGGGGCGCCCATGGTTTGGTTGCCTTTGCCATCGTTGCCATGGCATGCGGCGCAGGCGCCAAATTTGGCTTTACCCAAGGAGGCACGCAGACTGTCGTGTGGACTGCCCGACAGGCTCAAGACATAGTGAGCCACATTCTTCACGTCATCCGGGCTGCCCACGGCGGCGGCCATGGGAGGCATCACGCCCATGCGCCCCAGGTTCAAAGTCTCCTTGATCTTGTCTGGCGCCCCGCCATACAACCAATCGCCATCGGCCAGGTTGGGAAAGCCCTTCGATCCGCGTGCGTCCGATCCGTGGCACTGGGAGCAATTGTTCATGAACAAACGCTCGCCAATGGCCATGGCTTTGGTGTTTTTCGCCAACTGTTCGGGTGTTTGATCGTCGAATTGGGCATACAGGGGTTTCAAAGCCTCGTTGGCCTGCGCCACCTCTTCGGCGTACTGGCCTTTGGAGGTCCAACCCTGACTGCCAGGCGAGGCGCCCAAACCCGGGTACACATAGAGATAACCCAAAGAGAACACGATGGTGATGATGAACAGCCCCACCCACCACAAGGGCAAAGGGTTGTTCATTTCACGCAGGTCTTCGTCCCACACGTGTCCCGTGGTGTTGTCCGCACTGGCCGCCACTTTTTTACGCGAAGTGACCCACAGCAAAATGGCACAAGCCACGATGCCGCCCAGCGTGATGGCGGTGATGTACACCGACCAGAAATTGCTGATGAAATCGCTCATGTTCTGTCCTCAGTCGTCATTCAGCGGCAAAGCGGCCGCATCTTGAAATTGCTGGCTTTTGCGGCGATCCAACGCCCAGGCAATGATGCCGACAAAAGTCACGAAACTGACCAACGTGGCAGCGATACGCAGTGTGTTGATGTCCATGTTCAGCACCTTTATTTCAAAGCCAAGCCCAAGCCCTGCAAGTAGGCGATCAGGGCCTCCATTTCGGTCTTGCCTTTGACCTCATCGCCGGCTTGGGCGATGTCGTCATCGCTGTAGGGTACGCCCACAGTGCGCAGCGCCATCATGCGTGGAGCCATTTGTGCCGGCTCCAAGCTGCTTTTCTCCAACCAGGGATAAGCGGGCATGTTCGACTCGGGCACCACATCACGTGGGTTGTTCAAGTGCACCCGATGCCACTCGTCTGAATACCGACCGCCTACCCGTGCCAAGTCAGGACCGGTGCGCTTGCTGCCCCACTGGAAGGGGTGGTCATAGACCGATTCACCGGCTACAGAGTAATGACCATAACGCAGGGTTTCGGCTAGAAAAGGGCGAATCATCTGCGAATGACAGTTGTAACAACCCTCGCGCAGGTAGACGTCGCGTCCAGCCAATTGCAGTGCAGTGTAGGGCTTGACTCCTTCAATCGGCTGGGTCGTCGACTTTTGAAAAAAGAGGGGGACGATTTCCACCAAACCGCCAAACAGCACCACCACCACAATCAATACGATCATGAGGAAGTTGTTGGTCTCGATTTTTTCGTGGCTGAATCCAGGCTGGTTGTGTTGTGACATGTTGTGCTCCTTAGGCGTGGACAGCAAGTGCAGGAATGGGGGTCTGCACAGAGCGGCCCGTGACCACGGTCATGAGTGTGTTCCAGAGCATGACGCACATGCCGAAGAGGTAGAGCGCGCCGCCCAGGAAGCGGATCACGTAATAGGGGTAGGTGGCTTTCACGCTCTCGACGAAGGTGTAGGTGAGCGTGCCGTCGTCATTGATCGAACGCCACATGATGCCTTGCATGACACCGGCAATCCACATCGCCGCGATGTACAGCACGATTCCTATGGTGGCGGTCCAGAAGTGCAGTTCAATGGCTTTGACGCTGTACATCTTCTTTTGTCCGAATAGACGGGGGATGAGAAAGTAGATGCATCCCATGGACACCAATCCCACCCAACCCAGAGCGCCAGAGTGCACATGGCCCACGGTCCAATCGGTGTAGTGAGACAAGGCGTTGACGGTCTTGATTGACATCATGGGTCCTTCGAAGGTGCTCATGCCATAGAACGACAGCGACACAATCATGAAACGCAGCACCGGATCGTCACGCAGTTTGTGCCAAGCGCCCGATAGGGTCATGATGCCGTTGATCATGCCGCCCCAACTGGGCGCCAGCAAAATCAGCGAGAACAGCATCCCCAAAGACTGGGTCCAATCGGGTAACGCGGTGTAGTGCAGGTGGTGCGGGCCGGCCCACATATAGGTGAAAATCAAGGCCCAGAAGTGGACGATGGACAAGCGATACGAATAGACTGGACGTTCGGCCTGCTTGGGTATGAAGTAGTACATCATGCCCAAAAAGCCCGCAGTCAGGAAAAAGCCAACGGCATTGTGCCCATACCACCACTGAATCATGGCGTCTTGCACGCCGGCATAAGCCGAGTAAGACTTCATCCAACCGGCTGGAACTTCGGCGCTGTTGACCAAATGCAATACTGCCACGGTCAGAATAAAGGCGCCAAAAAACCAGTTGGCGACATAAATGTGGCGCACCCTGCGGGTACCGACTGTGCCAAAGAACACCACCGCATAAGCCACCCAAACCAGGGTGATCAAAATATCGATGGGCCACTCTAGCTCGGCATATTCTTTTCCGGTGGTGTACCCCAGCGGCAGGCTGATGGCCGCCAGCACGATGACCAGCTGCCAACCCCAAAAGGTAAAAGTCGCCAAAGCGGGAGCAAACAGTTTGACTTGGCTGGTGCGTTGTACCGCATAGTAACTGCTGGCAAACAGGGCACAACCGCCAAAAGCGAAGATCACCGCATTGGTGTGCAGTGGTCTCAGGCGGCCATAGCTGAGCCAGGGAATGCCAAAATTGAGCTCGGGCCAGGCCAGCTGGGCGGCGATGAACACACCGACCAACATGCCCACCACGCCCCAGACCACCGTCATGATGGCGAACTGCCGAACCACACCATCGGTGTAGACGGCAGGTTGTGTGGTTGTTGTACTCATAAGAGACCTTTCATCGAACGGATCCAGTATCCGGGTTTGCACCAGACGGTGATTTGATGCAAGTCAATCGTCACGCAGAATGCGTTCACCTTCTTGCTCGATGGCTTCGAATTGACCCGAGTGGATCGCCCAGCCCAAACCGATCAGCACCAAGAGGACCAACACGACCGACAAGGGCACCAACACATATAAGATGTCCATTCAAGTCTCCGGGTCCTGCCACTCGCCTGTCATCGGCCTGGACAAGCGCATGGAATGCGCAATCACCCACAGCGAACTGACAGCCATGCCCAAGCCGGCCAACCACGCGGGCAACCAGGCGATCAAAGCCAAAGGGACAAACAAGGCGTTGTAAAACAGAGCCCAAGCCAAGTTCTGCCAAACCACTCGGGTGGTCTGTCGGGCGCGACGCACCAAGGCAGGCAGATCTAGCAAGCGAGCCCCCATCATCACCAAGTCAGAGCGGGCCTGCGCCAAGGGCACGGAACCGCCCAAAGCAATCGAGACCTGCGCGGCCGCTAACACCGGCCCATCGTTGAGTCCATCCCCCACCATCAGGACCCGACGCCCCTGGGCTTGCAGTGCACGCATGCAGTCGAGTTTGTCTTGTGGGGAGCAAGAGCCCAAAAACTTGCCGGCTTCAACCCCGACCCATTGCGCCACCCGCTGCACGGCGTGCGTTCGATCACCGGACAAAATCCAGATGTCCAGACCCATGCCTCGCAATTGACGCACGGCCGAGGCGGCGTCGCTACGCAGGTCTTCGGCCAAATCGAAACTGGCCAGCCAACCGCGCTGAGCATCAAACAGATGCACCGTGGCGTCGCGCGCGTGTTCGGGGCAAAACATGCCCGCATGAAAATGTTGCCCAAAAGCCAAAGAGCCCAAGCGCAAATGCCTGCGTTGACCTCGGGCATCGATGGCACAGCCCTCAAGCCCTTGGCCGCTGATTTCATGGACCTCGCTCGCATGCGTGTATTCAGGCGCCGCAGCCACCAGGGCCCGCGACACTGGGTGCCAGGAGTGGGCCGCCAAACCTGCCGCCAAAACCATCCATTCACCGGCCTGCTCTGGCATCAGGGTGCCCGCTGCAGTGTGCACCACCTGCAGACGTTGGCCGTCGTGGGTGAGTGTGCCGGTCTTGTCAAACACCACGGTGTCGATTTGCCCCAAAGTTTCCAGCGCTTGTAACTCTCGCACCAGCACGCCAGCGCGGGCCAACTGGCCCGCGCTGGCCAACATGGCAGCCGGTGTGGCCAGCGACAGGGCGCAGGGGCAAGTGACGATCAATACCGAAACGGCCACCATCAGTGCTTGGCCCCGATCGGTCGACCACCAGAATAAGGCAGCCAGCGCCGCCAGCGCCAATACACCCCATAGAAAGGGCCGTGCCAAACGGTCGGCCAACAGGGCCAGTCTGGGTTTGCTGCTGGTGGCCTGCTCCATGAGTCGCACCAACTGGGCGTAACGGGTCTCAGACCCCACACGGTCCAAGCGCACTTCGATGCTCGCTGACAGATTGTGGCTGCCTGCCATCACCACATCCTGGGGTCCACGTGCGCAAGGACGGGATTCTCCGGTCAGCAAAGCCTCTTCAATCAGTGTTTGCCCATGAACCACCACGCCATCCCCCGGAACCGCATCGCCGGCACGCACACACACCACATCGCCGGGACGTAAACGGTGCAAGGCCACCCGCTCCCACTGACCGGCGGACTGTCGCTCGATGCTCTCGGGCAGCCGGTTCATCAGAGCCTCGAGGGCACCGGCAGTCTGGTCGCGCAAACGCCACTCCAGCCAACGCCCACCCAAAAGAAAAAAGACGAACATGGTCAGTGAGTCAAAGTACACCTCAGCACCCCAAGGACCTTGGGGGTCAAAGGTGCCGGCTGTGCTGACCACGAATGTAATGAGCATGCCCAGCGCCACGGGCAAATCCATGCTGATGCGGCGCTGTCTAAGGTCGCGCCAGGCGCTGCGCCAAAATGGTGTGCAAGAGAAGATCACCACTGGCAATGTCAAAACCCAAGAAGCCCAGCGCAGCAATTGCAAGGTGTTGGTGCTGATGTCGCCAGGCTCGGTGAAGTAGGCCGGCGAAGCGTACATCATGACTTGCATCATGCAAAATGCGGCCACCAAAAAACGCCAGAGCATGCGCCTTGTTTCCAGCAGACGCTCCGCACGCAGGCCATGGTCTTGTGCCGGCATCGCTCGATACCCGACACGCTCGATGGCTTGCATCCAGACCGAGGGTCTGACCTGGTCATCCGACCAAGTGACTTTGGCCCTCTGCGTCGCCGCGTTGACCATCACGGCACTGACACCGGGCACGGCACGCAAGGCGTCCTCGATGGTGAAGGCACAAGTGGCGCAATGCATGCCTTGCAACACCACCTGCGACTCCCAGGTGTGCGCCCCCTGGGGCGTCGAGGCGCACGACTGGCTGTACTGCTGCCAGACCTGGGGGTCATCAAGCAATGGGGCCATGAGTGTCGTCGAATTTGACATAAAGCAATGTTATCGGGGCTGGCTTACGTCAACCTTGACTTGAATCAAATCGTCATCAGATCCAAGGCGTAAGCTTTGAATCAGGCTGATCAGCCCAATGTTTTCAACACACCAAGGAGCACACCATGTACAAGAAAGTATTGGTCACCACCGACGGATCGACCTTGTCGAAAAAGGCCGTGACTCACGCCATCGCCCTGTGCGCGACCATCGGAGCCGAATTGCTGGCGCTGCGCGTGACGCCGCGCTATGCCCAAACCTATTTCGAAGGCTCAATGACGCTGTCGGCACAGGATGTCTCTAAAATTGAGCAGCGTTGGACCGACAACGCTCAAGCCACGTTGGACGCGGTGACCAAACAGGCCACGGCGAAAGGGATCAAGGTCAAGCCCCTGGTGGTGAAGTCTGACATTGTCTCGGATGCCATCATTGCCGCAGCACGCAAGGCCAAAGTCGACCTGATTGTGATGGCCTCGCATGGACGTCACGGGATCAAGCGTCTGTTGTTGGGCAGCGAAACCCAACAGGTGCTGACCCACTCGGAGGTGCCGGTGCTGGTGTTGCGCTGAACCAAGCAGGATCGGCCTCAGGTCTGGTCCGACTGAGCCAGTGCCCAATCAATGTGTTCGATCACCAGTGGGCTGGCTTGGACGCGCGCAGCTTGCAAAGCTTGCCGCATCGGCTCGCGCCCGCTGCAAGAGGGGTCGCGCAGCGCATTGCCTATGGCCACCGCCAAATTGCGCCGCCAGCGCTCGTATCCGATGCGGCGAATGGCGCTGCCCTCGGTGCGGCTGAGAAAATCGGCCTCGCTCCAAGCCCACAGTGCCAATAAACCGGCTGCATTCAAACCATGACGGGTCGAGAAGTCGGCCACTGGGCTGATTTGGGCGTACTTGTTCCACGGACAGACCAGTTGGCAATCGTCGCAACCGTAAATTCGGTTGCCCATCAGCGGCCTGAGTTCTGGCGCTATGGGCCCGGTATGCTCAATGGTCAGGTAAGAGATGCAGCGTCGAGCATCGAGCCGATAGGGTGCCGTGATGGCCCCTGTGGGGCACGCGGTGATGCAAGCGGAGCACTGTCCGCAGTGGTCGCTGTGAACTGTGCTGGCGGGTAAAGATCGATCAAGAAAGATCTCACCCAAAAAAAACATCGAACCAGCCTGACGATTGAGCAACAAGGTGTGCTTGCCGCGCCAGCCCAGTCCGGCCCGAGTAGCCAATTCGACCTCGAGCACCGGGGCCGAGTCGGTGAACACCCGATATCCCAGGCTGCCCCAATTCGTGCGTATGCGCTGGGCCAGTTGCTCCAAGCGTTGTCGCATGACCTTGTGGTAATCGCGCCCTCTTGCATACAGTGACACCATGGCCTGATCGGGCTGTCGCAAACGGGCCATTTCGGCTGCTGACCAATCTGGCCGGGTATCGGGGGGCAGATAATCCATGCGGGCGCAGACCACGCTGACGGTGCCAGGCACCAGTTCGGCTGGTCGGGCTCGCATCAGGCCGTGGCTTTCCATATAACCCATCTCGCCATGGAAACCGGCCTTCAACCAGGCCAACAAACCCTCTTCGGCATGGGACAAATCGATGTCCGCCACGCCAATTTGCGAGAATCCAAGCTCATGCGCCCAGTTTTGCAACTGGGTGAACGGATCGCTGGTCACATTGACATGGCTCAAAGGATTTCCTGGTGGCGTTTGAACCCATTGTAAAAAACACCGGCTGGCCCGACGAATCGGCCACCCAAGCCTGCGCCCTGAGCATGGCCAAATGTCCGGCCGTGGCCAATGCCATCATTGAATTGCACGGCGACTTGGGCGCGGGCAAGACCACCTGGGTCAGGCATTTGCTGCGCGCTCTGGGCGTGTCCGGGCGCATCAAAAGCCCCAGCTATGGCGTGGTTGAACCGCACCAAGGCGTCTTTCAGGGGCAAGACCTGAGCATTTGGCATTTTGATTTTTACCGCTTCAGCGACCCGCGTGAATGGGTCGATGCCGGTTTGCGCGACCTGTTCACCCAAGCCGGGCTGAAACTGGTTGAGTGGCCACAACAGGCTGGACCTGTGCGCCCCCAGGCCGACCTGGCCGTTCACATCGAGTCTTTGGACGATGAGCAGCGGCAGGTGACATGGCACGCGATGACAACGACCGGCCTGAGTTTGTTGGAGGCGGCTTGAGTGCAGACCTGTTCCTGAACCGCCGTCACGGCATTCAAGCGGGTCTGGCGTTGCTGATGTGGGCCCATAGCCCCTTGACGCGAGCCGCCACCTTGTTGGGCGTGCGCATCTGGCCGGCGCGCGAATACACCCGCGTCACCATTGAATCCGATGTGGCCCTGCAGTCTCAGGTGCTGTTCATCGACCACCCACCCCGCTTGGCGGTGGACATTTCAGGCCTGGTGCTCAATGACGCCCTGCGCGACTTGGTCGGGCAAGTGCGCCCGGACGACCCTTTCATTTCTGCAGTGCGCGCTGGACAATATGCTCCGACGGTGGTGCGTTTGGTATTCGACTTGCGCCAACCGGTGCGGCCTCAGTGGCTGAACCTGCCGCCGGTCGAGGCGGTCTACCAGCACCGCTTGGTGCTGGATTTGATGCCCACCCAGCCGATCGACCCTCTGGAGGCCCTGATCCGCGACCTGCGGTCAAGCCCGACCGAGACCACTCCATCGCCTTTGGCGCAAGATCCCATTGCCGAAATCTGGCAAAGGCACCGTGACCGCCCTGTTGCCCCACCCAGTACAGCGCCTGCACCTGAAATGGGGGGTGCTCCTGCCGAGCGCTTTGCGGTGATCGCCATCGACGCCGGTCACGGCGGCGAAGACCCGGGCGCCATCGGACCGGCGGGTACGCGTGAAAAAGACGTGGTGCTGTCCTTGGCCAAAAAGCTGCGCGATCGGATCAATCAAACCCAAGTGCGACAACGCAACGGCGCATTCCAATTGCGCGCCTTCCTGATTCGGGACGGCGACTATTTTGTGCCCTTGCATGTGCGCGTTCAAAAAGCGCATCAGGTTCGTGCAGAGTTGTTTCTAAGTATCCATGCCGATGCTTTTTTTCAGCCGCAAGCGCGCGGCGCCAGCGTGTTCGCCCTGAGTCAAGGAGCGGCCTCCAGTGCCGCCGCACGCTGGATGGCACAACGCGAAAACCGAGCCGATGCGATTGGCGGCCTGAGTCAAATCCGGGTCGATGACGCCCAGGTGCGCCAGGCCTTGTTTGACATGAGCACCTCGCTACAAATCAACCACAGCTTGCTGCTGGGGCAAGAGTTGTTGGCCCAAATGCGTCAGGTCGGTCGCTTGCACAAGCCCCAAGTGGAACAAGCCGGTTTCGCCGTCTTGCGCTCGCCCGAAATTCCCAGCGTCCTGGTCGAGTCGGCCTTCATCAGCAACCCCCTGGAGGAAGCCTTGCTCAATACATCCGAGTACCAAGACGCCTTGGTCAGCGCCTTGCACCAAGGTGTGCTGGGGTTTTTCAGGCACCACCCCTTGCGCACTTGACGGTTTTCAGGCGGAAGGTTTGGTGTCTGACTGACGGGCCCGCCAGGCGCCAAAAATGGCGATCACACCGGGGATGATGATCAAGGCCCAAATGATCTTGCTCAAATGCCTTTGGACCCATTCCAGATTGCCAAACCAGTAACCGGCCAAGCCCAGACCGCCGACCCAAATCAGCGCACCGATGAAATTGTAGAACGTGAATGTGGCCCAATCCATGCGCGCCACACCGGCAACAAACGGGGCGAACGTGCGAATGAAGGGCATGAAACGGGCCAAGATGATGGTCATGCCACCGTGCCGTTGGTAAAAGCGATGGGCTTGCTCAAAAGCCTGGCGGTTGAACCATCGCCCTTGCCAATGCCAAACCTGATCCCCCACCCGGTGCCCGATGTGGTAATTCAACTGATCCCCCGTCACGGCGGCCACGAACAGCACGACCAAAGCCACCGGCAAACTCATGTGACCGGCCCCGCACAAGGCGCCGGTGACGAAAAGCAATGAGTCGCCGGGCAAAAACGGCATGATGACCAGACCGGTTTCAACAAACACGATGGCAAACAGCAAGGCGTAGACCCATGCCCCGTGGTCGCTGACAAAAGCGCCGATGTGGCGGTCTATGTGCAGCACGAAATCCATCAACCAAGCGATCAGTTCCATGGCAGTCATTATCGCCACCCGAATCACCCCCCCAACCCGGCGGGTTTTGCCATGGACAAGGACTGAGTTCAGCGACATGTGCAGGTGAATAGAATGGATGGGTGAACAACCTGCCCTCGCCTCACCCCATCATTGAATTGCCCGACGAACTCGTCAGCCAGATCGCCGCCGGCGAGGTGGTTGAACGACCGGCTTCGGTGGTGCGCGAACTGGTCGACAACGCCTTGGACGCTGGGGCCAGCCAAATCGTGCTGCGTCTGATTGAAGGGGGCGTGCGGTTGATCAGCGTGGAAGACGACGGCTTGGGCATGGCTCCGCAAGACCTGTCCATGGCGTTGCGCCGCCACGCCACCAGCAAAATCCGCAATCTGCGCGATCTGGAATCTGTGGCCACCATGGGGTTTCGGGGGGAAGCATTGGCGGCAATTGCCTCGGTGTCTGAACTGTCCTTGTTGTCGCGCACGGCCCAAGCCGAACACGCCACATTGCTGGATGCGCGAAGCGGCGAAATGCGGCCCATGGCCCGCTCCAGAGGCACCACGGTCGAGGTGCGAGAACTGTTCTACAGCACCCCCGCGCGTCGCCAGTTCCTGAAAAGCACTGCGACCGAGTTGGCGCATTGCATCGAGTCGGTGCGCCGCCATGCCCTGTCGCGGCCGGATGTGGGTTTTGAGATCTGGCATGAGGGCAAGTTGATCGAACAATGGCGCGCCACAGGTGAGGCCGGCTTGGATCGACGTCTGGCGGATGTGTTGGGCGAGGACTTTCTGGCCGAATCGGTTGCCGTCGATTTCATGGCCGGTGCCGTGCGAGTCACTGGACGCGCCGGCCTGCCCGACCATGCGCGTTCGCGGGCCGACCACCAGTACGCTTATGTGAATGGCCGCTTTGTGCGCGACAAAGTGATCATGCACGGGGTGCGCAGTGCCTACGAAGACGTCTTGCACGGTCAACGGCAACCGGTCTACGTGATATCTATCGAACTCGACCCGATGCGGGTCGATGTCAATGTGCACCCGACCAAGATCGAGGTGCGCTTCCGGGATGGGCGAGAAATTCACCAAGGGGTGCGCTACGCCATAGAACAATCGCTGGCCGCGCCGCGCACCGGTCAGACCCAGCCTGTCGACCCCTGGCCCGCCAGCGAAGCCTGGGCTTCGGGCCGCGCTCCGAATGCGGGCACTGGCGGCTTGGCCGCCCCCATGCCATCCACACCACCCGGCGCATGGCGTCAGCAGCGGATGCCCATGGGTCAGGCGGTGAACGATTTGCGCGCCTTGTGGGGACAAGTCCCCGATCCCTCGGCGACCAGTAGGTCGGACCCAGCGACGCCGTCCGATGCAAAGATACTCCCTTCGGCCCTGGCCCAGTTGGCCAGCGAAGCCCTTGGGGCAGAAGACCAACCTTTGGGTCAGGCCTTGGCCCAATTGCATGGCGTCTACATCTTGGCGCAAAACCACCAAGGTCTGGTGCTGATCGACATGCACGCGGCGCACGAGCGCATCGTTTACGAGCGACTCAAGCAGGGGGTGGCTCAACGCATCGATAGCCAGAACCTGCTGGTGCCGGTGACGTTCGCCGCCACCGAAACCGAGGTGGCCTTGGCGCAAGAGCACCAAGACACGCTCTTGACCCTGGGGTTGGACATCGGCCCCTTGGGCGTCCGTAGTTTGGCGGTGCGCAGCGTACCCGCCAGCTTGGCCGATAGCGATGTGGTAGCCCTGGCGCGCAGCGTGTTGGATGAATTGGCACAATGGCCCGCCAGCACCGTGCTTGAACGTGCACAAAACGAATTGCTCGCCACCATGGCATGCCACGCCGCCGTGCGCGCCAACCGTGCATTGACGCTGGGGGAAATGAACGCCTTGCTGCGACAGATGGAGGCGACCGAACGCGCCGACCAATGCAACCATGGTCGCCCCACCTGGCGCATGCTGTCGATGAAGGAACTCGACGCTCTATTTATGCGAGGACGCTGATGCCACAAGCCCAAGTGGTGATCATGCTGTCGCTGATGCTGGGCATGCAAGCCTTGACCACCGACCTCTACTTGCCCGCCTTGCCTTTGTTGCGCTCCGATCTGGCGGCGAGCATGCCGCAGGTGCAACTGACCCTGACCGCCTTGCTGATTTGTTTTGGCGTCTCGCAACTGGCCTGGGGGCCGATAGCAGACCGCTGGGGCCGTCGGCCAGTGCTGATGGCGGGCCTGTGGTCTTACACCCTGTCCAGCCTTGCTTGCATGCTGGCTCCGTCCATCGACACCCTGATCCTGTGGCGCGGTGTTCAAGGCGTGGCCATGGGAGCGGTGGTGATGTGCGCGCGCGCCATCGTGCGTGACTTGTATGCCCCGGTCGAGGGGGCCAGGATCATGTCCAAAGCGCTGACCGGTCTGGGCTTTATGGTCTGCATCAGCGCACCGGTTGGCAGCTTGCTGGCCGAGTTCCTGGGTTGGCGGGCCTCTTTGGCCGGCCTGGCCCTGTTTGGCTTGTGCAGTGCCATTTTCATCCACACCCGATTCCGCGAGTCGCTGGCGCACCGGCGGGCCGATGCCACCCGCCTGGGGCCTTTGGTGCGTACCTGGGCCGAGATCCTGGCTCAGCCGACTTTTCGGGCCTATGCGCTGCTGATGATGGGGGCGTTTGGCGCACTGTTCAATTTTTTATCGGCCTCGTCCTTCGTGCTGATCGAGGTCATGCAACTGAGCCGACTGGAGTACGGTTTGGCGCTGCTGGTGTTTTCGGTGTCTTATTTGTCAGGCACCTTTTTGTGCCGGCGACTTTTAATGCGCTTTGGGCAGCGCCACACGGTCCGAATTGGCGCTCTGATGTCGTTCAGCGGCGGGGCACTGATGTTCGCCTTCAACCATTGGGGTGAGCCCTCATTGGCTGGGCTGCTTCTGCCTTTTTTGCTGGTCATGGTAGCCCACGGCATCCACCAACCCATCAGCCAAAGCGGGGCCGTGGCTCCGTTCCCGAAAGCGGCCGGAGCAGCCTCGGCTCTTAGTGGATTTGCCATGATGGTGGTGGCCTTCGCCATCGGACATTGGATGGGTTTGCACCTGGATGGTACCGTCTACCCCCTGATCAACGGCCAGTTGTTCTGGTCCCTCTGGCTCGCCGTGGTGGGCCTGACCCTGGTGCAAAGACACGGGGAGCGCCATGGCTGAGACTGAGCCCATCCGCTGCCTGGTGCTGACCGGCCTCACTGCCAGCGGTAAAACCGAGGCTTCGCTGGCGATCGCACAGCGATGGCCGATTGAGATCATCAGCATGGATTCGGCGCTGGTCTACAAGGGGATGGACATCGGTACCGCCAAGCCCAGCGATGCAGAACGTGCCAGCGCACCCCATCACTTGATCGATGTGCTGGAGCCCACACAGGCCTACAGCGCAGCCTATTTCGCTCGCGATGCACGCCAGCTGATCGGCGAGATCGTCGCACGTGGCCATCGCCCTGTGCTGGTGGGCGGCACCTTGCTGTATTTCAAAGCCTTGTTCGAAGGACTCGACGACCTGCCCGCCGCCCAGCCCGAGTTGCGCGCCACCATTGAGTTGCAGGCCGCCGAACAAGGTTGGCCTGCCATGCATGCGCAGTTGGCGCAAGTCGACCCGATCACGGCACAAAGGCTGGCGCCACGGGACGCCCAGCGGATCGGCAGAGCACTGGAAGTTTGGCGCCACACCGGCCAGCCTTTATCGTCCTTTTTTCAAAGCGGCAATGCCCGGCCCAGCGACCTGTCCCCCTTTGTGATCAGCCTGGAACCCTTCGACCGCAGTGTGCTGCATCAACGCATCGCTCTGCGCTTTGACCAGATGCTGGCGCTGGGTTTGGTTGAAGAGGTTCGCCGTTTGCGGGCACGCGGTGACTTGCGCGCCGACATGCCGTCCATGCGTTGCGTGGGCTACCGCCAGTCCTGGGAGACCCTGGAGTGCGCCGAGCGTTTGGGTCGCGATCTGAATTCGGATGATCTGAAAGGGTTGCGCGAGCGCGGCATTGCCGCCACCCGTCAATTGGCCAAACGGCAACTGACTTGGTTGCGTGGCATGACCGAGCGACACCTGGTGGCCAGCGACCAAGACGACCGACTGACCCGGGTGCTTCATTGGGCCGAACAGGCCTGGTGTTCTGGCAACGGGGCTTGATGTGGTCATCGAAGGCATCGAGGTCATCGACCACGACGACAGCCTGTGGGTGCTCAACAAACCCTCAGGCTTGCTGTCCGCGCCTGGACGTGGCCCCGAGAAACAAGACAGTGTCATGAGCCGGGTGTTGCGACACGACCCTGCTGCCTTGCAGGTGCATCGGCTCGACCAAGCCACCTCAGGACTGTTGCTGATGGCGCGCACGCCCAAGGTGCAGCGCCAACTGCAAGCCGCCTTCGCGGCCCGCGACACCCTGAAAATCTACTTGGCTCTGGTGCACTCCCCGCATAAGGTCAAAGACGTTTGGCAGCTGATCGACGTGCCCATCGCCCTGCATTGGCCTGACCGACCCCGCCACCATGTGGGCACCGGCGGCAAACCCAGCCAAACCTGGTGGCAGGTGCTGGCCCATGACCCTGACACCCAGCGCAGCCTGGTGGCGCTGCGCCCCATCACCGGCCGCAGCCACCAGATTCGGGTCCACCTGTCTTGGTTGGGGCTGCCGATTCTGGGGGACACCCTGTACGCGCCGATGGCCATCGCCGAGCTGGTCCCACGGCTGTGCCTGCACGCCTGGCAACTGGGACTGAAACACCCCATTTCGAGCGCCCCAGTGCTTTGGCAAAGCCCCATCCTCCCAATTTTGCTGTCCGGCTTTTGTCAGCAGACTGTAGCCCAGCGGTTGCACAATCTGGACATTCCACCCCCGAAAGGAGACTTGTATGCGTGAAGTAGTCGTTGTCAGCGGTGTGCGCACCGCCATCGGAACCTACGGCGGTAGCCTGAAAGACGTTCCCCCCGCCGAACTGGCGGCTTTGGTCGTGCGCGAGTCCCTGCGCCGCGCCCAGGTCGATGGCAAAGACGTGGGCCATGTGGTGTTTGGTCACGTGGTCAACACTGAACCCAAAGACATGTACCTGTCGCGCGTGGCCGCAATCAATGGCGGCTGTGCCGAAGGCACCCCGGCTTTCAACGTCAACCGCTTGTGCGGCTCTGGCCTGCAGGCCATCGTCAGCGCCAGCCAGTCGATTTTGTTGGGCGATTGCGATGTGGCCATCGGCGCCGGCGCTGAAAATATGAGTCGTGGCCCCTATGCCAACCTCAGCCAACGCTGGGGCTCGCGCATGGGCGACGCCAAGGTGGTGGACATGATGGTCGGCGCCTTGCACGACCCTTTCCACGCCATACACATGGGTGTCACCGCTGAAAATGTCGCAGCCAAGTTCGGCATCACCCGCGAAATGCAAGACGCCTTGGCGGTGGAAAGCCACAACCGCGCCGAGCGCGCCAGCGCCGAAGGCCGCTTCAAAGACCAAATCGTCCCCGTCATGCTCAAGAGCAAAAAGGGCGAAGTGGCTTACGAAACCGACGAGCATTTCCGTGCTGGTGCCAAGATCGAAGACTTCTCCAAACTCAAACCCGTCTTCATCAAAGAGAACGGCACTGTCACCGCCGGCAATGCCTCGGGCATCAACGATGCCGCCGCCGCTGTGGTGCTGATGGAAGGAAAAGCCGCCCAAGCCCGTGGGCTCAAGCCCATGGCTCGTCTGGTGGGCTATGCCCACACGGGTCTGGATCCCAAGATCATGGGTGTAGGCCCCATTTCGGCCACCCAAGCAGTGCTCAAACGCACCGGATTGTCGGTCAATGACCTCGATGTCATTGAAGCCAACGAAGCTTTCGCTGCCCAGGCCTGTGCCGTCACGCGCGAACTGGGCCTGGACCCGGCCAAGGTCAACCCCAGCGGCTCAGGCATCTCTTTGGGTCACCCCATTGGTGCGACCGGTGCGATCATCACCGTCAAGGCGCTGTATGAACTGCAACGCATCCAGGGCCGCTATGCCCTGGTGACCATGTGCATCGGTGGCGGCCAAGGCATTGCCGCCATTTTCGAGCGCATTTAAATCCACTGACCGTGATGCTGCCCACGGGCCCCTAGGGGCCCGTTTTTCATGGTTTGATCTGTGTCAATCGTCCGCCCCCAAGCCTGGGCTATCATGAGCGCAATCAGGGAGTACACCGCATGTCCGAGATTGCCACCACCGAACGCATCGCCACCGTGCAATGGTCCGACGCATTGTGCTTGGACCTCGATTTCATGGACGATACCCACCGCGAGTTCATCGATCTACTGGCGGAGGTCGAAGTCGCCGACGATGATCGTGTGGTGGCTTGCTTTGCCGCCATGGTTGAGCACACCGATGGTCACTTCGGGGCAGAAGACCGTTGGATGCAAGACACCCACTTCTCATCTTCGAACTGCCACAGCATGCAGCACAACGTGATTTTGCAGGTGCTGCGCGAAGGATTGAAGCGCGGCCAAGCCGGTGATCTGGTCTTGTTGCGCGACTTGGCTCGCGAATTGGACGTGTGGTTCAGCCAGCACGCCCAAACCATGGATGCAGCGCTGGCCTTGCACCTGCGCGGCGTGGGTTATGACGCCGACAGCGGCCGGGTGTTGCACCCCGAGGCGCTGCCCGCGCAAGAAATCAGCGGCTGCGGCGGCAGTTGTTCAAGCTGAGACGGCTTCAGCCACCGGCTGGGTTGGGTTCAGCCCCATTTCAGAGGCCAGCAATTCATAAGAGCGTCGTTGCGCCTGAGCATCGTGCGTCCAGGTGATCACGGCAATCTCTTGCACCTCTAATGTTTGCGCCAAGGTTCGCAACTTGTCGGCCACCTGAGGCCCCGTACCCACCAGCGCGTTGGCCTTGAGACGCGACCACACCATTTCTTCGGCCGGATTGAATTCACGCAGCGCCTCATCCGGGGGCAAGATCGGCCCCAAACGGCCAAATTCCCGATCGGTGCGCCAGCGCGCCCGACTTTGAAACAAGCGCCAGGCCTCTTCTTCGGTGTCGGCTGCCAACGCCCAAACACAGATGACGGCCTCGGGACGCTGGCGGACCACGCTGGGCTGGAAGTTGTCCCGGTACATTTGCAGGGCTTGTTCGGCTCCGCGGCCATCGGTGATGAAGTAGGCAAAGGCATATGGCAGGCCCAAATGGGCAGCCAGTTGAGCGCCGTAATCCGAGCTGCCCAACATCCAGACATCGGGGTGGGTGGACCCACCGGGACAAGCCCAGACGCCATGACCCGGGTGTCCTTGGGGTGGCGTACCGCCGCTGACCCAGGTGTAAAGATCGATGACCTGTTGGGGGAAATTCTCGGAGGCGTAGCGATCGGGGTTGAGCAATTGGGCTGTGCGACCGTCGCTGCCTGGAGCCCGCCCCACGCCCAAATCGATGCGACCCGGTGCCAGCGCATCGAGCACGCGGAACTGCTCGGCCACCTTCAACGACGAATAATGCGGCAACATCACCCCGGCGCTGCCCAGGCGGATGCGCTGGGTGCGCATGGCGATGGCAGCCATCAAGACCTCGGGGGCAGTTCCCACAATGCTGGGGTGGCTGTGGTGTTCGCTGACCCAAAAGCGGTGATAGCCCCAAGCCTCGGCCTGGGCGGCCAATTCAACGGTTTGGCTGATGGCCTGGGCCTGGGTGCGGCCCGCAGTGGCGACCGATTGGTCCAATATGGATAACTTCATGGGTTTTCGGCTTCCTGCAAGGCGCGCCACATCACTTTGCCGCTGCCACTCTTGGGCAGGCTGTCGACAAACTGAACGACGCGTGGCGCTTTGTACACGGCCATATTGTCGCGGCACCAGTCGATGATGTCTTGCTCGCTGACCCGACCCTGTTGTCCCGCACGCAACACCACCACCGCCTTGACCGACTCCCCCCGATAGGCATCCCGGGTGGCGATCACGCAGGCCTCTTGAATGGCCGGATGGCGGAACAACAGCGACTCGACTTCGGCAGGCCAGACCTTGAAGCCACTGGCGTTGATCATGCGCTTGAGCCGATCGGTCATGAAGAAATAGCCCTCTTCATCGACTCGCCCCATGTCGCCAGAGCGGAAATAGCGCTGTCCATCGAATTCAATGAAAGCGGCAGCCGTCGCTTCGGGGCGCTTCCAATACCCGTCGAACACCATCGGGCCACGTATGATGATCTCGCCACTTTCGCCCACCGGCACCTCTTGCAAAGTGTCTGGGTTGATCACCCGGGCGTCGGCGCTGACATAGGGCACCCCCAGGCACTGTTGTTTGGGTCGGTCGGGCGGATTGCTGTGCGAAGGGGCGGCGGTTTCGGTCAGGCCATAACCCTCGACATAGCTCAGCCCATAGAGATCGAGCAAACGCTGCGCGACCGCCTGTGGCATGCCGGCGCCGCCGCCCCCGATGTATTGCAGGCTGCTCAGGTCAAAGCGGTCAAAGTTCGGGCTGCCCAACAGGTCGATGACCATGGTCGGGATGTTGGTCCAGTGGGTGACCCGATGACGGGAAATCAGCTGCCCGGCCAGCTCTCGGTCCCAGCGGGGCATGATGACCATGGTCGCCCCCAGATAGATGCAAGTGTGCAGCAAAACAACGATGCCGGTGATATGGAACATGGGCACCACGCACAAGGCGATGTTCTCATGTGAACTACCGCCCCAAAGTGAGCCGGCACAGACATTGTGCATCAGGCTGCGTTGCGGATGGATGCAACCTTTGGGCAGACCGGTGGTGCCGCTGGTGTAGGGCAACAAAGCCATGTCGCTGCGGCCCACTTCGTGCCGTGGCGGCTTGTCCGGGCAAGCCAAAGCCTGCGCCCAGGTCCACACCGAGACACCATCTGGTTTGGGCAATTCGGGGCGAGCCAACAGCCATGGTGCCCAACTGGCGGGCAGATCACCCGCTTGTGTCGGGTCAAATGCGTCGGTGTAGTGGGTGACGATCAGGTGGTGCAAGGCCTGCTCGGGTGGCAGGGCCTGACTGGCCTGGGCCATGTCGGCGGCCAAGTCCGAGGTGACGATGGCCACGCGCGCATCCGGGTCAGTGATGTAGTGCTGCAATTCTTGGGCCCGATTCATCGGGTTGACCGGCACCACCACCGCATTGGCGCGCAAAATCGCAAAATGCGCCACCACCAACTGGGGCGTGTTCTGCATGTCCAGAACCACCCGGTCGCCGCGTCGCACCCCCAACTGATACAGAAATGCAGCCAGGGTATCGACCTGCTGCCTGAGTTCTTCAAAGCATGTGGATCGGCCCAAAAACTCCAAGGCCACCTTGTCGGGGAATCGGCGCGCCGAAGTGGCCAGATTGTCGTACAAGGAGGTGGCGGGTACTCGAATGGCATGCGGTACCCGAGCAGGCCAATGGTTGTGATGTGGTCTCATGCGCCGTAGCCTAACCCAAGCCCCGCACGACCCCGATTGGGGTCTGCCCCGTGGCTCTGCCCATCTGGCTGGCCCTTAATGCATGGGCTGTCGCTGCTGCAGCAACTGATAGGCCTCGCAGTAACCGCGCAGCCAGGACCAATCGAGCGGCTTGCGAGCCCAATGCACCCGTGCGCCCAAACCGGGCGATAGGACATCTTCTGGCAAGCGTGAGGCCGACAAGGTCAGCAAGGTGAGCGCGCGGAAATCGGAGTGCGAATGCACATGCCGGATGAATTGCAAGGCCTCGGCCTGCGGCACCTTCATGTCAATCACGACCAAGCCTGGGCGCAAGTTTTGCAAGCCCATCAAGGCCTCGACCATGTTATCGAACCAGTCGATTTGAAGCTTGATGCCCCAACGGCCCAAGTTTTGCAACAGTTTTTGCCTTTGTGGCCCGTTTTCCTGCACCCACATGATGCGATCGTTGCCATTGATGCCCAATGCGGTGGAGTGATTTCGCCGCTGGTACTCTTGCACCGAGGCCAAGGAGATGCGGCGATGCCCTCCTCGGGTTTTCCAGGCATGGAGTTCTTGACGCTCCACCAAAGACTGGACGGTGCCCACCGACAAGCCCAGCATCCTGGCCACTTCGGTGGTTCCACAAAATTGTCCGCTGGGCATGGCGTTGTCTTGGCTGGCTGAAGTCATGCGATTCCTTTCTTTTTGTCACTAAACAATTAAAATCATTCAATTAGATAATACCAAATAACCTAAATATTTGCAAAATTCATTCAAAAATTCACAATTTCGAAACTTCAGGCCAACGCCAAGCCCGGCCCGCCTGGGGGAAAATACGGTTCATGCACATCGAATCGTCACCGAACAACACCACGCTGACCGCCATCCAAGGGATCTGGGTCGGGCACCACCAGCACCCCCGGCGACCCACCGGTTGCACCGTGGTGCTGTGCCCGAAAGGCATGGTGGCCGGGGTGGACGTGCGCGGGGCGGCGCCCGGGACGCGTGAAACCGATTTGCTCTCGCCGGGACACAGCGTGCCGCATGTGCACGCCCTGTTGCTTTCGGGCGGTAGCGCATTTGGACTGGATGCGGCCAGTGGCGTCATGCGCTGGCTCGAAGCGCGCGGTCATGGCCTGCGGGTGGGATCGGCCTGCGTGCCCATCGTGCCGGGTGCGGTCATTTTTGGTTCGCGCTGGCCAGCGGCGATTGCACTGCAAGCCCGGACCCCATGCTGCTGTGCACCTTGGTCGCCGAGGCGGTGGCCAAGGCCACTTTGAATGCAGTGCAATCGGCGCAAGGCTTGCGGGTGGGTGAGCGCTGGTGGCCCGCCGCCCGCGACCTGGCCTGAAGGTCGATTACTTCAATGCCTTGAAGCGCACGCGATGCGGCTTGGCCCCTTCCTCGCCCAAACGCTTCTTCTTGTCGGCCTCGTACTCTTGGTAGTTGCCATCAAAGAACACCCACTGGCTATCGCCCTCGCAAGCCAGGATGTGTGTGGCAATGCGGTCCAAGAACCAGCGGTCGTGGCTGATCACCATCACCGAACCGGCGAATTCAAGCAAGGCGTCTTCCAATGCGCGCAGGGTTTCCACGTCCAAGTCGTTGGAAGGCTCATCCAGCAAAAGCACATTGCCGCCCTTGATCAGGGTTTTGGCTAAGTGCAATCGGCCGCGCTCACCGCCAGAGAGCATGCCCACTTTCTTTTGCTGATCACCCCCATTGAAGTTGAAGCGACCACAGTAGGCGCGGCTGGGCATCTCGAACTTGCCCACAGTCAAAATATCCAAACCACCCGAGACGTCTTCCCACACGGTCTTGTCGTTGGCCAAGTCATCGCGGGTTTGGTCGACGAAGGCGATCTGCACGGTTTGACCCATTTTCACTTCGCCCACATCGGGGGTTTCCTGGCCAACGATCATGCGAAACAAGGTTGACTTGCCGGCGCCGTTAGGGCCGATGATGCCCACAATGGCACCCGGCGGCACTTTGAAGCTGAGGTTGTCGATCAACACCCGATCCCCAAAGCTCTTGGTCACGCCGTTGAATTCAATCACCTCGTTGCCCAGTCGCTCGGCCACGGGGATGAAGATCTCTTGGGTTTCGTTGCGCTTTTGATATTCGACGCTGGAGAGCTCCTCGAAGCGGGCGATGCGGGCCTTGCTCTTGGCCTGACGCCCCTTGGGGTTCTGACGCACCCATTCCAATTCCTTCTTCAAGGCCTTGGCACGAGCCTCTTCGCCCTTTTGTTCCTGTTGCAAGCGGTCTTGCTTTTGCTCCAACCAAGTGGAGTAATTCCCTTTCCAAGGGATGCCGTGACCTCGGTCGAGTTCCAAAATCCACTCGGCTGCGTTGTCCAAAAAGTAACGGTCATGGGTGATGGCCACCACCGTGCCGGGAAAGCGCGACAAGAACTGTTCAAGCCAATCGACCGATTCGGCGTCCAAGTGGTTGGTCGGCTCATCGAGTAACAGCATGTCGGGCTTGGAGAGCAACAATCGACACAAGGCGACGCGGCGCTTTTCGCCCCCGGACAGATGCTGGATGGTGGTGTCCCATGGCGGCAAACGCAGGGCGTCGGCGGCGATCTCCAACTGATGCTCGGTGTCAGATCCGGCCGCAGCGATGATGGCTTCCATTTCGCCTTGCTCTGCAGCCAACTTGTCGAAATCGGCATCGGGTTCAGCATAGGCGGCGTAAATTTCATCCAGGCGTGCTTTGGCATTCATGAGCTCAGCCATTCCGCCCTCGACCGCTTGACGCACGGTCTCTTGCGGATCAAGCTGCGGCTCTTGGGGCAGGTAACCGACTTTGATGCCGGGCATCGGCGTGGCTTCGCCCTCGATCTCGGTGTCGACGCCGGCCATGATTTTCAGCAAAGTCGATTTGCCGGAGCCGTTCAGACCCAGCACGCCGATCTTGGCGCCGGGGAAAAAAGACAAGGAAATGTCCTTCAGGATTTGACGCTTGGGTGGCACGATCTTGCCGACCCGATTCATGGTGAATACGTATTGGGACATGGTGTGGGTTTCTGGGTTCGATAGGGTCCGGCGACGGCCGATCCACTGGGGTGAATTATGGACGAAACCCCTCTGGACGGAAATGTGTCACAATCCACACCGTTGATGCCTCCAGTTGCCTCAACCTCAGCGTCCCTGCTGGAGCCGGGTCGCAGCCCCACCCTCAATGGCTGCGAATGTCACGCGCTCAATCTGTCAACTTGCCAGCCTTTCACTGGATGGTCCCATCGGACCGAGCGGGCCGGCCCCATGCGTCCAGGAATTGACGCCACACCATGAACTTTGATGAACTGAAATTGGCTCCGGCCATCCTGAAAGCTGTGCGCGAGCAAGGCTACGAAACACCCACCCCGATCCAACAGCAAGCCATTCCGGCCGTGCTCGAAGGCCATGACCTGTTGGCCGGCGCCCAAACTGGCACCGGCAAAACCGCAGCCTTCACCCTGCCCATGTTGCACAAGCTGAGCATGGCGCGCAGCATCACCAACCGCTTCGGGGTGTACGGCGTCCGCGCCCTGGTGCTGACCCCGACCCGCGAACTGGCCGCCCAAGTCGAAGAGTCGGTGCGCTCTTATGGCAAATACTTGCAACTGAGCTCGGCCGTCATCTTTGGCGGTGTGGGCATGAACCCGCAAATCGAACGCTTGAAAAAAGGCGTCGACATCCTGGTGGCCACCCCAGGTCGCCTGCTCGATTTGCAACAGCAAGGCTTCCTCGATTTGTCGACGGTGCAAATGCTGGTGCTCGACGAAGCCGACCGCATGCTCGACATGGGCTTCATCCATGATGTAAAAAAAGTCCTGGCCTTGGTACCTCAGGACAAGCAAAGCCTGCTGTTCTCAGCCACGTTCAGCGACGAAATTCGTGAGCTGGCCAACGGCTTGTTGCGCAATCCGCAAAGCATCCAAGTCACGCCTCGCAACACCACGGTGCAACTCATTTCTCAGCGCATCCACCCGGTGGGTCGCCAAAAGAAAAAGGCCCTGCTCGCGCACATCATCGCAGAGCACAATTGGAGCCAAGTGCTGGTGTTCACGCGCACCAAGTACGGCGCCAACCATGTGGCCGATTTCCTCAACAAGCAAGGCATCACGGCCATGGCTTTGCACGGCAACAAAAGCCAGACCGCCCGCACCCAAGCCCTGGCCGGATTCAAGACTGGGGAGTTGCGCGCCTTGGTGGCAACCGACATCGCCGCGCGCGGCATCGATATCGATGACTTGCCCCATGTCGTGAATTACGAAATCCCCAATATCCCCGAAGATTATGTGCACCGCATCGGCCGTACCGGTCGCGCCGGGGCCAGCGGCGAGGCGGTCAGCCTGGTGTCTCTGGACGAAGAAGGCTTCATGAAAGAGATCGAGCAATTCACTCGTCAACAAATCGAAGTGCAGGTGATCGAGGGCTTTGGCCCCGAACCCGACGAGCACGCCGAACCCATCGCCATGGGACGCCAAACCCTGTGGGGCGGCCTGGGTAAGCCACCCGGCCGCGACGTCATGGCCGCTGCCGCGAAGTCCGCTCGCCAGGAAATGATGGAGCGCATCCGTGAGAAGAAACAAGTCGAAGGTAACCGTGGCGGCGCTCGCTCGAATCGGGGCCCGCGCCCGAATGGTGACCCACATCGTGGTCCGCGCCCATCCGCTGAGGGTGGCGGCACACCAACACCGGGAGGCCATGGCCTGCCCATGGCTCAGCCCATGAGCGAGCCGCGAGGCGAACGCATGGGCAACCGCGACGACCGCCGCGGCGGTCGCAACCGCAACGGCACCCGCCCTGACCGGGGTCCGCGAGACCCTATGCTGGCTCCGCAACCTCGCATTTACGACGGGGAAGAACGTGAAGACGATTTCCAGCCACGCGCCAATGCCCACCTGGGTACGCACAATGGCGTCAATGCCTATGGCCACAAGAACACCAACCGGCCCATGCGCGAGCCTGACCCCACCCGGACCAGCATCGATCTGATGACCGAGCGCCGTGGCGGTGGCGGTGGCGGTGGCAGAGGCGGTGGTGGTAATCTCCGTCGCAAAGGTGGCGGCGGCGGTGGTGGCGGCGGTGGTGGCGCCGGTGGTGGTAACAAGGCCGGCTTTCGAGGCGGCTATCGCGGCTGATCCGCTTGTACTGGCCTGAGCAAGGCCAACACCCACCGAACAAAAAACCGCCTTCTGTCAGAGGGCGGTTTTTTTCATGGGGGCTGAGGTCTTTAGAATCCCTGGCACTCGGGCACGGCCGAGGGCATTTTCTCACCTTGTAAACCGGCACTCAGGTTATCGAGCAAGCGGTCGGCCATGGCACGGCGGGTCTCAAAGGTACCACTGGCCATGTGCGGGGTCAGCACCACATTGGGCAGGGTGAAGAAGGCTGGGTCGATGCGCGGCTCGTCATAAAACACATCCAACCCCGCACCAGCGATGGTGCCGTTTTTCAGGGCGTCGAGCAAAGCCGGTTGATCAGCCACGGTGCCACGCGCGATGTTGATGAAAAAACCCCTGGGCCCGAGCGCTTTCAAGACCTCGGCGTTGATGAGACCCCGTGTGCCCTCACCGCCTGGGGTAATGGCCAGCAAAAAATCCGACCTGGCGGCCAGTTCTTTGACGCTGGGCACGAATTCAAACGGCAAATCGGACTTGGCGCCTCGCGCGGTGTAGGCAATTTGCATGCGAAAGGCCTGTGCACGCTCTGCAATCGCCTTGGCGATGCGGCCCATGCCCACCAAGCCCAGTCGAGCACCGGTGAGTTTGCGTTGAAGGGGAAATGGGGCCTGGGCCCAGTGGCCGCTGCGCACATACTGATCGGCCTGCGGGATTTGGCGAGCGATCGAGAGCATCAAGCCCAAGCCGAGATCAGCCACCTCGTCGTTGAGCACGTCCGGGGTATGCCCCACAGTGATGCCGCGCTCGATGGCCGCCCGGGTGTCGACGCCGTCGTAACCCACGCCAAAGCAAGACACCACCTTGGCCTGCGGGCAACGGTCAAACAACTCGGCCCCCATGCGGGTCTCGCCACCCCCCACAATCGCACGCACCCGAGCCAAGGCGCCGGGGTCTTTCAAGTCATCGAGTTCGTGCACCGTGTAGCGGGCATAGAGGCCTTCGGTCAGGAAGGGCAAGAGCTTGGAGACTTTGAGGATGTCGATTTTGTCCATGTTCGGGCCTGCGATTGGATTGTTTTTATCGGACTATCATCATACGATAGCGATTGATGGCCTGCGCCCTTTCGGTCGCGAGGTCCCACACAGGAAAGACCCCATGAGATTGCTCCACACCATGTTGCGCGTCGGCGACCTGCAACGATCGATTGATTTTTATACCCGCGTGCTGGGCATGAAATTGCTGCGCACCACCGACCGCCCCGAACAGAAATACTCGCTGGCCTTCGTCGGCTACGACCAGAACCCCGATCAGGCCGAAATCGAGTTGACCTACAACCATGGCGTCGACCACTATGACATGGGCACGGCTTATGGCCACATAGCACTGGGGGTGGAAGACGTCGCTGGCACCTGCGAAAAAATCCGCGCAGCCGGTGGCACCATCACCCGCGAGGCCAGTCCGGTCAAAGGTGGCCACACCATCATCGCATTTGTCCAAGACCCCGACGGCTACAAAGTCGAGCTGATCCAGAACGGCACCCATGGCTAACCCATTAGAACTGCAGTCGCGGTCACACCCATGCGCCAGCAGGTTTCAGACGACCCCCAATCCATCGAACGCATTCGACGCGAATGGGGCGGTGTCGGTGACCTGTGGGTGTTTGGCTATGCATCGCTGATCTGGCGGCCCGACATCGCCGTGGCCGAGCGCCGTTTGGCCACCGTGCGTGGGTGGCACCGGGCGCTGAAGATGTGGAGCCGCATCAATCGAGGCACCCCCGAACGACCCGGGTTGGTCTTTGCCCTCTTGAACGGCGGCAGTTGCCAAGGCGTGACCATGCGGGTGCCGAAAAACGAGGTTCCCGCCGCGCTGCAATCGCTGTGGGCGCGTGAGATGCCCAGCAAAGTCTATTTGCCCCGGTGGTTGAACTGTGCCACGCCTGAAGGAACCGTCCGCGCCCTGACCTTCATCTTGCCGCGATCACACCCCAACTACACCGGTCCGCTGAGCGACGACCAGTACCGCACCATCTTTGCCGACCGGGTCGGCGGCCGCTACGGCCATACCCTGGAGTACGCGCAAAGCACCTTGGCCAGTTTGCGCGAATGGGGCATCCGCGACTTGGCTCTGGAGCGTTTGCTCAGTTTGGCCGACTGAGGCGCCCTCAATCTTTCACATCAGGAAACAAGACATCGATGTACCCAAAGCGGGTGAAGTCGCGCACCCGCATGGGGTATAGCTTGCCCCACAGGTGATCGCACTCGTGCTGCACCACTCGGGCATGGAAACCTTCGGCCTGGCGGTCGATGACGCGCCCCAACTCGTCAAAGCCCTGGTAGCGCACTCGACGCGGGCGCGGCACCACACCGCGCATGCCTGGCACCGACAGACAGCCCTCCCAGCCCTCTTCCTCGGTGTCATCCAGCACCGTGATCGTCGGATTGATCAACACCGTGGGCGGAATCGGCTCGTACTGCGGGTAGCGCGGATTGACTTTGCCGCTGCCAAAGATCACCACCTGCTGGTTAACGCCAATTTGCGGCGCCGCGATGCCGGCGCCGTTGGCCGCCTGCATGGTGTCGCGCAAGTCTTGCAGCAGCGCGTGCAAAGCGGGCGTATCGAACTGCGTCACGGGTTCGCTGACTTGCAGCAGGCGCGGGTCGCCCATTTTGAGGATGGTTCGGATGGTCATGGTGGTTGAACTGGCAGACGATGAAGGGGTTGCAGTGATCAGTGTCGTGTCTGGACTTGTGCGCTCATGAAAGCGTCGATCGCTTTGGCAGCCTCTTCGCCCGCCCCAAAGTACAGGTGATGGCCACTGCGGCAGGGGTCACGGGGTTCAGGCTGACCCCCCGTGACGTAGACAAACTCGGTGGCGGCTGAATTGAACGCTTTGACTTTTTCAAAGTTTCTCATGGCGTCCGCAGGTGTGGTGTGCTGGCAGCCGTCGTTTGGGTGGTGCAAAAACAGCACCGGAAAGGCGATGGGGGCATTGAAGTACGACTCGTTGCGGATGCCACTGGCAATCATGCCGCCGATCAGGTCAAGCTTGTGGTTCTTTTGGGCGTATTTGACAAACTCGGTCAGGCTGATGCCGCCGTTGCTGTGCCCCATCAACCAGACTGGCAACCCGGTTTTCTGCTGGTAGTAACGGATGGCGCTCTCGATGCGGATCAGGTGGTCTGAACTGCCCCTGGCCGCCGGGTACATCTGGCGCGGCGATAACTCCCCCGGGCTGTCGAGCAAAACCACATCCCACTGGCCGCTGGTGAGGGTGGGATCGGTCAGCCGCTTGAGGGTCTGAAAGAAGTGGAACCGGTTGTCGGTTTGTCCTTCTTTGAGGCCGATGTACCCTTTGCCCCCCGGAATGAGGATCAGCACCGCCTTGGCCTGAGGGGCCTGGAAGTACATCGTCAACGAGGGGGTGCTGCTGCACAAAAAGCATTTTTCGATGGGGGTGATGGGGATCACCTCGGCGGCGTGGGACAGCAGGTGACCTAAAAATGCGAAGAGAGCGAAGAGTTGTTTCATGCATCGATCCAAATCAACCTGTACCAGCATGTTCAAAGCACACCCCATATTGACATGAGTGGCGGGCTTGCTTGAGGTGAATAGTAACCTTTAAATCCATGGTTGACTCAATCAACATCTGAGTGTCATTTATTCGTAGATATTTTTTGGATCAGCGATACAGGTCCTTGATCAGAAACCCTATGCCAGCATCGGCAACAGGAGATTTGAAAAAGACAAAAACAAGTTTGAGGCCGAGACCAACTTCAATGAGATGGATGCCTGCGAAATGCTGATGACGGCGTTTGATCGGTACAGGGTCAATGCGACAGTTCCATATAAGCCAGGATAGGGCCAACTTAGCTTGGGAACCGGCCCCAAACGCTGTCCTGTTTCATGACACAGAGCCAGACCCCGAAATCCATGGGCTGTCAGTATTTCTGTGTGTGAGGCGGTTGGGTGAATTGGTTTTGGATGGA
>JASGCM010000019.1 GCA_030054175.1 Alphaproteobacteria bacterium | reverse complement strand
AGTGGCTCAATATTCAACGTGAACACTGGCTCAGTTTGGCTGATGAATCAACACCCAACCGCGACAACCTCACATACAAATGGGAAAAACTGTATTCGCCCAACAATACGGCCGTCAATTTGTCGCCCAACGATCAATCGGCCAGGGTCACTTTCACGCCGACGGTCGAGGGGGACTACGAGTTTACACTGACTGTCTTTGGCGGACTCACTACCAGCCCCCCGGTGGTTGCCGTGGTGAATGTGTCCTCTGGTAACGCACCCCCAATGGCCAATGCCGGGCAGAATTTCAGCGTGACTTTGGGGACTTCGGTGACCCTGAATGGCGTTGCCAGCGACCCCAACAACGACCCCATGACCTACCGATGGGTGGTCAATGCCATGCCCACAGGCGGCAGCGCCACCATCGCCAATTTGTTGAGCAATCCCAATACATTGACCCCCAGTTTCACAGCTCAGGCGCTAGGCACCTATGTGTTTGGCCTGATCGCCAGCGACAGCACCTCGTCCAGCCAGGTCTCGACGGTATCTGTCACCACCAACAGTCCAACGCCCACCGGGCCCGCATCGCCATGCAATCGGCCAGTGCCTTGCCCTATGTGCTGGACGGCAGTAGCAGCTTCAGTGCCATAGGCAAAGAGTTGAACTTCCAATGGTCTGTGGTGTATCAACCCGTGCCCAATGCCGTGGTTTTGCTGTCGCCCACCTCAGTAAAACCCATCTTCAACACCACGGCTGCGGGTCTTTACGTGGTGCAGTTGATTGTGTCCAACAAAGACAATCCCGAAATACAAAGTATGCCGGTGACCTTCAGTTTTGTGGTGCCGTGATGAACATGCTTGGACGCACCATCATGTGTGCTGGGTCACCAAGAAAAACCCCCTCCGGATGGAGGGGGTTTTTTTCAAAGGCCGCTTCAGCGCACGTAATCGGACACCACTTTCCAGCGGCCTTCCTGAATTTGCGACAGGCGCGACAAATCGTTGCCCAGGCGCTTGGTGGCGGTAAAACTCAACGGCGGGCTACCGAAAATGTCACCCTGGAAGGTGATGCCATCCATCGCTTTGTTAAAGGTCTCGTGAGTCAGGTTCTTGCCCGCCTTGCCCGCTGCGGTGGCAAAGTGGCTGATGGCTTGGTAGCCGTAGACTGAGAACACCGTCGGGTCTTCATTGAACATGGTCTTGTACTTGTTGGCCCAGAAGTTGATGGGCTGTGACGCCTCGTCCAGATAAGGGTGCTGCGATGTCATCGCGGTGTACAAGCCGTTCATGGCGGGCCCGCCCAATTTGTGGATCAGGTCGGTGTAGGCGGCCGAAGAGCCCAAAAAGAGGGGGTTGAAGCCGGTCTTGCGCGACTCGGCGATGGTGCCCACGGTCTCGCGGATGATGGTGCCCAGCACCACCATCTCACAACCAGCGGCCTTCAGGCGTGCCACTTGCGAAGAAAAGTCGGTCGCACCACGCTTGTAAGTGGTTTTTTCGGCGAATTCCATACCCACGGCCTTCAGGCCGGCTTCGCCGCCGCGGAAAATCTCCAGACCGAATTCATCGTCTTGGTAAATCGTGCAGACATTCTTGACGTTTTTCTCTTTCACCAATTTGGCGGTCGACAGACGCACCTGGTCAAAGTAAGTCGCAGCGAAGGCATACTTCAGCGGGTGGAAGGGGTCAAACATCTCCCGCGCTGCCGTGACGGGAAAGAAGTTGATCACATTCTTGCTGAATTGCACAGGCATCGCGGCCAGGTTCTGAGCAGTCCCGATATGGCCGATCATGGCAAAGATCTTGTCCTGGTTGACCAACTTTTGCGCCGCCAGCACAGCACGCTTGGGGTCATAGCCCGAATCTTCCACCTTCAGGGTGATCTTGCGGCCATTCACGCCGCCTTGCTCGTTGATCTCATCCACGGCCAGCAACATGCCCATGCGCACCTGCTTGCCAAAGCCGGCCAGGGGACCCGAGAGGTCCTGGATCGAGCCCAGCGTCAGGGAGTCTTTGCCCACCCCTTGTTGGGCCAGGGCGGCACCGCTGATCGCCAGTGCCGACACCAGGGTCAGGATCGTCTTTTTCATCGCGTTCATCTCCTAGGTAAAAAACCAAAAACCATCTGAATTCATCGGTACATCGCTTCAATCTGGGCGGCGTACTTCTGTTCGACCAATTTGCGCTTGAGCTTCATGGTCGGAGTCAACTCTTCGTCTTCGGCGCTCAATTGGGTGTCGAGCAGGAAGAACTTCTTGATCTGCTCGACCCGGGCGAACTGGCGGTTCACCCGATCGAGTTCGGTCTGTATCAGCCCTTGCACCTCGGGCGCACTCGTCAAAGATGCATAGTTGCTAAAAGGTACATCGGCGTCTTGAGCGAATTTCTCCACGTTGTCCTGATCGATCATGATGATCGCCACCAAGAATGGTTTGCGGTCGCCAATCACCACCGCATCGGTGATGTAGGGCGAAAACTTCAATTCATTTTCCAACTCGCTGGGCGTGATGTTCTTGCCGCCTGCCGTGATGATGATGTCTTTCATCCGATCGGTGATGCGGAAAAACCCTTCATCGTCGACCATACCCACGTCGCCGGTGTGCAGCCAGCCATCGGCGTCGATGGTCTCGGCGGTTTTTTCGGGCAGGTTCAAATAGCCTTTGAAGACATTCGGGCCACGCACCAGAATTTCACCAGTGTTTGGATCCAGTTTGACGTCGTTGAATTGGGCGGCTTGCCCGATCGAGCCCGGTTTGATGCGTTCGGGACGCACGCCGATCGATGCGCCGCAAGTCTCGGTCATGCCCCAAACCTCCAGCATGGGGACACCCAGCGCCAGGTACCAGCGCACCAAATCGGGCGATATCGGGGCGGCACCAGTCACCAAATAGCGCGCGCGGTGGATACCAATCAGCTTGCGCACATTGTCCAACGCCAACCAACGGGCCAGCCTGAATTGCCACCGCAACAAGGTGGGCACGCGGCGCCCGGCCAAGACCATTTCCGCCACCTGTTGGCCCACACCGATGGCCCACGCATAGGTGGCTTGTTGCAGACGACTCGATTCCTTCAAGGCGATCATCACACCCGAATAGAACTTCTCCCACACCCGGGGCACAGCGGTGAACACGGTGGGGGCGATCTCGCGCACATTCTCGGGCACGGTTTCAGGGTTTTCGACGAAGTTCAACACCGAACCGGTATAGAGCGAGAAATACTCGCCGCCCATGCGCTCGGCAATGTGGCACAAGGGCAAAAAACACATGCATTCATCGCAGTCGTCGCGAGAAATCAGCGTGTTGTAGCCGCGCGTGGTGTAGGTCAGACCCCGATGCGTGTGCATGGTGCCCTTGGGCTTGCCGGTGGTGCCCGAGGTGTAGACCAAAATGGCCACATCGTCGGGCTGACAGGCGCTCACCCGCTCTTCCAAAGCCTGCGGGTGCTGGTGCTCATGGGCGCGACCCAACTCACGCAGGGCATCCAGGCCCAAGACCATGGGGTCATTCAGACCATGCAAGCCCTTCATGTCAAACACCACGATGTGACGCAATCGGGGCAGGTTCTGGCGCGCTTCCAGTGCCTTGTCCAATTGTTCGTCGTCTTCGACGAACAGCACCACCGTGCCCGAGTCCTCGCACAGATACTGCACCTGAGAGGCGGCGTCGGTGGGGTAAATGCCGTTGGACACCCCGGCGCAACTCAAAACCGCCAGATCCGACAGCACCCAGTCGATGCTGGTGTTGGACAAAATCGACGCCGTTTCTCCCTTGGCCAGCCCCAGCGACAACAGGCCGTGTCCAATTTCGCGCACGGCATGGCCGGTTTGCGCCCAGGTCATGGCATGCCAAAGCCCCAGTTCTTTTTGTCGCATCCAGACCTTGGGGCCGCGCAGTCGCACCGCATTCCAAAACTGGGCGGCAATGGTGTCACCCTCCAGCACGCGCTCGGTCTGGGGTTTGAGGTGATCCAGATTCCACAAATCGCTCATTGCATCACCGCCAGGTTTTCTTCTTTTTCCAGCGCCGGTCGGCCCGCACGCCTTCTTCTTTCAGGCCCAGGTAAAACTCTTTGATGTCTTCCTTCTCGCGCAGGCGCGCGCAGGTGTCTTCCATCACGATGCGGCCATTCTCCAACACATAACCGTAATCGGCGGCGTTCAGCGCCATGTGCGCGTTTTGTTCCACCAGCAGCAGGGTCGTGCCGCGCTCACGGTTGATGCGCACCACGATCTCAAAAATCTCTTTCGTCAGCTTGGGGCTCAGGCCCAGGCTGGGCTCATCCAACATGACCAGCTTGGGGTTGGCCATCAAGGCCCGGCTGATCGCCAGCATTTGCTGTTGACCGCCCGAGAGCAGGCCGGCGTCTTGCTCGGCGCGCTCCCGCAGGATGGGGAAATAGCCAAAGACTGTCTCAATGTCGCGCTCGACAGCGTCTTGATCGTCCCGCGTGTACGCCCCCATCAACAGGTTATGGCGAACGGATAGCAGTGGGAACACCTCGCGCCCTTCGGGCACATGCACCAGACCCCGTTGGACCACGCGCGCAGGGTCTTGGGCGGTGATGTCCGCGCCCTGGAACTCGATGCTGCCCTTGCGCGGGTCGATGATGCCACTGATGGTTTTCAAGATGGTCGACTTGCCGGCGCCATTCGAGCCCAACACGGTGGCGATCTCGCCCTCGCGCACTTGCAGGCTGACACCACGGATCGCCTTGATCGGGCCATAGGCGCTCTCGACGTTCGAGAGCTTCAAGACCACCGGGCGGTCGACAAAGGCGTCGCTCATGCGGCCTCCTTGACCTGGCGGAGAGGGGTTCGACGCAGGTCAGAGACTTCATCGATCGTGCCCAAATAGGCCTCGATCACCCCGGGGTGGCTTTGCACCTCGGCGGCCGTACCCATGGCCAGCACCTCGCCCTGGCTCATGGCCAGCACCCGATCCGACACCTTGGCCACCAAGCCCATGTCGTGCTCGACCATCAGCACCGTGATGCCCAAGAGGTTTTTGATGTCGTCAATCCAATACGCCATGTCTTCGGTTTCTTCCACATTCAGACCCGAGGAAGGCTCATCGAGCAGCAACAATCGCGGCTCCATGCACAGGGCGCGAGCCAACTCGACCACCTTGCGAACACCGTAGGGCAGGCCGGCCACCATGCTGTCACGGTAGTGCTGCAGGTTCAGGAAATCGATCACCTCTTCCACCTTCTCGCGTGCCGCGATCTCGGCCTGGCGAGTGCTGGGTGTGAACAGCAACTGGCTCCAAAAACCGGTTTGGCGGTGCCGATGGCGGCCAATCATCAGGTTTTGCAGCACGGTGGCGTGTTCAAACAGTTCAATGTTTTGGAATGTGCGGGCAATGCCCAAGCCTGCCACCTGATGCGGCGCCACATCGGCCATGGGGCGACCCATGAACGAAATCTCCCCCTCGGTCGGGGTGTAGATCCCGCTGATCAGGTTGAAAACGGTGGTCTTGCCTGCACCATTGGGTCCGATCAAAGTGAACACCTCTCCCTGGCACACGTCAAAGCTGACGCGGTTGACAGCGGTCAGGCCGCCAAAGCGCACCGTCAGATCACGTGCCGATAAAAGAACAGAGGCGCTCATTTCAGTCGATCCGATTTCTGGAAACTCTTTTGCCGCTTGAACATGCCCTGGCGGTAGAAGGGGAACAGTTGCAGCCACGCCCGCACCTTCAGCCATCGGCCATACAAGCCCATGGGTTCGAACAAGACGAAGCCGATCAGCACCACGCCGTAGACCACGGCTTGCAAGCCCGGGGCTTGGGCGATGGCGTCAGGCAAGAACTCTTTGCCCAGCGAGATCAGTTGCGGCATGGTGATCAGGAACAGCGCGCCCAGAAATGCGCCATGGATCGAGCCGAGTCCCCCAATGACCACCATCAACAAAAGGTCGATCGAGTGCAGCACATTGAACTGGTCGGGGCTGATGAATTGCAGTTTGTGGGCATAGAGTGCGCCGCCCAACCCCGCCAAGGCTGCTGATACCATGAAGCTCAGTGTCTTGTGGTACGCCAGATGGATGCCCATGCTTTGGGCCGAAATTTCAGAGTCTCGGATGGCGACAAAAGCGCGACCGGTGGGGCTGCGCAAGATGTTCGCCACCGCCAGGGTGCTGAGCACGGCCACCACCAGACAGACGGCATAAAAGCCCCCTTCGCTCTCGACTTTCCAAAACACCAGATCGATCGGGCCCACATGTTTGCCGGCATTGCCACCCGTTACGCTTTCCCAACGGGCCAGGGCCTCTTCAACGATGAAGCCAAAGGCCAAGGTGGCGATGCCCAGATAGATCCCTTTGACTCGCAACGCAGGCAGACCCACCACTGCGCCCACCGCAGCCGACAAACCGGCGGCAGCGGCCAAAGACAGCGGGAACGGCCAGCCCAAGCCCGAGAGCACCGCTTCGGTGTAGGCACCAACACCCAAAAAGGCCGCGTGGCCGATGGAAAACAGGCCCGTGTAGCCCGCCAGCAGCATCAACCCCAGGCCCACCACGCTGTAAATCAGCACGAAGGTCAACTGCGCCAGCCAGTACTCGTCCAGCAACCACGGTGAGCCGACCAACAGCACACCCAGTAGGCCGTACCAAAACACATGACCGCCGTGTTTGGCAAGTCGGATGTCTTGGTCGTATTCGGTTTTGAAGATGTATCGCACGGTGGGATCAAACCTTTTTGCGCAGGTTTTCACCGAACAAGCCACTGGGCTTGAGCGCGAGCATCAGCAAGACCACCACATAGGCGGCCACGTCCTTGAAGCCTTCAGGCAGGTAAAACCCGGCCAGCGCCTCGACCACCCCGATGATTACGCCGCCCACCATCGCCCCTGGCAGACTGGTGAAGCCCCCCACCACGGCGGCCGGGAAGGCTTTCAGACCAATCAGCCCCATATTGGCATGCACAAAGGTGATCGGAGCCAGCAGCAATCCCGCCACCGCCGCCACACCGGCCGCCAATGCCCACACCAGGCCATTGAGCCGTTTGACCGGAATGCCCATGTAATAGGCCGCCAATTGATTCTGCGAGGCCGCTTGCATGGCGATGCCCACCTTCGAGCGGCTGAACACCAAATAAAGCACCAGACAGAGCAGCGCGGTGCAGCCCAACACCATGACTTGGCTGGCACCCACCACCACACCGCCCCAGTTGTAGGAAATGTCTTTATAGGGAGCGGCAAACGCATGCGTATCGGTGCCGATGTTCGGAATCATGGTCACCAGACCGCGGGTAACATAGCCCAAACCAAAGGTCAGCATGACCACCGAGAACGCAGGTTGGCCCAGAATCGGGCGTATCACCGAGCGTTCAATCAGCCAGCCCACCAAGGCCATGACCAGCAAGGCCACAGGCACTGCCAACACATAGGTCAAACCCAGGCCGTCGATCAAGGCCAGACCGCAAAACGCGCCCAACATCATCAACTCGCCTTGGGCGAAGCTGACGGTTTCGGTGGCTTTGTAAATCAGCACGAAGCCCAAAGCGATCAAGCCATAGATGCAGCCTTGGGCGACGCCGCCAAACACCACTTGTAGTTCTTGCATTCACTCCCTCATGTTCATGGGCATGGCCCCATTTCATGGACAGCCATTACAGTCGCCCCGTTCGGGCAGATCGACCCTCTAATGGGGATTTTCCCGATGGGGGGGATTTACGCCATGTGGGGAAACCCTGCCCTGGTTTGAGCCCTGCTCTTATTGGTGGGCTTTTTCACTCGCAAATCCGCTGGGAAAATGTCGCCACAGGTACCCTGTATGGACTGCGCAGACCCCTAAAATGTCCCTAGACCTTTTGAGGACAAGATGCCCGAAGCCCAAGCTCAAACCTTCGCTGCCCTAGGCCGCTTTCGCGTGCTGGACTTGACCCGGGTTCGTTCTGGCCCCACATGCGTGCGCGTGCTGGCCGATTTCGGGGCCGATGTCATCCGCATCGAGTCACCCGCCGGCCTGGACCCAACACAAGGCACATTGGGCGCACGCGACAGCTCGGACGCGCTCAATTTGCACCGCAACAAACGCTCCATCACCCTCAATCTGAAGGAACCACAGGCGCAGCGCATTTTTCATCGCCTGGTGCAAACCGCCGACGTGGTGGTCGAGAATTATCGACCTGACGTCAAACAGCGACTCGGCATCGATTACGACGCCCTCAGCAGCATCAACCCGCGCATCGTTCTGGCCAGCATTTCGGGCTTTGGCCAAGACGGCCCCTACCAAAAACGACCAGGGTTCGACCAAATCGCACAGGGCATGGGTGGTCTGATGTCGGTCACGGGTTTCGAGGGTCAAGGCCCGGTGCGTGCAGGCATCGCCGTCGCCGACACCGGGTCGGGCTTGTACAGCGCCATCGGCATACTCACCGCTTTGCTCGAGCGCGAGCAGTCAGGGCGGGGTCAATGGGTGCAAGCCAACCTGCTCTCGACCATGATCGCCATGTGCGATTTCCAAGCGGCGCGCTACCTGATCGATGGCGTCGTGCCGCCTCAAGCGGGCAACGATCACCCGGTCACTACGCCCATGGGAGCCTACCCATCCTCAGACGGCTATTTCAACATCGGCGCAGGCAGCACCCAACAGTTCCGCACTTTGTGCGACCTGATCGATCGCCCCGACTTGCGCGAACACCCCGACTACCAGACCAGCGCTGGCCGGCTGAAAGACCGCGCAACCCTGAATCGCATCCTGAGTGAGTCCTTTGCCCAGCGACCGACCGCCCATTGGGTCGAGGCCCTGAATGCCGCGGGCGTACCGTGTGGCCCCATCTACAACATGCAACAGGTGTTTGATGACCCGCAGGTACAGCACCTGCCCACCACCACCACCTTGCATCATCCCCGGCGAGGCCCCATTCGGGTACTCAACCAGCCTCTCATCCTCTCGCGCACCCCAGCCCAAGTCAAGCAAACCCAGTGCGAAGCGGGCGAGCACAACCAGTCCATCTTGTCCGAACTGGGCTACAACTCACAAGACATCGAACAATTCATCCAACAGAAAGTCATCTGACCATGAACGACACCAGCACCCCTGCCATTGGCACCATTCATCTGCACAAAGCAGGTCATGTCGGTACCATCGAGTTCGACAATCAGGCCAAGTTCAATGCCATGAACTACGACATGTGGGTGGGTCTGCCCCAGCTCATCCAAGCCTGCGTCGATGACCCTGAGGTGCGACTGATCGTCTTGACCGGTGCCGGCGAAAAAGCCTTTGTCTCGGGGGCCGACATCTCTCAGTTCGGCGAAAAACGCAATGGCGGTGACGCCGCCGAAGAGTACAACCGAGCCACTGAAGCGGCCTACGCCAGCGTGCTCGACTGCCCCAAACCCGCCCTGGCCAAAATCCGTGGCATTTGCATGGGAGGAGGCTTGGGGCTGGCGCTCAATTGTGATGTGCGCATCTGCTCGGCCGACTCCAAATTTCGCATGCCAGCTGGCCGTCTGGGATTGGGCTACGCCATGCCTGGCATCCAGCGCTTCCTGGAAGTTATTGGTGCTGCCCATACGGCCGATCTGTTTTTCAGCGCGCGCATCTTCGGTGCCGATGACGCCCACCACATGGGCCTGGTCAAACAGGTGTTGGCCCCTGACCAATTCGATGCGGGTGTACACGATTACATCGGTATGGTTTGTGGCAACGCGCCATTGACTCTGGCCGCAGCCAAACGCGCCATGCTTGAACTTCGCAAAGCCCCGGCCGATCGTGACGTGGCCTTGGTGCAAAAAATGGTGCAAGCCTGCTTTGCCAGTGAAGACTATAAAGAGGGCCGCAAGGCCTTTGCTGAGAAGCGCATGCCGCAATTCAAAGGGCGCTGAAGCCGGAATCCAAAAATATCCCTTTCGTATTATGTGTTTGGGGCCAGTAAAAATGGCCTCCAGGCGCTCCCATGGGCTCGCAAGGTGAGTCTGGCTTTCGAAATATTAACTCTAATAATTTTGATAAAAATTAAATGATTTCGAAAAATATGAAAATTAAAAGAGTGTTTTACTCAGCGGGATGTTTTTGATCATTAATTGCAAAATGATCAAAAATTCAATACCTCAACTGTCTTCCAAAAAAATATTGATCCTTGACCAGGACACCGAAAGGCTGAACCAACTCAAGGGAATACTGGAAGACCAGTCGGTCGTGGTTTATGTGGCCAGTTCCCTGCAGTCCATGATGGGAAAGGCGGTCTTTTTCAAGCCGCATGCCTGCATCTTCAGCTTGGCATTCAAGGGGGCTGAATTTTCAAACATCACCGAAATGCTGGCCTCGAATCCATCGACGGCAGGCATTCCACTGGTGTACCAAGCAGATATTCAGTCGTTGTTGAATGCCTACACCAACCAGGCCAACAGTCGCGACCACCGCTTTGACTTCATCACCTGGCCCTATAATCCCTGCGAAATCCTGTTGCGCTTGTCGCTGGTGTTTTCCGAGGGACAACATAACGATAACGATCAACCAGAAGACGAATACCCGTGCCAGATCAATGAGCAGTGCACACGGTTTGACAAGATCATCTTCAATGCTTCTCACAAAATCATCATAGAGAACCTGTCTAAAAACCCGCCATTGAAACAGCTGGCGCGGATGGTGGGCACCAACACCAAGCGTCTCAGCCAAACCTTCATGCGCGTGTGCAACCTGACCGTGTACCAGTACGTGATTGAAGTCAAGATGAAGGTGGCAGAAAAAATCTTGCGCGAAACCGACCTGGATATACGCTACATCTCCATGGACTTGGGCTATTCAACCCAGGCCAATTTCTCTACGGCTTTCAAACATAAATATGGCGTCAGCCCACGCTCATTCCGCAAGGGTGAAGAAGGCCATGCCAAAGACCTTTCAGTGGGCTTGCTCGCAAATCCCCGCGAATCGATTGGACTGAACGTCTGATCTGTGTTGTCGCATTCAGACAACTCACGCTCCCGATTTGAAAAGAAATCACCGATGGCAAAAGCCATTCAATGTTTATCAAAAGTTTAAAAAACACTCACATTGAGAATGTTCCCATGACAAAGCATGAAAGTTTGGAAATGTCATTCGTGACTTCAAAAGCGTTGCAAAGATTTGAAATTCTTGCCGATCCGGTTTGGTTTCCTGTCTGCAAGAGCGACTTGAGTTTTGTCATTTCCAACTTGTGAATTCTTTGATGAATTGACAACCATCCTTCCACCAATTTCAACCCTTTCCCCCTCCTCTGAAGATAGGAAATTTCAAATGGCCAAAAAAACCGCTAACAAGACCAACAAATTGGACTCGCGCACCAACCTTGAGGCCGTCATGGCTCAGGCGGGTGTGGTCAATCCAGTGGTTGATGCCGCTGTCGTTGCCCCTGCCAAGGTCAAGAACGATTTGCTGGGCAAGAAAAAGCTGCTTCAGACTGAAGCCAATGACGAACAGCAGCAAGTGGTGGTCAGCGATCAGGAGTCGGTCGAATCAGTATCTGCTGGTGGTAGTTCAGTGACGATTTCAGAGGACGTCATGCTGGCCCAGGCTTCGCCCGGTACGTCGAGTGGCGGCACCGTGTCTACGACCACTTTCGCAGGTGCTACAGAAGGCATCAGCGCCGGTGCGTTGGCGGCCATCGGTGCGGAATTGGCCTTGGGTGCAGGCGACGGCGGTGGTGGTGGCGCAGTCACTCCGGTCACCCCTCCTGCGCCTGTGGGCCCCAGTTCGCTGACCTTGGACCACGGCATTAATGCAGTCAATGGCGGTTCCAATGGCGTGCTCATCTCGGGCATCGTCTATGACGGCAGTGCTGGACCGGCCAGTCTGTCTTCAACCTTGAACATCAGAGACCAGATCGATGGCGGCGCGTCGGGCAAAAGCGCTCTCAACGTAGTCATGTACTGCGACAATTTCGATGGCTTCAATCCGGACACGGGCGGCTTTATGCGCAATGTGCCGACAGTCAATATCATCAACGCCACCAGAGAAAACACCCAGCTTCCAACCATGGGTGTGGCCAAAGCCATCACCTATTCCATGTATGGCTCCAGCGGGGTCAATACCGTCTCCATCGATGCCCGTAACTCCGGATTTGGGGCCAGTTTGCTAGCAGTCAACAACAATAATCTGTCATTGTTGTTGTCCAATGCGCGTGAAATCCAAGGGGGTTTGATTGGTGATTTCGACATCAACTACACCTTCAATGCGGCTTCGGGCAGTACCGACGCCTTGATTTGACCGGTGCCAAATTGGTCAAGAGCCTGGCCACGGGTTCGGGTTCGGACACCGTCTCCATTGGCAATGTGTTCAACACCGGCACATATGCTGGTGGTACGGGTACCGACACCTTCTTCATGACGCCGACCTCCAGCGGTACCATTTCGGCAACCATCACTGGTTTTGAAAACATTGGCTTCAAGAATTCTGCCGTCGCCAACATCGCCTACAACGCCACCAACACTCAGGGCTTGAACACCCTCATCATCTTCAACGACAATGGCACCAACTAAGACATTCAAAGCCTGACCTCGGGGGGCAGTAACCTCAGTGTGTTGCTGACCGGGGACAAAACCTATGACAGCGTCGCAGACAACGGTGTGGTCAACCTGACCAACGCAGTCTCCCTGAATCTGACCGCCAATGTCAGCAGCGGATTGGCAGGGCAGTCTCTTGCCAATACATCTAAAAACTACACAGATTTGGGTATCAATGTGGTGGCCAACGCTGCCACCGCCGCCGTGGTCAATGTGGCCGATTTAACCGCATATTCGGGCAATGTGACGGCCAATGCCGCCAAATCTGTGGCATTGAATGTTGGGTCCGGCTCTGATTTGACAGGTCTGATTCAGGCCAGCTCGGCAACCAGTGGCTCAATTTCCGTGGGGGTGGGCTCACTTGCCACTGGGGGTGCCATTTTGAACATGGGTAACCTCTCGACTCTGTCCATTGATACGTCATCACAATTGGCATTGGCCAATTACAACTTGGCGAATTTGGGTAATTTGAACTTGTCGGGCACTGCTGGCGGAAACGCGGGTACGGTGACATTGGGGCTAAACAATGGACTGGTGGGCGGGTTTGGACAGTCCGCCAAAGACGTGGTTGTGGACGCCAGCAAACTTTCAGGCAATCTCACATTGACCGCCATTGATGGCTACATGGGTGGCCTAGGGGGTTCGACCAAGGTCACAGGCACCCTGACGGGTGTGAACGACATCAACGCCAGTTTGTACAACCGCAACAACCTGACCTTCACAGGCGGGACGCAAGCCGACCAGTTCACCATTGCGGGCGCCGATGCCAATGGCAACGGGGTGGGTTTGGCCGCCAGTACGGCCCAAACCGTCATTGTCTCGGGGGGCGCTGGCCAAGACACCCTGAGATTCGCCGATATTTTGGGTGGTTTGACGTATGAATTCACCAACGTTGCTTCATTCCTGCAATTGAATTCGATAGAAACGCTGGATGTTCAGAGCAACACGGTCTGGTTGCGTGCCAAAGACTTGGCCGGACAGGTCATGACAGTGACCGACGGGAACAAAGGCGGGATTTTGGCCCTGAAGGCGGGCGATGCCGATGTACTGGCCAATGTGGTCGATTTGTCGACCATCACCATTGACCCCTTTTCCGCTTTGGGTGGCGTCATCGTGGATGCCAGCACAGCCAACACGGCCAAGCGCATTGTGTCGACACTGAATGGCAATGACATCATTTATGGGGGTAAGGGCGACGACGTCATCCAGGCCTTTGGAACGGGGCCGGTCACCATTTTGGGTGGTGGCGGTGTGGAAACCGTGACAGGCAATGGCATAGGCAACAACGCCTATACCTTTGCCAGCGGGGTGTCGAATCTGACCAACCTGGTCAATGGCGACTCGGTCACTGTGGGCTCTTCGGCCACACTCACGGCCAACCTCGTTGCAGGCAAAGGCAGTGCAGTGACTGTCCCCGCTAATTACACAGCTGCCGCACTTGGTTTTGTCAACGATGGTTCGCTCACACTCAAAACCACCTATGGTTTACCCACCAACCAGATCACGGTCGACTTGATGAATGCGACAGGTGCCAAAGGGGTCACGATCGACAGCACCGCCAGCGGCGCTTTGAACACGACCGTTTTGACGGGCACCAATCAGGACGACACCTACAATTTGGGGTTGGGTACCAACACCGTGACCACCACCGGGGGCAAAGGCACGGTCAACGCGGCTTTGGGCGGAACCAATACCATCACCGTCGACGGCACCAGCGCCTTGACGCTGAAAGCTTCTGCGGGCACCAATACAGTGTCTGTCACCGGTAGCGGTAACACGGTGAACAACAGTGCGTCGACAGTGGCGGTCAGTATCACAGGCGGGTCTGGTGCTGACGTGTTCACATCGGGCCAGGCCAATGACACCCTCACAGGCGGCGCATCGGCCGATACCTTTAACATTTCTGCCGGCACGACATCTGCACTCATCACCGATTTGGGAGGAGCCAACGGGGGAGATGCAGATACATTGAATGTGGTGGCCAATGCTGTGGTGCGTGCGGAAAACATAGTGTCATATACCGGGGCTGGAAAAATCGATGGCACAGCAACCCTGATTACCACCTACACCTCCAACTTTTCCACCAGCCAAGTGGATGCTGCAGCCATGACTGGAGGTAAAGGCATCACATTGGATGGCAGAGCCAGTGGGGTTGGCAATTCCACCAATTTTATCGGCACCCAAAAAGATGACACCTTCAACTTGGGTTTGGGTACCAACGCTGAGACCACCACGGGCGGCAAAGACACGGTGAATGCGGAAGTAAGTGGAAGAAACACCATCACCGTGGACGGCACCAGCAGCCTGGTCATGAAGGCCACGGCGGGGACCAACACCATCACGGGTGGGGTTGGCAATGATCTACTGATCAGCGGCAGCGGCGCAGACGCATTGACCGGGGGGGGCGGGCAACGATACATTCCAAATCAATGCCGGATCAAAGGTGACTGTGATAGATTTGATTGCCGATGGCACCGCTGGAAATGACGATGTCATCCAGGTGGCCACAGGGGGCGATTTGTTGGCAACCAATGTCGCCACATTTGTGGCCACCAAATCCAGCAGCAACGATGGTTTGGCAAAAATTGTCACCACGGCAAGCAATGCGACTGATACCAATGTGGACTTGACTCTGGTCACAGGTTCGTCTGGTTTCACCATCGATGACAAGGCAACCGACGCATCGAAATTCGCGACGTTGACGGGAACCCAACACGCCGATGTGTTTGAATTGGGTGCGGGAACAAAAATTGTTCAAGGTGCGGGTGGCAACGACACCATCAATCTGAAGGTGGCCAATAGCAAATTTAACGCCCTGACAGTGACTTCACTTTCACCTTCCGACGAATCCACGATCAATATCGCTTCAGTCGGTTCAAACAACTCCATCACATTGAACACCACCCAGTCTTCAGGCATCTTGAATCTGAATGCAACTGTAGCTACAACGGTCACTGCCACGGTGGTCGATCTGGCGGGTAATGGTGGAGAGATCAATGCCAGCGGCTCCAAGGTTCAGGTCACCTTCCAGGGTGCCATGGGCAACGACACCTTCATCAGTGGTCAGGGTGCGGATCAAATGACGGGTGATTTGGGCAATGACACCTTCGTCATCAATCAGGGGCAATTGGTGACTGTCACCGATTTGGGTGGCGCAACAGGCAAAGAATCCGATGTGCTGATTGTGAATTCGAATGGTGTGGTCAAAGCGACCTCGGTCGTGGAATTCAAAGCCACAACCGAAACCGTTAACCATGGTTCTGCAGTCATCGAGTCGAATGCAAGCGGATCATCAATAGACCTTTCCTTGGCTAGCAAAGGGAACGGATTCAATATCACCGGTGGTAACGGAATTGACACCATCACCACCAGTATCAATAACGATACCGTGGATGGTGGCGCAGGCGACGATGTCATCACGTCCAGTGGCGGCTTGGTCAATGTCACAGGTGGTCTTGGAAATGACACCATCAATGTGTTTTCCGGTACCACGACCCTAAACGACTTGGGTGGAACGACGGGAACCGAAGATGTAGTGTTGGTCAGTTTGGGCGCCACCCTGAATGCAACATCCAAAGGTTTCACCGCCACTGCAGCGACTTCCAATGCAGGCAACAGCACGATCAAGACCAGCGGATCTGCAACCATTGACCTATTTTTGGCCACAGGTAGTTCAGGTTTCACATTGGACAGCACTGATTCAACGGCTGCAAATACCTTGACATTGATAGGCACCAAACTGGCAGATACGTTCAACCTGGGTATAGGCACGAACAATGTCACTACCACCGGGGGTGCAGACACAGTCATCGCTAATGCGGCTGGAATCAACAACATTACTGTCGACGGCACCAGCAGTTTGATTATGAAGGCGACCGCAGGTGTCAACACAATCACCGTTACGGGTATTGGCAACAGCGTGGATAACAGTGCATCCAATGTGGCCGTGAAAATCACGGGTGGCACTGGCGCCGACACCCTGATCAGCGATACCGCCAACGATACCCTTGACGGAGGGGCAGGTAACGATACCTTCCAAATCACTGCAGGCGGTTTGGTCACAGTCGAGAAATTGGGTGGGATTGTGCCGGGTGGCGAAAGTGATGTCCTGATCGTGACAGCCAATGCCGCTGTCAAGGCTGTTGACGTGGTGAAGTTTGTGGCCAACGGCATGTCGATCAACAATGGGACTGCTGAAATCGTCGCAGATGTGGGAGGTGGTGAAATCAACTTGTCCGGCATTGCGGCTGGCCATGGTTTTACCCTCACAGGAGGCTTGGGTGATGACACGATCACCAGCAGTCAGCGAGGTGACACGATCACCGGTGGCGCGGGAAATGACACCTTCAACATCACGACCGGTGCACAAGTGACATTGCATGACCTGGGTGCCACGACCGGCAAGGATGTTTTGGTAGTGTCCAATGGAGCCCATTTGTATGCCGACAATGTGATCAAATTCGTGGCCACAACGGATACAAAAAATGCTGGTTCGGTGACCATTGATCTGGCAGAAACTGGTGGATCCATCGATTTAAGTGCTTTGGACAAAACAACGACACTGGTTAATGGTTTCACTATCAATGGGGGTGGTAGTAAGGATGTCATCAAAGGTAGTGGCGCCAGCGACACAATTACGGGAGGGGACGGTGGCGATGAAATCACATTGATGGCTCTTGCTTTACGTGCGTCACCTGGTACATCGAACAAGTTGATCATCAATGACATCAACGATGGATCTGATTCAGGTATTGCGGGTGGTAAGTTCATTGGTTTTGATGTGGTGAAAGGATTTGTCACTGGCATCGATGACATACAGCTCTCTTCCTCGGTTTTCAGTCCTTATGGCGACGGCAAGGGAGACGCAATTCGCATCATTCCAGGTACGCAAGCGATCGATCCTCTGGTTGACATCACCTTAGCTGATTTTGAAAGTGTCGATCGCGTTCTCAGCTTCTTCCGTGACGTGGAAGACCAGGCCACCTTCGCATTCTCTACCAATAAAACCAATGTGATTGCCATCAATGATGTGATTGGAAACAGCACTGCGGTTTATGCGGTCACTGATGTGGTCAAAGAAATGGCTGCGTTCTTCAACTTCGTCTTGCTCGGCATACATGCTCCTTTTTGACATGTTATGCCTCACACACAAAATTCCGGACAGGCTCTTCATTTGCCGCTGGCCGATGCGGGTATCTGTCCCACCCACTGGCAGGCTAGTACGTTTCCGGATGCCTTCAGACAAAAAATTTCGGTCCTACACGACGCATCGACACCCAAAAAATCGTCCCCTTGAAAACTGCCACCCTCAGACTGAATTTCAATTCAAAAGACACCCTGGAGCTCAGTCAAGGTGACGAAGTCATCACCTTCGTCAACAGGAATCTTGAGCCATACCGGGGTTATCACATCTTCATGCGTGCATTGCCTGCCCTATTGCGGCAGAGAAAGAAAGCGCATGTACTGATTGTCGGTGGGCATCAGGTCAGTTACGGGTCTCAAGCTGACCCTTCTATGCATGGTCACGACAATTGGCGAGATGTATTCAAGGCCGAAGTGGCCTGTCAAATTTCACCCGAAGATTGGAGCCGAGTTCACTTTTTGGGAAATTTACCGTATGACGCATTCATCCGATTGCTGCAGATTTCTACTGTCCACCTGTACCTGACCTACCCTTTTGTGTTGTCCTGCAGCTTGCTTGAAGCCATGAGTGCCGGCTGCGCCATTCTGGGCAGCGACACCCCTCCGGTGCAAGAAGTCATTTATCACGATGAGACAGGTCGTTTGGTTGATTTTTTTGATGTCGACGCCTGGGTTCGCGAAACCTGTCGTATGCTCGACGATCCTGAGTCACGTCAAAGATTGGGTCAAAATGCAAGGGCTTTTGCCCAATCGCGTTACGACTTGAATACAATCTGCCTTCCCCAGCAACTTGACTGGGTTCATCTATTGCTTCACCGAACTACCAAGGAAAATTCATGACCACCGTCACCATCGACAACAAGCCTTACGAAGTTGAAATTCATCAGTGATGACGCCAAAAACCAGCTCAACATGCTGGCCGCGACTGACGCCAAAATTCGCAGCCTGCAAGCCGAATTGGCCATCGTGCAGACCGCTCGCAATGCCTACGCTAAAGCTCTGAGCGAGGTTTTGCCCAAAGAGTGATGTCCACAGCCTTCGGGCGCATGTGAAATGTCGGGTGCCTCAGGCGCCCTTTTTTCAGGCCTGGGGTGCGATTCAAAACATCCACAACAGCAGGCTTGTCATCACGACATAGCGCAAAAACTTGCCCACCGCCATATAGGCCATGCAGGGCAGGGCGGGCATGCGCAACCACCCGGCCACGGCGCACAGCGGATCGCCGACCCCGGGAAACCAACTCAGCAAGCATGCTTTAGGGCCCAGTTTTTCGAGCCACAGCAATGCGCGGGCGTGATATCCGGTGGGGGCTTCGCCGCGTACTTTGTCCACCAGTTGGTGGGCGCCCAGACCCATCCACCAGCAAATCATCCCGCCCAGGGTGTTGCCCACCGTGGCCACGCCAATGGCTGACCAGAACAAATCCGGGTTCATGCTGACCAAGCCAAACACCGCTGGTTCAGATCCCATGGGCAGCAGCGTGGCCGAGACCAGTGCGACCACAAAAACGGTGCTGAGTCCCACTTCTGGCAGGGCCAGCCATTGCAACAAGGTGTTCATCCACTCGGCCATGGCCCACAGTTTAGTGCCCTGGCTCTGTTTTGGCGTTAGTCAGGTTGCTTAAATTTTCGGCATTAGAATGGCAACCCCATTCTGTTCGGGCCATGACGCCGACGCGCCTTGCCCCCGTAGTTCCACATGCGCATAGGCCCCTTTGAATTGCCCAACACGCTCATGGTCGCCCCCATGGCGGGGGTGACCGATCGCCCCTTCAGGAAATTGTGCAAAGCCCTGGGCGCCGGTCATGCGGTTAGTGAAATGGTCACTTCCAGACGAGAACTCTGGAACAGCCTGAAAACCTCCCGCCGAGCCGATCACCAAGGCGAGGAGGGTCCCATCGCGGTCCAGATTGCTGGCACCGATCCCCAGGAAATGGCCGATGCGGCCCGCTACAACATCGACCGTGGGGCCCAGATCATTGACATCAACATGGGCTGTCCGGCCAAGAAAGTGTGCGACAAATGGGCCGGCTCGGCCCTCATGCAGGAACCTGTGCTGGCCTTGTCCATCATCGAGTCGGTGGTGCGCGCCTGTGAACCGCAAGGGGTGCCGGTGACCCTGAAAATGCGCACCGGCTGGTGTGCCGCCCAGCGCAATGCCCCTGAATTGGCCTTGGCCGCCCAAGACGCGGGCATCCGCATGCTGACCGTGCACGGTCGCACGCGCGACCAGGGCTACAAAGGCCTGGCCGAGTACGACACCATCGCGCTCATCAAATCGCGCCTGAATATTCCCTTGGTCGCCAACGGTGACATCGTCAGCCCGCAAAAGGCCCAACAGGTGTTGCGCTTGACGGGTGCCGACGCGCTGATGATCGGGCGTGCTGCTCAGGGCCGCCCCTGGATTTTTCGTGAAGTGAGCCATTACCTGCAAACCGGTCAATTGCTGGCCCCGCCGCTGGTGGCCGAAGTCCGACGTTGGCTGTCCGAGCATTGGCATGAACACCTCGGTTTGTATGGCGAATACACCGGCGTGCGCAGCGCCCGCAAACACCTGGCCTGGTATGTGCGTGGTTGGCCCGACGCTGAAGGATTTCGACAGCGCATCAACGCCATTGAAACACCCCAGGCCCAGTGGCAAGCCTTGCAAGACTACCTGGACCACATCGAATCTCTGGGCGACCGCCTGCCCCTGGCCCCCTGGGCGCAGCCGGCGGTCCCTGTCCACAACCTGATCGAACCGACATGAGCAAGAAACACATCGAAGAAGCGGTGCGCGCCAGCCTTCAGGCCTATTTCAATGACCTCAAAGGGGTCGAGCCCGACAGCTTGTATGACTTGATGCTGGACTCCTTTGAAAAACCGCTGCTCGACGTGGTCATGCGCCAGGCCGAGGGCAATCAATCGCGCGCGGCCGAGTGGCTGGGCCTGAACCGCAACACCCTGCGCAAGAAATTGCTGCAATACAAATTGATCAAGCCATGAACGCACTTCTTTCCGTTTCGGACAAAACCGGTATTGTCGAGCTGGCCCGACAACTGCATCAACTGGGCATCGGTCTGATCTCGACCGGTGGCACGGCCAAGCTGTTGGCCGACACCGGCTTGCCCGTCACCGAGGTGGCGCAACTCACGGGCTTTCCCGAAATGCTCGATGGCCGTGTCAAGACCTTGCACCCCAAGGTGCATGGCGGCTTGTTGGCGCGCCGAGATACCCCTCTCCACATGCAGGCCCTGCAAGCGCATGGCATCGACACCATCGATCTCTTGGTGGTGAACCTGTACCCCTTCGAGGCCACGGTGGCGCGTGCCGATTGCACCCTTGATGATGCGATCGAGAACATCGACATCGGCGGGCCCGCCATGGTGCGCAGTGCCGCCAAGAACTGGACGGACGTGGCGGTGTTGACCGACGCCAGCCAGTACGGACAAGTGTTGTCTGAGTTGCAGGCCCAAGGGCGCGTCAGCGACGCCACCCGATTCGCATTGGCGGTCGCAGCGTTCAATCGCATCAGCAATTACGATGCGGCCATCAGCGATTACCTCAGTGGTGTGGCCCTGGATGCCACCAACCTCTCAGGCACCCCCCGGCGCGTCGAATACCCCGCGCAGTCCAATGCCCGTTTTGTGAAGCTGCAAGACCTGCGGTATGGCGAGAACCCGCACCAAAGCGCCGCCTTTTACCGCGACCTGCACCCGGCTGCGGGCTCGCTGGTCACCGCGCGTCAGTTGCAGGGCAAAGAGCTGTCGTACAACAACATCGCCGACGCCGATGCGGCGTGGGAATGCGTCAAAAGCTTTGACACCCCGGCTTGCGTCATCGTCAAGCACGCCAACCCCTGTGGCGTGGCGGTGGCCGAGGGCCCCCTGCAAGCCTATCAAAAGGCTTTCCAGACCGACCCCACCAGCGCTTTCGGCGGCATCATCGCGTTCAACCGTCCCTTGGACCAAGCGGCGGCAGAGGCAGTCAGCAAGCAGTTCGTCGAAGTCTTGATTGCCCCAGGTTACAGCGAACAGGCCCTCGCCGTGTTCCACGCCAAGGCCAATGTGCGTGTGTTGCAGATCGATTTGCCCTTGGACGTGTCCGCCAGCCGCAACCGGCAAGACATCAAACGCATCGGCTCGGGACTCCTCATCCAGTCGGCCGACAACCATGTGTTGCAAAAGTCCGACCTGAAGGTCGTCACCCGGGTACAACCCATCCCGCAGCAACTCAAAGATTTGATGTTCGCCTGGCAGGTGGCCCAATACGTCAAGAGCAATGCCATCGTGTTTTGCGGCAACGGCATGACTTTGGGGGTCGGCGCCGGTCAGATGAGCCGACTCGATTCGGCCCGCATCGCCAGCATCAAGGCCGAGCACGCCGGTTTGTCATTGAAAGGCTCTGCCGTGGCCAGTGACGCCTTCTTCCCCTTCCGCGATGGCTTGGACATGGTCATCGATCACGGTGCCAGTTGCGTGATTCAACCTGGCGGCTCGATGCGAGATCCCGAGGTGATTGCCGCCGCTGACGAACGCGGCGTCGCCATGGTCTTCACCGGCGTGCGCCACTTCAGGCACTGAACAATCAACGGCTGAAAGTTCCGCTCAGGTGCAGGGCTCAAAGGCCCTTGAACACCTCGGCAGCGGCCGCCACCGTGTCGTCAATGTCTTGTGCCGTGTGGGCCGCGCTCACGAAGCCGGCTTCATACAGCGCCGGGGCGATGTACACGCCCCGATCGAGCAACCCGTGGAACAGTGTGTTGAAACGTGGGCTGTCGCTCTTCATCACCTGGGCATAGTTCTGTGGCAACTCGGGCAACAGGAAAAAGCCAAACATGCCGCCTTGGCAATCGGCACTGAAGGGCACGCCAGCTTTTTGCGCAGCACCCTTTAATCCGTCCACCAAGCTGCGCGTGCGAGCGCTCAAACCATCCCAAAAGCCGGGTTTGGCGATCTCGCGCAGCGTGGCCAAGCCGCAGGCGGTGGCCACTGGGTTGCCACTGAGGGTGCCGGCCTGATACACCGGGCCGGTGGGCGCCAGTTGCGACATGATGGCCTTGGGGCCACCAAAAGCCGCCAGCGGCATGCCGCCGCCGATCACCTTGCCCAGCACCGTCAGGTCGGGTTTGAAGCCAGGAATGGCTTGGGCGTAGACGCTTTGCGCCGAACCCAAGGCGACCCGAAAACCCGTCATCACTTCGTCCAGCACCAACAGGGCCCCGTGTTGACTGCACAACTCGCGGCAGCGCTTCATGAAGGGCACGCTGGCACGCACGAAATTCATGTTGCCCGCAATGGGCTCGATCATCACGCAAGCCAGCTCGTTGCCGTGCAGTGCGAAGGTCTCTTCCAATTGCGCCACATTGTTGTACTCCAGCACCAAAGTGTGTTGCACCACTTCAGGTGGGACACCGGCGCTGGTCGGGTTGCCAAAGGTGGCCAGACCGGAACCAGCCTTCACCAACAAGGCATCGGCATGACCATGGTAGCAACCTTCGAACTTGATGATCTTGCTTCGGCCGGTGGCGCCACGCGCCAAGCGCAGCGCACTCATTCCCGCCTCGGTGCCCGAGGACACCAGACGAACCATTTCCATGGAAGGCACGTGGCGCAAAATTTCTTCTGCCAACTCGATTTCGCGCTCGGTAGGAGCGCCAAAAGAAAAGCCGTCCAAAGCGGCCTTTTGTACCGCTTCCAACACGGCCGGGTGGCCGTGACCCAGAATCATCGGCCCCCAAGAGCCGATGTAATCAATGTAGCGTTGCCCGTTGGCGTCCCAGAAGTATGCGCCTTGCGCGCGCTGTACGAAGCGCGGCGTGCCGCCCACGGCGCGAAACGCCCGCACGGGTGAGTTCACCCCACCGGGGATCACCTGCGCGGCGCGCTCGAACAAGGTCTGGTTGCGGTCACTCATGGCTGATTTCCTGTAAAACTCAATGGCGGGTTTGGGGGTTGGGGTTCAAAGATTCGTCGACATCGGCATCCGAGGTTTCTTCGTCCAAAGCGGCTTGCGCCCAAAACAAACGATCGGGCAGCACACGGCCCATGCCGGGTCGAAAACCATGGGCCAGGGTTTGATCCAAATAGCCCAGGGCTTCGCTGACGGCCGACTCCAGGTCTGTGCCCACCGACAAAAGGCCCGCCAAAGCGGCGCTTAGCGTCTCACCGGCGCCGACGAACACGCCTTCAAAGCGTTCAAAGCTGACACTGACCAACACCCCTTGTGGGGTGGCCAGTTGGTTTTCTACATGCTGATCTGAGGGGCCATTCAATCCGGTGACCAAGGTGTAGGGTGTGCCGGCTTCGGCCGCGGCACTCGCGAGGTCACGCGCGGTCGGCGCTTTGTCGCCCGCCCAATCAGGCAAGAGCCAGCGCCACAACTGGTGGTGTTCACCCACCAGGACAGTGGCTTGGGGCAAGATCAGGCCGCGATAGGCGGCCAGGTAGTCTTCCATGGGCACTTCGTCCCACCAACTCAGTCCTGGCATGTAGGCGACCACGGGCAAATCGGCATAGTCGGCGCAGATTTCGGCAATCACGCTCAGGTTCTCGGGCGAGCCAGCGAAGCCTACCTTGATGACCTGCACGGGCACATCTTCCAGCACCTGGCGGGCTTGCTCGCTGACCGCTTCGTCGTCCAGGCTGTGTTGTCCGGTGGTTTCGGCGGTGTCGCGCAAATAGCAAGCGGTCACGACCCCCATCGGGTGCGCGCCCACAGATGCGATGGCCAGCACATCCGCCGACAGGCCGGCTGCGCCACTGGCGTCATTGGCATTGAAGCTCAACACGCAGGCAGGGATTTCTTCGTCGGTCTCGGTGGCGTGGTCTTCGGTCATGCGTGGGTTCAGGTCTTGTCCATACGCCGCATCTGCGGACATGGCGCAAGGCTACAATGTTGAGACCATTCTATGCGAGCATGATTGCGATATGAAAACCTGGATGTGTCTCATTTGCGGCTGGATTTACGACGAGGCGGCCGGTGCCCCCGAAGACGGCATCGCCCCCGGCACCCCCTGGGATCAAGTGCCCATGAATTGGGTCTGTCCTGAGTGCGGCGCCCGCAAGGAAGACTTCGAGATGGTGCAAATCTAATGTCCCCTGAGGCCGAGTTGCTGCGCGCCTTGCGCTCGGGCTCAGGCGATGTGGCCAGCCACAGTGCCTGGCTCGATTTGTTTTTGCAATTGGCTCAAGGGCGCATTGCGTCATTGCGCGACGCCTTGGGCATTTGGCAGGCCAGCGCCGATGCAGTACTGCCCTTTTCAGCATTGCGTCAGGCCGATGAACTCTCGGGCCTGTGCGCCGAGCAAGCCAGCACCAGTCTGTCCGAGCTCTCTGCCGCCTTGGCTGCGGCGCTGCGGCGCCACAGCGGCCTGCCCGCCACCCCCGAGCAACGCCAGGCCACCGTGGCGGCTTGCGACGAACTGTGGCGGCAGCTGCACCAACACGCCGCTGGCGTGACGGTAGTGACCCCCACCGAGGTCTTGCAGAAATTGTGAAATTGGGGTCTGAAATTGGGGTCTGACCCCAATTTCTTTCCTTTATTTTTTGACGACGGCGTAGCGTGCCAGGTTCACCGCGCGGGCCTGGGCATGGTCGACGATGGGTTCGGGGTAGTCGCGCCCCAGCGCCAAGCCGCAGCTTTGCAGTTCCAAGGGGTGTTGCCAAGGGGCGTGGATGGCTTTGGCCGATAGACTGGCCAATTGCGGCAGATAGCGCTTGATGAACTTGCCTTCGGGGTCAAATTTCTCGCTCTGGCTGATTGGGTTGAAAATGCGGAAATAGGGCTGTGCGTCGCAGCCGCTGGAAGAAGCCCATTGCCAGCCGCCGTTATTGGCCGCCAGATCAAAGTCGATCAGTTGCTGTGCGAAATAGGCCTCGCCCCGCTGCCAATGCAGGCCCAGGTCTTTGGTCAGGAAACTGGCCACCACCATGCGCAGTCGGTTGTGCATGTAGCCGGTCTGGTTGATCTGGACCATGGCGGCGTCGACCAGAGGGTAGCCGGTTCGCCCCTCACACCAGGACTGGAAATGAGTTTCAGCGGTTTTGCCGTGCGCCCAGCGAATGGCATCGTATTCGGGCTTGAACGCCCGCTCGACCACATGCGGGTGGTGAAACAGGATCTGGTGATAGAAGTCACGCCAAATCAACTCGGACAACCAGACCTCGGCCCCGGCGTCGCCTTGCTGGATGCGCTCAAAAGCCAGGCGGGCCAATTCACGGATCGACACCGTGCCAAAACGCAGGTGCACACTCAGGTAGCTGGGGCCACGCTGGCTGGGGAAGTCTCGCCGCTGCCCATAGTGCTGCATGCGGGCGACAAAATCTTCCAGCAAGGCCCGCCCCCCCGGGCTGCCCACACCAAGGTGCAGGCTGCTGAGGTTGGTGGCCTCAAAGCCCATCTCTTGCAGGCTGGGCATGGACTGACGGTGCGAGGCAGGCCGGGGAGCCAGGTGGTGGGCATGACGCGACACCGGGTACGAGCGCAGGTAGTAGGCGTCCTCTTGGACTTTTTTCAGCCAGGCGCGCTTGTAGGGGGTAAAGACGCCATAGGGGGTGCCCGATTGCGTGAGCACCTCGGAGCGCTCAAACACCACATGGTCTTTGAAAGTCTCCAGTGCGATGCCGCGTTCGGCCAATAAGCCGCGCACCCGGTGGTCGCGCGCCACAGCGTCGGGTTCGTCGTCGTGGTTGGTGAAGACCGCTTGCACGCCCAATTCCACCGCCAACCGGGTGAGTTCCAAGGCTCCGGCGCCGTGCACCACGATCAGTCCGGCGTCGGGATGCCCAGCCAGCGCCCGCAACTCGGCGTCGAGCGACTGCAGCGACTCGTGGATGAACTCGACCCGGCGGTCTTGGCGCGGCAAACCAGCCAAGATGTCGGTGTCGAACACAAAAGCCGCATGCACCTGTTGGCAATGGCGCAGGGCGTGGTAGAGGGCGGCTTGGTCGTGGGCGCGCAGATCGCGCCGGAACCAAACCAGGCCGCTGGCGAACTGGGGCAGAGTAGGGGTGTTCATCGGGGGCTAAAATAGCAAACCATGAGCACCGATTCTCCCCCGATTAACCTCACGCATCATTTTTTGATCGCGATGCCCGGACTCGATGACGAGAAATTCAAGCGCAGTGTGGTTTATTTGTGCGAACACTCCGAGCGTGGTGCCCTGGGTTTGATCATCAACAAACCCAGCGATATGGACATGAAAGGCCTGTTTGACAAGGTCGATCTGCCTCTCTCACGCGCTGATTTGGCGCTCCAACCCGTGCTCCAAGGCGGCCCAGTCCATACCGAGCGGGGCTTTGTCTTGCATGAGTCCATGCGCCCTTTTGACCCATCCCCCCCCGACGAAGACAACTGCACTGAATCCGAAATCGAAGACAAAGGGGTCTATGCCTCGACCATGGCCATTCCCGGCGGCCTCGAGATGACCACCTCGCGCGATGTCCTGGAAGCCCTCTCCAGCGGGGCCGGGCCGCGCAAGTTGTTGGTCTCTTTGGGCTATGCGGCCTGGGGCCAGGGTCAGTTGGAATCGGAAATCGCCGAAAACAGCTGGCTGACCGTGGGCGCCGACCCCGAAGTCATTTTCGATACCCCCATAGAGCAGCGCTACGAGCGTGCGTTGGCTTTATTGGGTTTGCAAGCCTGGATGTTGTCGCCCGACGCGGGGCATGCATGAGCGGTGGGGCCATGACGCACCCCACTCAGGCCTTGCCCCAAACCGTACTGGCATTTGATATCGGCCAAAAGCGCATCGGTGTGGCCTTTGGCAGTCGCATGCTGGGCCAACCCCAACCGCAGGGCACGGAGAACGCCCAAGGCGAGGCGCGCTGGCCGCACATTCAGCGTCACATCCAAGAGTGGCAGCCCGACGCCCTTGTGGTGGGGGTGCCCTTTCATCCGGACGGGGCCGAACACGAGAACACCCGTTTCGCGCGCAACTTCGCCCGCCAATTGCGCCAGCGCTTTGGCTTGCCGGTGTTCGAAGTCGACGAGCGCTATAGCACCACCGCCGCCTTGTCCGAGGGCGCGCGCGACGCCGACGCTGCGGCCGCCTGCATCATTCTTCAGCAATATTTCCAGCAAAGCCCATGAATACCGGTACCTTGTCGCTCGATGCCGAAGCCCTCTACGCCGAAATGCGCCGTGGCTTGGCCCTCCATGTTCAACCCCAGACGCGCCTGGTGGGCATTGCCTCTGGGGGTGTTTGGCTGGCCGAGCGCTTGCACGCTGATCTGGGGCTGACGGGGCAATGCGGCATCATTTCGTCGTCCATGCATCGCGATGATTTCTCCCAGCGCGGCATGACCAGCAGCGTGCAAACCCGCTTGCCTTTCGAAGTCAACGACGCCCACGTCATCTTGCTCGATGACGTGCTCTACACCGGCCGCACCGTGCGCGCCGTGCTCAATGAACTCTTTGACTATGGCCGCCCAGCCCAAGTGCAACTGGCGGTGTTGGTGGATCGCGGCGGGCGTCAACTGCCCGTTCAGGCCGAATTTGCCGCTGCCCGCGTGGCCTTGCCTGCCAGTCAGTCGCTGGCCTTGGCGCGCGACACCCAAGGCCGCTTCACTTTTTCGCTGGAGTCCTGAACGTGCTCTACAAACGCAATCCGCAACTCAATCGTCACGGCGAACTGATACACCTGCTCTCCACCGAAGGTCTGCCCAAGGACATCCTGACGCATATCCTGGATACCGCCAGCCAGTTCGTCTCGGTCAGCGACCGCGAGGTCAAGAAAGTGCCTCTGCTGCGCGGCAAGAGTGTCTTCAATCTGTTCTTTGAAAACAGCACCCGCACCCGCACCACTTTCGAGATTGCGGCCAAACGGCTGTCGGCCGACGTGATCAACCTGGACATCGCGCGCTCATCGGCCTCGAAGGGCGAGTCGCTGCTCGATACCATTGCCAACCTCAGCGCCATGGCCGCCGATCTCTTCGTGGTGCGCCACAGCCAGTCGGGGGCGCCCTATTTGATTGCCCAACATGTGGCACCGCATGTGCATGTGATCAACGCCGGTGACGGTCGCCATGCCCACCCCACACAGGGTCTGCTGGACATGTACACCATCCGGCACTACAAGAAGGACTTCACCCAGCTCACTGTGGCCATCGTGGGGGATGTGCTGCACTCGCGCGTGGCCCGCTCAGACATCCACGCCCTGACCACCCTGGGCTGCGCCGAAGTGCGCGTGGTCGGCCCCAAGACCCTGGTGCCCGGTGATTTGTCGCACATGGGCGTGAAGGTGTTCCACAGTCTCGAGGACGGCATCAGAGGCTGTGACGTGGTCATCATGCTGCGTTTGCAAAACGAACGCATGAGCGGCGCTTTATTGCCTTCCAGTCAAGAGTACTTCAAAGGCTTTGGTCTGACGCCGGAAAAACTCGAACTGGCCAAGCCCGACGCCATCGTCATGCACCCCGGCCCCATCAACCGGGGGGTCGAAATCGATTCGGCGGTGGTGGATGGCCCCAGCAGCGTCATCTTGTCCCAAGTGACTTTCGGCATCGCCGTGCGCATGGCGGTGATGTCCATCGTCGCAGGCAACGAGGCTTGAACCCAGACACCCAAGAGCGTCCCATGAAAATCCTGATCCGCAACGCCCGCCTGATCGACCCCGCCAGCCAGACCGACCGGGTGGCCGATGTCGCCGTCGCCGCCGGGCGCATCCTGGCCATTGGCGACATCCCGGTTGATTTCCACCCCAACCACAGCCACGACGCCACCGGCCTGTGGCTCTTGCCCGGTTTGGTTGACTTGTGCGCGCGCACGCGCGAACCCGGCCATGAATACGAGGGCATGCTGGCCAGCGAGTTGGCCGCCGCTGTCGCGGGGGGGGTCACCAGCCTGGTGTGCCCGCCCGACACAGACCCTGTGCTCGACGAACCCGGCCTGGTCGAGATGCTGCGTTTTCGTGCCGAAAAACTCCATCAGGCGCGTCTGTACCCGTTGGGCGCGCTCACGCGCGACCTCAAGGGCCAGGTCTTGACCGAGATGAACGAACTCACCCAAGCCGGTTGCGTGGGGTTTGGTCAGGCCGATCAGGCTGTCTACGACACTCAGGTCTTGCAACGCGCCTTGCAGTATGCGGCGACTTTTGGCTACACCGTCTGGTTGCGCCCGCAAGACCCGCATCTGGGGCAGGGCGTCGCAGCCAGTGGCCCCCTGGCCACCCGGATGGGTTTGTCGGGTGTGCCGGTGGCGGCCGAGACCATCGCCTTGCACACCCTTTTTGCGTTGATGCGCAGCACCGGTGCACGGGTACACCTGTGCCGCTTGTCCAGCGCCTCCGGTGTTGAATTGGTGCGTCAAGCCAAAGCCGAAGGCTTGCCCCTGAGCTGCGATGTCAGCATCAACTCGTTGCACCTGACCGATGTCGACATGGGTTACTTTGACAGCCGGGCGCGCTTGACGCCGCCGCTGCGACAGCAGGCCGACCGCCAGGCCTTGCGCGCTGCGCTGGCCGACGGCACCATCGACGCCCTGGTGTCCGACCACCATCCCGTGCAGGGCGATGAAAAAGCCTTGCCCTTTGCCGAGGCTGAACCCGGCGCCACCGGGCTAGAGTTGCTGCTGAGTCTGACTTTGAAATGGGCGCAGGACGAAGGCTTGAGCCAATTGCAGGCCTTGTCTGCGGTCACCAGTCGACCAGCGGCCATCTTGCGGCGATCTCATCCGGGCGTGACTGCGGGTGTCGGGTGCTTGCAAGTGGGGGGCGAAGCCGATTTGTGTCTGGTGCAGCCCGACGAAGTGGGGGCGTTGGATCCTGCCCAATTGCGCAGCCAGGGCCGCCACACGCCCTTCGCCATGGATTGCACCGGCATGTCCATGCCGGCCCGGGTGACCGCCACCATGGTGGGTGGCGCCTGGGCCCGGCCACCACGTCCATGATCCCTGGCCTGCGCGGGCTGTATCGTTTGCTGGCCGTGCTGTGGTGCATGGCCCGAGGCGGCTACACCCTGTGGCGCCATCAAGCCCGATGGTCTCAGGCGCAGTTGGCTCAGGCGGTGCAGCATTGGGCGCAAGACATGTTGTGCGCTCTGGGGGTGCGTTTGCAGGTGCACGGGCAACCCGCGCCGGGGCCGGTGCTGTGGGTGGCCAACCACATCGCCTGGCTTGATATCCTGATCTTGCACGCCCAACGGCAAGCCCATTTTGTCGCCAAGTCGGAAGTACATCGATGGCCGCTGATCGGGCCCATGGCAGCTGCGGCCGGCACCCTTTTCATCGAACGCGCCTCGCGCCGCGATGCCCTGCGCGTAGTGCACCAAATGGCCGAGGCTTTGCAGCAGGGCGGTACCGTGGCGGTGTTTCCCGAGGGCACGACCAGCCTGGGAGACACCGTCTTGCCCTTTCATGCCAATTTGCTGCAAGCGGCGGTCGCCTCCGAAACGCCGGTGCAACCCGCCCTGATCCGATACCTTGACGATCGCTCCCGGCCTGCTGCCCATGTGCGTTATGTGGGCGACGACACCTTGGTCGCTTCGGTCTGGCAAGTGCTGCGAGCCCCAGTGACCGTGGCCGTCGTGCAATGGGCACCGGCGCAACGCGCCCAGGGGCGTGACCGGCGAGCCTGGGCCCACGATCTGCGTGCGGTGTTGCAAGACTTGCAGCGGTGATATCCTTCGATTCATGCCACGCAGTAAATCGACCTTCCAAGAGCCGTTGACCGAATCCGAACAGGTCTTCGAGCTGGCGGCCGAGTTGTTTCGCGTCATGTCCGCGCCCATGCGACTGAAAATCATCAGCAGCCTGTGCAATGGCGAAAAAAACGTGGGCCAGTTGCTGGAAGAAATCGATACCACCCAACCCAATATGTCGCAGCACCTCAACACGCTCTATCAGGCTGGGGTGTTGGGGCGCCGTCGCGAGGGTGTGCAAATCTACTACCGCATCACCAACGACCGCGTGGTCACCCTCTGTCGTGCGGTGTGTACCCAAATCGCCATCGACACTCAATGATGGCGTCTGTAGCAAGCGCCATGTCTGTGGTGTCTGTTTCAAGGGTTATCACTTACACCTAGGGGTATCCTGGGCTTTAAGATGCCCACTTTCTGTGCAGGGGTTGGCGCATTTTTCGCTAACATCACCCCCATCTCTTTCGTTTGGAGTCTGCACCATGAAACTGATCACCACCCTGTCGGCCTTGGCCCTGGTGGCTTGGGCTGCGAATGTCCCGGCCCAGTCCGTCAGCCCCAACCAGGTCCGCAGTTGGGCCGCTGGTTGTGCCAACTGCCACGGCACCAATGGCCGCGCCGAACCCGGCATGGTGGCGCTTGCGGGTGCGTCCAAAGACGACATCGTGAAAAAAATGCAGGATTACAAAGCGGGCCGACTGCCCGCCACCCTGATGCACCAATTGGCCAAAGGTTACAGCGATGAGCAAATTGAAGCCATCGCCGCTTTCTTTGCCGCTCAAAAGAAATAAGGAGCCCATCATGTTGAAGCGTCGTCAATTCATTCAAACCGCCTCGATGGGTTCTGCGGCAGGCGTGCTGGGTTTGGCCGGTTGCGCCACCACTGGTTCGGGTTCGGGACCCAAGGTGGTCGTGATCGGTGGCGGCTATGGTGGAGCCACCGCTGCCAAGTACGTCCGCATGTGGTCTGACAACCGCATTCAGGTCACGCTGGTCGAGCCCAACTCTGCCTTCATCTCCTGCCCCCTCTCCAACCTCGTGATTGGTGGCAGCAAGACCATGGCCGACATCACCACCCCCTACGACAACTTGAACAAGCGCCATGGCGTGCAAATCGTGAGCGACTCCGTGACTCGCATCGACCCTGACAAAAAGGTGGTGATGCTGGCCGGTGGGGGTCAACTGGCTTATGACCGACTCATACTCTCGCCTGGCATCGACCTCATGACCGACACCCTGCCGGGCATGGCCAAGCCTGGTGCAGCCGACAAAATCCTGCATGCCTGGAAAGCGGGCCCGCAAACCGTGGCCCTGCGCCGTCAACTTGAAGCCATGCCCGACGGTGGTGTGTATGCGCTGACCATCCCGCTGGCCCCATACCGTTGCCCTCCGGGCCCCTACGAGCGTGCTTGCCAAGTGGCGCATTACTTCTCCAAGGCCAAGCCCAAGAGCAAGGTGTTGATTCTGGACGAGAACGACGATGTGACCTCAAAAGGACCTCTCTTCAAGAAGGCCTGGGCCGAGCGTTACAAGGGCATCATCGAGTACCGTCCCAAGCACAAGGTGGTGGACGTCGATGCCGCCACCAACACGGCCAAATTCGAATTCAACGAAGATATCAAGGCCGACGTACTCAACGTGCTGCCCATGATGCGCGCCGGTGGGATCGCCGTGCAAACCGGGCTGGCCACGGCCAACCGACGCTGGTGCGAGGTCGACTTTCTCACTTTTGAATCGAAGGCCGCCAAAGACATCCACGTCTTGGGTGACTCTATCCAGGTCGCTCCCCTCATGCCCAAGTCGGGTCACATGGCCAACCAGCATGGCAAAACCGCGGCTGCGGCAGTGGTGGCTTTGTTGACCGGTCAGCAGGTCAACCCCATGCCGATCTACAACAACACCTGCTACAGCTTCGTCAGCGATCTTGAGGTCGTGCACGTGGCCAGCGTTCACCGCTACGATGCCGAGAAAAAGACCATGCTGACCGTCCCTGGTTCGGGGGGCGTGTCGTCGGCCGCATCCGAACTCGAAGGCGCTTATGCCATGGCCTGGGCGCGCAACATCTGGGCCGACAGCCTGGCCTGAGTTCTCCGCCGCGCCCCGCTCCGGGCGCGGTGACTTTGCATTCGCGGCGCTGGCCGTATCCCCCATCGGCACATGACCCATCCAGAACCCATTCACCTTGATTCCCGGCGGCGTCAGGTTTTGTGCGGCGCGGTCGCGCTGGTCGGGCTGGCGAGTGGGTCGGCTTGGGTGAGCGCGCATGGTGCTGCTTCTGCTGAGCACCGCTCTTTGCCAGCCGCGTTGTCCCTTCCTGCCGAACTGGCGGGTGCCCTGGCCCGCCAAAGCCCCTTGGTGGTCATGGCCAGTCTGGACGGTTGTCCGCATTGTCGGGTGGCCCGCCAAAGCCATTTGTTACCGATGTGGCGCGAGGGTCTGCCCATCGTCCAGGTCGATTTCCGGAGCGAACAGCAGGTGATTGATTTTGAAGGGAAAAAGACCACCCACGACGCCCTCATTCAAGGCTGGCGCGTGACCTTGGCTCCCACATTGCTCTTCTTTGGCCCGGCCGGGCGCGAGGTCGCGCCGCGCATGGAAGGCAGCTACTTGGCCGATTTTTACCGGGGCTATTTGGAGCAAAGACTCGAACAAGCCCGAGCGCGTTTGTGAGCCATTGCGCTTTGAGGGAAAATACGCCCCGCAACTCTTTTTGCAAGGAACCATTCACATGAAAATCGTGATTCAAACTGCCCTCGTGGCCGCCATCATCGGCTTGAGCGCTCCCGTGCTGGCCAACCAAGCCCTGGCGCAAAAAAACGGCTGCTTGGCTTGCCATGCCGTTGACAAAAAATTGGTCGGTCCAGCCTACCAAGACGTGGCCAAGAAATACGCCGGCAAGAGCGCCGACGAACTGGCCAAGAGCATCAAGGCAGGCGGCGCTGGCATGTGGGGCCCCGTGCCCATGCCCGCGCAGGCTGCTCTGAGCGATGCCGACGCCAAGACCCTGGCTGCTTGGATCATTGGCGGCGCCAAGTAATCGCCATGCGACTGCGTGACCTGTTCGCCCCCTGTGCCATCGCTGTTGCGTTGGCGGGTGTGGCAGGTCACGTGGCGGCCGAACCTGCCATCTACAAAGACGCCGACCACAAGCTGGGCGTCGAGCTCATCGAACAAAACCAGTGCCAGGCTTGCCACATCCGACGGGTGGGCGGCGATGGCAGTGCCATTTACAAGCCCCAAGGCCGCATCAACACCGCCGCCTTTCTGCGCGGCATGGTTGAGCAGTGCAACACCGAATTGAACCTGGGCTTCTTCCCCGAGGAAGTCACCTCGGTGGCTGCCGTGTTGAATCGCCGCCATTACAAATTCACCCAATGATTTTTTAACCCTGGGTATACCCTAGAGAGTGTTGTCAGCACATGGGTGGTTTTATGAATTAATATATCGTTACTTGATGATGCACGGATAAAAGCCATGGTGCATGGCAAGGAGCCGCAGTGAATTTCTCGCACAAGCCATCGGGGCGTTTGATCAAGGCACACGAGCATTTTTTGAATCCGCAGGGCGTTCAAAAGCATTTGAATGAAAGCCGCCAGGGGCGGCGTGATTTCATTCGCCAAGCCTTCGCCGCTGCCGCCACAGGGGCGGCGGGTGCGCAAGCCATGGCGGCGGCCAACCCTGTGCCTACTGAAGGGGGTGACCCCAATATCCTGAATTTGCCTGAGCACACCACAGGCTTGGGTCTGGGCGTGGCCACCGACGGCTACGGCAGACCCTCGAAGTTCGAAGCCAATATCCAGCGCCGCCAAAGTCCGGGGCTGACTCAGACCACACAGGCCTCGGTGTCTTTTGCGCCCTTGCAATCTCTCTTTGGCATCGTCACCCCCAGCGGATTGCACTTTGAGCGCCACCACCAGGGCTGGTGGGACATCGATCCTTCCAAACACCGATTCATGATCAACGGCTTGGTGCAAACCCCCAAGGTGTTCACGGTCGATGAGATCATGCGACTGCCTTCGGTCTCACGCTTTCATTTCATCGAGTGTGGTGCCAATACGGCGGTCGAATGGGGCAATGTGGCTGTGCCCACGGTGCAGTACACACACGGCATGATTTCATGCAGTGAATTCACCGGCGTGCCGCTGATCACCCTGCTTGAGATGTGTGGTGTGGATCTGGAAAAAGGCCGCTTTGTGCTGGCTGAAGGGGCTGATGGGTCGTCGATGACCCGCACCATTCCCATGAGTCTGATCACCTCGGGCGAAGTGCTGGTGGCCTATGGCCAAAACGGCGAGATGTTACGCCCCGAGAATGGCTACCCCTTGCGACTGGTGGTGCCCGGGCTCCAGGGGGTGAGTTGGGTCAAGTACTTGCGCCGCATCGAGGTCGGCGATATGCCCTATGCGGCCAAGGACGAGGCAATCCACTACATCGACCTCATGCCTGATGGCACCCACCGTCAATACACCCACATCCAGGAAGTCAAGAGCGTGGTCACGACGCCTTCGGGGGGACAGGTGTTGTTGGACAAGGGCTTCTACAACATCACCGGATTGGCCTGGTCGGGGCGGGGCAAGGTCCGGCGGGTCGATGTGTCGATCGATGGCGGGCGCAACTGGCGCACCGCACGGCTTGAAACCCCGGTCATGTCCAAGTCGCTCACGCGCTTCAACATCGATTGGGTCTGGGACGGCAAGCCGGCCATCTTGCAAAGCCGCGCGATCGATGACACCGGCCATGTGCAGCCCACCTACCAGCAACTGCGCACCGTGCGCGGCACGCGCTCGATCTATCACAACAACGCCATTCAATCGTGGTTGGTGCAAGAGAACGGCGAGGTGAAAAATGTTCAGATTTCCTGATTCGATCCGCAGCCTGCGCAACGCTTTCGTCACCGGCTTACTGGGATGCTCCCTTGGGTGGGCACCGAACGCCTGGGCCCAGTCGGCTTCGGTGGGGCCCGTCAACGCCGGGCTGACACCCAAAGCCAGTGTCGGGTCATATCCCGGTTTAGGGCGTGCGGCCACGGCCAAAGAAATCGCTGCTTGGGACATCGATGTGCGAGCCGACTTCAAAGGCTTGCCACCGGGTTCGGGCAGCGTCGCTCAAGGTCAAGACATTTGGGAGGCCAAATGCGCCCATTGCCATGGCATTTTTGGTGAGTCCAACGAAGTCTTCAGCCCCATTGTCGGCGGCACCACCAAGAAGGACATCGAGGTCGGTCGCGTGGCCAATCTGTCGCGTCCCGATTATCCGGGCCGCACCACCTTGATGAAGGTCGCGACCCTCTCGACCCTGTGGGACTACATCAACCGGGCCATGCCTTGGAACAACCCCAAGAAGCTCAGTGCCAACGAGGTCTATGCAGTCACTGCCTTTCTGCTGAATTTGGCCCATGTACTGCCGGACGACTTTGTGCTGAGCGATCAAAACATCGCCGATGTGCAAAAGCGCATGCCCAACAGAAACGGCATGCAAACCCGTCACGCCATGTGGCCTGGCAAGGAATTGGGCGGCATGCCGCGCCCCGATACGCAAAACATCCCTTGCATGAGCAATTGCGTGACCGAGCCCAAGCTGGCCTCGTTTCTGCCCGAGCATGCGCGCAACAACCACGGTAACCTGCGTGAACAGAATCGTCTGGTGGGCCCGCAGCGCGGTGTGGACACCACAACGCCAGAGCCCAAGTCGTCTCTGCCCGGCGAGGTGCTCGCCCAAGCGGCCCCAGTGGCTCCCAATCCCGCACCGGCAACCAGCAACCCTGCCAATGCGGCGGCCATTGCGCTGACACAAAAACACAGCTGCAACGCTTGCCATGCCTTGGACAAAAAATCAGTCGGACCTTCGTTTGCAGAAATAGCCAACAAGCATGCGGGCAAAGCCGACTACTTGGCCACCAAGATCAAGTTCGGAGGCCAAGGGGTGTGGGGACCCATCCCCATGCCGGCCCAAAATTTACCCGAGAGTGACGCCAAAACCATCGCCATGTGGCTGTCAGCAGGTGCCGACAAATGAAGCAATGCCATTCGAAAACCAGTAAGATTCAGTCAGCGATCATCCAAGGAGAAACCCAGATGCAAACCCGTCGTCAACACCTGCAGCATTCGGCCGTGGTTGCCGGCTTGCTGGCCGGTACCGGCTTGTTCCCGCAATACGCCCATGCCGCCTTCAACAAGGCCGCATTCGATGCCAAGACCATCGCCGACGCCCTGAAGGCCTACGGTTCCGGCGTCCCCGCCGAGAGCAAGGACGTGACCATCACTGGCCCCGATATCGCCGAGAACGGTGCCGTTGTGCCGTTGGGCGTATCGACCAGCCTGCCCAATGTCAAGCAATTGCTCATCATGGTCGAGAAGAACCCCTCGGCCCTGGTGGCCATGTTCAACGTCTCCGACAGCATCGACGCGGCCATATCCACCCGCGCCAAGATGGGTCAGTCGTCCGATGTCTACGCCGTGGCCATCACCAACGATGGCAAAGCGCTGTTCGCCAAGAAAGAAGTCAAGGTCACCTTGGGTGGCTGTGGCGGTTGAACGCCCTTTTCTGGTTTTACATCCCATATACAGATTCGATCAGGAGCAAATCATGGCAGATCCGATGCGCATTCGCGCCCAAGCCGCCGGCGACAAAGCCACCGTCCGCGTTCTCATGAGCCACGAAATGGAGTCGGGCCAGCGCCGTGACTCGGCTGGCAAACTCATCCCTGCATGGCACATTGCCGAAGTCAGCGCCGAACACAATGGCAAAGTCGTGATGACCGCCGAGTGGGGCCCGGCCGTGGCCAAAAATCCTTTTCTGCAGTTTTCCATCAAGGGTGCCAAAGCCGGTGACAAAGTGGCCATCAGCTGGAAAGACAACAAGGGCGATACCCGCCGCGATGAAGCGACCGTCAGCTGATCTTCCCCCATGGCCGAACCCTGGGTCAATGGGGGTTTGGTCATTGTGAATTCCAAGCACGACAATAACGAGGTGACACATGAAATTCAAACCAGTGCTGTGCGCCACTGCGGCGGCGGTGGGGCTGCTGGTGGGGAGCGCTTGGGCGCAAAAAACCGCCAGCCAAGGCATCGATGAATACCGGGCCATGCTGGCTGACGGCAACCCGGCTGAATTGTTCGAGGCCAAAGGCGAAGACCTGTGGAAGCAAAAGCGTGGTCCCAAGAATGCAACGCTGGAGCAATGCAACCTGGGCAAAGGTCCTGGCGTGGTCAAGGGAGCATTTGTCGAACTGCCGCGCTACTTTGCCGATACCGGTCGGGTACAAGACCTCGAATCGCGCATCGTCACCTGCATGTCCGTGCTGCAAGGCTTCAATGAAGCGGAATTGATCAAAACCCCATTCGGTCGCGGCGAGATGGCCAACATCACCGCCTTGGCGACCTGGATTTCTGCCGAATCCAAGGGTCTGCGTTTCAACTTGCCCTATCAACACGACAAAGAAAAAGTCTTTTACGAGGTCGGTAAACGCCTGTTTTATCAGCGCGGCGGCACCCATGACTTCTCCTGCGCCTCATGTCACGGTGAGGAAGGCAAGCGCATCCGGCTGCAAGACTTGCCCGTTTTGAGCAAGAACCCCGGCGATGGCGTCGGTTTCGCCGCCTGGCCAGCGTACCGGGTCTCCAACGGACAGATGTGGAGCATGCAATTGCGATTGAATGACTGCTATCGCCAGCAGCGCTTCCCCTATCCAGGCTTTGCCAGCGACGCCACCATCGCGCTCAGCCTCTATCTGGGGGTCAATGCCAACGGGTCGGCCTCGGTCGCACCCGCCATCAAGCGCTAAGTCAGACAGCGGAGTTCCATCATGACATTCAAACGCATTCATGCCGTGTCCATTCTGTGTGCGGTGGTTTTCGGTCTTTCGGCTTGTGCGCAAGGCCCCTCGGTGGCCGAGATCAATGCCCTGACCGATCAAATCGTCAAGGCCTCTTTCCGTGATGAAAGCCACGTCAAAGTAGAGCGACTGACAGCGACCGACGAAACCAACCGCTTGTGCAGCCAGGCCGATGTGACGGGCAAGCCACTTGATGAGGCCACCGCCAAGCGCATCGAGGCCGCCAACCTGCAATCCATCAAATGGCCCTCCGACGGCAAGTTCCTGGGCGATTGGAAACAGGGCGAAGCCATCGCACAAAGCGGACGCGGTCTGACCTGGACCGACAAAGCAGGCGACGTGAATGGCGGCAATTGCTACAACTGCCACCAAATCAGCAAGGAAGAAATTTCCCACGGCACCCTGGGGCCCAGTTTGTACAACTACGGCAAACTGCGTGGGGTGACCGACCCCGACAGCCCTGCGGCGAAGCCCATCGTTGAATACACCTGGGGCAAGATCTGGAATTCCAAAGCCTATAACGCCTGCTCCAACATGCCGCGCGCGGGTCACTCGGGCATCTTGACCGAAGCCCAGGTGCGCCACATCGTGGCTCTGCTACTCGACCCCAAGTCTCCCGTCAATAAATGAACAGGTTCGCCCTCCCCGGGGTGGGGGCGAGGCCACCGTTTGGCTCCAAGTGGCTTAATGGCGCACGAGACATCAGAACATAAGAAAGTAATGATATGAATTTGAGCAAACGTGAATTCATGCAAGTCATGGGCGCGGCCAGCGTGGCAGGCATGGCGCTGGGTCGCCACGCCCAAGCCGACGCATCGACGGCTGGAGAGTCCCTCTATGACCTGCCGCGATTTGGTCAGGTGTCTTTTTTGCACATGACCGATTGTCACGCGCAATTGCTGCCCATCCATTTCCGCGAGCCCAGCATCAACATGGGTTTGGGCACCATGAACGGAAAACTGCCGCATCTGGTGGGAGAACACCTGCTGAAAGCTGTAGGCCTGCGACCCGGCACCGCCACTGCCCACGCACTCACTGACCTGGACTTCGATGCGGCTGCACGACGTTACGGCAAAGTTGGCGGCTTTGCCCATCTGGCGACACTGGTCAAGCAACTCAAGGCCAGTCGCCCCGGTGCGCTGTTGCTGGATGGCGGTGACACCTGGCAGGGTTCGGGCACGGCCCTGTGGACCCGTGGCCAAGACATGGTGGACGCTTGCAAGTTGCTGGGTGTGGATGTCATGACTGGTCACTGGGAATTCACGCTGGGCATGGACAGGGTGAAGGAGATCATTGACAAAGATTTCGCCGGCAAAGTTGATTTTGTGGCCCAAAACGTCAAGACCAACGATTTTGGTGATCCCGTCTTCAAGCCTTATGTGATGCGCGAGATCAACGGCGTGCCCTGCGCCATCATCGGACAGGCCTTTCCCTACACGCCCATTGCCAATCCGCGCTACATGATGGCCGATTGGGAATTCGGCATTCAGGACGAGAACCTGCAAAAAATGGTCGACGAGGTCCGAGGCAAAGGCGCACAGGTGGTGGTCGTGCTCAGCCACAACGGCATGGACGTGGACCTGAAAATGGCCAGCCGCATCAGCGGTGTAGACGCGATTTTGGGCGGCCACACCCACGATGGCATTCCCGTGCCCACCTTGGTCCCGAACCCGGGCGGTCAGACCTTGGTGACCAATGCCGGATCGAACGGCAAATTCCTGGGCGTGCTTGACTTTGAAGTTAAAAACGGACGCGTCAGCGAGTTCCGCTACAAACTGCTGCCCGTGTTTGCTCAGTATTTGCGTGCCGATCCTGCCATGGCCGAGTTGATCCGCAAGATCCGCGCGCCCTACGAGGTCAAATTGCAAGAGCGTCTGGCCATCAGCGAAGGTCTGCTGTACCGCCGTGGCAACTTCAACGGCACCGGCGATCAGTTGTTGGTCGACGCGTTGATGGACGTGCAAGGCGCCGAAATCGCCTTCTCACCCGGTTTCCGCTGGGGCACCACCCTTTTGCCCGGGCAGGCCATCACCCGCGAATGGTTGCTGGACATGACTGCGACCACTTATTCGTACGCGACCGTGACCGAGATGACTGGAGAGACCCTCAAGACGGTATTGGAAGACGTGTGCGACAACCTCTTCAATCCCGACCCCTATTACCAGCAGGGCGGCGACATGGTGCGCGTCGGTGGTTTGCAATTCAGTTGCGACCCCACGGCCGGCATGGGACGGCGCATCAATGACATGCGTTTGAAAGGCAAACCGATCGACGCCGGTAAAAAATACAAGGTGGCGGGTTGGGCCCCGGTGGCCGAAGAAGCCAGCAAGCAAAACCTGCCGATGGTTTGGGATTTGGTCGAGAAGTGGCTCAAGGCTCAAGGTGGCCGCATCAAGCCCCGTCATTTGAATGCGCCCACCATCACCGGGGGGCTGCCGAACCAGGGTTATGCCCCATGAAGCGTCGCCGCTTGCTTGGACTTGGGCTAGGGGCCACCGGGGTGGCCTTGTGGCCTGAAATGCAGGGATTGGCCCGGCAGGCGCAAGATTTTCTGGTGGGGCCCCCCATGCCCGATATCGCGCCGGTGCAGGTGTCTTCTCGGGTCTGGGTCATTCACGCCGCCGATGGTTTCCCCACGCCCGAGAACAAGGGCATGATGTCCAATGTGACCTTTGTCACCACCTCGACGGGCGTGATCATTCTGGATTCAGGCTCTTCGTTGCAAATTGGCGAGATGGCCATACGCATGATTCGTCGCATCACGCCGCAGCCTGTAGTGGCGGTGTTCAATTCGCACTTCCACGGGGACCATTGGTTGGGCAATCACGCCTTCGCCAAGCATTTCGGCCCCCAACTGCCCATCTATGCCCTGCCTCAGACCATTGAGCAGATCAAGGGCATCGAGGGCAATGCATGGCGTACCCTGATGGAGCGTTGGACCAATCAATCCACAGTGGGTACGCAGGTGGTGGCACCCAACAGGGCCGTTTCGCATGGACAGCGCATTCAATTCGGTGACGTCGAGTTGTGCATGCATTACTACGGCCAAGCCCACACGCATGCCGATTTGTGCGTGCAGGTCGTGCCCGACTCGGTCACCCACGTGGGCGACATCGCCATGGGCAACCGCATCGCCAACATCGACGACGGCTCTTACCGTGGCACGCTGAACTACTATGCGGCCCTGAAACAACAGGCAGGCCAGCAGTTGTGGGTGCCTGGACATGGGCTGTCGAGCGCCGATTTACTCGACAGCTATGGCACCTTCATGGCGGCCATTTACGACAACTGCCTGCAAGCCGTCAAAGATGGAGCCAGCGAGGACGAAGCCAAAGCCCGCGTGTTGAAAGACCCGCGCGTTGCCCGCCGTGCCAAGACCATGCAAGGCTTTGACGCCAACATCGGTAAATATGTCAGCCTGGCCTACCTGGAAGCTGAAAAAGAAGCCTTCTGACCTGCATAAATTGGGGTCACATAAATTGGGGTCAGACCCCAATTTCCAATTTCAGCTTATTCCTGCACCAAACGGCAAGGCGCCTTGATGTGCAGTTCTTGGCGCTTTTCTTCGCAATAGTTCATGGCTCGTCGGGCACCTTCTGCAGCCATGCGGATGTGTACCGAACATTTCAGCGTCATCTTGTCCGGGTCGCCACTGGCGTCAAAAGCAGCGGCACAACGGCTGCGGTCGCTCATCTCAGGTTTGATCCCCATGTAGGTGCCTCGCAAAGGTTCGGGCAACTGTTTCAAGGGTATTGTGGGAAAGCCAAATTCGGCGGGAGCTTGGGTGGATGGATTGATCTGTGCCCAGACCATGCCAGCAAAACACATGGTGGCCAGCGACAGGAGGCACTTTTGTCCAAGTCGAGGCGTGTCCAAGGTCAAACACTTCAACATGGCTGGCTCGTTCAGTGGTTTAACAGTTTCTCGCGCAAGGCCTTGGCGTCGATCCGCACTTTTTCGGCTTCGTCCCAAGCGGCCTTTAATTCAGCCGGGCTCATGCGTTCAGGATTCGAGTAATCGAGCTTCCAGTTGGGGTCGTCGCTCCAACGCTGAGGCGAGACCCAGGTGCTACGAGGTCCGGTGGCTTTTAGCAGGCATTGCAGCGCCAGCTCCAACGTCTGACGTTGGCTGTCCGGATCGTGCGGCTTGCCAGCACCATTGCCCAGGGGGAAGTCGCTGAACAGCAATCTGGGCACGCCGCAATGCTCGACCACATCGCGTGCGCAGCCCATGATCACGGTCGCTATGCCCACACGCTCCAATTCACGTGCGGCCAATGACAGGCTTTGGTGGCAGATGGGGCAGTTGGGTACCAGTACTGCTGCATCAACGCCATCTGCCTGGCAACGTGCGATCAGTTCGGGCACATCGACGCCCAAGGTGTGTCTTTGGCTGCGGTTGGTCGGTACGCCATGAAAACGTGGCGCCAGCATAAAGCGGCCAGTGCTTACCAGCTCTCGCATGACCGGCAGCGGGAACCAGCTGTTGAGGTCTTCCATGTGCGTGTGCTTGCGATCGATCGCTACATGCGCCACCCGCACATCATGGTCTTGGGTCGTATCGCCTGAATACACATGGTAGAACTTCGGCCCGGCGTTGTATGGAGCGCGCGGCCCTTGAGGGCCTTTGTCGGGCTGAAAAGGCGCGGCTGTGGTGACCAAAGTGATGCGGCATTGCGCCAAAGGCTTGGTCAAGGGAGTGAATGGGACCTCATCAAAGTGAGCCCATTCATACGGGTTGTTGTAGCCCAGGGCCAAGTAATACGCCCGGGTGCGCGCCATGTATGCAATAGGGTCAGAAAGATCGTCCATGCCCTCATTGTGCCCCCAACGCGCCACCTTGCGGGCGTCGCTCAGTTGACACACATCAAAAGGGTTATCCCCCTAGGCACTCGACGCCACGGCATCAAAAATTCTCCCTGTTGCAGAAAATGGGATCCCAGAAATTGGGGTCTGCGGAAATTGGGGTCAGACCCCAATTAATACGCTTAATTGGGGTCTGACCCCAATTTCCGGGCCTGCCCCCGTTTTCTGCCAAGCGCAAAAGGAGACACCATGCAAGACATTCCACGCCGCCAATTCAACCGACTGGCTGGTGCTTTGCCCTTGATGGCTGCAATGCCCACGGCCTGGTCGCAGAGCAATTGGCCGACCAAACCTGTGCGCATCGTGTTGCAATTCCCGCCGGGCGGGTCGACCGACGCGGTGGCACGGATTTTGTCGCAGGTGTTCACCCAAAGCTTGGGCCAGCCGGTGTTGGTGGAGAACCGACCCGGTGCCGATGGGGCGATTGCGGGGGATTTTGTGGCGCGATCTGATCCCGATGGGCACACCTACTTCCTGGCCTCGAACACCCCGATGATGCAGGTGCCCTTGCTCAAGAAAAACCCGCCCTATGACCCGATCAAGAGCTTCACGCCTGTGACGCTGGTGGGGCGTTACATCTACGTGATGGTGGTCGGTGCCCAGGTGCCGGTGCAGAACGCGCAAGAGTTGTTGCAGTTGATCCGCTCTCAGCCCGGCAAATTCAATTACGGCAGTTACAGCGGTGTGACGCAGCTCATGCACACCCGGCTGAAGAACGAGTCCAAAGTCGACCTGAACCTGGTGCCATACAAGGGCGAAGGCCCGACCATCAACGACATTTTGGGCGGACACGTTCAGTTCACTTACGCCACTCCGGCCAGTGCATTGCCTCACATCCGTGAGGGCAAGCTCAAGGCCATGGCTGTGCTTCTGCCCAAGCGTTGGGAGACATTGCCTCAAGTCCCCACGGCTGCCGAGGCCGGGGTGCCCGCACTGACGGCAGGCACCTGGGCCGCTCTGTTCGGTCCGGCCAAGCTACCGCCTGACATAGCCACCCGCATGAGTCGCGCCATGGCCGAGGCCATCGCAAGACCCGATGTGAAGGAAAGAGTGGATCGATTGGGATTTGATTTGGCCAGCTCAACTCCCGCCGAATTGGCTGCCTTCATGCCCGAGCAGCTGCAAGCCTGGGGCAAAGCCTTCGCAGACGCTGGCTTGCAACCCGAATAAGCAGAAATGGGGGGCAGAAAATTGGGGTCAGACCCCAATTTTCTGACCCCCATTGTCGCGTCACTGGTCGGCTTTGATGTTGTTGTCGGCGATCAGCTTCGAGTACTTGACTTTTTCGTTGGCCAAAAAAGCGCGGAACTCGGCCGGGGTGCTCGAGTGCGGCTCAACCCCCAGTTTGTTGAAGCGGTCTTTCAGGTCCGCATTGACCATGGCCTTGTTGAGCGTGGCGTTGTAGTTGTCCACGATGGCCTGGGGCGTGCCAGCTGGCAGGAATAAGCCCCACCAGTTCAAAGCCACCATGCCGTCCAGTCCAGCCTCGGCAAAGGTCGGGATTTCGGGGAACAGGGGTGAGCGCTTCTCGCTGGTGATGGCCAGGGCGCGCAGCTTGCCGCTGGCGATGTGCTGGCTGACCGGCAACGCGTCAGAGATGATCATGGGCAACTGGCCAGCCAATACGTCTGTCACAGCTTGACCACCGCCCTTGTAGGGAATGGCGACCATCTTGATGCCCGACTGACGCATCATCAATTCGGCAGCCAGGTGCGACATGCTGCCCGGGCCGCTGGTGCCGAAACTGATCTTGCCGGGGTTGGCTTTGGCGTCAGCGATGATGTCCTTGACACTCTTATAAGGAGAGTTGGCAGGCACCACCAAAATGTTTGCGCCGGTGGCGGTCAGTGACACCGAGATGAAGTCTTTGTCCATGCTGTAGGGCAATTTTTGCAGCAGGGGGTTCACGCCGGCCGGGCCCAGGTTGCCGATGACAAAGGTGTAACCGTCATTGGGTTGACGGGCGGCGAATTCCATGCCGATCGAACCGGCTGCGCCGGGCTTGCTCTCGATGATCACGGGTTGGCCCCAAATTTCACTCATCTTCTGGCCCATGACGCGGGCCATCAGGTCCGAGCTCCCCCCTGGCGGGTAGGTCACAATCAGCTTGACCGGCCGATCAGGGAACTTGGCGGCCTGGGCCAAGGCCGGGGCTTGGGCAGCCAGCAAACCAGCGGCTGCCACCCCCAGCAGGGCACGGCGGGAAAACGAGGAGATAACTTTCATGATTGTCCTTTCATCGACTGACACAATACACATTGGCGACCTGAATCGCCAAGGCATCATTTATATTATCAATTGATCATTTGCAACACGGTGTAAACCCATGCTCAATCTCTCCTCCCCCGGCGCCCGCGGCGACCAAACCCTGTCCCACAACATGACGCTGTTGGCTCACCACGAACTTGGCGGGTTCGGCGGCATGGGCGAGGGCATGTCCTTGCAAAAAACCAAAGATGGCCGTCGCATCCTTTGGATGGCGCACGAGTCGGCGCCAAAAAATTTCACTGGCGTGGATGTCACCGACCCGCGCGACCCGCGCATGGTGGTGCAGACCGAATTGCCGCACGCCAAAGTGCGATCCAATTCATTGGACGTGGTCGGCGACATCATGGCAGTGGCCTACCAAACCCAAACCGTGGGCTTAAAGCCCGCTGGTGTTGATCTGTTTGACATCTCTGTGCCCGAAAACCCACGGTTGATCTCTCACTTCGATTGCTCGGGCCCGCATTCGCGCGGCGTGCATGCGGTGTGGTTCGTCGACGGCAAATACGTGCACATGGCCGCCGGTGCGCCCGACTTTCAGCCACGCAACCCGCTCGACGATCAGTTCTATCGCATCCTTGATGTCTCTAACCCCTTCAAGCCTGTTGAGGCGGGCCGCTGGTGGTACCCCGGCACTCGCGAGGGGGATTCCGAACCCGCGCCGCAGCGTCTGGTGAGTAAATTCGACACCGGTTTTCGCGCCCACAACACCAATGTATTCCCACAGCGCCCTGATCGCGCATACGTGGGTTACATCGATGGCGGAGCTTTCGTGCTTGACATCTCCAACATGTCCGACATCAAGGTGGTCTCGCATTGGAACCATTCGCCCCCGTTCAATGGCTTCATCCACACGCTCTTGCCCCTCTTCGACCGAGATCTGTGGGTGGTCAGTGACGAATGCGTGCAAGACAACGGCGCCGACTGGCCCAAGCTGGTGTGGATGATCGACTCTCGCAACGAGAAAAATCCCGTACCCATCGGCACTTTTCCGGCCGCGCCGTTCGAGGCTTTTGCCAAGCGCGGAGGTCGTTTTGGTGCGCACAACCTGCACGAGAACCTGCCCATCCCCACCTCGTTCAAGTCCGATACCCTGATCATTGGCACCTTCTTCAACGCCGGTGTGCGCGTCTATGACACCAGCAACCCTTACCAGGTGGAAGAGGTGGCGTACTTCGTGCCGGGCGCGCCCAAACTTTCGCCTGCCGGCGCGGTGCAACTCAACGACGTGTTCGTTGATGAAAACCGCATTGTCTATACCCAAGACCGATTCACCGGCGGTTTATATATTCTTGAACTCAACATCTGATCTCAAGGGCGCGGCGCATGGCTGAACGCGACCCCCTGGCCGGCAAGCTGCCCATCACCCTGGTCACCGGGTTTTTGGGCAGCGGCAAAACCACACTCATCTCCAAACTGCTGCGTCACCCCGGCATGAACCGGGCCGCAGTCGTCATCAACGAGGTGGGCGAGATTGGCATCGATCACGATCTGGTCTCGACGGTCAACGAGAGCATGTCGCTGCTGGCCAATGGTTGCATTTGTTGTTCTGTGCGCACCGACTTGCAAGACAGCCTGCGCGAACTGTTCAACTCGCGCCGAGCCGGGCAGATTCCTGATTTTGACCGTGTCATCATAGAAACCACAGGCCTCGCCGACCCCGCTCCGGTGGTGCAGACCCTGGTCAGTGACACCTTGATCAATGCCCATTTCAGACTGGATGGTTTGGTCACCTTGGTCGACGCCTTTCATGGGCACGAGTTGCTGGCGCGACAAACCGAAGCGCTGAAACAGGCTGCCATGGCCGATCGGATTTTCATCACCAAAACCGATTTGGTCAGCCCAGAGCAACTACGGCGGTTGCGCGACGAGTTGCGCGCGCTCAACCCGCAGGCCGACCAGCACACGGTGGTGCAGGGCGATCTGGATCCAGCCCTATTGACCGGGCTGGGTTTGCACAGTGCCCGAGCAGGTGAGCACACGCTATCATTTCTGGGCGAGTCTTTGCAGGGGCAGACCACCGGCCAAGAAGTCAAGGCCACCGACACCTCCGGCCAGGGCAAGTACCTCGGTGCTCGGCCCTCAAACCACGATCCCGCCATCCGTACCCTGTCGCTGCGATTCAGCCAACCATTCAAGTGGCCTGCGTTCTCATCTGCCATGGAGTTGTTGACGACCCTGCGGGGGCCCGACATGCTGCGCGTCAAAGGCATTGTCAACGTCGAAGGCCACCCGGTGGTGGTGCAGGGCGTGCAGCACATCTTCAGCCCGCCAGTCGAGTTGGACCAGTGGCCCAGTCAAGACCGCGACACCCGTTTGGTCTTCATTACCCGCAATATAGCGCCCGAGACGATCTGTCATTTGCTCAGTGCCGTGACCTCACTCTGACACAGTGAACGGGGCGTCCACTCAACCACCGGAGGTTCCATGTCCCACAACCCGATTGATGACACCGTCGCCCAACGTGTGGCGCGCTATGCACAACTGGTGCCCTACAAGGACACCATGAACCAAAACAACGGCATACCGGCCGAAGCGGTGATGATGATGTCCCCCGACAAGGTCATGCCCATCATGTCACCGCTGGGCTGGCAGGGGCGCAGCAAGATCGCGCCCGTCAAAGGCGCACCGGGCCTGACCATCACCCTGGCCGAGTGCCCGCCCGGCGACAGCGCGGGCCTGCACATGCACACTGCCGCGACCGAAAACTTTTTTTGCGTCAATGGCCGCTTTGAGATCACCTGGGGCGACGAGGGGCAGCACAGCACAGTGCTCGACCCTTTTGATTTCGTCTCGGTGCCTCCCGGCGTGTACCGCGACTTCAAAAACATCGGCACCGAGTTGGGCCGATTGTTGGTGATGATCCAGCCCGAGCCCGGCGACAGCCAGGACGCGGTCTACCACGCTGAGGGGGTGGGCCAAGAGATCGCCCGCCGCTGGGGCCCCGCCACCCGCGAGGCGATGTCTCAAATAGGCATTCGTTTTGGCGCGCCGCAGGCCAAGTAAACAGGGCCCGCAGGAGATAAAAAAAGGGCCTCTCGGCCCTTGGCGCCCCCGACAGGAATCGAACCTGTATCTAGCGCTTAGGAGGCGCTCGTTCTATCCATTGAACTACGGCGGCGGTGTCGCTGATTCTAGCGGGGCAGGCCTCAGGGTGCGGGCTGACGCATGCGCTTGATGTTTACTTGCTCAGCATGCGCATCGCTTCCTCCAGCCCCTTCAGGGTCAGCGGGAACATGCGCTGGCTCATCATCTGCTGAATGACCGCAATGCTCTGGCGGTACTGCCACACCCCTTGGGGCTCGGGATTGATCCAGGCGAATTTCGGGAAAGCGTGCACCAGCCTCTGCAACCACTCTGCGCCAGGCTCTTCGTTGTTGTACTCGACGCTGCCCCCAGGCTGCAAAATCTCGTAGGGGCTCATGGTCGCGTCGCCCACAAAGACCAGTTTGTAGTCTTTGTTGAACTTTCGGATCACGTCCCAGGTCGGGAATTTTTCGGCGAAGCGACGTCGGTTGTTCTTCCACAAAAAATCATACACGCAGTTGTGAAAGTAAAAAAACTCCAGGTGCTTGAACTCGGTCTTGACCGCCGAGAACAATTCCTCGACGCGGGCGATGTGCTCGTCCATGGTGCCGCCCACATCCATCAGCAACAACACCTTGACATTGTTGTGCCGCTCCGGGCGCATCAAAATATCCAGATAACCTGCATTGGCCGCCGTCTTGGCGATGGTGCCGTCCAGATCCAACTCGTCGGGTGAGCCCTCGCGGGCAAAGCGGCGCAAACGGCGCAGTGCGATCTTGATGTTGCGCGTGCCCAATTCAAGCGAGTCGTCATAGTCTTGGTAAGCGCGTTGCTCCCACACCTTGACGGCGCTTTTGTTGCCGCCCTTGCCGCCAATGCGAATGCCTTGCGGGTTGTAACCCCCGTTACCAAAAGGCGAGGTGCCGCCCGTGCCGATCCACTTGCTGCCGCCCTCGTGGCGCTCCTTTTGCTCCTCCAACCTCTTGCGCAGCGTCTCCATCAACTCGTCCCAGCCCATTTTTTCGATGGCGGCTTTTTGCTCGGGGGTCAGCTCTTTTTCCAGCGTCTTCTTCAGCCAGTCCAGCGGCACGTCTTGTGTGAAGTCGGTCAGCATCTCGACGCCTTTGAAATAGGCGGCAAACGCGCGATCAAATTTGTCAAAATGCTTTTCGTCCTTCACCAAGGCGGTGCGGCTGAGGTAATAAAAATCATCCAGGCTGCAGGCTTCGCTGCGCGGGCCGACGACATCGGCTTGCAAGGCTTCAAGCAAGGTCAGATACTCGCGCACCGATACTGGTACTTTGGCCGCGCGCAGGGTGTAGAAGAAATCGGTCAGCATGGCTTCAACCTCGAGGTCGTTGCAACTGGAAATCCAGGTGGGCGCGCACGGCCGGCCACTCGGGGGCCACGATGCTGTACACGCAGGTGTCGCGCAAACTGCCGTTGGGTGCGATTTGGTGCGCACGCAGCACGCCGTCGAGCTTGGCGCCCAAGCGCTCAATCGCTTGTCGGCTGGGCTGGTTGAACCAATGCGTGCGAAATTCCACCGCGTTGCAGCCCAGCTGTTCAAAAGCGTGACCCAGCAACATTCGTTTACATTCGGTATTGAGGGCGCTGCGCTGAACAGCGCGCCGGTACCAAGTCGAGCCAATTTCAACCCGATGGTGGGTGGCGTCGATATTCATGAAAGTGGTCATGCCCACCGCCCTGCCGCTGGCGTCAAGCACTGCAAACGGCAGCATGCTGCCTTGGGCTTGCAAGCCCAGACGCCTGTCGATCTCGGTACGCAGGTGCTCAGACCGGGGGATGAAGGTGTACCAAAGATCCCACAGTTGGCCGTCGTTGACCGCCTCGATCAAGTCATCGTGGTGGTCGTGCGACAAGGGCACCAGCGACGCATGGCGACCCCGCAATTGCAGCGCTTCGATCTTCAACATTCAGCGGTCCTCACCAATTTCGCCTTTGCCGCGCAAGAAGCGCGCCGCTTGCAAACCCAGTCCCCCGCCCAAGCCCACCAGGGCGATGGCAAAGATGCTGCCCGCGCTGTAGCCTTCGGCAAACAACTGCAGTTCCAGCAATTGCCCCAGTCCGTAACCCAAGAGCGAACCCACCACGAAGCCCGCGGCGTCGGTCAGTCCTTCGGCAAGCTGTTTGAGCATGATTCAAATGCCTTTCAGCGGTTGCGGCTTTGCATGAAGACCAGCTTTTCAAACAAGGTCACGTCTTGTTCGTTTTTCAGCAGGGCACCGACCAGGGGTGGGATGGCGACTTTTTCATCCTGGGCCTGCAGGGCCGACAGAGGGATGTCCTCGGCCACCAGCAATTTCAACCAATCGAGCAGCTCGCTGGTGCTGGGCTTTTTTTTCAGGCCGGGCAGGTTGCGCACGTCGTAGAAAGTTTTCAGCGCGACAGCCAAGAGCTCTTTCTTCAAGTTGGGGAAATGCACATCCACGATTTGGCGCATGGTGTCGGGATCGGGGAACTTGATGTAATGAAAGAAGCAGCGACGCAGAAAGGCGTCGGGCAATTCTTTTTCATTGTTGGATGTGATGAACACCAAGGGACGGTTCTTGGCTTTGATCAACTCTCGCGTCTCGTAGCAATAAAACTCCATGCGATCGATCTCGCGCAACAAGTCGTTGGGGAACTCGATGTCCGCCTTGTCGATCTCGTCGATCAACAGAGCCACCGGCTCGTCAGCGGTGAAGGCTTGCCAGAGCACGCCTTTGATGATGTAGTTCTGAATGTCCTTGACCCGCTCGTCGCCTAACTGGCTGTCGCGCAATCGGCTGACGGCGTCGTACTCGTACAGGCCCTGCTGGGCCTTGGTGGTCGACTTGATGTGCCATTGCAGCAGGGGCATGTTCAGGGCCTGGGCCACCTCTTCGGCCAGCATGGTCTTGCCGGTGCCGGGCTCGCCCTTGACCAGCAGGGGGCGCTTCAAGGTGATGGCGGCGTTGACCGCCAGCATCAGATCCTGGGTGGCCACATAGTTGTTGGTGCCTTTAAATTTCATCTCGCGGAAATCCTGTGATTCGGTTCTTTGTATGGCTCAAAAGCCCCTATATAATGCTCGGTTGATTTACCTCAATCGCCCCTTGATTGTCATCCCAAAATGAAAAAGCTCCTGACTTCCGCCCTCTTTATTGCTGTCTCTTTCGTGACCAGCCAGGTGCTGGCCCAAGACGTTCAGGGCGATCCCAAGGCCGGCGAGAAAAAAATCGCCATGTGCATCGGTTGCCACGGCATCAAAGGCTATCAAGCCAGCTTCCCTGAAGTCTATCGTGTTCCGATGATTTTTGGCCAAAACGCCAAGTACATCAGCAGCGCCCTGGCGGCCTACCGCAGTGGTGACCGCAAGCACCCCACCATGAAGGGCATAGGCGCTTCGCTGACCGACCAAGACATCGCTGACATCGCGGCCTACTACGCCGGGCACAGCACGGCCCCCGCCGCACCCGAGAAACTGCCCGAGCCCAGCGGCAAAGTGGCCGAGTTGCTGACCAAGGGCGCTTGCGCCTCTTGCCACGGCGTCAATTACTCCAAGGGCATCGACGGCAGCTACCCCAAGTTGGCCGGTCAACACGCCGACTACCTGTTCGTGGCGCTGAAATCGTACAAAACCGAAAATCTGGGTACCTGGGGCCGCAACAACGTCGTCATGGGTGGCATCGCCAAGCAATTCACCAACGCCGAGATCAAAGAGCTGGCCAAGTACCTGGCCGCACAGCCCGGCGAGATGCAGGTCGTGCCCCAGTCCAAATTCCGCTGATCCACCTGCGCAGGGCCGCGCCCTGCAGGGTTAAAAAGCCGCCCGAGCCTCATGCCTGGCGGCTTTTTTCTTGGGGTCAGCCCCCAGGCAAAGGTCAAGGCTCAATCCCGCGTCACCAATCGCTGCAACTGATCGACATAAGCGGCCCCGTCGGGCGGGCGGCCGCTGCGCTGGCTCTCCCACACCATGCGCCCCAGGCACTCCATGGCCAGGTGGTGGGCATCGTGCAACGAGCCACGGCGCGCCGCCAGCAACTCGACCGCCTGGCGCACCCCCCGGGGCTGGTCGATCGAGCACTGCTCGCTGATCGACAGGTGCATGGACAAGTGAAAAAAAGGGTTGGTTTTGCCGTCTTCGACCTCGTACATGCGCGTCAGCGCCGCCTGCACATCGGCCAGATCGGCAAAAAACTCGGGGTGCTCGGCGATCCACTGGGCGACCAGGGTTTCCAACGCATCCATGGGCGCTGCGGCTTGTTGCTTGGCCCGCACGGCACAAAAGAACCGGCGGACATCTTCTTGAGAGGGGGTGAACATGAAGCCATTGTCACCCATGACACCCTCCCGAAGCGCGTCAGACCGCTGTCAGACTGCGTCGGCTGGTTCATAATTGCCCCCATGATCAACAAGATTTCTCCCTCCATCGCCGCCGCACTCCAGGGCACCCCCGATGGCGCCACCGTTCTGATCGGCGGGTTCGGCACCGCCGGGATCCCGTCCGAGCTGATCGACGGCCTGATCGAGCAGGGCGCCCGCGACCTGACCATCGTCAACAACAACGCCGGCAACGGCGAGACCGGCCTGGCCGCCCTGCTCAAGGCGGGCCGGGTGCGCAAGATCATCTGCAGTTTTCCGCGGCAGGCCGACTCGCACATCTTTGACGGTCTGTACCGCAGCGGCAAACTGCAACTTGAATTGGTGCCCCAGGGCAACCTGGCCGAGCGGCTGCGTGCCGCAGGCGCTGGCATTGGCGGTTTTTTCACGCCCACCGGCTATGGCACCGAGCTGGCCAAAAAAGCCAATGGCAGTCTGAAGGAAACGCGCGAAATCAATGGCCGCATGTACGTGTTTGAAGAACCCATCCACGGCGACCTGGCCTTGATCCGCGCCGAGCGCGGCGACCGTTGGGGCAACCTGACCTACCGCAAAGCGGCGCGCAACTTTGGCCCGGTCATGGCCACCGCCGCCAAAAAGACCGTCGCCACCGTGCACGAAATCTGCGAGCTGGGCCAGATGGACCCCGAGACCATCGTGACGCCCGGCATTTTTGTCAGCCAGATCGTCAAAATCCCCCGTGTCGCCACCCAAGCCGGAGGGTTCAAGTCATGAGTTACACCCGTCGAACCAAAGACCAACTGGCCGCCCGCGTGGCCCAAGACATCCCCGAAGGCGCCACCGTCAACCTGGGCATCGGCCAGCCGACCCTGGTGGCCAACCACATCCCGGCCAGCCGCGAAGTGCTGCTGCACTCCGAAAACGGCATTTTGGGCATGGGGCCTGCCCCCGCCGCCGGGCAAGAGGACTACGACCTGATCAACGCCGGCAAACAGCCCGTGACCCTGCTCGCGGGCGGCTCATACTTTCACCATGCCGACAGCTTTGCCATCATGCGAGGCGGTCACCTGGACATCTGCGTGTTGGGCGCGTTTCAGGTCAGCGCCACCGGCGACCTGGCCAACTGGCACACCGGCGAAGCCGACGCCATCCCTGCCGTGGGCGGCGCGATGGACCTGGCCACCGGTGCCAAACAAACCTGGGTCATGATGGATTTGCTCACCAAGCAAGGCCAGTCCAAGGTGGTGCAGCAATGCACCTATCCGCTGACCGGCATCGCCTGCGTCAAGCGCATCTACACCGACCTGTGCACGCTGGCGTGCACGCCGCGCGGCCTGGGTCTGATCGACGTCGTCGACGGCCTGAGCCGCGAAGAACTGCAACAGATCGTCGGCCTGCCCTTCGTCAACTGACCTGACCCCACGCTTTATCTTTTGTATCTGGAGACAAAACCATGAACCACGCTTTCATTTGCGACGCCGTGCGCACCCCCTTTGGCCGCTATGGCGGCGCACTCTCGAGCGTGCGCACCGATGACCTGGGCGCGATCCCCCTGCGCGCCCTGATGCAGCGCAACCCCAAGGTCGACTGGCAGGCCATCACCGACGTGATCTACGGCAACGCCAATCAGGCCGGTGAAGACAACCGCAACGTCGCCCACATGGCCAGCCTGCTGGCGGGCTTGCCGTTGGAAGTGTCCGGAGCCACCATCAACCGCCTGTGCGGCTCAGGGCTCGATGCGGTGGGCACCTCGGCGCGTGCGATCCGCAGCGGCGAGGCCGAGCTGATGATCGCCGGTGGCGTCGAGAGCATGAGCCGCGCCCCGTTTGTCATGCCCAAGGCCGACACCGCATTCAGCCGCAGCAACGCGGTCTACGACACCACCATCGGCTGGCGCTTCATCAACAAGCTGATGAAAGAAAAATACGGCGTCGACTCGATGCCCGAGACCGCCGAGAACGTCGCCACCGATTTCAAGATTGAGCGCGAAGCCCAGGACCGCATGGCCCTGGCCAGCCAGCTCAAGGCCGTGGCAGCGCAAAAGGCGGGCGTCTTTGACACCGAAATCGTGCCCGTGACGATCCCGCAGAAAAAAGGCGACCCGCTGGTGGTGGCCAAAGACGAGCACCCGCGCGAGACCAGCATGGAGACCCTCTCCAAGCTCAAAGGCGTGGTGCGCCCCGACGGCACTGTGACCGCCGGCAACGCCAGTGGCGTCAACGACGGCGCCTGTGCGTTGCTGCTGGCCAGCGAGGCCGCGGCCGCCCGCCATGGCCTGACCCCGCGTGCCCGCGTGGTCGGCATGGCCACGGTGGGCGTGCCCCCGCGAATCATGGGCATCGGCCCCGCCCCGGCCACCCAAAAGGTGCTGGCCCTCACCGGCCTGAAGCTGGAGCAAATCGACGTGATTGAGCTGAATGAAGCCTTTGCCGCCCAGGGCCTGGCCGTGCTGCGCCAACTGGGCCTGCGCGACGACGACCCGCGCGTCAACCCCAACGGCGGCGCCATCGCCCTGGGTCACCCCCTGGGCGCCAGCGGAGCACGATTGGCCACCACGGCGATCAACCAGCTGCACCGCAGCGGCGGCCGCTACGCCCTGTGCACCATGTGCATTGGCGTGGGGCAGGGCATTGCGGTCATTCTCGAGCGCGTTTAACCGAGATTTCTCGGTTTAGACCAAACCGCTGCTACTGCGCCCAGTCGTTCAGCACATAGCTGGTGCTGCGCCCGCCCGCATCCGATCTGCGCAAAACGCCCCGGGTGAGCAGATCGTTGATGTCACGCAGCGCAGTGTCCGGTGAACACTTGGCGATCGCCGCCCACTTGCTGCTGGTGAGCTTGCCCTCGAAACCATCGAGCAATCGGTTCAACAACTTCACCTGCCGCCCGTTCAGCGGGGTGCTCGCCCAGCGCTGCCAGAACCGCGTTTTGGCCAAGACAGCGCCCAGCGTGTGCCGGGCCTGGTCCACCGCGCGATGCAGCGTGCCCAAAAACCACGCCAGCCACTCGGTCACATCCATCGACCGCTTTTGCGTCCTCTCCAGAATGTCGTAGTAGGCCTTGCGTTCGCGCTGGATCTGCGCCGATAAACTGTAAAAGCGTTGCGGGCTGCCATCGGCACGCGCCAGCAACACGTCGCCAATGGCCCTGGCGATGCGGCCATTGCCATCATCCAACGGGTGCAGTGTGACAAACCACAGATGGCCCAGGCCTGCCTTGAGCAGCGGCGGTTCATTTGTCGCGGCATTCAACCAGACAAGGAAACGGTTGCACTCGTGGTCGAGGTGATCGGCTGGTGGTGCTTCAAAATGCACACGCTGGCGTCCCATGGGGCCAGACACCACCTGCATGGGGCCGCTGGCATCGTCACGCCATCCGCCAACCCTGATCTTGGACAGGCCCGAGTTGCCGGTCGGAAACAGCGCCGCATGCCAGCCCAACAGACGCGCCTGGGTCATGGGCGCGTGGCTGTTGGCGGTGGCATCGAGCACCATCTCGACCACGCCCTCAATGTGACGATCCACCGGGGCGAGCGCGCCGATGTCCACGCCCAGTCTGCGCGCGATGGATGAGCGCACGGACTCGACGTTGAGCTGTTCGCCCTCGATCTCGCTGGTCTTGACCACATCTTCGGTCAGTGCCGCCAGGCTCGCCTGGTCGCGCAGCCCCATGCCGACATCGGCCATGCGCCCCATCAACAAACCTTGGGCACGGCTGACCTCGGCCATGGGGCCTGCCAACGCCGCCAGGTCAAAGCGCCAGTTGGGCCAGTCGCTGGCCTGCCAGATGTAGCTGTAATCACCGCTTTTCATGCGGAGATTATGACCGTTATGGCCCGCAAGCGCAACTCATTGACCGCAAAATATGCGGTAAATAAAGGAGCCATTCGCCGCATGGCCAATCACCTCGCGCCAGATATGGCGGTGGGCTGCTGGACCGCGTCAAGCCCTGTTCCCTTCAGACCCACCCTGTGCGGGTTGCCATGCCCGCAAAAAAAAACGGGGGTTGACAAAGCTTGGCCGGTTTGGTAAATTAAGTATAAATAACTCCAACTCGCTTGTTACCCTTGAGGTAACCGGACTTGGTTGGGGAGCAGGGTGCTTGCCCTGTCAAGCTACAGCACAGCGACGTATCCAGCTGTACTCCGCCGCGAAAGCGGTCCCCGAAGGGGCTAAGGTGAACGCCGCGATATGAGGGGGCCTTCGGGCCCCCTCACCCTTTTGGGCTACCAATACTCACCAAGCATCTTGCTAAGTTCGCGAGCGTTGCGTGAATCCATCGGGCTTGTGCAACAGTCACAGAACTGCGGCACTCAGCAAAAACAACCCTCCCATTGCGGGTTTTTCCGTCTGCAAAATGCCCTGCCGCTGGTGTCCAATCGCTGATCAACTCATCAACAAGGAGTGACCATGGTGCGTTTGTTCAAGTCGCTGCCTCTGCGCCGTCTGGCCGTCGTCGGTTTGGCCCTGTTCGGCATGGTGCAGGCACAAGCCGCCTGGCCCGACAAACCGATCCGCATCGTGATCGCCTTCCCGCCCGGGGCCACCACCGACATCATTGCCCGCGCCTTCAGTGCGCCGCTGTCCGAAGCCCTGGGCCAACCCATCGTCATTGAAAACAAACCCGGCGCGGGCGGCAACATCGCCACCGTGGGCGTGGCGCGCAGCCCCGCCGATGGCTACACCTTCCTCATGCACAGCGTCGCCTATGCGGTCAATCCGTCGCTGTACACCAAGGCCGGGTACGAGGTCGGCAAAGACCTGGCCTCGGTTGCCATTGCCGGGGTCTCGCCCAACATCTTGTACGTGCACCCCGGCGTGAAAGCCAACACCTTGCCCGAGCTGCTGGTCCTGGCCAAGACCGACAAGCTCAGCTACGCCTCTTCTGGGAACGGCACCACCACCCACCTCGGGGCCGAGCTACTGTTCCGCAACCTGGCCAAGGTCGACGTGCAACACGTGCCCTTTTCTCCGGCGGCTGCGGCCAATGCGGTGGTCAGCGGTCAGGTGCCCTTGGGCTCGACCTCGATCCCGCCCGTGGTGCAGCTGGCGAAAGCCGGCAAGGTGCGCCCGATTGCGGTCACCAGCGCACAGCGCAGCAGCGCCATGCCCGACGTGCCCACCGTGGCCGAGCTGGGCTACCCAGGCTTTGAGTCCAACACCTGGATCGGCGTCTTTGCCCCTGCGGGCACGCCCGAATACATCTTGCAGCGCATGAACACCGAGATCAACAAGATTTTGGCCAGTAAGGCCATCACCGACAGCTTTGGTGCGCAGTCGCTCGAGGCCGTGCGCATGGACCGCGCCGCCACCGAAGCCTATGTCGGCGCCGAGGCCCGCAAATGGGGCGCGGTGGTCAAAGAAACCGGCGCCCGGGTCGACTGAACTTTTTTTCACACTGCAAACTGTTAGGGAGAACACACATGGCCAACAAAATTGGATGGATCGGCTTGGGCCGCATGGGCGAAGCCATGGTCAAACAACTGACCAAAGCCGGGCACGGCGTCGACGTCTGGAACCGCACCCGCAGCAAAGCCGAGCCACTGGCCGAGTACGGCGCAACGGTGGTCAATACCAAGCTGGACCTGGCCGCGTGCGAGACCGTCTTCACCATGGTCTCGACCACCGACGACCTGAAAGAAGTTTTGTTTGCCGAAGGCGGCCTGGTGACTGGCACGAAAAAGCCCAAGCTGGTCGTCGACAGTTCCTCCATCTCGCAAGAGGGCTCGACCGAAGTGCGCCAGCGACTGGAAGCCATGGGCGTGGCCTATTTGTGCGCCCCCGTGTCGGGCAACGGCAAAGTGGCCAAGGCCGGCAAGCTGCTGATTGTCGCGTCGGGCCCCAAGGCCCTGTACGACCTGGCCGAGCCCTACCTGCGCGCCATGTCGCGCAAATGCATGTGGGTGGGCGAGGGCGAGCTGGCCCGTGTGTGGAAGATCGCGCACAACACCATGTTCGGCGTCGTCATCCAGAACCTGTGCGAGATCACCGTCATGGCCGAAAAAGCCGGCATCCCGCGCCATGTGTTTCTGGAAAGCATCAACGACTCGGTGCTGGGGTCCATGTACACCCGCTACAAGTCACCCGTGCTCACCAACCTGACCTTTGACCAGGTCACCTTCACGCCCAAGCTGCTGCTCAAAGACATGGACCTGGGCCTGGCCGCCGCCAAGGCGCAGGGCGTGCCCATGCCCGCTGCGGCCGCCACCCGCGAGTCGATCGCGCGCATGGTGGGCCGTGGCCACGACCATGTGGACTTTTCGATTCTGTTGCAAGAAATCGCCGCAGACTCGGGCCTGCAACTCAAGCCCGAGAACGTCCAGGTCGACGACGGCCTGGCCAGCTGAGCGCATGGCCCGCACGCTGATCAGGGGCGCTTGCGTCATCACCCTGGACCGCCAGGGCGACCTGCCGCAGGCCGACGTGCTGGTGCACGACGACCGCATCGAGTGCATCGCCCCGCGCATTGAGGCGCAGGCCGACGAGGTGGTCGAGGCCCGCGGGTACATCGTGATCCCCGGGCTGGTCAACGCCCACCTGCACACCTGGCAGACCGCGCTCAGGGGCGTGGCGGCCAACTGGACGCTGCTTGAGTACTTTAAAAACATGCACGCCGGCCTGGCCACCGTGTTTGCCCCCGACGACCTGCAGATCGCCAACTGGGTCGGCGCGCTGAACCAGATCCACTGCGGCACCACCACGCTGGTGGACTGGTGCCACAACAACCGCACGCCCGAGCACAACGACGCCGCCATCGACGGCCTGTTGCGCTCAGGCATCAGGGCGGCGTTTTTTCATGGCACGCCCAAGCCCGACCCCAAGCCCGGCGAAACCCCGTTTTGGGAGACCCCGCACCCGCGCGCCGAGGTCGAGCAGCTGCTCAAAGCGCACCAGGGCCACCCGCTCTTGAGCATCGGCGCGGCGGTGCTGGGGCCGCACTACGCTACGCTGGACGTGACCCTGCACGACTTTCGCATGGCGCGCGACCTGGGGTTGATTGCCTCGTTGCACCAGGGCGGCGGCCCGGCCCGCACGCCCGAGGGCTGGCAGGTGCTGCAACAGCAGGGCCTGTTGGGGCCGCATGTGAACATTGTGCACGGCCATGCGCTGAGCGACGAGCAGATCAAGACCTTTTGCGACCTGGGCATGTCGTTCTCGGCGGCGGCAGAAAACGAGATGACCCAAGGCCACGGCCACCCGATCACCGGGCGCCTGCTGGCGCTGGGCCATGCGCCGTCGCTGGGCGCTGACCTGGAGAGCGTGCTGAGCGGCGACATGCTGACCCAAGCCCGGGTCGCGCTGGGCATGCAGCGCAGCCTGGACAACGTGGCGCACCGCGAGCAGCACGGCAGCATCCCCGCCACCAGTACCGTGCGCACCCGCCAGGCGCTGGAGTGGATAACGGTCGAGGGCGCACGCATGCTGGGCCAGCTGGACCGCATCGGCACCCTGGCCGAGGGCAAACAGGCCGACCTGGTGCTGATCAACGCCAACGACATCAACATGCAGCCCGTGCACGACCCGGTCAGCACCGTGGTCATGCAAACCAGCCTGGCCAACATCGACAGCGTCATGATCGCGGGCCGCTGGAAAAAACGCCACGGCCAGCTGCTGGGCGTTGATCTGCCGCCGCTGTTGCAGCGCCTGCAGGCCTCGGGCCAAAAGATCACCCAAGCCCTGGGCCTGCGCCCGCACTGAACCATTTAACCGAAGTTGCACACCATGAGCCAAGCCATCTTGTTTTTGGGCATCGGAAAAATGGGCCTGCCCATGGCCCGCCACCTGCACGCCGCCGGCCACCCGGTGGTGGTGCACGACCTGGACCCCGAGCGCATGCGACTGGCCCAGGCCGCCGGCCTGACCCTGGCCAGCGACCCCAAAGACGCCCTGGCCCAGGCGGCGGTGGTGATCAGCTCGCTGCCCAACGACGCCGCGCTCAATGGTGTCGCCGCATGGCTGGCGCACCATGGCCGCCCGGGCTTGGCCTGGATCGACACCAGCACCGTGTCGCTGGGGGCTTCGGCGCACGCCGCGCAACAGGTCGCCGCCAAAGGGGTGGAACATTTGCGCGTGACGGTCTCGGGCAACAACCACATGGCCGAGGCAGCCCAGCTGACGGTGTTGGCGTCGGGGCCGCAGGCCCTGTACCAGCGGGTCTTGCCTTTGTTGACATGCTGGGGGCCCAACCAGTTCCACTTAGGCGCTGGCGAGCAAGCCCGGCTGATGAAGCTGGTGATCAACCTGATGATCGCGCAGACCAGCGCCATGCTGTCCGAAGCCCTCAACCTGGGCCAGCGCGGCGGGCTGGACTGGGCGCAGATGTGGCAGGTGATCGGCGCCAGCGCCGTGGGCTCGCCGATTGTGAAAGCCAAATCGGTGCAACTGAGCCAGCACGACTACACCCCCACCTTTACCGTGCACCAGATGCTCAAAGACGTGGGCCTGATGCTGCAAGCCGGTGACGAGATGCATGTGCCGCTGCCCCAGCTGTCGCTGACCCAGCAACAGATGCGCGCCGCCATCGCCCAGGGCGACGGCGAGCTGGACTATGCGGCCATCATCCGGGTCATGACCCGGGCCTGTGGACAAACCCCCGGCGAATAAGCCACAGACGGGCACAATACACCCCCATGATAGACTTTGTTTACCTCAGCCAGCCGCAGCGGGTGGTGTTTGGCGCCGGCAGCCTGCAACACCTTGAACGTGAAATCGTCGCCCTGGGCGCCCAACGGGCGCTGATCTTGTCGACGCCTGAGCAACGCGCCAGCGCCGAGCGCGTGGCCGACATGCTGGGCGCACGCGCAGCGGGCATTTTTGACCGTGCCGTCATGCATGTGCCGATTGAGACCGCGCGCGAAGCCCGCCAGGTGGCCAGCCAACTGGGGGCCGATTGCGCGGTGGCGATTGGCGGTGGGTCTACCACTGGCTTGGGCAAGGCGATCGCGCTTGACTCTGGGCTGCCGATTGTGGCGATACCCACCACTTATGCGGGCAGCGAGATGACGACGATTTATGGCATTACCGAGGCCGGCCTGAAAAAAACCGGCCGTGACACCCGTGTGCTGCCGCGCACCGTCATCTACGACCCCGAGCTGACACTTAGCCTGCCCGTTGGCCTCAGCATTACCAGCGGCATCAACGCCATGGCCCATGCGGCCGAGTGCTTGTATGCGGTTGACGGCAACCCCATCATGGATTTGCTGTCTGAAGAGGGCATCACCGCCCTGGCGCGTGCCCTGCCGGTGCTGCACCAGCAACCCACCGACATAGAAGCCCGCAGCGACGCCCTGTATGGCGCGTGGCTGTGCGGCCAGGCCCTGGCCAATGCGGGCATGGCGATCCACCACAAGCTGTGCCACACCCTGGGCGGCAGCTTCAACCTGCCGCATGCAGAGACCCATACCATTGTGCTGCCCCATGCCCTGGCCTACAACCAGGGTTCTGCCCCGGCGGCGTACCAGCGCATGGCGCGGGCACTGAAAGCGACCGAGCGAGGTTGTAGTGTGGCGCAGGCGGTGTATGACCTGGCCAAAGACCATGGGGTGCCTGTGGCCCTGCGTGACCTGGGATTGACCGAAGCACAGCTGAACCAGGCGCTTGACATGGCCCTGCAAAACCAATACCCCAACCCCAGGCCGCTGCAGCGTGAGCCGCTAAAGGAACTGCTGTACAACGCCTGGCAGGGGGTGAGGCCGGCTTAAGACGGTCTGTTGGTCGGCGGGGTGATTCTGGCGGTTAGAATTGGCCCAGTGGAAGCGTGGCAGAGTGGTTGAATGCACCGGTCTTGAAAACCGGCGAAGGTTTACGCCTTCCGTGAGTTCGAATCTCACCGCTTCCGCCAAACATTAAGTTATTGATTTCGAAATTTCTTAACTCATACCCTGTTCCAAACACAACAAGAGCTTATACTCGGGCAAGTTTTCATAAAGTGCCTCTATAATGTGGTGGTGCACGAGATCGCCCACTTGCACGAGCCACACCACACCCCCGCGTTCTGGCTGCGCGTAGAGCGCGCAATGCCGGACTATGCGCAGCGAAGGGCTTGGTTGGCCGAACACGGAATTGATGTTGAGGGGATATAGAAAAACATGGTGGACTATTTCACCAGTGACCACTTCAAGCTGCTGAACAAGTGGAAGGGGCAAAAGCGCGACGAATCCAACCCTGAGCAGAACCGCGCCTATGAGGAACTGAAGAAGGCCTGCGAGGTGATCGAGGCATGGGCCAACGAGGTCAAGGCCAAGTTGTTTCCGATGGGTGTCGTCAAGCTTCGCAAGCGTCCGACCAGTCAGGCAAATTCTTTCCTGCCGTACAACTGGGCGCGTATCTACCCGGCAGCAGATTCGCCCAAGGAGCTGGCCTATACCGTGGGCATCGGAGCTGACGATGGTTTTGTGGTCAAGATCGACACGGTCGGGCTAGATGAGGGCGAGCCCGCTCGGGGCTCGATGAGCGCTGCACGCTGGTGGAGCTGGACTGGCGCTTCAACCCCAAACTGCCCAGGGCGGCATGCTTCGATCTGCTGACCCTGAAGTTCATCGCCGACGGGGCCAATGCGCTGATCGTGGGCAAGCCCGGCACCGGCAAGAGCCACGTGGCCAAGGCGCTGGCCTATCAGGCGACCCTGGAGGGCTTGGATGTGCTGTATCTGGTGGCCGATGCACAGAGCTCGCCCGCTACGCGCTGGCCAACGACCGGGAGCGGGCTGCGCTGATCAGGGCGTGGGTCGAGCCTGACTTGCTCGTGCTCGATGACCTCTTCCTGGCCCGGCGCATCAGCGAGCATGCGGCAGAGGTGCTGCAAAG
>JASGCM010000002.1 GCA_030054175.1 Alphaproteobacteria bacterium | reverse complement strand
GCGCATCTGCTTTGGGAGCAGAGGGTCGCATGTTCGAATCATGTCGCCCCGACCATATGAACGAGCGACTGCCCGTAGCTCAGTTGGATAGAGCAACAGCCTTCTAAGCTGTGGGTCGGGGGTTCGATTCCCTCCGGGCAGGCCATCAGGGCCCGCCCCGATTTGGAATTCAGCGCTTTTTGTATTGGGTGTTGCCGAACAATACTTCGCGGGCCTTGTCGTCGGTGATCGGTTTGCGCAAATCGGTCAGCACCTGGACGGCGCGCTGCACGGCAGGGCGTGCGGCAATGCCATCAAACCATTTCTTCACATGTGGATAGTCATCCATGGCCACGCCTTGGTTTTGCCAGTTGCGCAACCAGGGGAAGGTGGCCATATCGGCGATGCTGTAGGTTGAGCCGGCGAGGTATTTGCTGGCGGCCAGACGGCGGTCCATGACGCCATACAGGCGCTTGGCTTCGTTGGTGTAGCGGTTGATCGCGTATTCGATTTTTTCAGGTGCGTACAGGCGGAAATGGTGGTTTTGACCCAGCATCGGACCCACGCCCCCCATTTGGAACATGAGCCATTGCAAGGCCTCGAATTTGGCCCGGTCGGACTTGGGCAGGAACTTGCCCGTCTTGGAGGCCAGGTAGACCAAAATCGCCCCCGACTCGAATACGCTGATGGGTTTGCCATCGGGGCCATGGGGATCAACCAGAGCGGGGATTTTGTTGTTGGGGCTGATGCTCAGGAACTCGGTCTTGAACTGATCGCCCGTGCCGATGTTGATGGGAATGGCACGCCAGTCGCGGTCCAGTCGATAACCACATTCTTCGAGCATGATGTGTACTTTGTGGCCGTTGGGTGTCGCCCAGGAATAAACGTCGATCATGGCAGTTCCTTTCAGATGAGGGTACAGATTCAGCTGCCGCGTGTGACGGGCATATCCACGTCTTGCGGCACGCTGGCGATGTGGCGGGCCAACTCCAGTTTGGCGATGGCATTGCGGTGCACTTCGTCGGGCCCGTCGGCCAATCGCAAGGTGCGTTGATGGGCATAGGCGTAGGCCAGGGGGAAGTCGCCGCTGACGCCACCGGCACCATGGGCCTGAATGGCCCAGTCGATGATTTGGCATGCGATGTTGGGTGCAACGACCTTGATCATGGCGATTTCGGTGCGAGCGATTTTGTTGCCCACGGTGTCCATCATGTATGCGGCTTTCAGGGTCAGCAAGCGAGCTTGCTCGATCATGATGCGAGACTCGGCAATGCGCTCGTGCCAGACGCTTTGGGCCGAAATGGGCTTGCCAAAAGCGACCCGGCTGTTGAGTCGACGGCACATCAATTCCAAGGCGCGCTCGGCAACACCGATGCTGCGCATGCAGTGGTGGATGCGGCCCGGGCCCAGGCGGCCTTGGGCAATTTCAAAGCCACGGCCTTCGCCCAGCAAGATGTTGCCGGCAGGGATGCGAACGTTTTTCAGGATCACTTCCATGTGGCCGTGCGGCGCATCGTCGTAGCCAAACACGGGCAGGGCGCGCGCCACGGTGATGCCGGGGGTGTTGGAAGGCACGACGATCATGCTTTGCTGGGAGTGGCGTGGCGCCTCGGGGTCGGTCTTGCCCATGACGATGTAGACAGCGCAACGCGGGTCACCGGCGCCCGAACTCCACCATTTGCGACCGTTGATGACGTAATGATCTCCATCGCGTTCAATGCGGCATTGGATATTGGTTGCGTCTGAAGAGGCAACGTCGGGCTCGGTCATCAGAAAGGCCGAACGGATTTCGCCCCTGAGCAAAGGCTCAAGCCATTGGTCTTTGATGGCTTCGCTGGCATAACGCTCGAGCGTTTCCATGTTGCCGGTATCGGGCGCCGAGCAATTGAAAACCTCGGCGGCAAATGGCACCCGTCCCATGATTTCGCACATGGGGGCGTACTCCAAATTGGTCAGGCCTTCGGGGGCGCGTTTGCTGTTGGGGATGAACAGGTTCCACAAACCGGCTTTGCGCGCCAGCGGTTTAAGTTGTTCGACGATGTGCGTCGGTACCCATGCATTGCCTTTGGCGCGGTTGGCAGCGACCTCTTCGAAAAAGCGCTGCTCGTTGGGGTAGACGTGTTGGTCCATGAAGTCGAGCAGGCGAGACTGTAGGGACTTGACTTTGTCGCTGTATTCAAAATGCATGATGATCTCCGAGATAAAGGGTCAGGCCCGTTGTGCAAATTGCCAGGCCAGTTCAGCCATAGGACGGGCACCTGCACCCGAGGCCCGGGCTTGGGCACTGGACGCGGTGCCTTCTTCCACTCGCTTGGCGATGCCTTGCAAGATGGCGGCGATGCGAAACATGTTGTAAGACAGATAAAAACTCCAATCGGTATGCAAGTCGTCCGGTCGAGCAAAGCCCGTTTGGTCGCAGTACATCCGGATGTATTCGTCTTCGAGAGGAATACCCAAAGATTTCAGATCGACCCCACCCAGGCCCCGGAAGGTGCCTGGCGGAATGTGCCAGGCCATGCAGTGGTAGCTGAAGTCGGCCAGCGGGTGACCCAGGGTAGAGAGTTCCCAATCGAGAACGGCCATGATTCGGGGCCGATCGGGGTGGTACATCACATTGTCGATTCGGTAGTCGCCGTGCACGACCGAGGTCAGGTCGGTTTGGGAACTCGCGGGCATGTTGCGGGGTAGCCACTCGATGAGTCGATCCATGGCCTCTATGGGTTGGGTGATCGAGGCTTGGTACTGCTTGCTCCAGCGCGCGATCTGGCGTTGGATGTAGTTGCCTGGTCGGCCATAGTCGGCCAAACCAATGTCGGCAAAAGGCGCGCGGTGCAGGCAGGCCAACACTCGATTGAGTTCGGTGTAGTGGGCGCGACGTTGCTCAGGTGTCATGCCCGGCAGGGATTGCTCCCACAAAACCCGTCCTTCGACATACTCCATGATGTAGAAGGCGCGACCGATTACCGATTCGTCTTCGCACAGGGCCAGCATTTCAGCCACGGGGACATCGGTGCGGGATAAGGCGCTCATGACCTTGAATTCGCGCTCGATGGCGTGGGCCGAGGGCAAGAGTTTGGCCACAGGTCCGGGTTTGGCGCGCATGACGTAGCTGCGCGTGGAGGTGATGAGTTTGTACGTGGGGTTCGATTGACCGCCCTTGAACATCTCGACGGACAAAGGCCCTTGGAAGCCGTTGACCTGGCGGCTGAGCCAAGTCTGCAGGGCTTCGACGTCAAAGGCGTGCGCCTCGCTGACGGGGCGGGTGCCCGAGAAGGTGTCATTGGGGCTGCTCACAAATCGGCCTCACTCACGCGCATGAGGGCATTGCGGTCATGGATGACGATCCCACCGGCTTCGATGCGGATCGCTTCCTCGCGTTCCATGGCCTTGAGTTCCTGGTTGACCCGCTGGCGCGACGCGCCCAGCAGCTGTGCCAGCTCTTCCTGTGCCAAGTGCAGTCCGATGCGGGTTTCCTGGCTGTTATTGAGGCAGGGCACGCCGTAGCTGCGTGCCAAATGCAACAGTTGCTTGGCCAGTCTAGAGCGCAGGGGCAGAGTACTGAGGTCTTCGACCAGACCGAACAATTGCCGGATTCGACGGGCTTGCAGTTTGAGCATGGCCTCGTAGAACTCGACGTGCAGGGTCAATATTTTTTGGAAGTCTGCACAAGCCACACACAAAATGGTGGTGTCGCCATGGGCATAAGCATCATGGGTGCGGCTGTCGCCGTCGATGATGGAGACATCTCCAAACCAGATGCCGGGTTCGACGTAGGTGAAGGTGATCTGCTTGCCCGACAACGAGGTCGAACTGACGCGAACGGCCCCTTTGGCGCAGGCCATCCATTCTTCAGCCGGATCGCCGCGAGCCGTGATGAGGTCGCCGTCTTTCAAGCGCTTGACATAGGCGCAGCGCAAGATGTCGTGCCGCAAGGAGGGCGACAGCGAGGAAAACCAGCGCCCTGCATTGATGGCTTCGCGTTCTTCAGCGTTCAAAATTGGATCATCCATGGTAAAACTTCATTAACGCAAAAAGATTGTCGGTCGGGCATTGGGGTCGCTACCGTGGTCATGTCACCTGCGTGTCTGACTCGCTGGCGACCCCAACAGGAGATCAAAGGTACTTGGGACTTTGTTTGGCAAAAAAAGCCCGGATGCCTGTTTCGGCATTGGCGTGATGCAGATTGCTGACGAAGTGTTTTTTTTCTGCATCCAACTGCGTGGGCATGGACTCGGTCACGCCGTCGGCCAGCAGCTCCTTGATGCTGGCGAGCACATTGCCGGGGCGGCCATTGAGGCGTTGAGCCAGCGCCAGCGCTTGGGCCAAGGCTTGCCCTGGCTCGCAGACCTGATTCAGCAGGCCATGTTGCTGCAACATCTGTGGGCTGACTTTGCCGCCCAGCATCAGGATCTCGCTGGCCAGGGGGCGGGGCAGGGCGCGCGCCAAACTCCAAGTGGCGCCGCCGTCGGTGGACAGGCCCACATTGCTGTAGGCCAGCACAATGACGCTGTTGCTGGCAGCTACCGCCATGTCACACATCAACACCAGCGAGAAACCAGCGCCGGCGCAGGCCCCTTCCACGGCGGCGATCACCGGCTTGGGAAAGGTCCGGATGGCCTGAATCCAGCCGTGCAGGCCCTCAATGCTGGAGGCTTGAACCTGTGGTTCCCGTTTCCTGTTCTCTAGCAAACGATTCAGATTTCCTCCGGCGCAAAAATGTTCGCCCTCTCCAGTGATGATCACGCTTTTGATGTCGGGGTTGGATTCGGCGGCGATCAGTGCTTCGGTGCCTGCCGCGTAAATCTCGGGCCCCAAGGCGTTGCGAAACTCCGGGTTGGACAAGGTCAGAATCAGGGTCTCGCCTTGGGTGGCACTTTTGAGTTGGGCGGGCATGGGGGTCCTTCAGCGGGGTTCGACATGTGTCAGGCTCAGACCGATGGCACCGCGACGGCGCAACCAGGGGCTGGGGCGATAGCGCGGGTCGCCGTATACGGTTTGCAGGTTGAACAGAGTTTCCAATACATTGTCCGGGCCCAGCAAATCACCCATGACCAACGGACCCATGGGGTAGCCCAGACCCAAGGTGACCGCCAATTCCAGGTCTTGAGGCGTGCAGATCTGCTGCTGGCAGATGTCACAGGCGATGTTGACCATGTGGGCCACGACGCGTTGGGTGACGAAGCCGCCGCTGTCACGGATCACGCTGACGGCCTTGCCGTCGCGGGCGAACAGCGCATGGGCAGCGTCACGCATGTCGGTGCGGGTGGCCGGGTTGGTGGCCAAAACGCGTCGGCGCGTGGCTTTGTCTTCGAACAACAGGTCGATGCCCACAGTCCGGGCGGGATCAAGCCGCTCGACCACCGCTACGGTGGTGACGTCAAAGCCCAAGGGCGCGACCAGACACAGGGCCTGTGTCGAGGGCGAGGAGCCAGTCTCGATGCGAGCGCCCAGGTCTTTGAGCAATTGCAACAGGTCGGCACGACGCGCGGCACGCGAAGACACCCACACCGGGGGGAACTCGGGGACCATTGGCGCGGGCAATTCGGGCGGCACTTGGGCTTTGCCGTCGACATAGGGATAAAAACCCAGACCAGATTTTCGGCCGACCACGCCGGCGGCCAGCCGTTGGGCGGTGATGACGCTGGGCCGGTAGCGCGGCTCTTGGTAGTACTGGTGGTAAATGGACTCCATGACTGGGTGCGAGACGTCCAAGGCGGTCAGGTCAAGCAATTCGAAGGGGCCAAGCTTGAATCCCACTTGATCGCGCAAGATGCGATCGACAGTGGCGAAGTCGCTGATGCCCTCACCGATGATGCGCAGGGCCTCGGTGCCGTAACCGCGCCCGGCGTGGTTGACGATGAAGCCCGGAGTGTCTTGGGCATGCACGGGGGTGTGGCCGGTGGCGCGGGCGTGGGTGTCGAGCTGCTCGCAGACCATGGGGTCGGTGCGCAAACCGGCGATGATCTCGACCACTTTCATCAGTGGCACGGGGTTGAAGTAGTGGTAGCCGGCGAAGCGCTCGGGCTTTTGCAAGGCGGAGGCAATGGCGGTGACCGACAAAGAAGAGGTATTGGTGGCCAATACCGCGTCGGGCCGAACCAGCGCTTCGAGCTGTTTGAACACGCTCTGTTTGACCTCGAGCTTTTCGACGATGGCTTCGATGACCAAGTCGCAGCCCGCCAGATCGGACAAGGCCGGAGAGGCGCGCAAACGCCCCACGAATTCTTGCACTTGTTCGGGGCTGAGTCGGCCCTTTTCAGCCAGTTTGTTCCATTGCATTTGCAAGTTGTCGATGGCTTGTTGACAGGCTTGGGGTTGGCTGTCGTGCAACAGGACCAGGCTGCCGGCTTGGGCGCAAATTTGGGCGATGCCCCGGCCCATGGCGCCTGTGCCCACGATGCCGACGGTTTGGAATGGTTGTTTCATAGGCACGATTATGGCGTGTTGCGTGTGACACAATGTTCGCATCACTACGGAGACTACCATGGCCCTCAAATTGTGCGGTTTTTCACTCAGCAATTACTACAGCAAACTCAAGTTGCAACTGCTGGAAAAAGGCGTTCCTTTCGAAGAGGAGTTGGTCTGGGTGGGCAACACCCATCCCAAATTGGTGGGGCGCTCCCCCATGGCCAAGGTGCCTTTCATCGAAACCGAGCAAGGCGCCTTGTCCGAATCCTTCGCCTGTGCCGAGTACATTGAGCAACGCTGGCCTGCCCATCCCTTGCTGCCCAGCGATCCTTTCGCCGCCGCGAAGGTGCGCGAAATGATTTTGTATTTGGAGTTGCACATTGAACTGGTGGCGCGCGAGCTTTATTCCGAGGCTTTTTTTGCCGGCAAGGTCAGCGACGAGACCAAAGACAAAGTCAGGCGTTTGTTGACCAAAGGTTTGGCCAGTTTCAAGACGTTGGCGCGTTTTGAACCCTTTGTGGCCGGGCCCGAGTTCGGTTTGGCCGATTGTGCGGCAGCCATCCATCTGCCGCTGGCCGCCAGTGCCTGTCGCAAGGTCCTGGACGAAGATTTGGTGGCTGCGGCTTTTCCCGACTTGGGCGCTTACATGGTCCTCATCAACGCTCGCCCGACCATGCAAAGGGTCAATGCCGACCGCAAGCAAAACGCCGCCGAAATGGCGGCGTTGCGAGCCCCTAAACCGGTCTGATCATCGCCTTTTTTGCAAGGCCCCCGGGTTGACGATGTTGGTGGGCGTACCCCGGGCAAAATTGACTATATTGTCAAAGGCCGCACCAAAATACAGCTCGTAGGTGTCTTGCTCCACATAGCCGATGTGGGGCGTGCAAATGCAGTTTTCCAACCTGAGCAGTGGGTGCCCCTGCAAAATCGGTTCGCTCTCAAAGACATCGACGGCGGCCATGCCGGGACGTCCCCGGTTGAGGCTGGTAATGAGGGCGTCGGTTTCGATCAGTTCGGCTCTAGAGGTGTTCACCAACAGGGCCGTGGGTTTCATTCGGGAGAGGTCTTGTAAGGTGACCAAGCCCCTGGTCTCAGGGGCCAGGCGCAGGTGCAGACTGACGACATCGGCGGTTTCAAAAAATTCTTCTCTGGATGTGGCCACCAACAAGCCGTCGCTGCTGGCGCGCTGGCGTGCCGATTCGCTGCCCCAAACCATGACCTTCATGCCAAAGGCTTTGCCATACCCGGCGACCAGTTGACCGATCTTGCCATAGCCCCAAGTGCCCAACAGTCGGCCCCGCAAGACATGCCCCATGCCGAAGTTGGGCGGCATCGAGGCCGAGCGCAAGCCCGACTGCTGCCAAGCCCCGTGCTTGAGTGCGGCCACGTATTGGGGCAGTCGGCGGGTCGCCGCCATGATCATGGCCCAAGTCAACTCGGCCGGTGCCACGGGAGAACCTACGCCTTCAGCCACGGCGATGCCGCGTTCGGTGCAGGCATCCAGATCGATGTGGCCGCCGACCTTGCCAGTTTGAGCGATCAGGCGTAATTTTGGCAATTTTTCGACCAATTGACGGGTGATGTGGGTGCGTTCCCGTATCAGCACCAGGGCTTCAGCATCTTTGAGTCGGACCGACAGTTGGCCCACCCCTTTGACGGTATTGGTGTAAACCTTGGCCTGAAAGGCATCGAGCTTGCTGGCGCACGACAATTTACGAACGGCGTCTTGGTAATCGTCGAGGATGATGATGTTCATACACTCTGATTGTGCCTTGTTCCCAAGGCCACTTTGATGCAGTTCGCTTGAGGCGGTGATATTTAGTGCGTGCGGTCTTGTCCCAAGGCTTCCAAGCGCTCGAGTTCGCGACAGAATTCGTCAAAACGACCACAGATGACCATGCGCCCGGCCAGATGACGGGGCAATTGTTCCTCGCTCAAACGGGTCACGCGCAGCGGGGTTGTGGGTTGAGGTCGAACTTGAACCGGAAACCGAGGTTGCACGGGCAAGGACACTGGTTGGCTTGAAGTCGGGGCGAGCCACAAAGGGGCGAGCAGGCGGGAGAGGCTGGCGATGGCGAGGCTCATGACGATTCCTTACATCAACATGGTGTTGCGGATCAAGCCCACGGCCAGACCCTCGATTTCGAACGGCTCACCCGGGTGCACCACGATGGTGGCGTAATCGGGGTTTTCGGCATGCAACTCGATGACTTCTCGGTTGCGGCGGAATCGTTTGACGGTCACTTCATAGCCCAATCGCGCCACCACGATTTGACCGTTTTTGGCGTCTTTGGTCGATTGCACAGCCAACAGGTCGCCGTCCATGATGCCGGCGTCGCGCATGGACATGCCACGCACTTTGAGCAGGTAGTCCGGCTTGCGCTGAAACAGGCTGCTTTCGACATAAAAGGTTTGATCCACATGTTCTTGAGCCAAGAGTGGCGAGCCGGCCGCAACCCGACCCACCAGTGGCAGCGCCAGTTGGGCCAAGCCTGGCAAAGGCAGGGCAAACTGTTTGACGCGCGATTCGTTGATGCTGCGCAGGGCGTCCGAACGCAACCGGATGCCGCGCGAGGTGCCGCTGACCAATTCGATGACCCCTTTGCGCGCCAGCGCCTGCAAGTGCTCTTCGGCGGCATTGGCCGACTTGAACCCGAGTTCACTGGCGATTTCCGCCCGGGTGGGCGGTGCCCCGGTGCGGGCAATCGCACTTTGAATGAGTTCCAGAATTTGTTGCTGTCGAGCGGTCAGTTTGGGCTGTTCCATGAGGAAAACTCCTGCAAAATGGGGCTGGACCTCGGTTACTGTTCAGATATCCAGTAACTGTATTTTTAACCAGTTTTTCAATGGATGCAAGTCCAAGGAGGCGTTTGTTGCAAAAAATCATCATTTTGGGCACCGGGGGCACCATCGCTGGCTGGGTCAGTGACCCGAGCCAGCCCCATCGCTACCAATCGGGGCAAGTGGGGGTGGATCGCTTGCTGGCGGAGGTTCCCGTGCCAGCGGGCGTACAGGTCGAGTACGAGCAGATGGCGCAGATCGACAGCAAAGACGCCACCGATGACTTTTGGCGTCGCTTGCTCAGTCGGGCCGCACATCATCTGGCGCGCGCCGATGTGCATGGCTTGGTGATCACGCACGGCACCGATACCTTGGAAGAGTCGGCCTTCTTGTTGTCGGCATTGTTGATGGCTGCCAAGCCCGTGGTTCTGACCGGTGCGATGCGTGCGGCCAATCATACGCAGGCCGATGGCCCTGGCAATCTGCACGATGCGCTGTTGGTCGCTTCCAGCAGCGCATTGCAAGGTGTGGTGGTGGTGTTTGCCGGACGGGTGTGGCCCGGCTGCGAGGTGCAAAAAATCAGCACATCGTCGGTCGATGCCTTTCGTGCGCTGCCATCTGGTCCCTTGGGTGTCGTGGATTCGGGCGGTTATCGGGGTGAGACTCTGGCCAAGCCAGCCCCATCGTCGGAACCCTGGCCCGCATTGGATCGGGTCTTGGGCCTGGACCCTTGGCCCAGGGTCGAGTGGCTCAGCAGCCATGGCGGTGCCCAACCCTGGTTGCTGCGCACACTGTGTCGCGGCGATGAGGGGCCTGCCTTGCGTGGCTTGGTGGTGGCGGGCACGGGCTCAGGCACCTGGCATGGCAGCTGGGATGAGGGTTTGCAAGCCTTGCAAGCCAGTGGGGTCCGAATTTGGGTCAGTACCCGATGTTTGCCTGACCGATTGGCCGATGGACAGGGTGCGCTGTTCAGGACGGTGCCCTACAGCCCTTGTCAGGCCCGTGTGGGCCTGATGCTGAGCTTGATCAGCTGAGGGCAGCGAAAACGCGTTCTTTGATTTCTTCGACGCTGCCCAGGCCACTGATGGCGCGGTAGCGCGGGGCGCTTTGTGGGTCGGTCTGGGCCCATTGCGAATAGTAATCGACCAGGGGGCGAGTCTGGGCGTTGTAGACGTCGAGCCGCTTGCGCACGGTCTCTTCCTTGTCGTCATCGCGCTGGATCAGGGGCTCGCCGGTCACATCATCGACACCTGCGATTTTGGGTGGGTTGAATTTGACGTGATAGGTGCGTCCGCTGGACACATGGGCGCGGCGACCGCTCATGCGCTCGATGATGGCATCGAAAGGCACGTCGATTTCCAACACGTAATCCAGTTTCACGCCAGCGCTTTTCATCGCCTCGGCTTGCGGGATGGTGCGAGGGAAGCCATCAAACAAAAAGCCTTGGGCGCAGTCGGCTTGTGTGATGCGCTCTTTGACCAGACCGATGATGATTTCGTCGCTGACCAGACCCCCCGAGTCCATGACCTGTTTGGCTGCCACGCCCAGGGGCGTTCCTGCCTTGACGGCTGCACGCAGCATGTCGCCAGTGGAGATCTGTGGGATGCCAAAACGTTGGCAAATGAATGTGGCCTGTGTGCCTTTGCCGGCGCCAGGCGCACCCAAAAGTATCAGTCTCATGGTCTTGTAGGGGGCTGAGTAGGATGGCCTGAGGATATCACGCACACTTGGATATCGCTTACGAAGGTCGCTGGGCCAAAATCTGGCGCACCCGCTCCAGGTCTTGGGGGGTGTCCACGCCCGGGCTCGGGCTGTCGTGGGTGACGTGCACAGCGATGCGATGGCCATGCCACAGCACGCGCAGTTGCTCCAGGGCTTCAAGGGTTTCGCAAGGCGCGACGGGCAAGCTGGGAAATTGTTTTAAAAATTGACAACGATAGGCGTATAAGCCCAGGTGCCGCAGCGGCGCTGGCTTGGGCAATTGCTGAACCCCTTGGGCAAAGCCATCTCGCCACCAGGCGATGGGTGCGCGGCTGAAGTAAAGCGCGGTCCCTCTGGCGTCGAGAACGGTTTTGACCACATTGGGGTTGAGGAACTCGGCCGGGTCATGGATGGGGTGAGCGGCTGTGGACATGGCGCAATCGGGACGTTGCAGCAAGGTCAGCGCCACTCGATTGATCAAATCGGGGGAGATCAAGGGCTCATCACCCTGCACATTGACGACGATGTCGTCATTGGCCAAATTCAACAAAGTGCAGGCTTGGGCCAGTCGATCGCTGCCACTGGGGTGATTCACATCGGTCATGACGCAGTCCACACCATGTTGACGGCACACGCTCGCGATGTCTGAGTCATCGGTGGCCACCACCACCTGGCGGGCTTGTGATTGTTGTGCCTGGCGAGCCACGCGGACCACCATGGGTATACCGGCGATGTCAAGCAAGGCTTTGTCGGGGAGGCGGCTGGAGGCTCGCCGTGCCGGGATCAGGGCAACGAAACCCGCCGAGCTCACGATTCGATTTCCTCGTCGTTCAAGGGGCGGGCTTCCGACTCCAGCAAAACCGGGATGCCATCTCGCAACGGATAAGCCAGGCGGGCGGCGCGCGAAATCAGTTCCTGAGTCTGGGCCTGATACTTCAGTGGGCCTTTGGTGACTGGGCAGACCAGCAATTCAAGCAGTTTAATGTCCATGGGGTGATGATAACTTTGAGCGCAAGGCCAGAGTGATTTGTTGGATCAATGCCTCGGGCAAGGACACTTGCAAAGGAGCCGCCCAGACCTGAGGGTATTGACGCCAGATTTTGACGGCGTCCTTTTCGGTGCACACCCAGGTGCCTGGCGGCTGGGGGTGCCACGCGCTCAGATCTTGATGGTCGCCACGACTTTGGGTCTGATCCAGACGCACGCCCCAAGCGCGCAGCGCATCAAAAAAAACATGGGGCTGAGCAATGGCGGCCAAAGCGTGGACCGGGCTTGGCAATTGCTTGAGCGGGCAACGCTCTCCCAGGCCGTTGATTGCTTCAGGAGCCAGAGATCGCCGCACGCTCCAAGACCCTTCCCAGGGGGGGTCTTCAGAGGACAACACCCAAGTGCAAGGGCGATGCCTACCTTGCAACGGCCAGGGTTCGCGCAGGGGCCCCGCAGGCAAAAGCCAACCGTTGCCCAATCGGCGGGCGTCGAACACGCAGAGGGCCAAGTCGGCTTGCACGGCCCAGTGTTGCAAACCATCGTCGCTGATGAGCAAATCCACCTCAGGGTGTTGTGCCAAAAGAGCCACTGCTGCATCCCATCGGCGGGTTGAAACTGCCACGGGCACGCCGGTGCGTCGGGCGATCAACAGGGGCTCATCGCCCACCTGTTTTTCCGTGCTGTCGGTTTGCACCAACTGGGTCTGATCGCTCTCGCGTCCGTAGCCCCGAGAGATCACGCCGACACGCCAGCCCAAGCGGCTGAGTTGCTCGACCAGGGTCATGGTGATCGGTGTTTTACCCACGCCACCCACCATCACATTGCCAACGACCAGCAAAGGCACGGGCAGACGACGGGTTTTCAGCAGGCCCGAGTCGTACAACCAGCGCCGGCCCAAGAGCAAAGCGCGGTAGATCTGCGACAGAGGCCACAAGACCAGGGCCCATCCGCAGCGGTTGGACCAGACGCGCAGCCAACCGCTTTGTTTCATGGCTTGCGTCCCGGGTTGTTGGACATGAAGGTGATTTTGGTCAGCCCCGCCATGCGGGCCGCCTCCATGACCGAAATCACCGCTTGATGTGGTGTGCGCGCGTCTGCGCCGATGACCACCATCGGAGGCGGCTCGGTGCGACCGGCCGTGCTTTTGAGGTGTTTGGACAAATCGGCCGCCGACAGGCGGCCCAAGGATTCACGGTTCAGAACAACTTGACCTTGAGCGTTGATTTGAACCCATAGTGTCTTGACCGACTCATCGCTGGCCTGTCCTTGCGCCTGGGGCAGTTGAACTTGCAGTTCGGCGTAGCGGGAAAAGGTGGCCGAAGTGGCCATGAAAATCAATACCACCAACAAGATGTCGATGAACGGCACCAGAACGATTTCCGGTGGGGTATCGTCAGATCGTTTGAAACGCAGCGCCATGCAGCCTCACCGTAGGCGTAGGCGTTGGAGTTGCTGCAATTGCAAGACCAAGCGCTCGCAAGCCACCTCCATGTGCATGATGTGATGGTCGGCACGGCTCTTCAGCCATCGCCAAGCCAACAAGCTGGGTATGGCTATCACCAAGCCCAGGGCCGTGTTGTACAAAGCGATCGATATGCCCTGAGCCAGTTGGGCCGGTTGGTGACCTTGTTGGGATTGGGCGGCAAAAATCTCAATCATCCCGATCACTGTCCCCAACAGACCCAACAGCGTGGCCGCAGATGCGATGGTGGCCAAAATGGGCAGGTTTTTTTCCAGGCGCGAGGCCATCACCCGGCCCTCGATTTCTAGGCTTTGGCGCAAGGCCGAGTCGCTGATCAGGGGGTGTTGGCGAACCCGCTCAATGCCTGCGGCCAGCAATTGCCCCAGCAAACAACTTTGTGCCAGGTCTTGGCTTTGTTGCAAGGTGGGCAGGGCGGTCTGGCACTGCACCATGACCGGATTGATCCAGTCATCGGCCTGGACATGACGGTGCCGTAAAAACCAGGCGCGCTCCAGGATCAGAGCCAGAGCCAGCACTGAAAGCGCCAGCAAAGGCCAAACCGGCCAGCCAGCCGACAAGATCAGATCGATCAAGACTTACCCCCGTAAAAAAAAGGTTTCATGCACCCATTATCCGCCACCCAACCCCTCACAACTTCGGTGGATAAAGATGTGGATAAGTCTGTTCGATGCTTCCCCAAGGCGCATGAATTCGATGTTTGGTTAAAAAGTTGAAAAAAGCATCATTGAAAAATTCAATTAAAACAAAGACTTGGACGAAATGCCGTGATGTTTCGCAGCGCAAAACTCAAGGCACCGGTGGGGGTACTTGAAGTGGATGACTTTCGCAATTCGGGGAGAATGTCACCCATGAACACCAGTGTCTGGACCGTGGGCGCATTGTGCAAAGCCGTCGCCGATGCGCTGAGCGCGCGTTTTGACGCCGTGCGTGTGCGCGGCGAGATCTCGGGATTTACCCAAGCCAGTAGCGGCCATTGTTATTTTTCGCTGAAAGATGCCCAGGGCCAATTGCGATGCGCCATGTTTCGGCGTGCCGCCATGCAATTGGGTCGCGTGCCTCGCAACGGTGATCGGGTCGAAGTCACGGGCCGATTGGGGGTGTACGAGGCTCGGGGCGATTTGCAGATGGTCGTGGAGGCCATGCACCCATTGGGGCAGGGCGCTTTGTTTGAAGAGTTTTTGCGCTTGAAGCAAAAGCTCGAACAGGAGGGTTTGTTCGAGGCCGGCTTGAAAAAGCAGCTTCCGCCCCACCCTCGGCGCATCGGCATCGTCACTTCTTTGGGCGCTGCCGCATTGCACGATGTTGCCATCGCCTTGCGTCGACGCGTGCCACACCTCCCGGTGGTGCTCTCGCCCGCATTGGTGCAAGGGGTTGATGCACCGGCCAGTCTGATTGGTGCGCTGGATCGACTCGAACAAGTGTCCGACTTGGATTTGATTTTGTTGGTGCGAGGCGGCGGCTCCATGGAAGATTTGTGGGCGTTCAATGACGAAGGCTTGGTGCGCCGCATTCGCACGTGCCGGGCCCCGGTGATTTGTGGCGTGGGCCACGAGACCGATTTCACCTTGGCCGACTTTGCCGCTGATTTGCGTGCGCCTACCCCCACGGCTGCGGCTGAATTGTGTGCTGTGTCCTTGCAAGAGCGCAGGTCGCAGTTGCAAGCCTTGGCGCATTGGACGCAGCAACGCATCTGGCGTGACTTTGATGCGCAACTTCAGCATTTGGATCGTCTGCAAACCTCATTGGGCCGTCCGCAATCGGCTTGTGCACAGCAACAGGCCCAGCTCTCGCGCTGGGCACTGCGTCTGACCCAGGCGTCGCGGCAGATTCGCCAGTCCGAGTCGACCCGTTTGAATGCAAGGGCTGCGAGCGCCGTTCATGGGCGACAACAGGCGCTGGTCACCCAGCACCAACGCCTGCAGATGCGTCAGGCCCAGTTGGCCCTGCTGGACCCGCGCCAAGTCCTTGAACGTGGCTTCAGCTGGCTGCAAGATGAGCAGGGCCGGGCCTTGACCCGGACTTCAGAGTTGCATTCCGGGCAACAGGTGCAGGTCGTGATGGCCGACGGGGAGGCTGACTTGCGGGTCTTGACGCCGCGCCCACGCGTCTGAACTTTCGTTGCCAACCCAGTGACATCGGGCACCAAGGACGCCAGCGCGCAGGGTTTTGTAGAGTTTCCCTACAATGTCTGCTTTTAGTCTGGAGAACCCTCATGGAACACACACTGCCCGCACTGCCCTATGCCCTCGATGCGCTCGCACCGCATTACAGCAAGGAAACCCTCGAGTTTCACCATGGCAAACATCACAACGCTTATGTGGTGAATCTGAACAACTTGCAAAAAGGCACCGAGTTCGAGAGCATGGACCTGGAGTCCATTGTCAAGAAGTCGAGCGGCGGCATCTACAACAACGCAGCCCAGATTTGGAATCACACCTTTTTCTGGAACTGCATGAAACCCCAGGGTGGTGGTGAACCCAGCGGTGCTTTGGCCTCAGCCATCAATGCCAAGTGGGGCTCTTACGCTGCTTTTAAAGAGGCTTTCGTGAAAAGCGCCGTGGGCAATTTCGGCTCCGGCTGGACCTGGTTGGTCAAAAAAGCCGACGGCAGTGTCGACATCGTCAACATGGGTGCCGCAGGCACACCGTTGACCACCGGTGACAAGGCCTTGTTGACTGTGGATGTGTGGGAACACGCCTATTACATCGATTATCGCAACTTGCGTCCCAAGTTCGTCGAGACCTACCTCGACAAGCTGGTCAACTGGTCGTTTGCCGAGCGCAATTTCGCCTGAGTCCATGCTTTGGCCCTCGCGGGTCGAGTTTGGGGCGATTGGGGTCAGGGCAGGCCGTTGATGCGGTCGCCCGACCCCATTCTTCTTTTGGTGAACCAACCTTGGTTCATCTCAAGCACATAGCGCACCGGTCGTGCTGAGCAGTGGGTCTGGAGGGTCTGTGGGGCCATGTCGGCCAAGTTGACGATGGTGCCATCGTCCTCCAGAAAAGCCGCTGTGAGCGGTAAAAGGGTGTTTTTCATCCAGAAACACTGCTCGCTTTTGCGCTCAAAAACAAACAGCATGCCTTCATGCGCGGGCATGTCCGTGCGAAACATCAAGCCAATCTCGCGTTGCTCTGGCGTGCCGGCCAATTGGGCATCGATCAGGTGCATGCCAGCTTGCAGTTTGATGCGACGCAGATTCATTTGGGCTTGTCCTTGGGACCACGCCCAAGTACTCGCCCAGAGGCAAAACAAAACGAATGCTTTTTTCATGAGGGCCATTATCTCTGATGGTTTTCAGCCGAAATCGCAGGGCCAGAATAACCCAATCGGTGCCCATTGCGGTACCTCGTTTTGACCGAGTCACGGAGACGAATCCATGTACCAGTACATCAAGGTACCCGCCGACGGCACCCCCATTCAGGTGCTTGCCGATCACAGTCTGAAAGTGCCTGATGAGCCGATCATCCCTTACATCGAGGGCGATGGCACAGGCTTTGACATCACGCCCGTCATGATGCAAGTGGTCGACGCCGCTGTGCGCAAGGCTTATGGCGGTCAGCGCCGCATCCGTTGGATGGAGGTCTACGCGGGCACCAAAGCGACCATGATGTATGGTCCTGATGTCTGGTTGCCTGAAGAAACCCTGCATGCTTTGCGTCAGTATGCGGTTTCCATCAAAGGTCCCTTGACCACGCCAGTGGGGGGCGGCATTCGTTCCTTGAATGTGGCCCTGCGACAAGAATTGGACTTGTACTTCTCCTTGTGCCCGATTCGTTACTTCAAGGGAACGCCTTCTCCCCTGCGTGAGCCCGAAAAAACCCACATGAACGTGTTTCGCGAGAATACCGAAGACGTCTACGCTGGCATTGAATACGAGCCTGGGACTGATCGCGCTCAGCGCCTGATCCAGTTCTTGGTGGATGAATTTGGTGTGAAAAAAATCAAGCATCCCGAGACCACAGGCATTGGTATCAAGCCCGTATCGCGTCAAGCCACTGAACGTTTGGTTCGCAAGGCATTGCAATACGCCATCGACCACGACAAGCCCAATGTGACCTTTGTGCACAAGGGCAATATCATGAAATTCACCGAAGGCAGCTTCCGTGACTGGGCTTATGTTTTGGCTAAAAAAGAGTTTGGTGCCATCATGCCCGAGGACAGTCCCTGGTTGCAATTTGACAATCCCAAGACGGGGCGCCCCATCGTGGTGAAAGATGTGATCACCGATGCCTTCATGCAGCAAATTTTGTTGCGTCCTGAAGAGTACAGCGTAATTGCCACCTTGAACCTCAATGGCGATTTGATATCCGATGCGTTGGCGGCCCATGTGGGTGGCACGGGCATGGTTCCTGGCGCCAACATGGGCGATACCGTGGCCTTGTTCGAGGCGACCCACGGCACGGCCCCCAAATACGCTGGCAAGGACATGGTCAATCCAGGTTCGATCATTTTGTCGGCCGAGATGATGCTGCGCCACATGGGTTGGCTGGAGGCGGCCGATATCATCATTGCCGCCATGGAGCGCGCCATCAGCGACCAGCAAGTGACCTACGATCTGGCCCGCCTCCTGCCCGACGCTCAAAAACTGAGTTGTTCTGGCTTCGGTCAGGCCCTGATCAGCCGCATGTGAAATAGTCTTTGCTCTGCCCGGCCTTCAGCAAAAAGGGTTGGGCTTCAACTGGCGTTCAGGCGCCTGATATTGTTGGCTTGCCAGCCGCGTGGCCCTTGGATGGGGTCGTATTCGACCTTCATCCCCTCTTCAAGCGTTCTGTATCCTTCCATGTTGATCGCCGAAAAATGGGCGAACACGTCTTCTCCTCCACCTTCGGGGGTGATGAAACCAAACCCTTTGGCGTTGTTGAACCACTTCACTGTTCCGATAGCCATTTTTTCCTCCTGCATATGGCATTAATCATTATTTAATAATAAATTATATACCATAAATAGTTACTTTAATGTTATTTCCAGGTCCATGGATTGTTTGGGCGCATTTAAAAAGAGGCGTCGTTGCGTCATGTCAATGGGGTGGGGAACCAAGCGGTCTTTTTTAAATCAAGGGGGATTTGGGAATGCGAGTCAAAAGATGGGGCGGGGTCATTAAAATGAGTGTCATGGCCACACAAAAACCCCCTGTTCCCAAAACCGTGCCCAAGCGCGACGAAGGTGGATCGGTCGTTTTGGAACGGATCGCCCAGCGGACCAAGCCGCCCCAGATGTACCAGGTGGTGATGCTGAACGACGACTACACCCCCATGGAATTCGTCGTGTTGGTGCTACAAGAATTTTTTAGCAAAGACCGGGAAACCGCCACCCAAATCATGCTCAAAATTCATTTGGATGGCAAAGGCATATGCGGCGTTTATTCAAAAGACGTGGCCGCCACCAAGGTCGATCAGGTCTTGGATGCCGCCCATCAATCAGGTCATCCTTTGCAGTGCTTGTCGGAACCTGTTGAATAATGCAAACTGAACCCCATTTGAAGCCGAGAATCTCTCACTGAACGCAAGCTTGAAGGAACACACATGATTGCCCAAGAACTCGAAGTAAGCTTGCACATGGCCTTTGTAGAGGCCCGACAGCAAAGACACGAATTCATCACGGTCGAGCATTTGTTGCTGGCCTTGTTGGACAACCCCAGCGCTGCAGAGGTGCTGCGGGCCTGTTCGGCCAATATGGACGATTTGCGCAAGTCCCTGATCCATTTCATCAAAGACAACACCCCGCAGGTGGCCGGTACAGAGGAGGTGGACACGCAGCCCACTCTGGGCTTTCAGCGCGTCATCCAGCGTGCCATCATGCACGTGCAAAGCACCGGAAACGGCAAGAAAGAAGTCACCGGCGCCAATGTGCTGGTGGCCATCTTCGGCGAAAAAGATTCGCATGCCGTTTACTATCTGCATCAACAAGGCGTGACCCGCTTGGATGTGGTCAATTTCATTGCCCATGGCATCAAAAAGAGCGATCCGCCCGAACCGGTCAAGCCCGCCGAGAACAACGCTTCTGAGTCGGAAGAGTCTGGCGAGAAGGGTGATAAGGCTTCTGCGCTGGAGCAATTCACTCAAAACCTGAACCAATCGGCCAAAGAGGGGCGTATTGACCCCCTGATTGGCCGTGAGTACGAGGTTGAGCGCGTGATCCAGATTTTGTGCCGTCGACGCAAGAACAACCCTTTGTTGGTGGGTGAGGCCGGCGTAGGTAAAACTGCCATTGCCGAGGGGTTGGCTTGGCGCATCACCCAAAACGATGTGCCCGATGTATTGGCGGAAGCCCAGGTTTATTCGCTGGACATGGGGTCTTTGCTGGCCGGCACCAAATACCGGGGTGACTTCGAGCAACGCCTCAAAGGCGTCCTCAAAGCCTTGAAAGATCGCCCGCACGCCATTTTGTTCATCGACGAAATTCACACCCTGATTGGTGCCGGTGCTGCATCGGGTGGGACCTTGGATGCGTCCAACCTGCTCAAGCCCGCACTAAGCTCCGGCCAATTGCGTTGTATTGGTGCCACCACCTTCACCGAGTACCGGGGCATTTTCGAGAAAGATTCGGCCCTATCGCGCCGATTCCAGAAAGTCGATGTGGTTGAGCCCTCGGTCGAGCAAACCATCGATATCCTCAAGGGGTTGAAGTCGCGCTTTGAAGAGCACCACAATGTCAAGTACGCCTCTGCTGCCTTGCAAGCTGCTGCTGAACTCAGTGCCAAGTACATCAATGACCGGCATTTGCCCGACAAGGCCATTGATGTCATAGACGAGGCCGGGGCGGCCCAGCGCATCTTGCCTCAATCCAAGCGCAAAAAAACCATCTCGCGCACCGAAATTGAAGACATCGTCGCCAAGATTGCGCGCATCCCGCCTGCCAATGTGTCTAATGACGACCGCTCGAAATTGCAAACTCTCGAACGTGACCTTAAAAACGTGGTCTTTGGTCAAGACAAAGCACTGGAGGTCTTGGCAGCTTCGGTCAAGATGGCTCGGTCGGGATTGGGCAAGTCCGACAAACCCATTGGTGCATTTTTGTTCAGCGGCCCCACGGGTGTGGGTAAAACCGAAGCCGCCAAGCAACTGGCCTACATCATGGGCATCGACCTGATTCGCTTTGACATGTCCGAGTACATGGAGCGCCATGCCGTCAGCCGACTGATCGGCGCGCCTCCGGGTTACGTGGGCTTTGATCAGGGTGGTCTGCTGACCGAGGCCGTGACAAAGAAGCCCCATTCGGTGTTGTTGCTCGATGAAATCGAAAAGGCCCATCCCGACATCTTCAACGTCTTGTTGCAGGTGATGGACCATGGCACGCTGACCGATAACAACGGACGCAAGGCCGATTTCCGTAACGTGATCATCATCATGACCACCAATGCGGGCGCCGAAACGATGAACAAATCGACGATTGGCTTCACCAACGCCCGCGAATCGGGGGATGAGATGGCGGACATCAAGCGCTTGTTCACGCCAGAATTCCGCAACCGACTCGACGCCATTGTCAGTTTCAAGGCCCTGGATGAGCAAATCATCTTGCGCGTGGTCGACAAGTTCTTGCTGCAACTGGAAAGCCAGTTGGCGGAAAAGAAGGTCGATGTCGCCTTCAGCGACAAGTTGCGCCAGCACCTGACCAAAAAAGGCTTCGATCCGCTCATGGGCGCTCGTCCCATGCAGCGACTCATCCAAGACACCATTCGCAAGGCATTGGCTGATGAGCTCTTGTTTGGTCGCCTGACCGATGGCGGCCGCCTGAGTGTCGATATCGACGATCAAGGCGAAGTATTGCTGGACATTCAGCCCCATCCCAAGAAGGAGGGCAAGTCCAAGTCTGAGCCGCAGGAAGCTGAACTTTGATCGTTGGAGACGTTTGGGTCAACCCTTTCAAATTACAATGGCCCTCATCGGATATCAAGACCTGAGGGGTTATTTGTGGCAGGACATTCCAAATGGGCCAACATACAGCACCGTAAAGGTCGCCAGGATGAAAAACGCGGGAAAATCTGGACGCGGGTGATCCGCGAGATCATGGTGGCGGCCCGTACCGGCGGGGGCGATTTGAATGCCAACCCGCGTTTGCGTCTGGCGGTCGACAAGGCCAAGGCGGCCAACATGCCCGCCGACACCATCAAGCGCAATATCGACAAGGCCACAGGTAACCTCGAGGGCGTCAGTTATGAAGAGATCCGCTATGAAGGCTATGGCATAGGCGGAGCGGCGGTCATCGTGGACACCATGACCGACAACAAGGTGCGCACCGTGGCCGAAGTGCGGCATGCCTTCAGCAAATATGGCGGTAACCTGGGGACCGAAGGTTCGGTGTCTTTTCAGTTCAAGCATTGCGGGCAACTCATTTTTGCGCCGGGTGCCTCCGAAGACCAGATCATGGAAGTGGCCCTGGAGGCCGGTGCCGATGATGTGTTGACGGGTGAAGACGGTTCAATCGAGGTGCTGACTGCTGCTGCTGATTTCGAAGCCGTACGCAACGCATTGCAAGCGGCAGGTTGGCAACCCGAGTTGGCCGAGGTCACGCTGCGGCCTGAAAACAGCGTCGAACTGTCCGGTGACGACGCCTTGCGCATGCAAAAACTCGTGGACGTTCTCGAAGACCTAGACGATGTCCAAGAGATTTACCACAACGCCGAATTATGATGGTCTTGGTCATCGGCTCGGGCGGCCGTGAACACGCCATCGCCTGGAAGCTTTCCGAGTCACTTAAGGTTCAGCAGGTCTATGTGGCTCCGGGTAACGGTGGCACGGCGTTGTCGAATACCCTCATCAATGTCCCTGTCACTGACATCGTGGCCTTGCGCCAGTGGGCGCAATCAGAGGGCATCGGGTTGACCGTGGTTGGGCCCGAGGCGCCTTTGGCGGCAGGCGTCGTCGATGAATTCAGAGCTCACGGATTGCGCATTTTTGGACCCACCCTGGGCGCTGCCCAACTCGAAAGCTCGAAGGCGTTTTCGAAGGCTTTCATGCAGCGTCACGGCATCCCGACCGCTCGCTTTGAAACCTTCACCGATGCCGATCTGGCGCACGCTCATGTCGATCGCATCGGTGTGCCCATCGTGGTCAAGGCCGATGGACTGGCGGCCGGCAAAGGCGTGGTGGTGGCCCAGACTTTGGCTGAAGCCCACGAGGCGATCGACTTCATGTTGCTCGACAACCGGCTGGGGGTGACGCACAATGCCGGCGGAGCCCGGGTCGTCATTGAGGAATTTTTGCAAGGCGAAGAGGCCAGTTTCATTTGTGTGTGCAATGGCACCGAGGCGTTGGCGCTGGCGACCTCCCAAGACCACAAGCGATTGCTGGATGAAGATCAAGGCCCCAACACCGGTGGCATGGGCGCGTACTCTCCGGCACCGGTGGTCACCCCCGAGGTTCATGCCCGCGCCATGCGCCAGGTGATTTTGCCCACCCTGCAAGGCATGATGAAAGAGGGCTTGCCATTCAGCGGCTTTCTCTATGCTGGCTTGATGATCGATGCCCAAGGTCAACCCAAAACGCTGGAGTTCAATTGCCGCTTGGGCGATCCCGAGACCCAACCCATTCTGATGCGGCTGCGCTCAGACCTATTCGACTTGTTGTGGAATGCCACTGAAAGCCCCGAGGCTTTGGCGGCGCACGAACCCCAGTGGGATCGACGCCCGGCGCTGGGGGTGGTGGCGGCTGCCCACGGTTATCCGATGGATCCGCGCAAGGGTGACCTGATCTCGAACCTGCCCGCAGACCACCCCGACTGCATGGTGTTTCACGCCGGAACCCGCGAGCAAAACGGTCAGGTCTATACCCATGGGGGGCGAGTGCTTTGCGTCACGGCGCTGGGCGAATCGGTGCGTGCGGCCCAATCTTTGGCGTATCAAACTTTGTCGGGCATCCATTTCGATGGAATGCAATACCGGCGCGATATCGGGCACCGGGCGGTGCGCTGAACCCCAGGCATGCTGAACGATTTTCCGGCTCCGCATCCAATTCGCTTCCAGGGCAGTCGCTGGGCTCGTCGGGTGTTGGGATGGTTGGGCTGGCAGGTTCATTTTGACGGCCTGCCCACTTTGCAAGGCGTCGCCATTGTGTACCCGCACACCAGCAACTGGGACTTCATCATTGCCATGCTGGCCAAGGCCGCCATGGGCATTGAGATTCACTTTTGGGCCAAGGACAGTTTGTTTCGAATTCCAGGCTTCGGTCGCTGCCTGAGCCATTTTGGCGGTGTGCCCGTGAATCGGCATGCCCCGGGGGGTGTGGTCAATGACATGATCGAGCAATTGCAGCAGGCCCAGTCCGAGTCACGCTTGTTTTGGCTGGGTTTATCGCCCGAGGGCACGCGTTCTTTTCAGCCAGGCTGGAGGAGTGGTTTTTATCGTTTGGCCTTCCAATCCCATATGCCGCTGGCAGTGGGCACTCTCGACTATGGTCGGCGCGAATTGCGCTTGCAACATTTCATCCGCCTGAGTGGCAACCCCCAAAACGACTATGTCCGCATTGAGGCCATCGTGGGTCATGCCAAAGGTTTTCACCCGCAACAGGCGGCCCCAGTGAGGCCTTTGCCGCCGTCCGATACCGTCAAGGAGCAGTCATGAGCGCTGAAATCAACAAGGATTTTTTGCTGCGATTGCAAGCCCGCATCACGCAAGCCATCGAAGACATCGATGGCAAAGCCTTTTTGGTCGATCACTGGCGCAAGCCTGCCGGTGAAACCCTGCAAGGTGAAGGCATCACCAAGATCCTGGAAGATGGTGCGGTGTTTGAGCGCGCTGGTTGTGGCTTCTCGCATGTCACCGGGCCCAGCTTGCCGCCATCTGCCACCCAGCATCGGCCCGAACTGTCGGGCTTGCCTTTCGAGGCCATGGGGGTGTCTCTGGTGTTTCATCCGCGCAATCCTTATGCCCCCACGGTCCACATGAACGTGCGCAACATCACCGTGGTCAATCGTGCGGGTCAGTCGGTTTCTTGGTATGGCGGCGGATTGGACTTGACGCCGATCTACGGTTTTGAAGAGGACGCAGTGCATTTTCACCGGGTTTGCCGCGACGCAGTTCAAGGTTTTGGTCCGAATTTGTATCCACGGTTCAAGGCCTGGTGCGACGAATATTTTTACTTAAAGCATCGCAACGAGCCCCGAGGCATCGGTGGACTTTTCTTTGATGACTTTGCCGAGTTGGGTGCCGAGAATGATCGGGCGATGTGGCAATCGGTGGGCAATTGCCTGATCGAGGCTTATGTGCCCCTCGTGCAGTGCCGCAAAGACACCCCCTTCGGAGAGCGCGAAATCGACCACCAGCGCTACCGCCGTGGCCGTTATGTCGAGTTCAACCTGGTATGGGATCGGGGCACCCATTTCGGCTTGCAGTCGGGGGGGCGCACCGAGTCCATTTTGCTGTCCATGCCCCGCCATGCCAGCTGGGCTTATCAACGGCAACCCGAACCCGGATCGGCCGAGGCGCGTTTGTACACCGATTTCTTGACGGCTCGCGATTGGTTGAAAGACCTCGCATGAACGCAGTTCGCATGGGTTTGTTGGGTGGCACGTTTGATCCGCCGCACGCTGCCCATGTGGCTTTGGCCCGCTTCGCCATCGATGCACTGAAGCTCCAGACTTTGAGAGTGTTGCCCACCGGTCAGCCCTGGCACCGGGATCAAATCCCCAGCCCAGCCAAGGACCGGGTGGCGATGTGCCAACTGGCCTTTCGGGATTGTCCCCAAGTGGTGGTCGATGACCGGGAAACTCGGCGAGCGGGATCGACCTACACCATCGACACCGTCGAGGAATTGCGCCGCGAATGGCCCGAAGCGACGTGGTTTTTGATCATCGGGGCCGACCAAGCCCGGCGTTTTGAAACATGGCACCGATGGCGTGATTTGCTCTGTCATGTGCACATTGCGGTGGCCGATCGGGACCCGCAGGCCGGTCAGTGGCAAAATACGACCTTATCCTCAGCCAGCGTGTTGCCCTGGACGCCCAGGGATATCAGTGCCACTCAAATTCGCCAAGCTGTGGCACTCGGGCAACCGACACCCTGGATCGACCCCCAGGTGCTGGGCTATATTCAACATCATCAACTTTACCAAGTACCCAACACATGACTGAAACCAGTGCCAAACGCGACGTGCAAAAACTTCAGCGGGCCATCGTCGATGGACTGGAAGACGTCAAAGCCCAAGACATCGTGGTGTTCAACACCGAAAGCATGTCTCCGCTGTTCGAGCGCGTGATCATTGCCAGTGGCACATCCAATCGTCAAACCAAGGCATTGGCCGCCATCGTGCGCGATAAAGTGCGTGACGCCGGGTTCCCTAAACCCCGCATCGAAGGTGAGGAAAACGGCGAGTGGATCATTGTCGACTGCGGCGCTGCCGTGGTGCATGTGATGCAGCCGGCCATTCGCCAGTACTACCATCTGGAAGAGATTTGGGGCGACAAACCTGTGCGACTCAAGCATGGTGCCGACAATGTGGCCACCCCCGCAGCCAAGCCCAAAGCCGTTCCCAAATCGTCCGCAGCCGCAGGACAGTCGACAGCCAAACCCAAGAAGGCCCCTGCCAAGCCCAGAGCGGCCCAAACCACAACTGGTTCGGCTGCCGCTGGCAAGCCCAAGACGGCTGCACCCAAGCGCAAGTCCGCCATGACTGCAAAGTCGCCCTCCGCAGCCCGCAAAACCCCGGCCAGCGCCAAAACCCCGGCCCGCAAAACCAGCCCGCGCAAAGCATGAAGTTGACGGTCGTGGCCATAGGGCAAAAAGTGCCCGATTGGGCACAGACCGCTTGGGACGATTACGCCAAGCGTTTCCCCGCTGAGATCAAGTTCCAGATCAAGGCCTTGAGAACCGAGCCCAGGGGCAGCAAGAGTGTTGCGGCTCTGATGGCTGCCGAGCGCGAGCGCATCGAGTCGGCTTGTGGCAAGGGCAGTTACCGGGTGGTGTTGGATGAGCGGGGTGACCGTATGCGCACCCTTGATCTGGCCGAACGCCTGAAACAGTGGCAAGGACTGGGGCAAGAGGTTTGTCTGGTGATCGGTGGCCCCGATGGGCTGGACCCTGGGCTGCGCGATCAGGCTCACGAACGCGTTCGCCTGTCCGATTTGACCTTGCCACACGCCATGGTTCGGGTGCTTTTGGTCGAACAACTGTATCGCGCCTGGTCGGTGTTGGCGCAACACCCTTACCACCGGGAATGATGCACGATTTTCTCTACTTGGCTTCACAAAGCCCGCGCCGCCGACTGTTGCTGGAACAAATGGGCGTGCGGCATGAATTGCTTTTGCCGACCCCAGATGAAGACGCAGAAGCGCTAGAGATGATTTTGCCTAGAGAGGCACCCGCTGATTATGTGCTGCGCGTCACATTGCTGAAGTTGCGTGCTGCCTTGCGGCGGCGGCAACGATTGGGGTGGACCTCCGCCCCTGTGCTTTGTGCTGACACGACAGTGGCGCTCGGTCGACGGATTTTAGGCAAGCCTGAAAACCCGGCTGATGCGCGTCAGATGCTCTTGGCTTTGTCAGGCCGTGAGCACCGGGTGTGGACTGCGGTTGCCGTGGGCACCGGGCGAACCGTGCGGCACGCCCTGAGTGTATCGGTGGTGCGTTTTGATGCCCTCAGTCCAACTTGGGTCGACTCTTATGTGCGCAGCGGCGAGCCCATGGGCAAAGCAGGGGCCTATGCCATACAGGGCAGGGCGGCCACCCGCATCGCAAGCATTCGTGGCAGCCACAGCGGCATCATGGGCCTGCCGATTTATGAGACCTCAGCGCTGATTCAGGGGTTGATCCGCCAAGGCTGAGAAGCGCGTCAGTCCTGACCAAACAGGTCGCGTGTGTAAACCTTCTCGCGCACGTCTTCCAACTCTGACGCCATGCGATTGCTGACAATCAGATCAGCCTGTGCTTTGAATGATGCCAAGTCTTGCACCACCGGGGAGCCAAAAAAAGACCTTTCATGCATGGCCGGTTCATAGACCACGACCGGTATGCCTTTGACTTTGATGCGCTTCATGATGCCTTGGATGCTGCTGGCGCGCCAGTTGTCAGAACCGGCCTTCATCACCAAACGGTAAATGCCCACGGTGCGGGGCTGCCGGTTCAAAATTTCTTGCGCGATGAAGTCCTTGCGGGTGCTGTTGGCCGTGACAATGGCGCTGATCAGCGATTGAGGTACTTGATCGTAATTGGCCAACAACTGTTTGGTGTCTTTCGGAAGGCAATAGCCGCCGTAGCCAAAGCTGGGGTTGTTGTAGTGGCTCCCGATGCGCGGATCCAGGCACACTCCATCGATGATTTGCCGGGTGTCCAGTCCGTGGCTGGCGGCGTATGAGTCCAATTCGTTGAAGTAGGCCACGCGCATGGCCAAATACGTGTTGGCAAACAGTTTGATCGCTTCGGCTTCGGTGCTGTCGGTCAAAAGGGTGGGGATGTCTGATTGGATGGCCCCTTGTTGCAACAACTTTGCAAATTCTTGTCCGCGTGCGCTGCGATCACCCACCACGATGCGGCTGGGATACAAGTTGTCGTACAAGGCTTTGCCTTCACGCAGAAATTCAGGGCTGAACAGGATATTCAGCGCCGGATGCTTGACGCGCATTTGCGCCGTGAAGCCGACCGGCACGGTCGATTTGATGACCATGACTGCATTCGGTTCGATGCCCTTGATTTGTTCGATGACCGACTCGACCGATCGGGTGTTGAAGTAATTGGTCTGGGGGTCGTAATCGGTGGGGGTGGCAATGATGACGAAATCGGCTCCGGCATAAGCCTCGCGGGCATCAGTGGTCGCGCGCAAGCGCAACGGTTTGTTGGCCAGGTAGTGTGAAATATCCTGGTCTTCGATGGGAGAGGTCATTTGATTGACCGCATCTACTTTGTTGGCAATCAGATCAAAAGCCATCACTTCATGGTGTTGGGCCAATAAAACGGCATTCGATAAGCCGACATAACCTAATCCGGCGACAGCGATTTTCATGGGTGTGAGTGAGTCAGGTGGAAGGTTTGAGAGGCATGGATTCAGGCCCCATGGTATTCACGATACCAATTCACGAAATGGCTCAAACCCACTTCCAAGGGAGTTTCGGGCTTGAATCCGGTCAAGGCCTGGATGGCTCGGGTGTCGGCATAGGTGGCCAAGACGTCGCCAGGCTGCATGGGTTTGAGTTCGATGTGGGCTGGCCGTTGAGCCAACTTCTCGAGCAAAGCCACATAGTCCAACAAGCCCACCGGGCTGTGGTTGCCGATATTGAGGACGCGATGCGGAACTTGATCGTTGGTGCGGACAGGCGGTCGTTTGAGCACTTCGATGACCCCGCGAACGATGTCATCGACGTAAGTGAAATCGCGCTGCATCTGACCATGGTTGAAGACCTGTATCGGACGACCGGCCAAGATGGCATCAAGAAACAGCATGGGTGACATGTCGGGGCGCCCCCAAGGGCCGTAGACCGTGAAAAACCTCAGCCCGGTGGCCGGTAAGCCATACAAATGGCTGTAGGTGTGGGCCATGAGCTCATTGGACTTTTTGGTGGCCGCATACAGACTGACGGGTTGATCGGTGGCGTCGGACTCGGAGTAAGGCAGTTGGCTGTTGCGGCCATAGACGCTGGAGCTTGATGCATAGACCAGATGCGACGGGGGGTGGGCACGGCAGGCTTCAAGGATGTTGGCAAAGCCAATCAGATTCGAATGAACATAAGCCTGCGGGTGGGTCAGCGAATAGCGCACCCCGGCCTGGGCCGCCAAATGAACGACCTGTTCGAAACGCTGGTCCCGAAACAAGGACATCAAGGCAGCCTCATCAGCGACGTCAATCACGTGGAATTGAAAACCGGCACTCGGCGTCAGGCGTGCCAGTCGATCGCGTTTGAGCTGCGGGCTGTAATAGTCGTTCAGGTTATCGATGCCGATGACTTCATGGCCTGCGGAAAGTAAAGCCTGGCTGGTGTGCATGCCGATGAATCCGGCAGCCCCGGTGACGAGTATTTTCATGCCCAAAATTGTTCCTTCAGAGGGTATTTTCGCTGATTTTGCTTTCAAAATGGTTAAACTGATCACCTGTTCATGAAACTTCCATGCAAGACATACTGATCAATTGGTCTCCCCAAGAGACCCTCGTGGCCGTGGTGGAGCACGGTGCTGTCCAAGAGTTGCATGTCGAGCGCACCCTGGAGCGTGGCTTGGTGGGTAATGTCTATTTGGGCAAAGTCACCCGAGTGTTGCCCGGCATGCAGTCGGCCTTCATAGACATCGGATTGGATCGCGTCGCTTTCTTGCATGTGGCTGATTTGGTTGGCAATATGCTGCATAGGCATTCAGAAGGCACTGCCCGCGAGCTGCCACAAGCCCCCATAGAAAAACAAATTTTCGAGGGGCAGTCGCTGATGGTGCAAGTCATCAAAGACCCCATGGGAACCAAAGGCGCGAGGCTGTCGACCCAAATCAGCATCGCCGGTCGTCTGTTGGTGTTTTTGCCCCAGGACGACCACATCGGCATTTCGCAAAAAATTCCGGCCGAACAAAGAGAGGTTTTGCGAAAGCGCTTGTTGGCATTGGCCCAGCAAGTCAACAGCAGTGCGCACGGTGGGTTCATTTTGCGCACCAACGCCGAAGACGCCTCTGATGCCGAGTTGTCAGAGGACATCGCGTATTTGCGCAAAACCTGGTCTCGCATCCGGGAGTTATCGCAGCAACTGCCACCCAAATCCATGTTGCACCAGGATTTGAATCTGATGCAAAGGGTGTTGCGTGACTTGGTGGGCGAGGGCACGCAAAGCATCCGGATCGATTCCAAAGAGCAGTGCCATGCCTTGCGTGGTTTTGGGCAAGAGTTCATGCCCAGCGCAGTGGCCCGTTTGCAGCACTACAAAGGTGAGCGTCCCATTTTTGATTTGTACAGCATCGACGAAGAAGTATCCCGCGCCTTGGGACGGCGTGTCGATTTGAAGTCAGGGGGATACCTCATCATCGACCAGACCGAGGCGCTGACGACCGTTGACGTGAACACCGGTGGATATGTCGGTGCCCGCAATTTCGAGGACACGGTATTCAAAACCAATCTGGAAGCCGCCGGGGCCATTGCGCGTCAACTTCGCTTGCGCAATCTGGGGGGCATCATCGTGATCGACTTCATCGATATGCAGCACGATGACCATCGCGCATCTGTGTTGGCTGAACTCAACAAACATTTGTTGCGTGATCGGGTCAAAACCATGGTCAGCCAGTTTTCTGGTTTGGGATTGGTCGAGATGACACGCAAACGCACCCGAGAATCCCTGGCGCATTTGTTGTGTGAACCCTGTGAGGCCTGCCAGGGCAAGGGCATCGTCAAAACCCCACGCTCAGTGGCCTACGACATATTGCGCGAGATTTTGCGTGAGGCGCGACAATTCAACCCCCGAGAGTTCAGGGTACTGGCGCACCCCAAGGTAATTGACTTGTTGACAGAGGAAGAGAGCCAACACCTGGCGGGTCTGAGCGACTTCATCGGCAAACCCATCTCGCTGCTGGCCGAGCCGGTCATGCACCCCGACGAGTACGACGTGGTGTTGATCTGAGTTCTATACGTATGCACCGAGTCATCGTCTTTTCTCGTTCGCTGGATCGTTATTCCTACAACCTACTCAGTCAGCTTTCGCTGAGCCGAGACTATCGGGTGTTGGTTTGCGTGGAAGAAAAGAATGAGTGGACTCGGCTTGGCTCTGAACGGCTCGAATTCCATGAGCTTGGGAAATCGGCTCATCGACTGGATGCCAGCATGATCTTTCGCATGAGGGGATTGATCCGTGACTTCAACCCTCAAGCCTGTCTATGCTATACCAGCCGCTCATTATTTTTGGCGCTGATGGTCCGTTTCCTCTTCAAGATTCAGATTCCGATCATCGGCACTCGAGGGGCTATAGGTGGCATGAGTGCTTTTAACCCTCTGGATTGGATCACGTATCTGGCAGATCGTTATGGCACCATCGTGGCCTTTTCGAAAGCAATAGAGCGAGAGCTATCTCGGCAACGTGGACGATTGCTGAACCTGAACTCAACCCATTTTCAGACCATCTACCAAGGGTACTCGGTCTTGAACACGGATTTTTTATTTCAACCCATTGAACGAACCCAGGAAGATAAGCCCATTTTCAAGGTCTTGTGCATCGCCAATGATCGACCCATCAAAGGACTCCAATTGCTGTTGGAGTCGGTTTCTGTTCCTGTGTTGCTGGGTTTGGGAATTGAGTTTCACATTGTTGGACGTGTTGGCGATGAAATGCAACGGAAAACACAGGGGCTGGTGAGTGATGCGCCTCAGGTGTTCTTCCATGGTTTTCAATCGGATGTACGCCCATTTTTACGCGAGGCCGATTTGTATGTTCAGCCAACCTTGCATCCTGGAGAGGGCATTGGTAATGCAATTGCCGAGGCCATGTCTGCTGGGCTGCCGGTGCTGACCAGTGACGTTGGTGGTGCCCAGGAACTGGTCCTTGATGGGGTGACCGGTCTTTTATTTAAAACGGGCGACTGCGTATCATTGGCTCAGGGCATACGTCAGTTGCGATTGGATCCTGTCCTGCGCGCGCAAATGGCTGCAACGGCTCGCCAAAGACTGGATCAGCATTTCTCGCTGGAAGGTGAAGTGGAGCAATACCATCGTCTGCTCCAACATTGGATCGAACGATAGCCGGGCAAAGCCTCAGATCCATCGAATTTCAGACGGATCGGAGTCATTGATTCCGTGAATGGTGTTTTGATGATGTTTCAACTCGTACAAGCGAGCGTCATGAGTCAGTTTTTTAATCTGATACCTGGAGAGTTTTCTGTCCAGCCAACTCATTCTCAGATGTTCCTTGAGCAATCGGCGATCGCCCAGACTGTCGCTCTGGTTCAGATGCATTTCTAACTTCATGGCTTTTTGTGTGGTCATGCCGAAATGGTGAAGCCAACTGCCTCCGACAATTCCCATGGTCAGATTGGCTTCACGAGCTCGTTGGAAAAAAATGGCATCCTCATAACCTAACAATCGGGTGAACGGCGCAAAGTAGCCAATTTGATCCCAAACCGATTGGTGTATCAGCATGCAAACCGCATGTGCCGTTCCGTGTCTGACGTAGCCTGTCATGCTTTGCCCCCAAGCCCGGCTTTTTGTCTGGAAATCATAGTCCAGCACCCCTTCGATCATGGCCGGGGATGCGATCTGCAATTTCTGTGAGATAGCTTGGGACAGTAACTGATCCAGCCAATCTGATCCACAAATGACGTCATTGTTCATGACGATGGTCCATTCAGATTGATGGTGCCAGATACCCTGATTCCAAGCGACGCCGCAACCCAGATTTTTTTTGTTTTGCAGAGTCTGTATGCCTTGCGCTTGGAGCCAGTCAAAGGTGTCGTCGGTTGAGCCATTGTCGACGGCAACGACGCGATTCAAGTCCACACCGGTGTCGATCAGACTTTTTACAAACAACTGCGTGTAGGACCGCTGGTTCAGGCAGGCAAAAGTCAGTGAGTAATCAATATGGTGGCTCATACCTGACTTCCGATCTGGTCCAAATTCGATTTTCAAAAAACTGCTTGATCGCATGATTGGCGACGACCAAGGAGCCCGTTTCATTCAGGTGATGAATATCCCTGTATGCAATCGTATCCGCGTGCAACATCGAGCATCGCGTTTGACTGCACAGAGCGTCCGCCACGCTCACCAAAGACAACCCATGATGTTCAGAGGCAAGGCTTTGCAAATGATGCATGTACTTGCTTCTTTGTTCGCGGTATTTCGATATGGCCACATCACACCTTGATTTGCTGCTCAATGGACGCTGATATTTACATTCTGTTGGACCGAATTCAAAGTCATGCACATCATCGAGGATGATGATTTTTTTGCCTTCGGATAAAAGAAAATCTAATGTTCCAGATAAATTTTCTTTGACTATTTCAGGATTTTTTCTGTTGAATTCAGCATGCCAATGTGAAGATATGATGATTTGTTCGAATTGATTTGATTTTTTCAACTCTTCAAACACGATTTTATAGTTTGGATTACTCAAAGTCGGTAAACCCAATTTGCCATAAAAAGAGATGTTCTCATCTGGCAAGAGTTTTGCAAAACCAGGGAACAAATGCTCAGCATGACTATCACCTAGAAGCAAAATCCTGGAAGGTTGACCGGATTTGGACTCATAGCATCTGCTCATGCCTTCAAAATATCCTGAATCGTTGCGGATTCGTTGGTTGGAGCATTCGTGGTAATGCGCTCTAATTTCAGCAAAAAACCCCGATTGCCCAACACTTCCCTGATGAAGAATGAGATGGGGCTTTTGCGGGAGTCGATCAAAGTTTCCGTCTCTCTTATTGATCAGATAGCCACTGAATAGCAGAAGTGTCATCAAAAACGTGAGGAGGATGATTTTCCTGCTATTGATAGGGCCATGCCTGAAATACGGCTCAATCCATCTTGCCGTGAATGCGGCCAGGAGGATCGATGCAACTACTCCAGACAGCCGGATCGAAATTGAATGATCAGTTCCTTCGAGGATTCGAATGAATGAAAGAATCGGCCAATGCCACAAATACAAGGGGTAGCTGATGGCGCCAAACCAAAGAAATAGACGAAAAGCAGGCAAGGTTCCGATCCACTTCAGTTGTCCTGCTGAGGCAATCAGGGCCATGGCACCCAAAACAGGTGCAAGAGCCCAGGCTCCGGGAAAACCTGAGGCATGTCCCAAAAACCATAAGCCAGTAAACAAGATCAGAAGCCCGCATAAACCCAGCCACTCTTGGGTTGTGGCGTTGATTCTTGACTGAATCCATGCCCAATGCCAGGCCAGGAAAGCGCCTGCCATCAACTCCCAAAAGCGAGTCAAGGGCGAATAATAAACATGCGTGGAATCAATGGGGCTGATATACAGGTTCCATCCAAAGGAAGCCAAAGTCAAAAGTCCAAGGGTGACGCCTCCCTTGGCCCCCAATTTGAATAAACCGTTCATCATCAGTGGCCAGATGATGTAGAACTGCTCTTCTATGGCCAAGGACCATAAATGAAGCAGTGGTTTTAGCTCTGATGCTTCGTCGAAATATCCGGCCTCCTTCCAAAGGGTGAAGTTGGAAAGAAAAACGCTGGCACGCATGGCGTGATTGCCTAATTTCTTGTACTCATCGTCGAGCAACAGCAACCAACCCGCTCCAAGTGTTGCCGCCATGACCAAAATCAAAGCTGGAAAAATTCGTCTGATTCGTCTCGCATAAAACGATCGAAGTGTGAAATTATTTTCCTCAACTTCCTGCTTGATGATTGTGGAAATTAAAAAACCAGATATGACAAAAAAAACATCAACGCCCGAATAACCGCCTGGAATCCATGCGGGAAAGGCATGAAAGAAAAGAACTGACAGCACCGCAAATCCGCGCAACCAGTCGATATCTGGCCGATAAGTGATTGCGGTCTGTGACATCTTTGGAGGTATTGAAGCGGTTAATCAGAGTTCAGCACAGGCATGAACCAGGGTGTCGGCAACGGATTCGGCATCATTCAAGTTCAGCGTGGGTCCGATGGGCAAACTCAATATCTCGGAGTGAATTTTTTCACTGATGGGGTAACTGCCTTCTCGCATTCGGAGATGCTGATAGGCTTGTTGTAAGTGGGGCGCGATCGGGTAGTGGATGAGAGTGCCAATGCCTCGCTCTTGCAGCTTTTTTTGTAGCAGGTCTCGCTGAGCGTGTCTGACAACAAACAGATGCCAGGCATGGCGATGACCCAAAGCGATCAGGGGCAATGCCAAGCCTGGCACGTGTTTGAGCCGTTCCAAATAGAGGTCGGCAATTCGTTGACGGTGTTGATTATCCGAATCCAATTGAGGCAATTTCGCCCGCAGAAAAGCACTTTGTAATTCATCCAGTCTTGAGTTGAAGCCGATCTCTTGGTTTTGATATTTCAGCACGGAGCCATAGTTCCTGAGCGCACGCAATCGTTGGGCCAATTCGGGATCGTCAGTGGTCACGGCACCAGCATCGCCCAAGGCCCCCAGATTTTTTCCTGGATAAAAACTGAAAGCGGCGGCATGGCCCCAATGGCCCGCCTTGCGATCCAAAAGAGTGGCGCCATGCGCTTGTGCCGCATCTTCCAATACCTTGAACCCATGGTGCTGGGCCAATTCCATGATGGCATCCATCTGCGCAGTCTGACCGTAAAGATGTACTGGAATCACGGCTTTGGTCCGTGGTGTGATGGCTTTTGCCAGCCGCTTAGGATCCAGGTTGTAGGTGGCCAAGTCAGGCTCTACCGGGACAATGTTGGCACCGGTTTGGGTCACGGCCAACCAGGTGGCGATATAAGTGTTGGTCGGTACCACCACTTCATCCCCAGGGCCTATGTCCCAGGCCCGCAGGACCAAGTGCAAGGCCTCAAGTCCATTGGCTACCCCTACGCATTCCTTGGCGCCGCAATACTGAGCGAACTCATTTTCAAAAAGGCGGGTTTGCTCGCCTAAGATCAGCCAGCCTGAATCCAGAACCTGATCTAAAGCGGCGTGAAATACTTCACGGTGTCTGAGGTTGATGTTCTTGAGGTCAAGAAATGGAATCACTTTGTGCTGCCTTTCCTTGAAGCCAGTTCGATGAACTCGGCATAGTCTCGGATGTATTCATTGGAGTCATAGACATCTGAGGCCAGAACCAGCAATACGGCATCTGGCGAATATTTGTATTGAATGCCCCAGACAAGAGGGGGGATGTGCAGCCCTAAATTGGGGTGATCGAGAGCCACCTCTGCCCTGTGTTTGCCATCGTCAATGACCACGTGAATGGAACCGCGCAAGCAAAGCAAATACTGATGCAGTGTCCGATGCGCATGCTCACCACGGACTTCGCGGCTGGGTACATTGAAGACCCAAAAACAGCGCTTGGGCTGAAAGGGGAGGGTTTTGCCAAATTCAACGACGGATAAATCACCGCGCAAGTCCGGAATGAGTGGCAGGTGATAAAGATGACATCCACCCACCCCAAGGTCCGTGTTACCCGAGGCTGAGACGTTGGGTACAGGGCTGGCCAGCGTGGTGGTGGTGCCGGTATATCCGATGATGACTGCAGGATGTCCGGAGACAATCGCATTGAGGGGCACATGGTGGGTGACGACAGATCCTGGCTCGATCACAGAGCCGGCAGCAACAACCAGACCGTCAAGAATGGTCGCGTGGACTCCCACTTTGACCCCTGGCCCCATATGAACTCCTCGGCCAATCTGAACACCATGGCCGATGTGAACTTGGTCTGCAATCACAACTTTTTCATCGATGTGAACTTGGCAACCAATTCGACATTGTTGCCCAATTCGAACAGTCGACTCAATGACTGTAAAGGACTCAATGTGCGAGTTGTTGCCGATTGCCAAAGTGCGGACATCGCTCAATGGGTGGATGGGGGGCTGTGAATTCATGTGGATGTTCAGGTGTGCCGTCGAGCAGAGTGAAGTTTGATTTTCAATAGGAAGACCCATTGAAAACATGGTTTCATAACCATCAGCAGGAAGAACCGCAGACGCTTGCGTATGGAAATGTCGCGATAGACCTTTAACAAATGCCAACGTTCATTGGTGGTCTTCGAGGACAGAATGGCCAGGATGTATTCTCTGGTGCGCATCTCCTGATCGATCAGACGAAGGACTTGATCATGTTGCGCCGTGTGCAAGGCGTCGTCCTTGTATTGACGGTAATCGCCCATGCTGCGTTGTGCAGATTTCAGCAGGGCCAGAATTTTGGTTTCAAAATCTTGGGGCCCTATCTGCGCCGAGATGCCTCCGCGTCGATGCCGAACCAAAGGTGAGGATATCCTCAGAGCACGGCCCATGAGCAAAGCCCGAAATAACAAGGCCTGATCCTCAAGTTGTGTATCTTTGTTGATGGGGCGAAGCTCCAGCAATCGGCGCGTGACCATGTGACTTGCACCTGCGTGATAAGGTCGTTCTAACAGCCATCGATTGATATCCCAATCCTGTAGGTTGTCGATGGGTTTTAGACCCAGGGGTGTTCCATCGAAATCCATATCGATGAAGTCGGTGGCGATCAAATCATGTTGCCGCCCATGCCGGATCCACTCACGCACACAAGAGCTGATCCTGTCAGGCTCTGAAATGTCATCTCCCGCAGCGCTGAAAATCAATTCACCTTGTGTCAGCGAGAACGCTTGGCAATAGTTCGGCACGAGGCCTAAATTGGGGTTGTTGCGGTGCAGAAGAACTTTGACATGAGCAGGCGCTTGCTGAGCCAATGCGCACAATATCTCGAAGGTTCTGTCAGTTGACCCATCGTCGCTGAAGATCACCTCGAAGTTTGGATAGTCCTGGGCCATGAGCCCCGCAAAGGCCTGCTCTACCAAGGACTCTTGGTTGTAAGTCAGGCAGATCACACTGACCTGTGGCGGGTTGAAAAACTGATGGGTCATGCCAGCGGCTCGTTGTTGAGTCATGCGGAGTGGCTGCTCAAGCCGCTATTAACCAATTTCCAATACACACTGCGCTTCTCCAAGAGTTGAGCATGGGTTCCCATTTCGACCACCTCACCCTCTTGGAGCACCACGATGTGATCGGCCCGTTCAATGGTGGTGAGCCGATGTGCTATGACAAGCGTGGTTCTATTCTGGCTGAGCTTGAACAATGCTTCTTGAACCAGTCGTTCAGACTCATTGTCCAAGGCCGATGTGGCTTCATCGAGAATGAGGATGGGCGCATTTTTGTAGAGCGCCCGGGCGATGGCCAGTCGTTGTCGTTGTCCCCCGGACAATTGTGATGCGTTATGACCGACTGCGGTTCGGATGCCTTGTGGCAACTCATCAAGCCAGGCGCCTAAATTGGCGGCTCTTAAACAATCCATGGCTCGATTTTCGTCATGGGCTTGGCCCAGGCACACGTTATGGAGCAGCGTGTCATTCAGAATCACTACATTTTGACTCACCATGGCAATTTGTCGTCGCAGTGCAGGCAAGCTGTAGTCTTGAATCGGGACGCCGTCGATCAGTACCCGGCCCGAAGAGCACTCTATCCACCGTGGCAACAAATTGACCAGTGTGGTTTTGCCGGCACCGGATGCGCCGACCAATGCCCACACTTGACCGGGTGGCAATTCGAAATGGATCTGTCGCACGGCTTGCGCATCCCGATCGGGGTATTTGACGGTGACATTGTCAAAAGTGACCCTTCCCACCACCCGACCTGGATCGTATTCGCCTGAGGTTTCATCGGGGTGTTCTTCGACGAAACGGAATGCCCGCTCAAGTGAGATCAGGCCTCTGTTGAGCGGTCCAGTGATTTCAGACAAGTGCTTGATGGGGGCAATCAACATCAGCATGCCGGTGATAAAGGAAGCAAAGCTGCCAATAGAGGTCCCGTGCAAAGCGTTTTGTAGCAGTGCGAAACTGATGACAGCCGAAAGGCCCAAAGACGTCAGCAGCTGTGTTACAGGGGTGACCAAGGCGGCCGAGACCATGCTTTTCATGACCAGACGCATGAACCGCTGCGATTGGGCAGCAAACCGCTCGCTTTGCTCCCTTTGTGCGCCTTGAAGTCGTATCTCGCGATGGGCCAGAACATTTTCTTCCAGCGTGTAAGCCAATTGATCAGCCTCCAGGAGACTTTCGCGATTGATTCGATTGAGTCGTCGACTGGTCACTCGGACGACCCAAAAAATCACCGGAAAGAGGGCCAGTACCACGGCGATGAGCTGCCAATTGAGGTAGAGCAGATAAGCGAGCAGGGCGATCAGACTCAGCGTGTCACGACCCAAGGTCATGAGGGTGTTGACCAGCACCGTAGATCCATTATGAACTTCGTGGATGATGGTGTTGTTGATGGAGCTGGTGTTTTCTGTTCTGAACAAAGCAGGTTGACAGGTTTGAATTTTGTCGAACAGTTGACGGCGCAAACGGATGACGCCTAAGTTGGCAATTTTGGCCAAGGCATATTGTGCCAAGAAGGAGCCCACGCCGCGCATTCCAAATACCCCGACCAACGCCACCGGGACCATCCAGATTCGAATGCCATCACCGTTGAAGCCCCGATCCAGCAGAGGCTTGAGCAGGGCAGGTATCAGGGGCTCTGAGACGGAGACCACGAGCACCCCCATAACAGCCAACAGCCAACAGTGGTAAGGTGTTTTAAAGTGCTGCCAGCACCTGAGTAACCTGGGGATGAGCGGGTCTACTGCGGGGTCTTTGCTCGCTGCGGCTGGTTGAGTCATGATGGATTTGCCGGTTGTTGCTCTAGCAACTCCCTCATTTTCAGATACTTGTAATAAGTGTACTCGGCGTTGTAGATGGCCAACTTCAAGCCTGCAGCCCCATCCAGAAAGCCGACTCGCAAAACATAGGTCCTGAAAAACGACCACAAAGCATGTGAGATCGCTGTGCCCAATCCTTTGGCAGGGAGTCCCCGGGCGACCATGTCTCTCGCATTGCCGCTGGAGTACCGGTCTAATTTGTCTAAAACATCACGCAAATCGCGGTAGCTGTAATGGATGATGGGGTGTTTCAAGTTTGCCTTGGTCCCCGACACGGTCATGTGCGCATGCAAAAAATGATCGGTGAAGCCGGCCAAGTGTCTTTTCACCAAACGCAGGGTGTAGTCAGGGCGCCAACCACTGTGGTGGATGAATTGGCCGCAAAATGTGGACAATCTGGGCAAGCGATAACCATCGACATTGGGGGCAGTGATTGCCTCCAGCATCTCGGTTTGCAATTCCGCACTGATGCGCTCATCTGCATCGAGTGACAAGACCCAATCAGATTGAGCCGCCAATATGCCCCGTTGTTGCTGTGGACCGTAGCCCGGCCAGTCGGTCTCGATCACCCTCGCTCCGGCCTGCCAGGCCAGTTCCGGCGTGCCGTCGGTGCTGCCCGAGTCCAAAACCAGGATTTCATCGGCAAATGAACACGATTTGACGCATTCGACGATGTTGTGTGCTTCATTTTTGGCGACGATGATGACGCTGAGGGTGGCCATATGAACATGATTTTACTGACCTTTCGGCTCAATAAGGGGTTTTCCTGCAGCTTTGCTTTTAGAATGTGCGCCATCTCAACGATGGAAACACGCCTTCCATGAATCTGACTCGACGTCTTTCCCTGGCCGCTGCGGCCAGTCTGGCGGCTTTCGGTGCCTCGGCACAGTTTCGTGTCGATGTCTCTGGGGTGGGCATGCAGCAAATCCCCATCGCCCTTTCTTCTTTCAAGCAAGAGGCTCAAGCTCCGCAACAGATCTCCGCCATTGTCAAAGCCGATTTGGAGCGCAGTGGTTTGTTTCGAGGCATCGGATTGTCTGATGTCCTCGATGAAAATTCGCGGCCCGATCTGTCCTCCATCCGCGCCAGAGGTGGCGACGTGCTGGCCACTGGCAGTGTGACCCGTTTGGCCGATGGACGTTTCGATGTGCGCTATCGCCTGTGGGATGCGGTCAAGTCGCAAGATTTGGGCGGTGCCAGTTTTGTGGTCGTGGCCGCTGATTTGCGTTTGTCCGCTCACCGAATCGCCGACCAGATCTACGAGCGATTGACCGGAGAAAAGGGGGTCTTTTCGACTCGATTGGCCTATGTCACCAAGCGCGGGACACAATTCAATTTGTGGGTCGCCGACTCCGATGGCGAAAACGCCCAGTCTGCCCTCAACAGCCCTGAGCCCATCATTTCCCCCAGTTGGTCGCCCAACGGTCGCGAGTTGGCCTACGTGTCCTTTGAAACCCGCAAGCCTGTGGTTTACGTGCACGACATCGCCTCGGGCAAACGTCGTGTTTTGGCCAATTTCAGGGGATCCAACAGTGCCCCGACTTGGGCTCCCGATGGCCGCAGCGTGGCGGTCACACTCAGTCGCGAAGGCGGATCGCAGATTTACCTGATTCCCGCCGCCGGGGGCGAACCACAGCGCTTGACTCAATCCACTGGCATCGACACCGAACCGGCGTTCTCCCCAGACGGTTCGGCGATTTATTTTGTCAGCGATCGGGGTGGCTCGCCCCAAATCTACCGCACTCCGGCCCGTGGCGGCCCAGTGCAAAGGGTGACGTTCAGCGGCAACTACAATATCTCACCGAATGTCAGCCCAGATGGTCGTTGGCTGGCTTACATCTCTCGTGTGGGCGGGCAGTTCAAATTGCATTTGATGGATTTGCAAACCGAGAAGGTCTCAACCGTCACAGAGACCGGGTTTGACGAGCGCCCCAGTTTTGCGCCCAACAGCCGTTTGTTGGTCTTCGCGACCCAAATCCAAGGCCGTGAAGCCCTGATGACCACCACACTCGATGGCAAGATCACGGCACGCTTGGCTGGCCAAAGTGGAGACATCCGCGAACCCCATTGGGGTCCGTTTCACCCATGATTTTTTGACAGAGGACCTTACAAATGAAAAAACTCCTGCTCTCTTTGGGCCTGACCTTGCTACTGGCTGCTTGCGCCTCTGGCGTGAAACTGGATGATGTGCCCGTCGAGGACAAGGCCGGCGCTGCGGTCACTCAAAGCGCCCAGGCTCAGTCGGCAGTGGCTCCGGTCAGCACCATCCAGTCCAAGGGCATCGATCCCGGTTCCGCTGGTGTGTCGAAGGTGGTTTATTTTGACTTTGACAGTTTCGTGATCAAGGCCGAAGCCCAGTCCGTGATCGAGGCCCATGCCCGTCATCTGCGCGCTGACAACAAGCGCCGCGCTTCCCTGGAAGGCCACACGGACGAGCAGGGCGGTCGCGAGTACAACCTGGCGCTGGGTCAAAAGCGTGCCGAAGCCGTGCGCAAGGCCCTGAACCTGTTGGGCGTGCCCGACAACCAGATCGAGGCCGTGAGCTTTGGCAAGGAAAAGCCCGCCGTGATGGGCAGCAATGAAACGGCCTGGTCCAAGAACCGCCGCGTTGAATTCAACTACCGTTGATCATGAAGACATTGCCCCGACTGCTCCTGTTGCTGGCCGTGCTTTGCTCCGGAACGGGTTCGGCCTGGGCCTTCATCGAAGACAAGGAAGCCCGACTGGCCATCCTCGAATTGCGCAAGCAAGTCGAGTCATTGCGCCAGCTATCCGAGCGCTTGGGGCGCGAGTCTCAGGCCGGCTCGGATGACAACACCCAGTTGCGCCGGGCCTTGCTGGACATGCAGTCCCAGATCGATGCGTTGCGTGCCGAGTTGTCTCAAGCCAAGGGCGACCGTGAATTGTTGGCACGTGAGCTGGCTGAAACCCAACGCAAGGTCAAGAACCAAGCCCAAGGGGTTGAAGAGCGCCTGCGCAAGTTCGAACCCATTCGCGTCAAAATCGATGGTGCCGATGTCGATGTAGAACCTGCTGAAGCCAAAGATTATGACCAGGCTTTGGCGGTATTCAGAAAAGGTGATTTTGCCGCAGCGTCCCTGATGTATATCGACTTCCTTCGCCGATATCCACAAACACCCTACATGACCCCAGCCTTGTTTTGGTTGGGCAATGCCCAATATGCCACGCGCGATTACAAATCCGCCATCTCCAGCTTCTGGCAACTCATCCAGTTTGCTCCGGATCACCCGCGTGCCCCAGAGTCTTGGTTGGCCATTGCCAACTGCCAGATTGAGATGAAAGACACCAAAGCGGCGCGCAAGACACTGGAAGATCTGATCAAGGCACATCCAACCTCTGAGGCGGCCAGTGCTGCCAAAGAACGCTTGGCCAAACTGAAGTAAATACAGAGGTAGATGTGGATCAGGCTGCATTCAATTCGCTGAACCTGTTGGTGTTGTGGTCTGGTTTTGCCCTGGCTTTCTTATTTGGAGCCATCGCTCAGGCCACTCACTTTTGCACCATGGGGGCCATCAGCGATGTCGTCAATATCGGCGATTGGTCTCGTGCTCGTCAATGGATGTTGGCCATGGCGGTGGCCATGATCGGTTTCGCCGCACTGTCCCTGACCGGTCAAATCCAAGCCGATGATGCTTTGTACGTGACCCCGCGTTGGAGTTGGCTCTCTACCAGTGTGGGCGGGTTGATGTTTGGAGCCGGCATGGTGCTCTCTTCAGGCTGCGGTAACAAGACCCTGATTCGAGTCGGCACGGGCAACTTGAAAGCATGGGTCGTTTTTGTGGTCATGGGTTTCAGCGCCTTTGCCACCCTGCGCGGCATCACTGCCGTTGGGCGCAACGCCACCGTCGATCAAGTGTTCTTGACCACAGAGCCTCAGGCGACGCTGGGGCATTGGCTGGCGCCAATTCTGGGGTTGAGCCCTGAGCAAGGCCCGGCCTGGATCGGTTTGGTCGTGGGCTTGTTGTTGGCTCTATGGGTGTTGCGGCATGCCGATTTTTGGACTGGGACGAATTTGTGGGCTGGCTTGGGGTGTGGGGGCATCATCGTCGCCATGTGGTGGCTGACAGGACATATCGGCTTTGTGGACGAGCACCCGCAAACCCTGGAAGCAGTTTATGTGGCCACGAATAGCGGTCGAATGGAGTCGCTCAGTTTTGTCGCCCCCATGGCCTATGTGCTCGATTGGCTGATGTTTTACAGCGACAAGTCCAAAGTGCTGACCTTGGGGGTCATGATCGCATTGGGGGTCATTGCAGGTTCTTTTGTCAGCGCCCTGTTGATGCGCACCTTCCGTTGGGAGGGGTTTGGCAGTGTCGAAGACCTGGGCAATCACTTGCTGGGCGCTGTGTTGATGGGGGTCGGTGGCGTCACCGCCATGGGCTGCACCATTGGTCAAGGTCTCAGTGGCATGTCGACCCTGGCCCTCAATGCCTTCACGGCGCTGGCGTTCATTGTCATCGGGGCACTGCTGGCCATGAAGTACCAAATCTGGCGCTTAGAGCGTCAGGTCTGATGGACCAGCCCGACCTGCAGCGGCGTTTTTCCGGCCTGGACCGTTTGTGGGGCACGCAGCCTGCACAAGCCGTCAGACGGGCTCATGTGGTGGTCGTGGGCGTGGGTGGCGTGGGCTCATGGACCGTAGAGGCTTTGGCGCGCTCTGGGGTTGGGTATCTGACCTTGATCGACCTGGATCAAGTGGCCGAGTCGAACATCAACCGACAAATTCAGGCCCTGGACAACACCGTGGGCATGGCCAAAATTGATGCGCTCAAAGAGCGCATCGCCCTGATCAACCCCGAATGCCAAGTACATGGCATCGAGGAATGGATCAACCCCGACAATGTCGAGGAATTATTGGGCGGCTTGCCCCTGGGCATTGATGCTTTGGTCGATGCTTGTGATCAAGTCAAAGCCAAGGTGGCTTTGGCGCAATGGACCCAGGCCCATCGAGTGCGATTCATCGGCATCGGGGCGGCTGGCGGCAAGTCGCAGGCCCACCAGGTTGATGTGAATGACCTGGCCCGCATCACTCACGACCCTTTGCTGGCCCAGGTCAGGCAGCGTCTGCGCAAAGCTGGTGCGGCTACGGCAGGAAAGTCCATGGGTTGGTCCTATGTTTACAGTACGGAACCCGTCCAGCGCCCGCAAGCCATGGATGCTTGTGATGCCACCTTGAACTGCAGTGGCTATGGATCTTTGGTGACGGTCACAGCCACCTTTGGCCTTTGCGCGGCGGGTTGGGTCATGAAACAAATTGCCGATGCCCAGTTGCAGAAAACATGAAAAACAGGCTATAATTCAAGGCTTCGCAGTTACAAATTATTCTTTGTTTCTGTAGCCGGCATCAGCCCGTGGGACGTTAGCTCAGTTGGTAGAGCAGCGGACTTTTAATCCGTTGGTCGCAGGTTCGAATCCTGCACGTCCTACCAGTTTTATCCGATCCAGGACCTTGGGGTCCTTTTTTATCGTTCTATCCTTGGCCAAAACGGCGGTTCCCCCAGTTTTGACTGGCTTCTTTTGCAAGGGTTGACAACTTTTGACGCAACTCATTGCGACGTCGCAGTTGAGAGCGTTTCTTGGACTCCACATCTTCTAGCGGTCTGGCCTCCCAAATCAAGGGCAGACGCCAACCCTTGCCATTGACAGTATGTGTCGCCCCCAACTCTTGCCAGAGTTGATCGTAATTCATGGTCATGCGTTTGGACAAGGATCCATAGGACGCATACACATGTCGATCATGGGCTACCCCCACGATAGCCTCCAAGCGCCAACCCTGGGCCAATCCTTGCAGAATGTTCATCAGCACATGCGGTGGTTTCGTTCGTTCAAACAATTGAGTGGCCAATTTCGTCAAGTCTTTGGCATCTTGTCCCCCCTGTAACCCTCCGATGAACAATGCATCTCCAGAAGCACTTGGGTCCATTTGATTCATGGGAAGAATCGAAAAACAAGTTCTCAGCAAAGGGACACCGTCGATATTCAGGTGGGCCTCAAGATCGCCCTCACGGTCCATGCCACGACTGGGCCCCAACAAAAAGTCAAACTGGTGATCCTGGATCTTCCAACTGAAGAGGACGATGTACAACTGCTGGTAAAGGTTGCTTAGACCTGCTCCGGTCCAATGTTGTCGCAGCCAGTCCAAATGGCTGATTTGAGCGTCCATCCTTTGGGCCCCGCTGAGGCCGTCCCAGAGGTATGAACGAAAACATTTCAACTGATGATGGGGTGTATGGGCCAGCAGGTCTTGCAGATCATGTTCTTGAAGGTAAGTCTCAAGCCGCTGCAGTTGGGTCCGATTCGCTTGATACCTGAGCCACATCTTCAGGCGACGTTTGCCTGCTTGAATCGGTCCGCCGTCTCGGTTGTCAGTTTGTTGGAATAATTTGGAAAAGTTCATGGCCAAGGGTGCGGTCGGCTCAGAATCCGGGTATCGCAGACGAGCCCATCTGGTGCAGGTGGATTCTAGGCGTTTTGCCCCCCAATCAGATGATGGCTACTGTCTCGATCATCTCTGACAATTCAAGCCACCTTTCCTCTAACGCGTGGATCTGATCTTCCAAGGCCTTGCAGCGTCGCCCCCAATCGGCCATGTCGGTGATTTGCTCAGGCGTTGCGGCCAACGCCAACAAGGTTTCGCGCTCCTGATTCAGCGTCGGCAACTGGGTGTCAATTCGCTCCAGTTCTTTGCGCCAGGGGCGGGTTTGCTCGGCCAAGGCTTGTCGTTTTTGGGCAGCCTGCTGGCGCTGAAGCTTGGGGCTGGTCTCGGAATTCAAAGCAGTCTGTGGGGCCGATCTCTGGCGCAAGGCGTCTCGCACCAAACGGGCTTCTTCCAGCACATGCTGTTGGTAGTCTTCCAGATCGCCGTCAAAAGGTGTGACGCGGCCTCGGGAAACCAGCCAAAACTCATCGCAAACCGAGCGCAACAAAGCGCGGTCGTGGCTGACCAAAAGCAGGCTGCCCTCAAACGAATTGAGCGCCATGGCCAGTGCCTCGCGGGTGGCCAAATCGAGATGGTTGGTGGGTTCGTCAAGCAAGAGCAAATTGGGCTTTTGCCACACCAGCATGGCCAGCACCAAGCGAGCACGCTCACCACCACTCAGGGTTCCTACAGTTTGACGCGCCAATTCATCGGGGAAGCGGAAGCTGCCCAGGAAGTTTCTCAGCTCTTGTTCGCGTGCCTGTGGGCTGACATGGCGGGCCAAGCGCACCATGTGCTCCAACGGCGTGTCGCCCAACGAGAGCACGTCTAATTCCTGTTGGGCGAAATAGCCCACCGCCAGGCCTTTGCCCTCGGTGCGTTGCCCACTCAGAGGGGCCAGTTGACCGACCAGAGTTTTGACCAAAGTGGACTTGCCCTGACCATTGGCCCCCAAAATCCCGATGCGTTGACCGGGCAAGACTGACAGCTGCACCGCATCCAAAATGGGAATGATCTGACCCTCTGGGCTGCGGTACCCCACCTGGGATTGGCGCAGGTTGAGCATGGGGTTGGGCATGGCCTCGGGGGTGCGGAATTCGAATTGGAATTCGGCTTGAGCCAACACCGGAGCCAGTTTTTCCATGCGATCCAAGGCCTTGACTCGGCTTTGGGCCTGTTTGGCTTTGGTGGCCTTGGCTTTGAAGCGGTCGATGAATTTTTGCAGGTGAGCGATTTTTTCCTGCTGTTTCTCAAAGGCGGCTTGCTGCAGGGTCTGTTGTTCGGCAAGCCACATCTCGTAGGCCGAGTAGCCGCCGTTGTAACGGGTCAGATGTCCACCGTCGATGGCCAAGGTGACTCGAGTGACGGCATCGAGAAATTCGCGGTCGTGGCTGATCACAATCAGCGTGCCGGGATAGCGTTGCAGCCAACTCTCCAACCAAACCAGGGCATCCAAGTCGAGGTGGTTGGTGGGTTCATCGAGCAGCAACAAATCAGAGGGGCGCATCAGCGCGCGAGCCAATTGCAAACGCATGCGCCAGCCACCGGAAAAGCTGTTGACGGGGCGGTTCAGCGCATCGGTGGCAAATCCCAAACCCAGAATCAGGCTTTGCGCGCGCGATTGGGCATCGAAGGCCCCCGCGTCTTGCAAAGCGGCGTGGGCCAGGGCGATGGCTTCGCCGTCACGCTCAGCCTCAGCCTGGGCCAAGGCCGCGCGGGCATGATTCAAGCGCTCGTCGCCGGCCAAAACAAAATCGGTCGCGCCTCGATCGGTTTCGGGCATGTGTTGTTCGACCTCGGCGCGCTGCCACTGGGCGGGAACGCTGAGCGTGCCCCGGTCTTCGTGCAAGCGACCCGCGAGCAAGGAGAACAGGCTCGACTTGCCGGCGCCGTTGCGCCCCACCAAGCCGATCTTTTCGCCCGTGTGTAGGGTCACGCTGGCATCGCTCAGCAAGACCCGTGCGCCTCGGCGCAGCTCAATCCGATCGAGGATGATCATGGCCGAGACTCCAATAGCGCATCGCGCGTGATCAACACCACCTGCTCATCTCCGGCGCTGCTGGGCAGCCACCAGCCACTCAGTCGGGGGAATGCACGTACAAAGTGCTCGAACTCATGACCGATTTCCAGCACCAGAGCCCCATGGGGATGAAGAAACGAAGCCGCCTGTGTCAGCAGTGGGCGGATGAAGTTCATGCCATCGGGGCCACCGGCCAGAGCCAAATCGGGTTCGTGACGGAATTCTGGGGGCAATTGAGCCATGCTGTCCGCATTCACGTAGGGCGGATTGCAAACGATCAAGTCGTAGGGTCCGCTTGCGTGGGCCAGCCCATCACTGGCCTGCAGGTGAATCCGATCTTGCAGGCCATGTCGACGGACATTCATGTCGGCCACGGCCAGGGCGTCGGTGCTCAGATCCAGTCCATCGACCCGGGCTTGGGGCCAGGCCATGGCGCACAACACGGCTAGGCTGCCATTGCCGGTGCAAAGGTCGAGCACATCGGCCTGATCGTTGGGGATGAATTCGTCAAGCAGGCCCTCGGCCAGCACCTCGGCGATCAAGCTGCGAGGGATGATGGCGCGAGGGTCAACATGAAAGGGCACGCCTTGTAACCAGGCCTCGCCGCTGAGATAGGCCATAGGCATGCGCGATTCGATGCGGCGTTCAAGGCTGCCTAACACCCGATCCCATTGCGGGGCGGACAAGGTGGTGGACAATGCCTCATCATCAGAGTCCAGCGGCATGTGCAAAGACCACAAGACCAGCCATGCGGCTTCGTCGCGCGGACGCAGGGTGCCTTGTCCCAAGGCGACGCCGGCCTCTTGCAAGCGCTGGCTTACTGCCGCGATGGCTTGCTCTACCGTTGCGGGCTGACCCATCACGCAGCGTGCCGTGCCTGCAGTCGTTCCAGAACGCGGCGATAAATGTTTTTCAAAGGCTCGATGTCAGCCAGTGCCACATGCTCGTTGATTTTGTGGATGCTGGCATTGGGCGGGCCCAGTTCGATGACTTGGGGGCAGATGGCGGCTATGAATCGGCCGTCGCTGGTGCCCCCGGTGGTCGAGAGTTCGGTTTGCAAGCCCTGAACATCTTGAATAGCCCCCTGAACCACATCGACAAAATCTCCCTTGGGGGTCAGAAAGGGCATGCCGCCCAAGACCCAATCGAGGGTGTAGTGCAGCCCGTGGCGGTCCAGGACTTCAGTGATGCGCGTTTTCAGGCTGTCTACTGTGGACTCGGTGCTAAAGCGGAAATTGAAGTCCACCACACACTCACCCGAAATCACGTTGCTTGCGCCAGTACCGGCGTGGATGTTAGAGACCTGCCAACTGGTGGGCGGGAAATAGTCGTTGCCATGGTCCCACGTGGTGGCCACCCACTCGGCCAACACCGGGGCCAAGTCGTGGATGGGGTTGCGAGCCAATTGGGGGTAAGCGATGTGCCCTTGGACGCCTTTGACTTTGAGTTTGCCACTGAGGGTGCCACGGCGTCCGTTTTTGATCATGTCACCAGTTCGTTCCACAGAGGTGGGCTCGCCAACGATGCACCAGTCCAGTCGCTGTCCGCGCCGCTTCAAGGCTTGGCACACGACGGTGGTGCCATCGAGTGCCGGGCCTTCTTCGTCGCTGGTGAGCAAAAACCCAATAGAGAAAGCGGGTTTTGGGCAAGATTGCAGGAATTCTTCGACGGCCACCACCATGGCCGCGATGGAGGTTTTCATGTCACTGGCGCCGCGTCCAAACAATTTCCCATCGCGGTGGGCGGGGGTAAAGGGGTCGCTTGTCCACTGATCGATGGGGCCGGTAGGCACCACGTCGGTGTGGCCGGCGAAGACCAGGGTGGGGGCTTGTGACACGGCGCTGGTGTGCAAAGACCACAAATTGCAGACCCGAAAGGTGTCGGGGCCGCTGTCGAGTCGCTCATTCACAAAACCTTGCGCGGACAAGCGCTGACCCAGCAGATCCAGACAGCCCGCATCATCGGGCGTGACCGAGGGGCGGGCGATCAGGGCTTCGGTCAGAGCAAGGGCTTGAGACATGGCGTTCAATCGCGCAACAGATCGTTCAGGCTGGTTTTGGCGCGGGTTTGAGCGTCAACGCGCTTGACGATCACAGCGCAGTACAGACTGTACTTGCCATCGGCGCTGGGCAAGTTGCCTGAGACCACCACCGAGCCGGCGGGGACGCGGCCATAGCTGATCTGGCCGGTGGCCCGGTCATAGATCTTGGTGCTTTGGCCGATGTAGACGCCCATCGAGATCACCGAGTTTTCTTCAATGATCACGCCTTCAACGACTTCCGAGCGGGCACCGATGAAGCAGTTGTCTTCAATGATGGTCGGGTTGGCCTGCAAGGGCTCTAGTACGCCACCAATTCCAACACCACCCGAAAGGTGGACGTTTTTGCCGATTTGGGCGCAAGAGCCGACCGTGGCCCAGGTGTCGACCATGGTGCCCTCATCGACATAAGCGCCGATGTTGACGTAGCTGGGCATCAAAATGGCACCCTTGGCAATGTAGCTGCCACGCCGGGCCACGGCGGGGGGCACCACGCGCACGCCGCTTTGCTTGAGTTCTTCGGCGTCCAGGTGCGCAAATTTGGTGGGCACTTTGTCGTAAAAGCCCAGATCACCGGATTGGATGACTTCGTTGTCTTTCAGGCGAAAACTCAGCAAGACGGCTTTTTTGACCCATTGGTGGGTGTCCCACTGGCCCACGCCGGTTCGGGTGGCCACTCGCAGGCGGCCGCCGTTGAGTTCCGAAATGACGTGTTCGACCGCTTCGCGCACTTCGGCAGGCGCCGAGGTCGGTGACATTTGAGCCCGCTGTTCCCAGGCGTTGTTAATGATGGTTTCGAGTTGTTGGCTCATGGTCATTGATGAGGGTTGGATTGGATGAACTGAACGATGCGTTGAGCGGCTTCCAGGCACTCGGCGGTCTCGGCCACCAAAGCCATGCGAATTCGACCGCTGCCCGGGTTGTGGCCCATGGATTCGCGGGCCAAAAAGCTGCCGGGCAAGACTGTGACATTGTATTGAGCATACAAATCCCGTGCGAAGCGGATGTCATCGCCACCGGGTACGGCCGCCCACAGGTAAAAGCCGGCGTCGGGCAAACGAACGTCCAGCACCGATTCAAGCACGGGGGTGACTTCGGCGAATTTCTGACGGTACAGGGCCCGGTTCTCGACCACGTGTTGCTCATCGCCCCAAGCGGCGATGCTGGCGGCTTGCACCATGCCACTCATGGCGCTGCCGTGGTAAGTGCGATAGAGCAGGAACGGTTTGATCAGTTGGGCGTCGCCGGCCACGAAACCACTGCGCATGCCCGGAACATTGCTGCGTTTGGACAGTGAGGTGAAAGAGATCAACCGACGAAAGTCGCTGCGCCCCAGTTGGGCTGCCGCTTGCAGGCCGCCCAGAGGTGGCTCGTCGCGAAAATAAATCTCGCTGTAGCACTCGTCCGAGGCGATGACGAAGCCATAGCGATCGCTCAATTCAAAGATCTTGGCCCATTCAGACAATGGCACGACGGCTCCGGTGGGGTTGCCTGGCGAGCAGACAAAGACCAATTGGGTGCGCTGCCAGACTTCGGCCGGCACCCGATCCCAATCGATGGCGAAGTTGCGCTCCGGGACGCTGGGGGCATAGAAGGTATCGGTACCGGCCAGCAGGGCAGCGCCTTCGTAGATTTGATAAAACGGGTTGGGCGAGACCACCACCGGACGCAGACCCAGAGCATCGGGCGCGGGGTCGATGACGGTTTGCACCAAGGCAAACAGTGCCTCGCGCGAACCGTTCACCGGCAAGATTTGGGTGGCTGCATCCAGGTTCAGGTCATAGCGGCGCTGTAACCAGGCCGAACACGCTTGCCGCAGGGCCGGGTCACCGGCCGTGGGGGGGTAAGACGCCAGGGCTCCATGGGCCCGGCTGAGGGCCTCCAAAATGAAGGCTGGGGTGGCATGGCGGGGCTCGCCGATGCCCAGGCTGATGGCGCGCAAGTCGGGGTTGACCTGCACCCCGGAGAACAACTGGCGTAACCGCTCAAAAGGGTAGGGTTGCAGCCGTGAGAGCAAAGGATTCATAGGGTTATTATCCATGGTGTGAACCAACGCAACGACACTTCCCATTGCGATCTCCAGCGCCTGAGCGACTATGCGCTGGACGAGTCGGACTTGCCACCTCTGGTGCGCACCCTGGCGGCTGACTTGTTTGGCCAGACGACGGAACTGAAGAAAAGCTTGTCAGATCAGGTGGACGTGATCCACCTGCATCCGGTCTTGCATGCGATCAAGGGCATGGCCGGCATGTTTGCCCAACCCGATCTGTGGCAACGCATCGCGGGGGCCGATGACGCATGCCGCCAGGGCGATCAAGCCCTGGGACTGGACTTGGCCGCTGCCTTGGTTGCCCCTCTGGATGAATGGCTGACCGAAATTCGCACCTGGCTTCAAAGGTATAGTTAATCCCCTGCGAGTGGGTCCAAACCCCCACAGCCATGAATTCTTTGGTATACAATTAAGGATCGCCGGTGCGTCTCAGCTCGATCAAACTGTCAGGCTTCAAATCTTTTGCCGAACCGACCAATTTCATGTTGCCCGGGCAATTGGTAGGGGTGGTTGGACCCAATGGTTGCGGTAAGTCCAACATCATGGATGCGGTGCGTTGGGTGCTGGGTGAGAGTCGCGCCAGGGAGTTGCGTGGCGAGTCCATGCAAGACGTCATCTTCAATGGCACCAATACCCGCAAACCATCCAGCCGCTCCAGTGTCGAGTTGGTCTTCGATAACGCCGATCACCGCGCGGGTGGTCAATGGAGCCAGTACACAGAAATCGCCGTTAAGCGGGTGTTGACCCGAGATGGCTCCAGCAGTTATTACATCAACAACCAACCGGTGCGCCGGCGCGATGTGCAAGACGTGTTTTTAGGCACTGGCCTGGGGCCACGCGCATACGCCATCATTGGTCAAGGCACCATCAGCCGCATCATCGAATCCAAGCCCGAAGAACTGCGCCTGTTTCTGGAAGAGGCGGCCGGGGTTTCGAAGTACAAAGAGCGCCGCCGCGAGACCGAGAACCGATTGACCGACACCCGAGAAAACCTGACCCGGGTCGAAGACATTTTGCGAGAGTTGAATGCCAACCTAGACAAGCTGGAAAAGCAAGCCGAGGTCGCACAGCACTACCATGCCTTGCACAAACAGGTGCAACTCAAACAGCAACAGCTTTGGTTTCTCAAGCGCAAAGAGGCCGAAACCGATCAGGTGGCCTTGGCCACCCAGGCGGCCCAAGCAGCGACCGACCTCGAAGGACGCATCGCCGAGTTGCGACGCATCGAATCCGAGTTGGAAACCATCCGCCAAGCCCACTATGCGGCTGGGGATCAAGTCAACCAGACGCAAGGTCTGATGTACGAGGCCAATGCCGAGGTGGGTCGGCTTAAGACTGAAATCCGCTATGTGGTCGATGGACGCCAGCGCGCCCAGGTGAGGTTGGAACAATTGGGCGCTCAGCGCCAGATGTGGAGCGATCAGCGCGCGGCCAGTGAAGCAGAGTTGGCCGATTTGGCGGCCAACGCCGAAGGCTTGGCCGAGCAGCACGCCTTGTTGGAGGCCCGTTCCGAAGAAGCCCAGCAACACTTGCCGCAGCTTGAGCAAGCCGTCACGCAGGCGCAGCACAAGGCCAATGGGCAACGCGCCTCGGTTCAAGAAATACAGCAGCAAATCCAGGTGCTTGCCGGTGAGCAGAGAGCCATTGAAGATCAAAGCCGTCAGTTGTCCGGACGCAAGGAGCGTCTGGATGCCGATCGACTGGCCTTGCAGTCCCCTGACGACAGCCGACTGAAGCAATTACAAAGCCAGTGGGAGCAAGCCCGCACCAGCAGCGAGGCGGCGACCCAAGCCTGGCAAAATCTGGAAACTGAAGTCCCTGAGTTGGATGAACAACGGCGTGCCGCCCAAGAGAATCTCAATCAGGAAAGCGCTCGGCAGGCCGATTTGACGGCCCGACTCGACGCCTTGCGTGCCTTGCAAGACAAACTCAAGGTCGACGGCAAGCTTCAGCCTTGGCTGCAAAAACATGGCTTGGATGGCTTGCAAGCCCTGTGGCACAAGATACACATCCAGCCTGGTTGGGAAAATGCGCTGGAATCGGCCCTGCGCGAGCGACTGCACTCTTTGGAGGTGAGTCGGCTCGACATGGTCAAGTCTTTGGGTCATGACGCGCCGCCGGCCAAGCTGTCTTTTTACACCCCTCCGGCCGCACCCGCTGCGCATGGGCCCGCCAATTTGCCGCGCTTGGCCGATCTGTTGCAGTTGGGCGATGCCGGTTTACAAGGCCTGTTGCAGGACTGGCTTCAAGGGTGCTTCACCGCCACCGATTTGGATCAGGCTTTGTCCAGCCGCAACGATTTGCAAGCTGGCGAAGTCATCTTTACCGCTCAGGGGCATGCCGTCAGCCGACATGGTCTGCATTTTTATGCCCAGGACAGCGAACAGGCGGGCATGTTGGCCCGGGCCCAGGAAATTGAAAACCTGAAGAAGCAAACCCGCGCTCAATCGCTGATTCACGAGGAGTCCCGCGTGGCCTTGGCGCGTGCCGAAAGCGCCTATGTCGAGGCCAGCCAGCAATTGCAAAATGCCCGGCGTGACGCCCAGCAATTGCAGGCCCAGTCGCACGAACTTGAGCTGGAGTTCAATCGCCTCACACAGCAAGCCGAACAGACCCGCCAGCGTGCCAGCCAACTCGACACGGACTTGAGTGAAGTCCAAGCCCTGCTCGATGACTTGCAAGAGCGCCGCGTGCAAGCCGAGGCCAGTTTCGAGAGCCTGGACATGCAGTTGGCCGACAGCCAGGAACGCCATGCCCAATTGGAAGAGCAGGTCATGGACGCCCAACGTCGGCTGGATGATGGTCGCGAGCAAGTGCGGACCATCGAGCGCGAGGCCCAAGAGGCTGATTTCGCTCGCCGCTCTCAAGCCGCCCGCGAGTCCGAGTTGCGTCGCACGGCAGACACGGCCCAGCAGCAGCTCAGCGGCATGGACGATGAAGAGACGCGCCTGAGAGAAGAGTTGGCGCGCCTGAGCGATGCTGCCGCCCAGGCCGGACTGCAAGCCGCTCTCGAGTTCAAGTCCGAGCGCGAACAAGCCTTGGCCGCGCGTCGTAACGAATACGAGGACCTGACCGCCAAACTGCGCGCCAGCGATGAGCGTCGGTTGACGATTGAGCGCGAGCTCGAACCCATGCGCCAACGCATCACCGAGCTGCAATTGAAAGAGCAAGCGGCTCGCCTGGGCTTGGAACAATACGATCAGTTCTTGCGCGACGCTCAGGCCGATCTTTCCAAGATTGAGCGGGGCATCACCGAGCATGGCGTGCGACTGACCGGTCTGCAATCTGAAATTGATCGCATCCAGCGCGAGATCACCAACCTGGGCGCGGTGAACTTGGCGGCTCTGGACGAACTGGCCAGCGCACGCGAGCGCAAAACTTTCTTGGATGCACAGATGGCCGATTTGACCGAGGCCATGCAGACCCTGGAAGACGCCATCCACAAAATCGATGCCGAAACCCGCGATTTATTGGGCAGTACCTTCAGCACGGTCAATGAGCATTTTGGTCGCATGTTCCCCGAACTTTTCGGGGGCGGTAATGCCAAATTGGTCATGACGGGCGAGGAGATCCTGGACTCGGGTGTGCAGGTTATGGCCCAGCCCCCTGGCAAGAAAAATCAAACCATCCATTTGCTCTCGGGCGGTGAAAAAGCCCTGACGGCGATTGCCCTGGTGTTAGCCATCTTCCAACTCAATCCGGCGCCATTTTGTTTGCTCGATGAGGTCGATGCCCCGCTGGACGATGCCAACACCGAGCGGTACGCCAAGTTGGTCAGCCGCATGGCCAAAGAAACCCAGTTCCTGTTTATTTCCCACAACAAAATCGCCATGGAAATGGCCGAACAGCTGATCGGCGTGACCATGCAAGAGCAGGGGGTTTCCCGGATCGTGGCGGTCGACATGGAATCAGCGGTGTCGATGGCCGAGAGCAACTGACGCACGGAGTACAGAAGCGATGAGCACTTTGCAAGTGGCCTTGGCAATCGCCGGTGGCGTAGTGTTGGCTGGATTGGTGGCTCACAGCGCATGGTCTTCACGCAAGAACACCCCCCGACAAGCCGAGCCCACCGAATCCCAGGCCGTTCGAGAGCCCGAGTTTGACGCGCCCGTGGCCGAGGTCGAAGGTCTGCCTGCAATTGGTACGGGCAGGGATGACGATTTCGACATGCCGCCCTTGGTGCCTCAGCAGAGCAAAGCCTCGGTCCAAGACGCCTTGATCGACGTGCTGACACTGATCGAGTTGGAGTCGCCGGCCAGTGGCGATGCCGCCTTGGCTGCCATGCCAAGCACCCGGCGCGTGGGCACCAAACTGTTCACCATCGAGGGTCTGCACGCAGAGACTGGCGAGTGGGAGGGGATCCGAGTCGGGCAACGTTACAGTGCATTTCAGGCGGGTTTGCAATTGGCCAATCGGCTGGGTCCGCTGAACGAGATCGAGTTCTCTGAGTACGTGGTCAAGACGCAGAATTTCGCCGATGCCGTGGACGGCACCCCCGAGTTCCCTGAGATGCTGCAAGAGGTCGCGCGTGGTCGCGAACTCGACCAATTCGCCACCGAGCACGACGCCCAGCTCAGCTTTACCCTGCGAGCCCGCGATCTGCCCTGGAGCCCCGGCTTCGTACAGCAAAACGCCGCCCGCTTGGGTTTTGTGCCGGGCGTCATCCCGGGGCGCATGGTGGTGGCTGCGCCCGAGGTCGGCTTGCCGCCCATTTTGGGTTTGAGTTATGACCCGCAAGCGGCTTTGGCCGATGACCCGACCCAGGCGGCCATCCGCAAGGTGGTCTTGACGCTCGATGTGCCTCAAGTGGATCGGTCCCAAGAGCCTTTCCCGCGCATGTGCCAGGTGGCCGGTGAATTGGCGCGTGCCATGGACGGTACGATCACCGATGACGATGGCAAATCGTTGTCGGATACCGCCTTGCAATCGATCTCGCGCGACTTGCAGCAACTCTATGACACCCTTGACGCCCGCGACCTGTCCGCCGGCAGCCTGCAAGCCCGTCGTTTGTTCAGCTGATCGGCAGGCCCCGTCATGAACCCTTCTGATTTATTCGGGGATGCGCCCCATCCCGAACCGGTTGCGCGCGTGGCCGAGCTCAGGCGCGTGTTGCTAGAGCACGCACACCGCTACTATGTGCTCGACGAGCCCAGCATTCCCGATGCCGAATACGATCGGCTGATGCACGAGCTGCACAATCTGGAACAGGCCCATCCGTCGCTGCGCAGCCCCGACTCACCCACCCAACGCGTGGGGGGGCAGGCCCTGGATGCTTTCGCTCAAGTGCGACATGCCAAGCCCATGTTGAGCATCCGCACCGAAACCGATACCACACCCCAAGGAGCCATCGCCTTCGATGCCCGTATCCGCAAAGAACTGGCCTTGGCCCCTGATGACGACCCGGTGGAGTATGTGGCCGAGTTGAAGTTCGATGGTTTGGCCATGAGTTTGCGCTATGAGCAAGGGCTGCTGGCCCAAGCCGCCACGCGCGGCGATGGCGAAGTTGGCGAAGATGTGACATCGAACATTCGCACCATGAAGTCGATCCCGTTGCGACTTCGCTCTGATGCACGCACCGTGCCCGAGGTGTTGGAGGTGCGTGGCGAGGTGTACATCCGCCGTGACGATTTTGCGGCCCTCAACGAGCGCCAGCGCGCCCGAATCGCCGCTGGCCTGAAGAACGAAAAAACCTTTGTCAACCCACGCAACGCCGCTGCCGGTGCAGTGCGCCAACTCGATCCGGGGATTGCCGCCGAGCGGCCGTTGCGCTTTTTCGCCTATGGCCTGGGTGAAGTTTCAGGGGCGGGCACGCCTGACTGGCAACACCACTTTGAGATCTTGCGCGACCTCAAGGACTGGGGGTTTCCGGTCGCCAGCCAGGCAGAATGCGTCAAAGGGGCGGAAGGATTGGCCGACTTTCACAGCCGCATGGGGCAGGCCAGGGATGCCTTGCCTTTTGACATCGATGGCGTGGTCTACAAAGTCAATCGTCTCGATTGGCAGAGGCAGTTGGGTTTTTTGACTCGCGAGCCGCGCTGGGCGGTGGCGCACAAATACCCGGCCCAAGAGCAAATGACGCGGGTCCTCGACATCGAGATCCAGGTCGGGCGCACCGGCAAGCTGACCCCGGTGGCGAAACTCTCCCCGGTGTTCGTGGGTGGGGTGACCGTGACCAACGCCACATTGCACAACGAGGAAGAGGCCCGGCGCAAGGATGTGCGAATTGGCGACATGGTGGTGGTGCGTCGTGCGGGCGATGTGATCCCCGAGGTGGTGTCAGTGGTGCTCGAACAGCGCAGCCCCGAGGTGTCCGAAAGCGTTCCTTTTGACATCTATCGTCGCTTGCAGGGCCGTTGTCCGATCTGCCAAAGTGAGATCGTGCGAGAGCCTGGCGAAGTAGATTGGCGCTGCGACGGGGGCTTGTTTTGTCCGGCTCAACGCAAGCAAGCCCTGCTGCATTTTGCGCAGCGCCGTGCCATGGACATTGAAGACTTGGGCGACAAACTGGTGGATCAGTTGGTCGACGCCAGCGTGGTGCGCACGCTGCCCGATTTGTACCGCATGGGTTTCGCCCATCTGGTGGCGCTGGATCGGATGGCCGAGAAATCGGCCAACAATGTCTTGCGCAGCTTAGAGAAATCGAAGCAGACCACCTTGCCCAGGTTTCTGTTTGGTTTGGGGATTCGTCACGTGGGTGAGGCCACTGCTCGCGATCTGGCGCGACATTTCGGTAGTCTTGAGGCCCTGATGGCAGCCGAAGAGGACCAGCTATTGCAAGTGCCTGATGTCGGTCCGGTGGTGGCGCAAAGCCTGCGCCTCTTCTTTGCCGAAGCGCACAACCGTGAGGTCATCGAACAGTTGCAGTCCTGCGGCGTGCGCTGGGAGAACCTGGAGCCCAGCGCCGGTGCCCATTTGCCCTTGGCGGGCAAAACCTATGTGTTGACCGGCACGCTGCCGACTTTGTCGCGTGAAGCGGCCAAAGAGATGCTGGAGCAAGTCGGTGCCAAGGTGGCCGGGAGCGTGAGCAAAAAAACCACTGCGGTGATCGCCGGTGCCGAGGCTGGCAGCAAGTTGGACAAGGCCACCGAGCTGGGCATTCCCGTGCTCGACGAGTCTGGCCTGTATGCGCTGCTGGGCCAGCAACCTCCCTCATCCCTGTAGGGCAGCAATCAATTCGGTCTCGATCTCGATTTGCCGTCGGTTTTGCTGTAAGTCGGGACCATCGATCAAAAACGTGTCTTCGACCCGTTCGCCCAAGGTGCTGATCTTGGCCAACTTCAGATTGATTCGGTTGCGCGCCAGCACTTGGGCGATGCTGTAGAGCAAGCCCGTGCGGTCGCTGGCGGAGACACTCAGCAGCCAGCGCTGAGCCTTTTCGTCGGGCTGCAAGTTGACCCGAGGCGTGACGGGAAAACTTTTCACCCGCCTGGAGACTCGGCCACGACTGGGTGGGGGCAGGGGGCCGGCACGCTCCAGCGTCAGTGCCAATTCAGACTCGACCATGGTGATCAGTTCTCGATAATGCTCAGTCAGGCTGGGCGCGATCAGTTGAAACGTATCCAGGGCATAGCCGTTTTTGGCGGTGTGGATGCGCGCATCAAGGATGCTGAAGCCGGCATGGTCAAAATAGCCACAGATGCGCGCAAACAAATCGGGCTGGTCGGGGGTGTAGACCATCACTTCCAAGCCGTCGCCCCAGGGCGACATGCGGGCTTGCACCAAGGTGCCCGGTGCCTGGCCTTTGTGTTGCGCATCGGCCAGCAGGCGCGAGATGTGTCGGGTGTGCCAGGCGATGTCAGTGCCTTCGTGGCGCATGAAATAGCTCACGTCCAAGGTGTCCCACAAATCTCGGTGGGCTTGGTGTGGCAAAGCCAATCGCGCCAGCTCGGTCAAGGCTTCGCGTTGTCGGCTCTCGACATCGGCATCAGGGTCGGGCGCACGCCCGCCCAGAGCCCGCAAGGTGGCGCGGTACAGGTCTTCCAACAACTTGCCCTTCCAGGCGTTCCAGACCTTGGGACTGGTGCCACGGATGTCGGCGACGGTCAGCAGGTACAGGGCCGTCAAGCGACGCTCATGTCCCACTTTGCGGGCAAATTGCTCGATGACGTCGGGGTCGCTCAAGTCCTGCTTTTGAGCCACATGGCTCATGGTCAGGTGCTCACCGACCAGGAATTCGATGAGATCAGCGTCCTCTTTGCCGATGCCGTGTTGGCGGCAAAAGCTTCGAGCCTCGGAGCGTCCCAATTGCGAGTGGTCGCCGCCTCGGCCCTTGGCGATGTCATGAAAAAGCGCTGCCACATACAACAGCCAGGGGCGATCCCAGCCGCCCGCCAGTTGCGAGCAAAAAGGGTATTCGTGGGCGTGCTCGGGCATAAAGAAGCGGCGCACATTGCGCAGCACCATCAAAATGTGCTGATCGACCGTGTAGACATGGAACAGGTCGTGCTGCATTTGGCCGACGATGCGCCGAAACACCCACAGGTATCGGCCCAAAACCGAGGTTTGATTCATCAAGCGCATGGCGCGTGTGATGCCCTGCGGTTCTTGCAAGATGCGCATGAACATGGCGCGGTTGGACGGATCACGGCGAAAACGGGTGTCCGTGACGCCTCTGGCGTTGTACAGGGCCCGCAGCGTTCGCGCCGACAGGCTCGACAAGCCTGTGGTTTGCAACAACCAGAAGGTCTCCAGGATCGCCTGTGGGTGGTGCTGGTAAGTGGTTTCATCGATCAAGTCGAGTTGCCCTGAGCGCTGTTGAAAGCGCTCGTTGATGGGATCAATCACCACCGCTTCATCTCGACGCAAATAGGCCTCAATGTTGAGCAGCACGATCTGGTTGAGTTGGGTCACGGCTTTCGCCGCCCAGTAGTACCCACGCATCAGCTGTTCGGACCCCAACCGTGCATTGAAATCCCCCTGATCGTTCAAGCCCATGTCAAGCATGAGGGCCACCTGGGCTTGAAGATCAAATACCAAGCGGTCTTCGCGGCGACCGGCCACCAGGTGCAGACGCACCCGAATCAGTGACAGCTGCGCTTCATTGCGTTTGATTTGCTTGGCCTCGTGCGAGGTGATCATGCCTTGGCGTGCCAAGGCCTCCCAAGAGTCACCCAAATGCGCTGCTCTGGCGACCCAGAGCAAGATTTGCAAATCGCGCAGTCCACCCGGCGACTCTTTGCAATTGGGTTCGAGAGAGTAAGGCGTGTTTTCGAACTTGGTGTGGCGCTGGTTCATCTCCAGCGTCTTGGACAAGAAAAAGGCCATCGGGTCCATTGCCGCCTGATAGCGGCGGTGGAATTCGGCCGCCAGTTGGGGGCAGCCGGCCAGTGGGCGCGATTCGAGCAGGGAAGTTTGGATGGTGATGTCTCGCGCCGACTCGTGCAGACATTCAGCCAGGGTGCGCACGCTAGAGCCGATCTCCAGTCCGGTATCCCAGCACCGTCCGATGAAGGACTCGACCTTTTGACGCAGGTCGTCGTCCAAATCCAACTGACAATCGTTGGGCAACAACACCAGCACATCGACGTCCGAGTGGGGGAATAACTCGCCACGGCCATAACCGCCCACCGCCAACAAGGACAAGGGGGCCGACAGGCCGCTGTCATGCCACAGGTCGATGATGGCTTGGTCGGTCAATTTGCACAGCCGCTGCAGCCCTTGCCGGACTTGGCGCACCGAAGAGGATTTGAGCTGGTCTGCCAGGGCCAGCAAAAGATCCTTTTTGCGTTGGCGAAAAGGCACTCCGGGTGGCATGGTGGAGGTCAGCAGCAGGTGGTGGTGACGAACGAGGGCAGTGCGGGGCTGCCCTCGCTCAGGGTCAAGACTTCGTAGCCAGTGGGCGTCACCAAAACGGTGTGTTCCCACTGGGCCGATAGCGAATGGTCGCGTGTCACGATGGTCCAACCATCGCCCAATTCCTTGATGTCGCGTCGACCGGCGTTGATCATTGGTTCGATCGTAAAAATCATGCCGGGTACCAGTTCATCGAGGGTGCCAGGGCGAGCATAGTGCAGAACCTGCGGATCTTCATGGAAGCCTTGCCCGATGCCATGACCACAAAATTCGCGCACGATCGAATAGCCGTTGCTCTCGGCGAATTTCTGGATCGCCCAGCCGATGTCGCCCAAATGTGCCCCAGGCTTGACTTGCATGATGCCGTGCCACATGGCTTCGAAGGTCAGTTGACACAGGCGTCGAGCGGCAATGGATGCTTCACCGACGACGAACATGCGACTGGTGTCGCCGTGCCAGCCGTCTTTGATGACGGTGATGTCAATGTTGACGATGTCGCCCTTTTTCAGGGCTTTGTCACTGGGGATGCCATGGCAGACCTGGTGGTTGATCGAGGTGCAGATCGATTTAGGATACGGCTTATAGCCATTGGGGGCGTAGTTCAGCGGAGCCGGGATGGTTTTTTGCTCATTCACCATGTAGTCATGCGCCAACTGGTCGAGTTGGTTGGTGGTGATGCCCGGTTTGACATGGGGTTCGAGGAAATCGAGCACTTCAGAGGCCAGGCGTCCGGCCAGCCGCATGCCCTCGATTCCTTGTTCATCTTTGATTTGGATCGACATGGATGAATTATCTCCCATGTATACAGTTGCCGTGAGCTGCCCCGTTAGAATCCTGCCGGTGACGTCCCACCAAACCCTGATCGAGGGGGCGAGCGCCCTCGGCCCGTTTCGGGCTCAACAGCTTTTGACCCGTTTGCAAGCGCAGCAAGCCGCCGTGTCGGCGGTCTCGGGTCAGTTCATCTTCCTTGTCCGTTGGGACGCCGAACCGACTGCCGAACAAGTCGCCCGGATGCAGCGATTGCTGGTGCAGGGCACTGAACCGCCCCAGCCGTTGCCCAAACCGGTCGCCTCTTGGTGGGTCACCCCCCGTCTGGGCACCTTGTCGCCTTGGGCATCCAAAGCCACCGACATTGCTCGCAACTGCGGTTTGCCCGTAAAGCGCGTCGAGCGTGCCGTGGAGTACCGGATTGAACTCAATGGCTGGCACAAGCCCAAGCTCGATGAACCCGTGTGGGTCAAAGTGGCTGAATGTTTGCATGACCGCATGACCGAATCGGTGTGGTCCGAACGCGACCATGTTTGGCGCATTTTCCAGCCCCGTCAGGCCGAGCCCATGGCCAAGGTCGATGTGTTGCACCGGGGCGTCGAGGCTTTACAGCAGGCCAACCTCGATTGGGGTCTGGCCTTGGCCGAAGACGAAATCGACTATCTGGCACAGGCTTTCCAACAGTTGGGGCGAAATCCGAACGATGTCGAACTGATGATGTTCGCCCAGGCCAACAGCGAACATTGCCGCCATAAGATTTTCAACGCCCAATTCACCATCGATGGTCGGGCCCAGCCCGATACGCTGTTTGGCATGATACGGCACACCCATGAGGTGACACCCCAGCACACCGTGGTGGCCTATGCCGATAATGCTTCTGTCATGGAGGGACGCGCCATCGAGCGCTTCGTCGCCCGTCCGCAAGGCGATGGCGCCCCATATCAGACCGAATCAGCCGTGCACCATGTGTTGATGAAGGTCGAAACGCACAACCACCCGACCGCGATTTCGCCCCATCCCGGTGCATCGACCGGGGCTGGCGGCGAGATTCGTGACGAAGGGGCCACTGGTCGCGGCGCTCGCCCCAAAGCGGGACTGACGGGTTTCAGCGTCTCGCGCTTGTGGGGTGGTTTGGCCGATCAGGCCGACGGCAAGGCGGCCCACATGGCCAGTGCGCTCGACATCATGATCGAAGGCCCCTTGGGTGGGGCCGCTTTCAACAACGAATTCGGTCGTCCCAACCTCTGCGGCTATTTCCGCGAGTACGAGCAAACCGTCGATGGCGTGCAGCGTGGTTACCACAAGCCCATCATGATTGCCGGTGGCCTTGGTCAGATCGATGCCGGACAAACCCATAAATTGGGTTTGCCTGAAGGCACTCTGCTGATACAGCTCGGCGGACCGGGCATGCGAATCGGCATGGGCGGAGGCGCGGCCAGCTCGCTGGCCAGCGGTGCCAACGCGGCCGATCTCGATTTTGACTCGGTACAGCGTGGCAACCCCGAAATCGAACGCCGGGCACAAGAGGTCATCAACCATTGCTGGGCCTTGGGCGAAGCCAACCCGATCCGTGCCATTCACGATGTGGGCGCAGGCGGTCTGTCCAACGCCTTTCCCGAACTGGTCAACGATGCAGGCATGGGGGCTCATTTCAATTTGCGCCAAGTGCCCTTGGAAGAAACCGGCATGGCCCCCAAGGAAATTTGGTGCAACGAAAGTCAGGAGCGCTATGTGCTGGCCATCGCTCCAGATGATTTGGCCTTGTTTGAAGGTTTCTGCCGCCGCGAGCGCTGTCCTTTTGCCGTGGTCGGCGTGGTCACCACCGAGCGCCGATTGTGGTTGGAAGACCCCGGAAATGAACACCCGGTGGACATGCCGATGGAGGTGTTGCTGGGCAAGCCTCCACGCATGCACCGAGACGTTCAAAGTGTGGCCCGACAGTTGCGTCCAATCGATTTGACTGGCGTGGAACTGCAGCAGGCTTGCATCGGCGTGTTGTCGCATCCCACGGTCGCGTCCAAGCGTTTTTTGATCACCATCGGTGACCGAACCGTTGGTGGTCTGACGCATCGCGACCAGATGGTCGGTCCATGGCAAGTACCGGTGGGCGATGTGGCGGTGACACTGGCCGATTTTTCCGGATTGGCGGGCGAGGCCATGGCCATGGGCGAGCGCACCCCCCTGGCGTCCATTGACGCCCCGGCCAGCGGCCGCATGGCGGTGGCCGAGTGCATCACCAATTTGTTGGCGGCACCCATTGAGTTGTCGCGTGTCAAGCTCTCGGCCAATTGGATGGCCGCTTGCGGTGAGCCGGGCGAAGATGCGGCTTTGTACGAGACTGTCAAAGCGGTGGGTTTGGAGCTGTGCCCGCAATTGGGCATTTCGATTCCGGTGGGCAAAGACAGCCTGTCCATGCGAACGCAATGGTCTGGTGAGGGTCAACGACGCCAAGTGACGTCGCCGGTGAGCCTGATTGTGAGCGGCTTTGTCAGCATGGACGATGTGCGAGGCACCTGGACGCCACAACTTGACGGCCAAGAGACCGACACCACTTTGGTCCTGGTGGACTTGGGGCAGGGGCGTCGGCGCATGGGCGGCAGTATTTTGGAGCAATGGCTGAACCAGCAAGGCCACCAGTTCCACGATGCCGTGCCCGACCTCAACGAACCCGACAGCCTGCTGCGCCTGAGCCATGTCTTGAGTGAGTTGCGCCGGCGCGGTTTGGTCTTGGCCTACCACGACCGCAGCGATGGGGGGCTGTGGGCGACCGCCTGTGAAATGGCTTTTGCCGGTCATGTGGGTGTGTCATTGAACATCGACATGTTGGTCACCGAGGGCGACGGCATCGGTGACAGCCGCGCTGAATACGGCGACAGCAAGAATTGGGCGAGCCAGGTCAGCGTCCGCCGAGATGACTTGAGTCTACGGGCTTTGTTCAACGAGGAGTTGGGGGTGGTCTTGCAGGTGCGCACGGCCCAGCGCGACGAAGCCATGCTGGTGCTGCGCGAACACGGCTTGTCCAAACACAGCCACTATGTGGGCAAGACCCGACCCGAATCTTCCGCCTTGAACGCCGGCAAAGGCAAGGTCAGCATTTGGCGAGACGCCAAAGAAATCTTCAGCGCTGAGCTGCGCGATTTGCATCAGGTCTGGGACAGTGTCAGTTGGAAGATTTGCCAGTTGCGCGACAACCCGGCCTGTGCCGACAGCGAGCATGATGTGGCCGGACAGGTCGATGACCCCGGTTTGCAGTTCAAGCCCAGCTTCGATCCGACCCAGGATGTGGCTGCGCCGTTCTTGAACCTGTCACGGCCCAAAGTCGCGGTCCTGCGCGAGCAGGGCGTGAATTCCCACCTGGAGATGGCCTATGCCTTCCATATTGCGGGTTTTGAGTCGCACGATGTGCACATGAGCGACTTGCAATCGGGTCGCACCAACCTGAAGGGTTTTCAGGGTCTGGTGGCTTGCGGCGGTTTCAGCTATGGCGATACTTTAGGGGCTGGTGTGGGTTGGGCGCGCAGCATCACCTTTCATGCTGCCATGCGTGAGCAGTTCAGCGACTTTTTCCAGCGCTCAGACACCTTTGCTCTGGGCGTTTGCAATGGGTGTCAGATGTTTGCCGAATTGGCCGCCATCATCCCGGGCGCACAGGCTTGGCCCCGGTTCACCACCAACCAAAGCGAGCGCTTCGAAGCGCGTTTGTCACAAGTGGAAGTGCTCGATTCGCCCAGCGTCTTCCTGCAAGGGATGGCGGGTAGCATTCTGCCGATCGTGGTGTCGCATGGCGAGGGCTATGCGCACTTTGGCCTGCAAGGCGACGCGAACCGAGTGCGGGCCGCGATGCGCTATGTCGACGGCCACGGCCTGCCCACTGAACGTTACCCGCACAATCCCAATGGCAGCCCTGGGGGTTTGACAGCAGTCGCCTCCGACGATGGTCGTTTCACGGCCATGATGCCGCACCCAGAGCGGGTGTTCCGACATCTTCAGATGAGTTGGACCCCTGGCTCGGCCAGCGAGTTCAGCCCCTGGATGCGGTTATGGCGCAATGCCCGCCGCTGGGTGGGCTGAATGCCTCAGGCCGCGGTGGTGGGGCGCTTTTTGTAAAAGCGGACCGGTGATTCAGGCACCGCATTCAGGACGCTGCGCTTGATCTTGCCTACCACATGCATTTCGCAGGGCTTGCAGTCAAATCGCAGGGTGAGTTTTTCCTTGCCGTTGATCAGCTGCATGGGCTCGGCCTTGACCGTCCCTTGAACGCCCGTCACACCTTTGGCCTGTTTGGGACACAGGCTCAGCGAGTAGCGCACGCAATGCTTGGTGATCATCAGGCTCACCTCACCGGTTTCTTCGTGGCTCTCGTAGGCCGAGTCAATCACTTGGACGCCATGACGGGCGTAAAAGTCACGCGCGGGATGGTTGTAGACATTCGCCAAGTAGCTCAAGCTGTCCTCGGGGTAGGGCGCTGGTGGTTCGATCGGGGCGGCGCGAGGCAAACGCGGCAAGGCGTGCAGGCGAGCCAGTTCGAGAGCCGCAACCGCGTCGCGGCGCAAGCGATTGAGTTGTGAGGGCGGTACGAACCAGGGGCGTTGCAGGTCGATCTGGATGTCGATCGGGGTGAAAACGGTATCGCCCAGACGGGCCAGGCCTTGAGACAGCTTGTCGTGCCCGGCATCGGCATCTTGCGGGGCTTGCCAGAGCAAGTGGATGTCGGCGCTGGCTTCGTGACCCACTTCATCGGTCAGGGTCAGCTTCAGTCCATCGTCGGTGGCGCTCAGGCGCATCCAGACACCGATGCGCCGATTGGCCGATTTTTTGTTCAGCACCCGCACCCAAGCCATGTCGCGATTGCGGTTGACCCGCAGGCCACTGCGTAGTTCAGGATAGTTATCGAGCGGATCTTTGGGCCACAGCCGCCAGAGTCCGTCGCCGGCCGGCTCGGCCCGATTGATGGGTAAACCCACCAGATCGTTTTGCAGGGTCAAATAGCACAGGCCGTCGCCGTTGTGCAACACGGCTTGCGGGTCTTCGGTGTGCAACAGCACATGGTCAGCGACGACCTGCTCGACCCATCCAAGCGGTCGGCCAGGGTTTTTCGGGGTGTCGAAGGCACCAATGTCTTCCTTGCGGCCATTGACAAAATAGTCGGTGAACTCGCGGTTGAAGTTCTGATCGGGATCTGGTTGGAAGGTGTAGGAGCAGCGGCCATGCGATGAAGCAACCAACTCGGGTCTTTGTTCGAGTAACTCATCGAACAGTTGTCTGTAATGGGCCGTGATGTTTTTCACGTAGGCCATGTCTTTGTAGCGGCCCTCGATCTTGAAGCTGCGCACACCGGCATCGACCAGGGCCGCCAAGTTGGCGCTTTGGTTGTTGTCTTTCATGGAAAGCACATGCTTGTCATGGGCGACGATGCGACCCTGGGTATCCCGAACCTCGTAGGGCAATCGGCAGGCTTGCGAACAGTCGCCCCGGTTGGCGCTGCGTCCGGTGTGAGCATGGCTGATAAAGCATTGGCCGCTGTAGGCCACGCACAGGGCACCGTGGATGAAAAACTCCAGCGTCAGTCGCTCAGGATCGGTGGCGGCACGGATCTGGGCGATTTGATCCAGGGTCAGCTCACGTGCCAGTACCATTTGCGAGAAGCCCACGTCTTGCAAAAAGCGGGCTTTCTCCGGGGTTCGGATGTCAGTTTGTGTGCTGGCGTGCAACTGGATGGGGGGCAAGTCGAGTTGCAGCAAACCCATGTCCTGGATAATGAGCACGTCGGCGCCGGCGTGGTATACATCCCAGGCCAATTGACGGGCGTCTTCCAACTCGTCATCGCGCAAGATGGTGTTGAGGGTGATGAAAATTCGACTGTGAAAGCGATGGGCTTCGGCACACAAACGTTCGATGTCGCGCAGAGAGTTGGAGGCCGCTGCACGGGCCCCGAAGGCCGGCGCGCCGATATAGACAGCATCTGCGCCATGGTGGATGGCGGCAATACCGATGTCGGCGTCACGCGCCGGAGAGAGCAACTCGAGTTGGTGGGCCAATAGAGTCATGACCCGATTGTAGGGTGCCGCCGAGCCGGCACTCTGGCCGGATCAATTACTCGACCTTGGCCTTGGCGCGCATCTCTTGCTGGAAATTGCCCAAACGCTGCTGTTGCAGTTGCTGGGCAATCTGGCCCTTGACTTCGTCGAACTTGGGCAACTGGGCCTCGCGCACGTCATCGAGTCGAATGACGTGAAAACCGAATTGGCTCTTGACCGGGTCAGAGACTTGGCCTTTTTTCAAGGCGACCATGGCGTCCGAGAACTCTTTGACGAAATTACCCGGCGAAGCCCAATCGAGGTCGCCGCCGTTGGCACCCGAGCCGGGGTCTTTGGATTGCTTTTTGGCCAAATCTTCAAACTTGGCGCCTTTCTTCAGGCTGGCCAGGATGGCCTTGGCTTGTTCCTCTTTCTCAACCAGGATGTGACGGGCACGGTACTCTTTGCCGCCATTGGCAGCAACAAATTTGTCGTACTCGCCTTTGATGTCGGCTTCGGTGACCGGATTCTTTTTCTGTTCGTCGGCGAACAATTCACGAATCAGGATGGTTTGACGAGCCAATTCAAGTTGACCTTTGAAGTCATCGGTCGCATCCAGACCACGCTTTTGCGCTTCCTGCATGAAGATTTCGCGGGCGATGACTTCTTCCTTGATTTGGGCTTCGACATCGGGTGTGGCCGGTCGACCCGATCGAGCCAGCTGCTGAGACAGGGCCTCGGCTCGGGTCTTGGGCACGGCCTTGCCGTTGACGATGGCCAAGTTCTGTGCCTGGACGGGAAGGGTCAGGGCGGCCAAACCCAGGGTCAGCGCCGCAGCGGTCAAATGCATTTTCATTTCAGGGGAATCCTTGGTCTAACGAATGTCACTCAAAGGGCACGACTTCAATGGCCAGCGCGTGCAGGCCCTGAGCCATGAAATCTTGTACAGCATCATACACAAGCCGATGTCGGGCCACCCGCGTCAGTTGGCTGAAAGCGGGGTCACCCACACGAACCCGAAAGTGGGTGCCCCAGCCCTCAGTACCTGCCCCGGCATGCCCAGCATGCGCGGCGCTCTCGTCGATGACCTCCAGGAAACGAGGTTGCAGTTTGGATTGCAAGCGCTCCTGCAACACCTCGGCACGGATGTTCATGCTTCAGGCTCTTTCATGTGGCGGCCCAAAAATACGGCCTGGCCGAGGACAAAAATCACCATCAAGCCCATGCCACCAAACAGTTTGAAGTTGACCCAGGTGTCGGTATCGAATGTGTAGGCCACCCACAGGTTCAAGACAGCCATGAAGGAGAAGAATCCAGCCCAGGCGTGCATGAGTTTGATCCAAATTGCCTCCGGCAACTCGAGTTGCTTTTGCATGAGGGTGCGTATGAAATTGCGCCCGGCGAAGAGCCAGCCTCCCCACAGCGCTGCGGCCATCAGGGCATACAGCACGGTGGGTTTCCATTTGATGAAGGTCTCGTCGTGGGCCAGCAAGGTGGCGCCGCCAAACAATACGATCACCCCCAGGCTGAGCCATTGCATGGGCTCGATGTGACCGGTTTTATGGCGCAGCCAGGCGATTTGGACCAGCGTGGCGACGATGGCCACGGCCGTTGCCATGTAGATGTCGAACAGTTTGAATGCGACAAAAAACAGGATGATGGGGAAAAAATCAATCAGCAACTTCATGCCGGGTCCTTGAATTTCAGGGCGGCTGAATTCATGCAGTAACGCAGGCCGGTGGGGGCTGGGCCATCGGGGAATACGTGGCCCAAATGGGCATTGCAGCGGGAGCAGCGGGTTTCGGTGCGCTCCATGCCGTGGCTGCGGTCGACCACTTCCTGGATGGCGCCAGGCTCGGCGGCTTGCCAGAAGCTGGGCCAGCCACAGCCGGCGTCGAATTTGGTGCCCGAATCAAACAGCAAAGATCCGCAACAGACGCAGTAGTAACGGCCTTTGACCCAATGGTCTTCGTAGAGGCCGGTGAATGGGCGCTCAGTGGCGGCGCGGCGAGTGACTTCGAAGGCCAAGGGCTCGGCCCCTTGCTGGCGCAGCCATTCGCGCCATTGATCATCGGTTTGCGGCAGATCGTTCATGACGAGCAGGATATCTCAATGTGTTGAGCCCAATCGGGCGGAAAACCGGCCCAATCCTCATGGTCCGGGTGTTCATCATAGGGGCTTTGCAAGACCGCCAACAAGTCTCGCACCATGGCATGCGAGCCACTTTGCGAGGCCCGAATGGCTTGTTCGGCCAGGTGATTGCGCAGTACGAATTTGGGGTTGATGCGCAGCATACGCTGGCCGGCGTCAACCCGACCCTCCGCATTGAGGCGCTGGCGCAGCCAAGTCAGCCATGCGGCCATGCGCGGCCCTTGCAGGGCTAGATCGCTCACCGGGCTGAAGGCTTGCTCTGACGGTAGCCCGCCTTGCCAGAGGGCCACAGCATGACTGAGACGGCGCCAGAAGATGGTGTGGTCACAGGCTTCCTCGGCCATCCAGCGGAACAACTCTTGACACTGCGCCAGATCATCGGGTTCGGCCAGAGTCAACCCCAATTTGCCACGGATATGAGTCAGCCAAGCCTGTTCAAAGGTGTCTGGGAAAGTTTGCAAGACCGCAAGGATCGCATCGGCGTCATCGACCAGGGCCATCAGGGCCTGCCCCAAAGCATGCAAGTTCCAGTGCGCCACCCGAGGCTGGCGGGCAAAGGCATAGCGTCCCTGGGTGTCGGTGTGGTTGCAAATATGACCGGGGTCGTAGGCGTCCATGAATTGAAATGGACCATAGTCCAGTGTCAACCCCAGCAGGCTCATGTTGTCGGTGTTCATCACACCGTGACAAAAGCCGACCGCCTGCCAGCGCGCCATTAATTCTGCGGTGCGTTGAGTCACCTCCAATAGCAAGGCCAATCCCGGATGTGCGGCGGGGCACTGACCCAAACCCAATTCGGTGCGGCTGAATTCGAGCAAACGGGTCAGGGCCTCAAGGTCGTCGATCGAGGCGAAATGCTCAAAATGCCCGAAGCGCATGAAACTCGGGGCCACCCGGGTGACGACGGCGGCCGTCTCGGCGGTTTCGCGCCAGACCGGCTGCGGCGAGGCCACCAAAGCCAATGCGCGGGTCGTGGGTATGCCCAAACCGTGCATGGCTTCGGAGCATAAAAACTCTCGAATGCTGGACCTCAAGACTGCGCGACCGTCGGCGCGGCGTGAGTAGGGCGTCGGTCCCGCACCCTTCAATTGGATCTCTTGTGGGCCCATGGGGCTGCTGATTTCTCCCAGCCAAAGGGCTCTGCCATCGCCCAACTGACCCGCCCAGACACCGAATTGATGACCGCTGTAGACGCTGGCCAAGGGTTCACTGCCTGGCCAAGGCTGGTTGCCCGCCAAGATGTCGATCATGCCGGGTTGCTCGTGCCAGTCGGAGGGCCAGCCCAAATCGGTGGCCAAGGCATTCGACCAAGCCACCCAAGTGGCCTCGGGCAGAGGCGTGGCCTGCCAGGGGGTATAGAACGACGGTCCCAGGCGGGCCCAGCGGTTCACCCATTGTGGGGCAGGGTGGAGACCTCGGTTAGAACGCATGGATTCATTGTCGGTCAATCGGCTCGCCCTTGCTGCCCTTGCGGCTATGCCGTTTCGGGGCCATCTATTTGATGCAAAATGTATTCATTCAGAACAAGGAGGCCACCATGATGGGTTTGATGCAGCAAATGCCCTTGAACATTTCGTCGTTGATCGTTCATGCTGAAAAACACCACGGCGACACCGAGATCGTCTCGCGCCGGGTGGAGGGGGACATCCACCGTACCGACTGGGCCGGGATTGCCCGCCGAGCGCGCCAAGTCGCCAATGCCTTGGACGGTTGGAGCCTGGCCCTGGGCGACCGCATCGCGACACTGGCCTGGAACGGCTACCGTCACCTGGAGATCTATTTTGGTGTCAGTGGCTCGGGCCGGGTGCTGCACACCATCAATCCGCGCTTGCACCCCGATCAGGTCGCCTGGATCGCCAACCATGCCGAAGACCAGGTGCTGTGTTTTGACATGACCTTTTTGCCCTTGGTGCAGAAAGTGCATGCCCAGTGCAAGACCATACGCCACTATGTGGCCTTGTGTGAGGCCGCCGCCTTGCCCGCCGACACTGGCATCCCCAACCTGGTCAGTTACGAAGCCTGGATGGGGCAACAGAGACCGACCTACGACTGGGCTGAAATTGACGAGAACACTGCATCGAGCATATGCTACACCAGTGGCACCACCGGCAACCCCAAAGCCGCGCTGTACTCGCACCGTTCGACCATCCTGCATGCTTTTGCCGCCGCCTTGCCCGATGTGATGTGCCTGTCGGCCCGCGACTCGGTGTTGCCGGTGGTGCCCATGTTCCATGTGAACGCCTGGGGCATCCCATACAGTTGCGCCATGGTGGGCGCGAAATTGGTTTTCCCCGGTGCCCAGCTCGACGGCAAATCCGTCTATGAGCTCCTGGAAGCTGAAGGGGTGACTTTTGCAGCTGGCGTGCCGACCGTTTGGCAAATGCTGTTGGGTCACATGAAACCGGCCGGATTGCGCTTTGGAACCTTGCAGCGCACGGTGATCGGCGGCTCGGCCTGCCCACCGGCCATGATCACCGCATTCCGCGAAGAGTATGGGGTGGACGTCCTGCATGCGTGGGGCATGACCGAGATGAGCCCTCTGGGCACCCTCTGCACTCTGAAGAACAAGCACCAAAGTTTGCCCCCCGATCAGCAGATGACGATCCGCCTCAAGCAAGGACGCGCGATTTTTGGGGTTGACATGAAAATCGTCGGCGACGATGGCCAAGAGCAGCCGCACGACGGCGTGGCCTTTGGGGATTTGTTGGTGCGCGGTCCCTGGGTGATTCGCGAGTACTTCAAAGGCGAGGGCGGTGATCCCCTGCGTGACGGCTGGTTCCCGACTGGCGACGTGGCCACCATCGACGCCGATGGCTACATGCAAATCACCGACCGCAGCAAAGACGTGATCAAGTCCGGTGGCGAATGGATCAGCTCGATCGATATCGAAAACATCGCCATGGCGCATCCGGCCGTGGCCATGGCGGCCTGTGTGGGTGTCAAACACCCCAAATGGGACGAACGCCCCATCGTGGTCGTGGTGAAAAAACAGGGCCTGGAAGTCAGCCGCGATGAACTCATCGATTTTTACCAAGGCAAAACCGCCAAGTGGCAAATCCCTGACGATGTCGTGTTCCTCGATGCCATACCTCTAGGGGCGACGGGCAAAATGCTCAAAACCGAGTTGCGTAAAAAGTTGATCGACTACAAACTGCCCGGCACCTGAGTTCCGGCCAGTCAGATAGGTGTTTACTAAGGTATTCTTTTTAATGCGAAAAACTATGATGACGTCATCTAAATTCATCAGGAGAATCGCATGTCCAGGATCGTTGCTCGGGCCATTGCCCTTTGCTTGTTGCAACCGCTGTGGGCCTTGGCGCAGTCTGGCGAGACCGTGCGCATCGCGCACATCGACCCGTTTTCCGGGCCCTTTGCCAATGTGGGGCAAAACCAGCTGAAAAGTTGGCAGTTCATCGCTGAGCGCATGGCCGGCACCAAGAACCCGGCGGGTGTCAAATTTGAAATTGTGGGCTTTGACAACAAGGGCTGACCCCAAGAGAGTCTGAATGCCTTAAAAGCCGCCATTGATCAGGGGTTTCGATATGTGACTCAAGGCAATGGTTCGGGGGCCGCATTGGCCATATCCGATGCTGTCAGCAAACACAATGAGCGCAATCCGGGCAAAGAAGTGATCTACTTCAACTATGCCGCCGTCGATCCGGCGCTGACCAACGAGAAGTGCAGCTTTTGGCATTTCCGCCTAGATGCAGATACATCAATGAAGATGGAGGCGCTGACCTCTTACATGAAAGACCAGCCGGTGGTGAAAAAAATCTATTTGGTCAATCAAAATTATTCGCACGGTCAACAGGTGGCGCGCTACTTCAAAGAGGGCATCACAGCCAAGCGCCCCGATGCCCAAATCGTTGGCGAAGACTTGCACCCTTTGGGTCAGGTGAAAGACTTTGCCCCTTACGTGGCCAAAATCAAGCAATCGGGTGCCGATACCCTGGTGACCGGCAATTGGGGTCAGGACATGACGTTACTGATCAAGGCCATCAATGACGCGGGTCTGAAAATTGCCATTTATGCTTACTATGCCGGCGTCTCTGGCACCCCCACGGCCTTGGCCTTGGGTGGCGAGAAAAACGTCAACCAGATCGCCATCAGCCATTCCAATTTTGAGGGCGACTTGGCCAAACTTCGCAACGAATTCAAGGCCCGATTCAACGATGACTATTACACTTTCCAAACATACGCGGGCATTGCTCTTCTTTCAGCCGGCATGGCCAAGGCCAAAAGCACCGATCCGCTGAAGTTGGCCCAAGCCATGAGCGGCCTGCGCTTTCCCAATTTCAATGGCGAGGCCGAGATGAGAAAATCGGATCACCAGTTACTGCAAACGCTGTATGTCAGCCAATGGACCCGGGCGACGCCCAAGAAGCCGTATAGCGAAGAGAATACGGGTTACAACTTTGATTCGATCAAGGTCATCGAACCCTATGTGGCCAGCACACCGACCAGTTGCCAGATGAAACGTCCCTGATGGAGTTTTTTGCGATTTCATTGCTCAATGGGATCAGCTACGGGCTCTTGCTGTTCATGCTGAGTTCAGGCCTGACCCTGATTTTCAGCATGATGGGCGTGCTCAATTTCGCCCACGCGAGCTTTTACATGTTGGGTGCCTATTTGGCCCATGCCCTCACCCAGTGGTTGGGGTTTTTGGGGGCTTTGTTGTTGGCTCCTTTGCTGGTGGGTTTTTTAGGCGCAGCCTTCGAGCGTTGGTGCCTGCGCAGGGTGCATGCCATGGGGCATGTGCCTGAATTGCTGATCACATTTGGCCTGAGTTACATCATCTTGGAAGTGGTCCAGCTGATTTGGGGGCGCAGCTCGATGGATTACCGGGTTCCACCCGAACTCGATGGCCCCTTGTTCACCTTGTTTGAAACCCAATTCCCCACCTACCGCGCTTTCATGATGGGGGTGTCGTTGCTCATGCTCTTGGCGCTGTGGCTTTTGCTCACCCGAACTCGGGTCGGTTTGTTGATTCAGGCCGCGCTGACGCACCCTGAAACGGTGCAGGCCTTGGGTCACAATGTGCCGCGCCTTTTCATGGGGGTGTTTGGTGCCGGGGCGGCCTTGGCTGGCCTGGCAGGCGTCTTGGGCGGTAACGCTTTTGTCACCGAGCCTGGCATGGCCGCTACCGTGGGCTCTGTGATTTTCGTGGTGGTGGTGGTGGGCGGGATGGGTTCTTTGGCTGGGGCCTTCGTCGCTTCTTTGCTGATCGGGATCGTTCAGACCCTGGCAGTGGCCATCGACCAATCGGTCGTGACCTTGGCGGCGCGTTGGGGGGTCATGCTGACACACACCCACTGGGGCTATCCCTTGTTTGAGCTCAAGCTCTCTCAGGTCGCACCCATTTTGCCCTATCTCTTCCTGGTGCTGATGCTGATTTTTCGCCCCCGGGGTTTGCTGGGTCAGCGGGAAGGTTGAGTCTGCATGCGCAAAACGACTTCCATGGGCTTGGTCTTCGCCTTCTTGTTGGCGATTTTGCCCTGGGTCTTCAATTCGAGCTTGGCGCACAACCTGCTCAGTCAGATGGGCATCGCGATCATCGTTTGCCTGAGTTACAACATCTTGCTGGGGCAGGGCGGGATGCTCAGTTTCGGTCATGCCGTGTACTCGGGTCTGGGGTCTTTTTTGGCCATTCATACCCTCAATGCGGTCAGCGCTGGGCAATGGCCTATGCCGATTAGCCTGATCCCTCTGGTGGGGGGATTCACAGGCTTGGCTGTGGCTGCACTGTTGGGATGGGTCAGCACCCAAAAATCGGCCACGCCCTTTGCGATGATCACCTTGGGTGTGGGCGAGTTGGTGTGGGCCATGTCGCTGATGTTCCCCGGTTTTTTTGGCGGCGAGGGTGGCATCAGTGGCAACCGCGTCACGGGCACCAAACCCTGGGGCATCACCCTGGGGCCACAAATCGAACTCTATGCCCTGATCGCCGTTTACGCCTGGGCGTGTACGGGGCTGATGTATGCCTTGACCCAAACCCCCATGGGGCGAATGCTCAATGCCGTGCGCGATAACCCCGAGCGGGTTGCATTTGTGGGCTACGACCCGCGCATGGTGCGTTACATCGCTTTTTGCCTGGCGGCTTTTTTTGCCGGCATCGGTGGCGGCTTGGCCACACTGCACTTCGAGATCGTGACTTCTGAAGTGGTCAGTGCACATCGCTCCGGGGCTTTTCTTCTGTTTGTGTTTTTGGGCGGTTCGACCTACTTCATCGGCCCCATATTGGGGGCGGTTCTGATGGTGGTGGCCAGCGTTTTATTGTCCGAGTGGACGCAGGCTTGGCTGTTGTACCTGGGGCTGGTCTTTGTCCTGATGGTGATGTTTGTGCCAAGCGGTTTGGCTGGCCTTCTAATGCAACATCTGCGTTTGTTGCGACAGGGGCTGGGCGTGCCCTTGCTGCGCGCTTATGCGCTGTTTCTTCCCTGGGCTGGTCTGGGTCTGGCTGGGGTGGCGGTGTGCATTGAAATGGTTTACCACCTGCAACTCAGTGCCTCGCTATCGCCTGAGCTACAGATGGTTGGCTTGACGCTGCACACGGGATCCATCTCGACTTGGGTGGGTGTCGTGACTTGGTCGTTGCTGGGCTTGGCGGCCACATGGTACGCATGGCTCCCATTTCATCGTCGTTGGATCGGCATGCTGGAGCAGTTGCAAACGTCTGCCCCTGCGCTTGATCTGCTTTCTCCTTCGGTCATCGGGGCCGATGGTGCGCAAGAACCGGCGCCGGCACAATGCCTGCCCCTTCCATCACAAGATGCACGCCCCATTGCGCTGGAACTGCGGGGTGTGCGCAAACAGTTTGGCGCCACCGAGATCATTCGGGGGGTCGATTGGTCGGTGCGCACAGGCGAACGTGTGGCGCTGATTGGTCCCAATGGGGCGGGCAAATCCACCCTGTTCAATTTGATCAGCGGGCGTTTTGCGCCCACGCATGGGCAAATTCTTTTGGGTGCGAACGACATCACGGGTTTTAAACCGCAGGCCATTCAACGCCTGGGCTTATCGCGCAGTTTTCAGGTCACGCACATTTTTCATCGCCTGAGTGTCATTGACAACTTGCGCTGCAGCCTGTTGTACAGCTTGGGGCATGGCTATTGCTTCTGGCGGGGCCTAGATGGTTTGGCTGATGTCACCCAACGCGCCGAGCAGTTGCTGAGCGACGTTCGGCTGGAACACCGCCGCCACGAACCCGCCATGAACCTGACCTATGCCGAACAACGCGCCCTCGAATTGGCGGTGACCTTGGCCGCTGGACACGATCTGATTCTGCTCGACGAGCCCACCGCCGGCATGAGCCGCGCCGAGACCACCTACATGATCGGGCTGATTCGTCGCCTGACCCAAGGCAAGACCCTGATCATGGTCGAGCATGACATGGACGTGGTGTTTGGTCTGGCCGATCGAGTTGCGGTGTTGGTCTATGGCGAGGTGATCGCTTTTGATGCGCCAGATCGTGTCCGCTCTGACCCGGCGGTGCGACAGGCCTATTTGGGCGAAGTACCCCAGGGGGACCCATGCTGAGGGTGCGCGGACTGCATGCTTATTACGGCAAAAGCCACGTGTTGCACGGGGTCGATTTCGACATCGCCCCCGGAGAAATCGTGGCCTTGTTGGGGCGCAACGGCTCCGGTCGATCGACCACGGCCAAGGCGCTGATGGGTTTGGTGCAAGCCCATGGCGAATGTTCATGGAACGGGCAAAGTCTGACGGGGTTGCCACCGCACCGGATCGCGCGACTGGGGTTGGGTTATGTTCCGGAAAATCGTGACATCTTTCCTCGCTTGAGCGTGGCGCAAAACCTGTTGTTGGGCATCCAGCCCGGCAAGCGCACCCAGCGTTGGGGTTTGGCAGATATGTACGCCATGTTTCCCCGCCTGCAAGAGCGGGCTGCGGTGCCCGCCGGCATGCTGTCGGGGGGGGAGCAGCAAATGTTGACCTTGTGCCGCACCTTGATGGGTGATCCAGCATTGATCATTGTCGATGAGCCCACCGAAGGACTGGCGCCCATGATGGTGCAAGCGGTGGCCGATTTTCTGAAGGTGCTGCGTTCGCGTCACATCTCGGTGTTGTTGATCGAGCAAAAGCTGACCATCGCATTGGACATCAGCGACCGCGTGCTGGTCATGGGTCACGGCCAGGTGGTGTATAGCGGCACATCGGCTGAGTTCCGTCAGCAAGAGGCGGTGCGCCGTGAATGGTTGGAAATTTCATGAGTGACAACCCTGAGGGTGTGCCTGCCCACCCCGCCTAGTATTAGAATACGAACGACCGTTCTTTTTTGCCCCCATCATCCAAGGAATCCGAATGAGCGCAGACTATCAGGTACAAGGCGACGTGGCCGTCATCACCCTGAACAACCCACCCGTCAATGGTTTGGGCTTGGCCACCCGATTGGCATTTGTCGACGGCTTGCAAAAAGCGATGAGCGACTCCCAAGTCAAAGCGGTGGTCGTGACTGGTGCCGGCAAGGCGTTTTCTGGTGGTGCGGACATCAAAGAGTTCGGCTCACCCAAGGCCACCCAAGAGCCCAACCTGCTGAGCTTGATTGCCGCGCTGGACAATGCCCCCAAGCCCGTGGTGGCGGCCATTCACAGCGTGGCCATGGGGGGCGGCCTGGAGCTGGCGCTGGGGTGCCATTACCGCGTCGCGGCCCCTGGTTGCAGCGTGGCGCTGCCCGAAGTCAAAATTGGCCTCATCCCCGGTGCCGGTGGCACGCAACGCTTGCCGCGTGTGTTGGGGGTTGAAGTGGCGCTCAACATGATCGTCAGTGGCGAGGCCATTCCAAGCGAAAAATTGGCCTCTTTGCCCGGACAGAAGCTTTTCGATGTCATGGCTGCTTCGGCCCAAAGTCTGTTGGACGAGGCCATCGCCTTCGCCCGCAAGGTGTCCGATGTACGGCCCCTGCCGCGAGTGCGTGACCTGCCTTGCAAACACCCACTTGGCGACGCTTACTTCCAATTCGCCCGCAACATGGTCAAGGGCATGTCCAAGAATTTTCCTGCCTCCGCGCAATGCGTCGATGCCGTGGAAGCGGCGACGAAGAAGAAATTCGACGAGGGCATGGTGTTCGAGCGCGAGCGCTTCATCAACCTGATGTTCACACCCGAGTGCCGCGCCCTGAGGCACTTGTTTGTGGCCCAGCGCGCGGCCTCGAAAATCGCCGATGTGCCCGACACCACACCCTCCCGCAACATCGCCCAGGTGGCGATCATCGGCGCGGGCACCATGGGCGGCGGTATCGCCATGAACTTCCTCAATGCCGGCATACCGGTCAAGATCCTCGAGATGAAGCAAGACGCGCTGGATCGGGGTTTGGCGACCCTCCGCAAGAACTATGAAGCTCAGGTGGGTAAAGGTAAGCTCAAATCCGATGTCTATCAACAGCGCATGAGCCTCTTGTCCACCACGCTCAGCTACGACGATATTGCCCAGGCCGATTTGGTGATTGAGGCGGTTTTCGAGGAAATTGGCGTCAAAGAGGCGGTCTTCAAGAAACTTGATCAGGTCATGAAGCCTGGCGCAATTTTGGCCAGCAATACGTCCACCCTGGACGTCAATCAAATCGCCGGCTTCACCAACCGACCGCAAGACGTGGTCGGCATGCACTTTTTCAGCCCGGCCAATGTGATGAAGTTGCTCGAAGTGGTGCGTGGTGTCCACACGGCCAAAGACGTCATGGCCACGGTCATGTCAGTGGCCAAGAAAATCAAGAAGACCGCCGTGGTCTCGGGGGTCTGCGACGGCTTCATCGGCAACCGCATGATCGAGCAGTACTCGCGCCAAGCCGGCTTTTTGCTGGAAGAGGGCTGCACGCCCTCTCAGGTTGATCGAGCGATCGAAAAATTCGGTTTTGCCATGGGCCCGTTCCGCATGGGGGACTTGGCGGGCAACGACATCGGCTGGGCGATCCGCAAGCGCCGTTATGTCGAGAAGCCGCATCTGCGTTACAGCAAGACCGCCGACCTGTTGTGCGAGATGGGCCGCTATGGTCAAAAAACCGGGGCGGGCTGGTACGACTACCATGCTGGCAAGCGCGACGCCATGCCCTCTAAGCTGGTCGAGGACATGATCGTCAAGCACCGTGCTGATTTGGGGATTTCAGCGCGCAAGATCAGCGACGAGGAAATCGTGCAGCGCTTGGTTTTTTCTTTGGTCAACGAAGCCGCCCACATTTTGGAAGAGGGCATCGCCGCCAAGGCCAGCGACATTGATGTGGTCTACATCACCGGCTATGGCTTTCCCATTCATCGCGGTGGCCCGATGCTTTACGCCGATCAATTTGGACTCTTCAATGTGGTGCAGGCCATGAACCGCTTTGCCCGCAACCCGCATGACGATGCCCAATTCTGGCAACCCGCACCCCTGTTGGCCCGATGTGTCGCCGAAGGTCAAACTTTCAACAACGTCAAGTGAATCGCTTTTAAGGACACCACCATGAGCAAGGCCGTCATTGTTTCCACTGCCCGCACACCCCTGACCAAAAGCTGGAAAGGCGCATTCAACATGACCCACGGCTCCACTTTAGGAGGCCACGCCATTCGCCATGCGGTGGCACGTGCCGGCATCGATCCGGCTGAAGTCGAGGATGTGCTGATGGGTTGCGCCAACCCAGAGGGAGCCACCGGCTGGAACATTGCCCGCCAGTCTGCACTGGCCGGGGGTTTGCCCATCACCGTGAGTGGCGTGACCATCAATCGATTTTGCTCATCGGGCCTGCAAACCATCGCCATGGCCGCGCAGCGCATCATCGCCGGTGAGGGCAGTACCTATGTCGCCGGCGGCGTCGAGAGCATTTCTTGCGTGCAGCAGGAAATGAACATGCACATGTTCCAAGACCCCAATCTGCTCAAGAGCAAACCGGAAATCTACTGGCCCATGCTGCAAACCGCCGAGCAAGTGGCCAAGCGTTACAACATCTCGCGCGATGTCATGGACGAGTACGGCGCAGCCAGCCAGCAAAAGGCCTGCGCGGCACAGGCTGCCGGCCTGTTCGAAACCGAAATCGCCCCCATCACCGTCATGGCCGGCATGGCCGATAAAGTCATGGGCATGATGAGCAAAGAGGTCACGGTCTCCAAGGACGAGGGTTTGCGCGAAGGTACCACTGCCGAGGGCATCAGCGGCATCAAGCCTGCCATGCCCGGCGGATCGATCTCGGCCGGCAATGCCAGCCAGTTCTCGGATGGTGCCGGTGCCTGTGTGGTCATGGACGAGGCGGTCGCCGAGCGCAAGGGCCTCAAACCCTTGGGTCGGTTCTTGGGCTTTGCCGTGGCCGGTTGCGAGCCCGACGAGATGGGCATTGGACCGGTGTTTGCCGTGCCCAAGGTGCTCGATCGACTGGGCCTGAAGGTTGGTGACATCGACCTGTGGGAATTGAATGAGGCGTTTGCCGTGCAGGTCTTGTACTGCCGCAACCGTCTGGGTATTTCGGCTGACCGGTTGAATGTGAACGGCGGTGCGATTGCCTTGGGTCACCCCTACGGTGTCAGCGGTCAGCGCCTGACCGGACACGCACTGATCGAAGGCAAACGTCGCGGTGCCAAGCGTGTGGCTGTGACGATGTGCATCGGTGGCGGGATGGGGGCGGCAGGCATTTTCGAAGTGCTGTGAGCCTGCGCACCACCCTCGATCACCTGTTGTACGACTGGCTGCAGGTCGAGCACCTGTGCCGGCGCGAACGCCATGCCGAGCATGCGCGTGAGACCTTTGACGCTGTGCTTGACACCTGTGAGCGAATTGCGCGCGAGAAATTCGCCCCATTCAACCGACTTGTAGACACCGAAGAGCCGCGTTTTGACGGTGAACGGGTGATCTTGCCACAGGCCACCCACGAGGCGCACCGAGCCTTTGTCGATTCGGGCATGTTGGCCGCAGCGCAGTCGGCCGAGTTGGGTGGCATGCAGTTGCCCTTCATCATCGAATCAGCGGCGAACGCTTTTTTTGCTTGCGCATCTGTCAGCATCGGGGCTCACATGCTGACAGTGGGCAACGCCAACCTGCTGATGGCTCACGGCACGCCCCTGCAACAACAGGTGTTCGCCTGGAACGAATTCAACGGGCGTTGGGCCGGCACCATGTGCCTGAGCGAGCCCCAAGCCGGATCTTCGCTGAGCGACATCCAGACCCGGGCCGAGCCCGATGGGGATGGATATCAAGAGGACCCTTTGGGGCCCCGGTATCGCCTGCGCGGCCACAAAATGTGGATCTCCAATGGCGATCACGAACTGACTGAGAACATCATTCACCTGGTGTTGGCCAAAATCCCCGGCCCCGACGGTCGGCTGATCCCCGGCACACGGGGCATTTCATTGTTCATCGTGCCCAAGCATCGGGTTGATACACAGGGTCGCTTGCTGGGGCGCAACGATGTGTCGCTGGCTGGCTTGAATCACAAATGCGGTTGGCGAGGGACCGTCAACACCCTGCTCAATTTTGGCGAAGGGCGCTATCCGCTGGATGGACATCCCGGTGCCATCGGCTATCGGGTGGGTGCGGTCGGTGAGGGCTTGCGCTGCATGTTTCACATGATGAACGAGGCACGCATCGGTGTGGGCATGGCCGCAACCATGTTGGGCATGGCGGGCTATCGAGCCTCCCTGGACTACGCCCGTCAACGCCCCCAAGGGCGGCTGTCGGGTGAGGCGGGCAAAGACCCGAATCAGCCCATGGTGCGCATCATCGAACACGCCGACGTGCGCCGCATGCTGTTGGCGCAAAAAACCTACGCCGAGGGTGCTTTGGCCCTGGAGTTGTATTGCGCCCATTTGGTGGACGACACCCACACCGGGGAGGCCACCGAACAAGACGAGGCGCGCGAGTTGCTCGAAGTGCTCACACCGATCGCCAAAAGCTGGCCCAGCGAGTGGTGTTTGGAGGCCAACAGTTTGGCCATACAAGTGCATGGGGGCTATGGTTACACCCGAAATTTCGCGGTGGAGCAATACTGGCGCGACAACCGCTTGAACATGATCCACGAGGGCACCCACGGCATTCAAGCCCAAGACCTGTTGGGTCGCAAAGTGCGGCTCAACCAGGGGCGCGGCGTGCGCCTGTTGGGTGAGCGCATGCGAAAAACCATTGGGGCCTGCCAAGAGCACCCTGTTTTATCCCCATGGGCCATCGAATTGAATCAAGCTTGGGGGCGTTTGACGCAGGCCACCGAGTTGGCTTGGTGTCATCCTCCGGCGCAAGCCTTGGCCAACGCCGTGCCCTACATGCAAGCCTTTGGTCATGTGGTGTTGGCTTGGATTTGGTTGGATGTGGCTCGTCATAGCTTGACGCAAACCACGGCCGATGCCGGGCGTCGTGCCGCTTGCCAGTTTTTCTTCCGCTATGAATTGCCCAAGATCGATGCCTGGTTGCAGGTCGTGTGCGCAGGTGACACCACCTGTACCGACATGCCCGAAGAGGCGTTCTAATTCGACCCTGTCCTTACTTTTTTGGAGCGTCAAAAGATGTCTGCGGTAGTCAACGCGCATGAGCAAGCCTTTGGAGTTCGCATCCCCTTTGTTGAACATTTGGGGTTTGAGATGGTGTTTTTTGACGCCGGGCGTTCCGAGATGCGATTCACGCCCAAGCCCGAGCACAAAAACTCGTTTGACGTCGCGCACGGCGGGGCCATCATGGCCTTGCTTGATGTCTCGATGGCCACGGCCGCGCGCAGTGTCGAGAAGGCCATGGGCGTGGTGACCATCGAGATGAAAACCAGTTTCATGCAACCGGCCAATGGAATGCTCACCGCCAAAGGACACTTGCTCCATCGCACCCGCTCCATGGCGTTTGTCGAAACCCGGCTTTTCAATGAACTAGGCACCTTGTGTGCCCACGCCACGGGGACTTTCAAGTACGTGCCTCGGCGCGAAACCCATCAACCCTTGTCCACCGACTGATTGGAGAATCCCCATGCCCATGAACCGCCAGATCCTGCTCGACAACCGGCCCGTGGCCGAAGCCACCGAGTCCAACTTCCGCCTGGTCACCACGCCGACGCCCGACCTGCAAGAAGGTGAGGTTCTGGTGCGGCATCACTATCTCAGTCTCGACCCCTATATGCGCGGGCGCATGAACGAGGGCAAAAGCTATGCCCAACCCCAGCCTTTGGGCCAAGTCATGATTGGTGGCACCGTGGGAGAGGTGGTCGAATCTCGCCACCCGCGTTACCAATCGGGCGACCGAGTCGTTGGCATGGGAGGGTGGCAGGAGTTCAGCGTAGTGAAGGCGGACGCGCTCGGTGCCATCCGAAAAGTCGACACCACCCATGTTCCGCTCAGCCATTATTTGGGTGCGGTGGGCATGCCCGGCGTGACCGCTTGGTATGGGTTGGTCAAAATCATCGAGCCCAAGGCTGGCGAAACCGTCACCGTCAGCGCGGCCAGCGGCGCCGTGGGCAGTGCCTATGGGGCCTTGGCCAAAGCGCGTGGTTGCCGGGTGGTCGGCATTGCTGGTGGTCAGGATAAATGCGATTACGTGGTCAAGGCGCTGGGCTTTGACGCTTGCATCGATTACAAGCAGCATGCCGATGCGGCTTCTTTGTCCAAGGCGCTCAAGCAAGCTTGTCCGAACGGCATTGACGGTCACTTTGAGAACGTGGGCGGCATGGTGCTGGATGCCGTCATGCTGCGCACCAACGCTTTCGCCCGGATCGCCGTCTGCGGCATGATCGCAGGTTACGATGGCAAGCCCCTGCCCATGACGGCGCCGGCCTTGATTTTGGTCAACCGCATCAAGGTGCAAGGGTTCATCGTCAGCGAGCACATGGAGGTGTGGCCGGAGGCCCTGCAAGAATTGGGGCAACTGGTGGGCAGCGGTCGATTCCGTCCGCGCGAAACCATCGAGCAAGGTTTGGAGAACGCGCCCAAGGCATTTCTGGGCTTGCTGAAAGGGAAAAATTTCGGCAAACAGTTGGTCAAGATCTGAGGTCGGCCATGATCCAAGATTTCCATCACAAAATCGCTGTGCTGACCGGCGGTGCTTCCGGCTTTGGGCTGGAATGCGCACGCATCGGGGCCCGTCTGGGGATGACCCTGGTGTTGGTCGATGTGCAGGCCGACGCCCTGGCTCGGGCTCAAGCCGAGTTGCAGGGGCAGGGCGGTCGGGTTGAAACCCGCCAGGTCAATGTTGCAGATGCCAGCGCCATGCAGTCTCTGGCCGATTTCGTGGCCACGGAAGTCGGCGTGCCGCACTTTGTCTTCAACAACGCCGGAGTTGCGGCAGGGGGCCTGGTGTGGGAAAACACGGTCGCCGATTGGGAGTGGTTGTTGGGCGTGAATTTGTGGGGCGTCATCCATGGCGTGCGCCTGTTTACCCCCATGATGTTGGCCCAAGCCCGTCGCGATCCGACCTATCGTGGGCACATCGTCAACACCGCCAGCATGGCCGGTTTGCTGACACCCCCGAATATGGGCATCTACAACACGACCAAACACGCGGTGGTGTCGCTCACTGAAACCTTGTTCCAAGACCTGAGGTTGGTGACCGACCAGGTCAGCGCCAGCGTGCTGTGCCCATATTTCGTGCCGACTGGCATCAGCCAGAGTGAACGCAACCGACCCAAAGACTTGGCCTCGGCGCAGCCGACCACCAGCCAGTTGATTGGCCAAGCCATGAGCGAAAAGGCCGTCGGCAGCGGCAAGGTCAGTGCGGCCGAAGTGGCGCAAAAGGTGTTTGACGCCATGGCACAAGACCAGTTCTATATTTTCAGCCACCCCAAGGCCCTGGGCAACGTGCAACAGCGCATGGAGGCCATTTTGCAAATCACGCAACCGCCCGATTCTTTTGCCGCCAGACCTGAAGTCGGTGCGGAATTGCGTCGCGCTTTGCGCGTTTGAGCCCTGCGCCGACCTAAAATCGGCGCATGTCCATTGCTCAACTCATCGCCCAGGAATTGGGCGTCAAAACCCCTCAAGTACAAGCCACCATCGATTTGCTCGACGGCGGTGCCACCGTTCCCTTCATCGCCCGCTATCGAAAAGAAGCCACTGGCGGCCTCGATGATGTGCAACTGCGCGAACTCGAACAACGGTTGATCTATTTGCGTGAAATGCACCAGCGCCGCGATGCCATCATCCAGAGCGTCGAAGAGCAGAGCAAGATGACGCCTGAACTGCTGCAGGCCATCATGGCCGCAACCACCAAGCAGGTGTTGGAAGATCTGTACCTGCCGTTCAAGCCCAAGCGCCGCACCAAAGCCATGATCGCCCGTGATGCCGGCTTGGAGCCTTTGGCCCTGGCCTTATGGAACAACCCCGAATTGGATCCGCAGCACGAGGCGCAGGCTCATGTGTCTCCGGCTGGCGCCATCGAGGGGGCGGACTTCTCTAGCGTCACTCTGGTCCTCGATGGGGTCCGGGATCTGATCTCTGAAATGTGGGCTGAAGACGCCGTCTTGCTGCAGCACATGCGAGACTGGTTGTGGAACGAGGGATTGTTGCGATCCCGCTTGGTGACCGGCAAAAACCCCGACGATCCTGAGGTGGCCAAATTCCGTGACTATTTTGAGTACGACGAAGCCATGTCCCAAGTGCCCTCGCACCGTGCATTGGCGGTGTTTCGGGGACGCACCCAAGGGTTTTTGGATGCTCGACTGGCGTTGCCCGTCGAGCCTGAAGCGGGTCAACCCAGTCTGGCCGAAGGGCGCATTGCCGTCTATCTCGGGTGGTCGCATCAGGGGCGGCCTGCCGATGACTTGCTGCGCCGTTGCGTGGGATGGACTTGGCGCGTCAAGCTCAGCTTGTCGATCGAGCGCGATCTGTTTGCCAAGCTGCGCGAATCTGCGGAACAAGTTGCCATCAAGGTTTTTGGTGACAATGTGCGCGATCTGTTACTGGCTGCACCGGCTGGGCCGAAAGTGGTGATGGGGCTGGACCCCGGCATCCGCACCGGGGTCAAGGTCGCGGTGGTGAGCGCCACCGGGCGTTTGCTGGCCACCGAGACGGTCTATCCTCACGAACCGAGGCGCGATTGGGAAGGCTCTTTGCATCGACTGGGTCACCTGTGTGTGTCGCATGGGGTGGACCTGATCGCCATTGGCAACGGCACAGCCAGCCGTGAAACCGATCACCTGGCCGCTGATCTGATCAAGCGCCTGAGCCAGTTGTCCGCCAGCGATTCGGCGCTCAAGGTGCCCCTGAAAGTGGTGGTGAGCGAGGCCGGTGCATCGGTTTACAGCGCCAGTGAATTCGCCAGTCAGGAATTACCGGACATCGATGTGAGTCTGCGCGGCGCGGTCAGCATTGCGCGACGTTTGCAAGACCCCCTGGCCGAGTTGGTCAAGATCGATCCCAAGTCGATCGGCGTGGGGCAGTACCAGCACGATGTCAACCCGACCGAATTGGCCCGCACCTTGACCGCGGTGGTCGAGGACTGCGTAAACAAGGTGGGCGTGGACCTCAATACCGCCAGCGTGCCACTGTTGTCGCGGGTCTCTGGACTGAGCGCCAGTTTGGCGCGCTCGGTGGTGCGTTGGCGAGATCAGCAAGGGGCCTTCCGGTCTCGAATTCAGTTGCTGGAAGTGACCGGTTTGGGCCCGAAAACCTTCGAGCAATGCGCGGGTTTTCTGCGCATCCGCGATGGCGAACAGCCCTTGGACATGACCTCGGTCCACCCCGAGAGTTACCCGGTGGTCGAGCGCATTTTGGGCCATGTGGGACGGCCCATTACAGAGGTCATGGGGCGTGCCGACATGCTGAAAACCTTGCGCCCAGACTTGTTTGCCAACGACGTCGTCGGTGTCATCACGATCAAAGACATCCTCGTTGAGTTGGAAAAACCCGGTCGCGATCCACGCCCCGATTTTCAGGTGGCCCGATTCACCGAAGGGGTCGAGGACATCGGTGACTTGAAAGCTGGCATGGTGTTAGAGGGCACGGTCAGCAATGTGGCCGCTTTTGGGGCCTTCGTTGACCTGGGCGTACACCAAGACGGCTTGGTACACGTGAGTCAGCTGGCCAATCGCTTTGTGCAAGACGCACGCGAGGTGGTTAAAACCGGCGATGTGGTCAAGGTCAAGGTGCTCGAAGTCGACGTGGCCCGCAAGCGCATCAGCCTGAGTATGCGCAGCGACGCGGCCGCACCGCGCAGAGAAGGACCGCGCGACAACCGATTTGAGTCTGCGCCGCGCCAAAGGGGCGGGGCACGCCCTTGCGAAGCCCCGGCCCAAGGCGCCATGGCGTCTGCTTTTGCCAAATTGCAGGGTTTGCGTTCATGAGATCTTGCCCATGAAGGCATTGCGCATTTTGGCCGGTCCCGGCGCCTTGGCGCACATCCGCCGACAGGGGCTGGTTGCGGGCGACATCGGTGTGATTCCGGGGGCTGCTGGCGGCCCCAAGGGATTGATTCTGGGGCCGATCGATCGGTTTTTGTTTGGAGAGTGGTTGCCGGCCTCCGGCCAAGAGGTGCACTTGGTTGGGGCTTCGATCGGGGCATGGCGGTTGGCCAGCGCGTGTTTGGACACGCCGGTGGCAGCGTTGCACCGTTTGGAGCACGATTACATTCACCAACACTATCAACTGCTGCCGGGTCAAAAGCGCCCCAGCGCCGAGCAAGTCAGCAGCGAATTCGGCCAAAGTCTGAAGGCGTTTTACGGTGGCCGCTTGTGCGAGGTGTTGACGCACCCGCGCTATCGATTGCATGTGCTGACCTCGGCGGGTCGACATGTATTGCGTCGCGAGGGGCCCATCCGCACCCCCTTGGGTTATGCCGGTGCCTATCTCAGCAATGCAGTCTCAAGGCGCCTGCTCGGTCATTGGTTGCATCGGGTGGTGTTTTCGGCGCAACCTCAAGCGGGTTTGCCTTTTGATGTGAGCGATTTTCCAACCCGCCATGTCGCCCTGACCGAGGCCAACTTCATGCCGGCGGTGCAGGCCAGTTGCTCCATCCCGTTCCTTTTGCAGGCGGTGCACGACATTCCACTGGCGCCGCCAGGAGCGCACTGGGACGGCGGCATCACCGATTACCACCTGCATCTGGATTACCGCGCTCACTCCGGTTTGGTGCTGTATCCCCATTTCCAGCCGCAGATCGTACCCGGTTGGTTGGACAAGGCTTGGAAACGACGTCATGGTGTCACGCCTTTTTTGGATCGCATGGTTGTGTTGTGTCCCACGCCCGAGTGGGTTGCCACCTTGCCAGCAGGCAAGTTACCCGACCGCACCGACTTCAGCACCTACGCCCATGATCTGGCCGGTCGCATCCGGGTTTGGCAGACCGCTACCCGCGCTGCGCAACAACTGGCCGACGAGTGGGCGCAGTGGCTGCGCGACCCTGGCCCCGATCGGGTCGAGGCTTTGCCATGAAGCAACGCGCCCACCCGGCTCAGGCATTGCTACCGGCCATGCGGCAGTTAATTGAGCGCGTGCATCGCGCCGGTCATCCGCCCATGCAGGCCATGACGGTGGCGCAAGCCCGGGCCTTTTACGAGGCCGGCGCACCCCTGTTGGATGTGCCTCCACCCAACATCTTGCGCCATGAGGCCCTGAACCTGGTTTTGCCCGATGGCGCCCAGTTGTCGGCTCGCTTTTACGCTGACTCAGATTCCACCGACTTGCCCGTGCTGGTGTACTTTCACGGTGGGGGCTTCACCATCGGCAGCCCAGCCACACACGATGTCTTGTGCCGACACCTGTGTCGTTTGGCGCAATGCGCAGTGGTGTCGGTGAATTACCGCCTGGCCCCCGAGCATCGCTTCCCGACTGCCGTCGATGACGCTTGGCATGCCTTGTGTCAGGTGCGCGAGCAAGCCCAGGCGCTGGGTCTGGATGAGCGACGCATGGCCGTGGGGGGGGACAGTGCGGGGGGTACCTTGGCGGCGGTCTGCGCACTGAGGGCACGCGACTTCGCCTGGCCACTGCGCTTGCAATTGCTGTTTTTCCCAGGCACCACGGCGCACCAAGACACCCCTTCGCACCACCGCTATGGCCAGGGATTCATGCTCGACAGCGAGACCATCGCCTGGTTTTTTGACCACTACATCGATCAAGCCGACCGCAGCGATTGGCGTTTTGCGCCTTTGAATGCCCCCGATCATTCGGGCTTGGCTCCGGTCTGGTTGGGGTTGGCAGAGTGTGATCCCCTCTTTGACGAGGGCTTGCAGTACGCCGATGTGCTGCGCATGGCGGGGGTGCCGGTTGATTTGGAGATTTACCGGGGGGTGGTGCATGGCTTTGTCAACATGGGGCGCTTCGTGCCGCAGGCGCTGCAAGCGCACCAAGACGCCGCCCGTGCATTGCGAGAGGCTTTTGAGGAACGGACATGATCTGGCTGACCGGACACTGGAACGAAATGCAGGCTTTGGCGGCTCCCTTGCGCACCGAAGTCTTTGTGCGCGAGCAAGGGGTGCCCCAAGAGTTGGAGTGGGACCATGAAGACATCAGCGCGGTACACGGGGTCTGGCAAGATCAGTCCGGGCATGTGCTGGCCACCGGACGCTTGCTGCAACGCGCCCCCGGCGTGGCACGCATAGGGCGCATGGCAGTGCAGGCATCGATGCGGGGCCGGGGCCACGGTCGACAGGTCTTGCGCGGCCTGATGGCCGTGGCACGCGAGCGTGGCGACCACCAGGTGCGATTGCACGCGCAACTCAGTGCCCGTGGTTTTTACGAGCGCGAGGGCTTCGTTGCCCAAGGCGAGGTCTTCACCGAGGCCGGCATCGATCACGTGGAGATGGTCTGCAAGCTCTGAGCCCGAATGCAACGCATTTGCTGCGTCGTCAGAGCCATCGGTCCAGAAGGAGATCTGGACTGCTTCGGGTCGGGCACGTCACCGCCCGCCGATTTGATCAGGCTGGGGCCGGGGAAACCCGGCCAGAAGCGTATTGTCAGCCAGGAACAGCATGCCATCTTGGGGTTTCAGAGCTTGCCCCAGTTGCGTGGACATCTCTCTGCGAATGCGCTTCATCGATTCTTCGCTCATCGTTTCTTCTCTTGAAGAGAATCGTCGGTTGTTACAATTCTTTGGTCCAGCGCCGCAGTCAACCGACGCAATGAGGGTCAAATGTCCTGAAGCAAGGGGTAGGGCAGAGGCCAAACCCGAAGGGCGAGTCCTTCGGCCTGCAAATCGTCGCGCCCGCTTTGGCTGAGAAGCAGGCAAGCCAGCGCCACGCCACCGCCTTGAGGCAAGGGGGCCGACTGCGCGATCTGGCCGCAAGATTCGGTGCCTGCGAACACTTCGGTGCCAGCCGCAATAGGAGCGGCGCTTTGCACCACGAAAGTGCGCCGCTTCAAAGTGCCTCTGAACTGGCTGCGCGCCACCACCTCTTGGCCGGGGTAGCAGCCCTTTTTGAAGTTCACGCCACCCACAGACTCGTGGTTGAGCATTTGCGGTACAAAGGCTTCAAAGGTGGCTTCCTGCACGTCGGCCACACCGGCAAGCACTTCACCCGCCAGCCAATCGTCCTGGGTGATGGTGGCTTGAAAAGGCCATTCGGCTTGCGGCAACAACAGCGCACGCGGTTGTTCACCTACCGGATACAGCCCAATCACCACGCCTTGGGGCAGAGCCAGCGTGGCCCAGGGGGGCAGCGGGGTCTCGCTGAGCGCTCGCATGTCTTCGCCCGCCAAGCCCCACACGGCCTGTTGCTCGCTGATGTCGCTGAGTTTGACTTTGGCTCGCAACACGAACATCGTCAAGCGCTTCAGGGTTCGCGGCAACAGGTCGCGTCGGGTGATCAACCAAACCTCTTCGGCCGCGTGTTTGAAGACCACAAAGGTGGCTTGCAGCCGTCCCTGGGCGTTGCAAAAGCCGGCCAGTCGGGCTTGGCCCACGGGGAGCAATTCAACGTCGTTGGTGAGTTGGTTGTGTAAAAAACGCGCAGCGTCCTCGCCCTGGCAACGGATCACACCCAGGTGGGGCAGGGGACAAGTACCCTGCAAGCTCAGGGCGGGTTGTGCGAAATCAGACATGGCTGAATTATCATGCCGAGTGAAAGGTTGGCATGGCATGAGGGACTAAAAACCACAACAAACTCACCCACTGGCTGTTGGGACTGAGCCCGATCGGATCGCGTCCGCCTTTGCTGCGTCGTCACAGCCATCGGTCTGGAGCAGAACTGGGCTGCCTCGGACCGAGAGGCAGGTCACTGTCCGCCGATTTGATCAGGCTGGGCTTGGGCCTGGGCCTGGGGCAACCCAGCCAGAAGCGTATTCAGATGCGCCGTGATGTGGGTGGCGAATTCATCATTTCGGCTCAGCGGCCCGGCAGCACCCAAGGCGGGGACCACCGACTCCTGACCCAGAGGCCGCATGTGGTGCATCACCCAGCGCAAATTGGGCACAATGTCACCCCTCACATGGACATGGCTGACCAGTTCCTTGGCGCGCGCCACGTTCGCCTCAGGCAACCCGCGCACCAAACGCCCACTCAGGTCAGCCGAGGAAAAGCCTGTGGCTTTCAACGGCACATCCAACGACAAGGCCGCAAAAACCGCCTCGGAAGATCCTTGCCCATGGCCCACTGTACTGACGGTGTAGTCCTGGTTCCGGTAAGCGGGATCAGTTTGAACCAATTCCACCACCTGCGCCGTCAGATTGGCCGCCTGCTTCAGGGAATGGGCCTTGAAACCCAGTCCCACCTTGAGGTTGCTGCTCCACTGGCTCAGGGTGCTGACAAAGTTGTCTTTGCAGCGTGTGAAAAAACTGTCGCTTTTGACCAAGCCTGCTGTGGTCCCGCCGAACACCACTTTGATTTCTTTTTTGCCTGAGTCCACCAGCACATTGGCGGTCAGTCCCGACCTGCGGTCGATGAACTGCCCCAAAAGGGCAGGATCGCCCTGGTTAGGGATCGCACCACTGGGCACAGGAGTCCCCCATACCCCTTGCAGCTGCGTTTGCAACCGGGCATTGAGTTTCTCGGCAAAATCTGTGGTGGCCACAAGGTCTACCCCTGAGTCTTCAGGCCGCCGCACTGTATAGGGAAGGGTCGCCAGCTGCACATCATTGCGCAAACGCTCTAGCATCTCACGCGAGGTCGTCGACAAATCCACCTTGGCAAAGGTGGCACTGGTACCACGCAAATCCTGGTAGACCTGTTTTAACGTGTCAAAAGGACCACCGGTGTCACCGTTGTCACCGTTGTCGGGTGCTGGCGCAGCGCCTTCTTGCCGCAGTCTAAGCTGGTCGATCACTCTGGAGGCAGTTGCCACTTCATGTTCCGTGGCATTTGGGTGCAATCTAAGGGCCTCGTAAAGCGGTGCGACATTACTGAGGGCACGTCGGGTGCTAACTGCCCCGAGTCCCCCGAGGTCCGCAAAGTTTGATTGGAGTTGAATTTCCCTGACGACTCCCGTGATTCCGGCAAAGTTCAATCAAGGCGGGTTGTGGGAAATCAGACAGGGCTGAATTATCATGCCGAGTGAAAGATTGGCATGGCAAGAAGGACTCAAAACCGCAACAAACTCACCCGCTGGCTGTTGGGGCTGAGCACCGGCATCTTTTTGGTCCTGGCACTGGTGATGTATTGGTTGATGGCCCCCATGCGCTTGACCGCCGACACGGTGGATTTATCGATAGAGCCCGGCACATCGGTGCGCGGCGTGGCTCAGGCCGTGACAGACAGCGGGGTTGAGGTGTCGCCCCAGGCCCTGTGGCTGATGTTTCGCCTCAGCGGGCAGGCCCGCCGTTTGCGCGCCGGCAGCTATGAATTGGGGCGCGAAACCAGCCCCTGGTTTTTGCTGCAAAAACTGGTGCGTGGCGACGAAAGCCTGCGCGCTTTGACGGTGCCTGAGGGCTGGACGTTGGCCCAAATGCGTCGCCTGATCGACCAATCCGAGGGCTTGCGCCATGACACCCTGGGCCTGAGCGATGCCGAATTGATGGCACGACTCGGGCGAGCTGGGCTGACCGCCGAGGGGCGCTTTTATCCCGACACCTACACCTACGGCAAGGGCAGTCCTGATCTGCGTATCTACCAACGGGCTTTGCGGGCCATGGACAAACATTTGGCGCAAGCCTGGCAGGCCCGTGCCCCAGTCCAACGACTGCAAACCCCAGAGCAAGCACTGATATTGGCCAGCATCATCGAGAAAGAGACTGGACGAGCCGGTGACCGGGCCATGATTTCCTCGGTGTTTCACAACCGCTTGCGCGTCCAAATGCCCTTGCAAACCGACCCCACGGTGATTTATGGCTTGGGGCCGACTTTTGACGGCAACCTCAAGCGCATCCACCTGCGCACCGATCACCCTTGGAACACCTACACCCGCATCGGGCTGCCCCCCACGGCGATCGCCTTGCCCGGCAAGGCCTCTTTGATGGCCGCAGTGCAACCCGCCAGCAGCCGCGCGCTTTACTTCGTCGCCAGAGGCGACGGCAGCAGCCAATTCAGCGACGATTTGGCCGCTCACAATGCCGCCGTCGAGCGCTACCAATTGCGTCGCCAGAGCGCTCAGGGCAAGGCACAATAGCGCCATGGCGCAAGGTTTGTTCATCAGTTTTGAAGGCATCGATGGGGCCGGCAAGTCCACCCACATTCAGGGTTTGGCGGAGCTGTTTCGACAACAGGGTCGACAGGTGTCTCTGACGCGTGAGCCCGGTGGCACAGCGTTGGCCGAGTCGCTGCGCGAGATGGTGTTGCACCAGCCCATGGATCCATTGACCGAGGCATTGTTGGTGTTTGCCGCCCGGCGCGATCACCTGCAACAGGTGATCGAACCCGCCTTGGCGCGTGGCGATGTGGTGCTGTGTGACCGCTACACCGACGCCACGTTTGCGTACCAGGGCGGTGGTCGGGGTAATGATTGGGATGTTTTGATCCAGTTGGAACGCTGGGTACAGGCCACGCCGGCCGGCGCCTTGCGCCAACCCGATCTGACGGTCTGGTTCAGGCTCGACCCGGCCATCGCCGCCCAACGCTTGGCCGATGCCCGAGTGCCTGATCGCTTTGAGTCGCAGCCGCTGGGATTTTTCCAGGCGGTGCACCAGGGTTATGAACGCCGGGTCCAACTCGATCCGCAACGCTTCATCACCCTCGATGCCAGTTTGCAACGCCATCAGGTGTGGCAGCAGCTCACCCGTGAGTTGATTGGCCGTGGCAAGCTCTCGATCATGGTGCAGGTCCCCCCCGCCCTGCAGTCCTGAAGCATGCTCGAATCCACCGCCCCTTTGGCCCCTTGGCTGCAACGCCAGTTGCGCAGCCTGCTCATGCGTCAAGGGCACGCCTGGCTGTTGCAAGGCCCTTCGGGTCTGGGGCAGTACGAATTGGCTTCGGCATTGGCCAAGGCCTGGTTGTGCGCCCAGCCCCATGATGATGGCGCCTGCGGCTTGTGCCCCAGTTGCCTGGGTTTTGATCGACACACCCACGCCGACTTATGCACCTTGATGCCAGAAACCCACAGTTTGTCGCTGGGGTGGCCGCTGGACGAAAAAACCCAACAAGAGTTGGACGATAAAAAGCGCAAACCCAGCAAGGACATCCGGGTCGAAGCGGCGCGCCAAATGGTGGCCTTCAGTCAAACCACTCATCTGGGCTCACGCGGTCAGGTGGTCTTCATCCACCCGGCCGATCGCATGAATGCCATCACGGCCAACACCTTGCTCAAAACACTGGAAGAGCCCCCTGGGGATACCCGCTTCGTGCTGACCACCGATTCGGTGCATCAACTGTTGCCGACCATCCGCAGCCGTTGTCAAAGCCACGCCATGCAAGTTCCCGATGACGCTGAAGCCCTGGCTTGGTTGAACGTTCAGGGGGTGCCGTCCGAGCAGGCCGAAGTCTTGTGGCGTGCCAGCGGGGGGCGTCCGAATTGGGTGCTGGATCGGGTGCGCGACGGTCTGAGTGCGGAACAATGGAGTCAATGGCCACGTCAACTGGCGCGCGGCCAGGCGGGTTTGTTGGAATTGCTCTCGCCCACCGAGGGCTTGGCCAGTTTGCAAAAGCTGTGTCACGACCTGTTGGCTCTGAGTCTAGGGGCCGCGCCGCGCTTTTTCCAGCCCCAGCACTTGCCCAAAAGCCCTTCGCCGCGCAGGGCGGCATTGTGGGCCGCAGAATTGCAGGCTTTGGTGCGCCATGTTGAACACCCCTACAACGCCGGTTTGCAATTGCAGGCTTGGGCAGTGAGGGCGCGGCTGGCCATGCGTCCCGATTGATCTTTTTTTCAGACCATGTATTTCGATTCACATTGTCATTTGAATTTCCCCGAGTTGATGACCCGATTGGACGAGATCCGTCGTCAGATGTCGCAGGCCGGGGTTGAGCGCGCTTTGCTCATTTCAACCAAAGTCGAGACCTTTGAGCAGGTGCATGCCTTGGCCATGGCCCATGATAATTTCTGGTGCACGGCGGGCGTGCACCCCGATGAAGACCAAGTCATCGACCCCAGCTTGGAGCAGTTGCTGGACATGGGGAAGCGAGACAAAGTGGTTGCCATCGGTGAGACGGGGCTCGATTACTACCGGTTGGGTGAACGCAGTCTGGCCGACATGGAGTGGCAACGTCAGCGCTTTCGCCGTCATATCCGTGCGGCGCGAACCCTGGGCTTGCCCTTGGTCATCCATACCCGGGCGGCGTCGGCCGATACCTTGACGCTGTTGAAAGAAGAGGGGGAAGACGGGTCAAGCGGCAGCGTGGGCGGGGTATTTCATTGCTTCACAGAAACCGCCGAAGTGGCTCGTGCCGCCTTGGATTTGGGTTTTTACATCTCTTTTTCGGGCATTGTGACCTTCAAAAATGCCCAGGATTTGCGTGATCTGGCGCGTTGGGTACCGCTCGATCGTATGTTGATCGAAACCGACAGCCCCTACCTGGCCCCCGCCCCGCATCGGGGCAAAACCAATGACCCGTCTTTGGTGCCCTGGGTGGCGCGCCAGTTGGCTGAGATTCGCGGCTTGGACCCCTTGGAGATGGGACGCATCACATTCGAAAACACCCAGCGTTTGTTCCATCGAATCACCTCGACAACATGAGCCAATCAAAATATGTCATTGATTATGAATAACTTTAATTTTATCCATTGGATCCGTGGCAGTGGTTCGATAAAATTCATTCAATACCTTAATTTTTGCTTATTGAGTCTTGTTTTTGTTGGGTTTTCTTCTGCACAGGCTCAATCTTACGAACAATTTTTCAGGGCCATCGAATTCGATCAGGCTGAGACAGTCGAAAGCCTGTTGAAAAGAGGTTTTGACCCCAATACGCCATCACCCGACTTGCAGCCTGCACTGAGTCTGGCTCTTCAAAAAGATGCCCTGAAAGTGGCCGAGGCCTTGATCGCTTGGCCGACCATCCAGGTCAACCAGCTCAATCCCAGTGCTGAAACCCCTTTGATGTTGGCGGCGCTCAAAGGACGACTTCGGCTGGTTGAACAGCTGCTGGCCCGTGGAGCCGATGTGAACAAGACCGGATGGACGCCACTGCACTACGCCGCCACCAGCGGACATGCAGAAGTGGTCAAGTTGTTGCTAGAGAAACACGCCTACATCGATGCCGAATCACCCAACGGCACCACGCCGCTCATGATGGCCGCCCACTACGGCAACCCCGGCGTGACCAAACTGTTGCTGGAGGAGGGCGCAGACGTCAAACTGAAAAACCAGTTTGGATTGTCCGCCCTGGATTTTGCAGTCAACGGACAGCATCCCGAATCGGCGGCTCTGATCCGTGCCGCCTTAAGACCCGTCAAAAGGTGAGGGCGGATGTGATGGCCCCAGTCTTCACTGGGGGGTGAACATCCGCAGTTTGGGTTCGTTCATGTCGATGTCAAACACGAAAATTGACCCGGAATCGCCGAGCGTGAGGGACGAGGGCAAAACCAGTTTATCGGTAGACAACGCCGTCGGCAGGACAGTTCGGATGGTACTCGAAAGCTGTGAAAGTTGGCTGTCCCAACTGAGGCGAGAAATTCCGTAGGTGGTGACGCCTGATCGGGTTGTTTTTTGCAGCACATAAAGATTGCCCAAGGCGTCAGAGACCACTTCCAAGGGGGTGAATGACAATGAAATAAGGGTTTCTGTGTTGGGCGTTGCAGGATCAAACCATCTGAGCTCATTGGATCCGTTGATATAGTAAATGCGCCCTTTTTTGGGGCTGTAGGTCAGACTGAGGACCTCTTGGCTTAAATTGGACTTGACAGTGGTGGCGACCCCTTGAGTCGACAACTTCTGGATGCTGAAATTGCTGTTGGCTATTTTGGCAGCAACAAACAAATTACCGACTTCGTCAGATGTCATCGCTTTGGGACTGGGGATGGTGAGGCTGCTGATCAGCTTGGTCGAACCTGATCTGGTGCGATAAATTTGCTGTCTGCCGGTATCGGTGAAATACGTATTGCCGCAAGTGTCGGTGGCCAGACCGCCCGGAGAAGACGCGTAGCCTTCAATGAAGTCAGGGCCGTAAACCGTGCTGTAAGAGATGCCACTGGACTTGGTGATATTGGCGATGCCGGTGACGCCTTTGTTGCTTTGGGATATGTAAAACAGGCCGTTGGCATCAACGGCCATCGACGTGAAGTTGGCAGAAGAACTGACCCAATCGGTGTCGAAATCCGACGAATCCATGGTCCATGCATTACAGGAATCGAAAGTTTCGCATGCCGCCAACGCCCTGGTTTTGGGTATACATTGAGCAATCGGCAAATCGTTGCTCACGCCACCACCCCCACAGGCTTGCAGCAAACCAGCCAGAGCCAGGGTCAGCCAAAGAGCGGATCGGGAGAGTGGACGGCGGATCAGTGTGCTGCCAATGAGGCTGTGCATGGGTTCACCTTCGAAGTCAAACAAGTGGACAACTGACCCTGAGGCCAGCAAAACCGCTCGGCAAAATTTCGAACCGAACACTGCAATTATGACTGAAATAATTGATGAGTATTATTTCATTGTTGTATTTGAGCAATTAATTGATCTTTGGCACGTCTGTTTGAACCGGATCCGTGCAAAGGGGTCGTTTCGGTGTGCTTAAGCAAGGGGTCAGATTCGGGGGGTGTAAATCCGTTGATTCACATTTAACTTAACATAATATACATCGTATTAAATGATTAAATCAACATCAAACTCACATTACCGCACCCAACTGCCACGGCACAAACTCGTTTTGGCCATAGCCGTGCGACTCACTGCGCGTGGCTTTTCCGCTGGCAGTTTCCAAAATAGTCTCAAAAATCAATTGACCCATTGCGTCGATATCAATCTGTCCATCGATCACTTCACCGCAATTGATGTCAATGTCATCCTTTTGGCGTTGGTACAAGGCGCTATTGGTCGACAACTTCAGAGAAGGTGCGGGCGCGCAACCATAGGCCGAACCGCGGCCGGTGGTGAAACAGATCAGGTTGGCACCCCCGGCGACTTGACCTGTGGCACTGACCGGGTCGTAACCCGGTGTGTCCATGAACACGAAACCGTTGGCCGTCACCGGTTCTGCGTATTCGTAAACGGCCTGTAAGTTGGTTGTCCCGCCTTTGGCGACGGCACCCAACGACTTTTCAAATATAGTCGTCAGACCGCCATTTTTATTGCCCGGGGACGGATTGTTGTCCATCTTGCCGCCGTTGATGCGGGTGTAGTTCTCCCACCAGCGGATGCGTTGGACCAGTTTTTGACCGACTTCAACACGGACAGCTCGTCGAGTCAGCAAGTGTTCGGCGCCATAGATCTCGGGGGTTTCGCTGAGGATGGCGGTACCGCCGTGCGCCACCAGTCGATCAACGGCTGCGCCCAAGGCCGGGTTGGCGCTGATGCCCGAGTAACCGTCCGAGCCGCCGCACTGTAAGCCGACCATGATGTGGCTGGCGCTGCAAGGTTGACGCGACACGGCATTGGCCACCGGCAGCATGTGTTGCACCAGTGCGATTCCGCGCTCGATGGTTTGGGTGGTGCCACCGCTGTCTTGGATGTTGAACGTGCGCAGCAAGGGGCCGTCAGCCAGGTGCGATCGCTGGAGCCAGACATCGACCTGGTTGGCTTCGCACCCTAAGCCAACCACCAGCACACCGCCCAAATTGGCATGGCGGGCATAGCCCGCCAGCGTTCGCTCGAGCACGCGCAAACCATCGCCCTCGCCGTCCATGCCACAGCCAGAACCGTGCGTCAGCGCAATGACGCCGTCGACTTGGGGAAAGTCGGCCAGGGCCTGAGGATGATGACGGCGTGAGAAATGATCGGCAATGGCGCGGGCCACCGTGGCCGAGCAGTTCACGGTCGAGAGCACGGCGATGTAATTTCGGGTAGCCACACGACCGTCCGGTCGGACGATGCCTTGAAAATATGCGTCCTGCCGGCGGGGCTCAGGTTGCAGGTCGGCACAAAAGGCGTAATCGCGATCGGTGTTCAGGCTGTCGTCGCGCAAGCCCAGGTTGTGGACATGCACATGTTCCCCGGCACCGATGTCGTGCAATGCATAGCCGATCACCTGGTTGTATCGACGCACCGCATGTCCTGCGACCAGATCCCGCAGGGCCACTTTGTGGCCCGGTGGAATGAGGCCGCGTGAGTTGGCCCCAGAGGGCAGTCGCGTGCCACCCAACAATTGTTGTCGGGCAATGGCAACATCGTCGTCCGGGTGCAGCAAAAACACTTGATCCATCGCCCTGCCCTTCAGTTGGACCAGCCGCCGTCGATGACTTGGGCCGTGCCAGTGGTGAAGGCCGCATCGTCGCTGGCCAGGTAGACGGCCAAAGCGGCGATCTCAGCGGTGCGACCCAGGCGTCCCATGGGTTGACGGGCGACAAAAAAGGCCTCGGTGTCAGCCAGACTTTGGCCGGTGGCCTGGGCTTGAGCGCTGATGCGTTCGCGCAGCGAAGGCGACTCGATGGTGCCTGGGCAAATGGCGTTGCAGCGCACGCCCCGCCCGACGTAATCGGCTGCGACCGATTTGGTCAGCCCAATGATGGCGGCCTTGGAAGCCCCGTAGATGAAGCGGTTGGTTGTGCCTTTCAGACTGCCCACGACGGAGGCCACGTTGATGATCGATCCCCCGCCGCGCTGCAACATGCCAGGTAAAAACGCCTTGATCATCCGGTATTGCGAGCGCACATTGAGGTTGAAAGCGAAGTCCCACTCTTCTTCGGTGCTCTCCAGGATACTCCCGGCGTGCACAAAGCCTGCTGCATTGAACAAGGTGTCTATGTGCGGGTGGCGACGTGCCAAATCGGCAATGGCCTGAGGTTGCAACACGTCAAGCACGTCAGTCTGACAGCCGGTCGCTTCGCGCAGTGTGGCCAAAGTGGCGACATTGATGTCGCAGGCGATCACTTGTGCGCCCTCACGGACGAAGGCTTCGGCGGTGGCCCGTCCGATGCCTTGCCCTGCCGCCGTCACCATGGCGATCTTGCCGGTCAGACGTTGCGATGTGCTCATGGATGGGTCTCCTCAGTGGTTGTCTTTGGGTACGGCGGCGCCACGCATGCCGCGCAGAAAATCCAGGTCTGCACCCTCATCGGCTTGCAGCACATGGTCGATGTACAGCTTCCAATAACCGCTGGACATGGCTGGCGGGGGAGTCTGCCAGGCCTGACGGCGACGCTGCATTTCAGCTTCATCCACATGCAGGTGCAAGCTGCGCGCAGACACATCCAGCGTGATCAGGTCGCCGTTTTGCACCAGGCCCAAAGGACCGCCGGCGGCGGCTTCGGGCGCGGTGTGCAGGACCACGGTGCCATAGGCGGTCCCGCTCATGCGGGCATCACTGATGCGGACCATGTCGGTGATTCCTTTGCGCAAAATCTTCGGCGGCAGCGGCATATTGCCAACCTCGGCCATGCCGGGATACCCTTTGGGGCCACAATTTTTCAGCACCAGCACGCAGGTTTCATCGACATCGAGCGATTCGTCATCGATGCGGCGATGAAAGTCGTCGCTGTCCTCAAAGACCACCGCCCGACCCGTGTGCTTCATCAACTCAGGAGTGGCGGCGCTGGGCTTGATGACGGCGCCACGCGGCGCCAGGTTGCCACGCAAGACGGCGATGCCAGCCTTGTCTTTGAAGGGTTGATTCAAAGGTTTGATCACCTCGGTGTTGAAGTTTTGCGCCGAAGCGATGTTTTCCGCCACGGTATGGCCGCTGACGGTCAGGGCGTCGCCGTGCAGGTGCGACAGGATTTCCTTCATCACCACGGGCAGACCGCCTGCATAGCAGAAGTCTTCCATGAGGTACTGGCCCGAAGGTTGCAGATTCAGCAAACAAGGCATTTCTGACCCCAGCCGGTCAAAGTCTTCCAACTTCAACTCAACGCCCAAACGTCCAGCGATGGCGATCAGGTGAATGACTGCATTGGTCGAGCCCCCGATTGCGGCCAAGGTGCGAATGGCGTTTTCGAAAGCTTGGCGAGTCAGGATTTGCGAAATGGTGATGTCGTCTTTCACCATTTGCACGATGCGTCGGCCAGCATCGCGGGCCAGAACATTGCGCCGGCCATCAACGGCTGGATAAGCCGCATTTCCGGGCAAACCGATCCCCAGGGCTTCGACCATGCTGGCCATGGTCGAGGCTGTACCCATGGTCATGCAATGTCCGTGGCTGCGGTGCATGCAGCTTTCGGCCTCGAAGAAATCCTGCAGTTTCAGGGTGCCCGCGCGCACTTGTTCGCTCATGCTCCAAACGCCAGTGCCAGAGCCCAGTTCCTGGCCACGCCACTTGCCGTTGAGCATGGGGCCACCACTCACGCCGATGGTGGGCAAGTTGACGCTGGAGGCGCCCATCAGCAAAGAGGGGGTTGTTTTGTCGCACCCCATCAACAGCACCACGCCATCAATGGGATTGCCCCGAATGCTTTCCTCGACATCCATGCTGGCCAAGTTGCGATAGAGCATGGCGGTGGGACGCAGCAGCGTTTCACCCAGGGACATCACCGGAAATTCGAGGGGAAATCCGCCGGCCTCGTAGACGCCAATCTTGACCTGTTCGGCCAAGGTACGGAAATGCGAATTGCAGGGCGTGAGTTCGCTGAAGGTGTTGCAGATGCCGATGACCGGGCGGCCATCGAATTGGTCGTGTGGCACGCCTTTTCCTTTGACCCAACTGCGGTAGGCAAAGCCATCGCGGTCTTGACGACCAAACCACTGCTGGCTACGCAGGTCGGAAGGTTTCTTTTTGGGGGGATGGCTCATGGTCCTCGTCCTATGAAAATCAACCCCATGTTAACCCGCGTCAAGGCATGTCGCTGACCCTCTCAGGACAAGATTGACCACGTGCCCCTGGGCTCAAGGGTTTGTCCTGATATGGCCCATAGGTATTCAACTCCAAACTCGAACCCGCAGCAATGCGCGGACCGACTGTACACAAGGCGTGTCCGATGAAACAAAAAACATGAAATTTGGAGACAACCCATGAAATTGAAATCCCTTGGGGTGGGCGTTTTGGTGCTCACGGGCCTGTTGGCCGCCGCCCTGCCCTCGCAAGCACAGCAGCAACGCAAGCTCACGGTCTGGTGGGTCAAGGGCTTTTACAAAGCCGAAGACGATGCCCTGTTTGAAGCCATCAAGAAGTTTGAGGCCCGCAACAAGGACATCAAGATCGAGTTGTCTCAATATCCCATTCAAGACACCATCCCCAAGACCGTCGCAGCGCTCGATTCGGGTTCGCCACCTGATGTGGCCTACTCCGACGTGTATGACTTCCAAGTCACCGCCAAGTGGGCATACGACAGCAAACTCGAAGACATCAGCGATGTGATTGACAAGGTGCGCAACAACTTTGAGCCCAACGCCTTGTCTACCACTTTTTTGTACAACAATGCCGACAAGAAGCGCGCCTATTACGCTTATCCCATCAAGCAGCAGACCATGCACATCCAGTATTGGAAGGACATGCTGGCCGAGGCGGGTTTCAGCGACAAGGACATACCTACCAAATGGGACGAGTACTGGGACTTCTGGTGCAGCAAGGTACAACCCGCCTATCGACAAAAAAGCGGCAAGCGCGGATTTGGCACGGGCTTTCCGATGGGCGTGGACTCCAGCGATGCCTTCTTTTCTTTCCTGACTTTCGTCGATGCTTATAACGTGCGTCTGGTCAATGACTCGGGCAAGTTGCTGGTCGATGATCCCACTGTCCGCCAGGGGCTGATCAACGCCATGCGCGACTACACCGCTGTCTACACCAAGGCCTGCACCCCGCCCTCTTCCACCAGTTGGAAAGATCCGGATAACAACGTCGCTTTTCACAACAAAACCACCGTCATGACCCACAACGCGACCATTTCGATCGCTGCCAAGTGGCTCGATGACATGAACAACACCGCCTTGACCGCAGAACAGCGGGAAGTGGCCAAAAAGAATTACACCCAAAACATCGCCACCGCCGGCTTTCCCGACAAGCCTGACGGCACCAAGATGACTTACCGGGCTGCCGTCAAAACCGGTGTCATTTTCAAAAACGCCATGAACAAGGCGGATGCCAAAAAATTCGTCGCCTTCATTTTGGAAGATGCTAATCTGACCCCCTATGTGGAAGGCTCCTTGGGTCGTTGGTTCCCGGTCACCAAGAAGGGGCAACAAAGCCCATTCTGGAAAGACGATCCGCACCGCTTGGCGGTCTACAACCAATTCATGAACGGCACCACCCCGTTTGAGTTCACCAAGAACTACAAGTTCACCGTGATCAACAACGAGAATGTGTGGGCCAAGGCCATGAACCGCCATTTGAACGAGAAGGTGCCCCTTGAGAGAGCCGTCGACGAGATGATCGCCCGCATCAAGGAAGTCGCCGGCGACTGATCCAGCGCAGGCCGGCGGTTGATGCCCCCGGCCTGCTTTTCTCCGGGCGAGCCGTTGGACGGCCTTGGGCACATTTCATGAATAGCGCTTTAGTCTCCCCTGTTGGTTCACGCCTGTCCCCTTGGGTTTTTTGGGCTCGCTTGATGGTCGTGCCCTATCTATTGATTTTTTTGGTCTTTGTCCTGTATCCGGTGTTCTACGGTTTGTGGTTGGCCCGACACCCTGCCAGCTACGAGGCCTTGTTGGCGGATCCGATTTTCTTTCGAACCCTCATCAACACCGTGATTTTTCTGGCCGTGGCCATCAACTTGAAAATGATGGTGGCCTTGGCTTTGTCGGGTTTTTTCCTGCATGACCGTTGGTGGATCAAGATCGTCTCGGTGATTTTCATACTGCCCTGGGCAGTTCCCTCCATTCCCACCATCTTGTCGGTCCGCTTCATGCTCAACCCCGAGTGGGGTGTGATCAACAGCACCATTTTTCGCCTGACGGGTCTGGATGGCCCCAACTGGCTCAACGACCCCATGTTGGGCTTGAGCTTTTCCATGCTGATGCACATCTGGAAGTCCCTGCCCTTTTGGACTCTGATCCTGATTGCAGGTCGCATGTCGATTCCCACCGAGCAGTACGAAGCCGCCTCGGTCGATGGCGCCACCCGCTGGCAAAAATTCAAATACATCACCTGGCCTTCGATGCGCAGTCTATACCTGACCTCGACCATCTTGTCGGCGATATGGACCCTGGGTGACTTCAACAGCGTGTATTTGCTGACCGGCGGCGGGCCAGCCGATTTGACCCATGTTCTGGCCACCTTGGGGATCCGCTATTTGAGACTGGATCAGGTGGACTTGGCCATGGCCTCCATCGTGGTGGCCTTGCCACTGGTCTTGCCCCTGGTCTACTTCATGATGAAACGGCTCTCCAAATGAAACTGCAAGTCGTGACGCGCGAAGCGAAACTTTGGCTGATTGGTATCCCGGTACTGGTCTGGACCCTGTTGCCCATTTATCACCTGGCTCTGTTTGCCTTTTCGCCCAAGGACGAAGGCACCACGGGCAAGCTCTGGCCCGATCACCCCACCCTGCAAAACTTTGAGATCGCATTCAACAAAAAACACTTTTACCTGAACCATTTTTGGGACCAGATCTGGAACTCGGTGCTGATCGCCGTCGCCGTCGGTGCGCTGACCTTGTTTGTCGCAACCTGCGCTGCTTTCGCCATCAGTCGGCTGAAACTCAAGTCAGGCCGCACTGTGATGAACATGGCCTTGTTCACCTACTTTATTCCGGCTGCCTTTTTGGCCGTGCCCATGTACAAAACCATGGGCTTGTACGGTTTGCTCAACAATCAATGGGCCTTGATTTTGGCCATGGTGACCATTGCGTCGCCCTACTGTATTTGGGTGCTCAAGCAGGCCAGCGACAAACTGCCTTTTGAATTGGACGAGGCCGCCCGGATCGACGGTGCCAGCCCCTTGCAGTTGTTCTACTTGGTGTACCTGCCTTTGATGACGCCATCCCTGGTGGCCGTGGGAACCTATGCGTTGTTGTTGGCCTGGAACGAGTACCTCTACGCTTTTTTGCTGCTGTCGCGCGACGAGAGCCTGACATTGGCGGTGGCTTTGGGTAATTTTCTGCAAGCCGATGACTCTCCTTGGGAGTTGCTGATGGCCACCGGTCTGATTTATGCCCTGCCGCCAGCCGCCATTTACTACACATTCAAACGCTATATGGTGTCCGGGCTGACCGCCGGTGCCGTCAAAAGCTGAGGGAACTTTGCATGTCATCCGTCTCGTTTCACCACATTGAAAAGGTGTATGGCCAAAAGGTCAAGGTCATCCACGGCATCAGCTTTGAGATCCAGTCGGGCGAATTCGTCGTCTTGGTGGGCCCTTCGGGTTGCGGGAAATCGACCCTGTTGCGCATGCTGGCCGGACTCGAGGACATCACCGGTGGCGAGATCCGCATTGACAATCAGGTCATCAATGACCTCGAGTCCAAGGATCGCGACATCGCCATGGTCTTTCAGTCGTATGCTCTATACCCGCACATGACCGTGCGCGAGAACATGGGTTTTTCGCTCAAGCTGCGAAAAGAAAGCCCGACGACGATTGCCCAGCGCGTTGATCATGCGGCACGGATTTTGAATTTGGATGTCCTGCTCGACCGTTACCCGCGTGAACTCTCGGGGGGACAACGACAGCGCGTCGCCATGGGGCGCGCTATCGTGCGCGACCCCAAGGTATTTTTGTTTGACGAGCCCCTCTCCAATTTGGACGCAAAATTGCGCGTGGCCATGCGGGCTGAAATCAAGGCATTGCACCAACGCCTGAAAACCACCACGGTGTATGTGACCCACGATCAGATCGAAGCCATGACCATGGCCGACCGCATCGTGGTCATGCACGACGGCATCATCGAGCAAATCGGCACGCCTCTGGAACTCTTTGATCATCCGCGCAACCTCTTCGTCGCCCAATTCATCGGCTCGCCGGCCATGAACCTGGTTCAGGGCACGGTCGAAGGAAGCGTTTTGCGTGCGTTGGGTCAGGTTTGGCCTCTGCCCTCTGGCCTCGGCTTGGTCCAAGGGCAGGCCTTGCACTATGGCGTGCGCCCCACTGATTTCGAGTTGTCCAATCAGGGTGTGGCGGCCCGGGTGATTGTGGTCGAGCCCACCGGGGCTGAAACCGAGTTGCTGGTTCAGGTGGGCGAACAACCGCTGACGGTGGTCACCCACGGCCGACCTGATGTGAGGCCTGACGACACCGTGTATCTGGCCGTCGCACCGACCAAGATCCACCTCTTTGATGGCTCCACAGGCGAGCGTGTTTGAGGTACTCAGCATGAGTCAGCGACTGAGCCCCGAGCAGCTTCAGACGTACCGTCGAGAGGGTTGGCTGGTTCCTCCCTACCGATTGGAAGATTCTTTTCTTCATGAGTTACAAGACGCGCTGAATCAACTGATTCGAGACAACCCAGGTGTGCGCCCTGAAAAACTGGTCAGCGCCCATATCCAAGGAGACAACGGAGAAGGCATCAAGGGCAGTCGGCGTTTTCTGGACCTGGCCATGCATCCGCCGATCGTCGATTTGGTGCAAGAGCTGATCGGTGAGCACATCATCCTTTGGGGCTGCCATGTATTTTGCAAGCCACCCCTGAAAGGCTACGAGACCCCCTGGCACCAAGATGGCCACTACTGGCCGATCCGCCCTTTGGCCACTTGCACGGTCTGGGTGGCCCTTGAGCCCAGCACCCGTGCCAATGGCTGTCTGCGGGTCATACCCGGCTCTCACCTGGGCCAGGTGTTGCATCCGCACCTGTATGAAGACCGCACCGACCTGACTTTGCAACAACGCATGGCCGACGGCACTTTTGATGAAAATCAGGCCGTCGACATTGAACTGCAAGCGGGACAAATGTCCATGCACGATGTTTACATGATCCACGGGGCGCAACCCAACACATCGGCGATGCGGCGCACGGGCGTGGCTCTGCGTTACATGCCGGCGAGCTCGCACTTTGACCGCAGTCTCAATCCGGTCAACGGTCAAAGTGGCGTGCCAGTCAGCTTCGCCACTCGCCCCCTGTGGCTGTTGCGTGGCCGAGATGTCTGTGGACGCAACGACTTCAGCACAGGCCACCGGGCCTGAGTGCTTCAAGCCGTTTTGTCGGCGGGCTTGAACTGCAGGGCTTTGTATTCCAAGAACTCTTCCAGGCCGTATTTGCCGTTTTCGCGGCCATGGCCTGATTGCTTGTAACCCCCAAAAGGTGCGTTGCTGTTGAAAGGGGCGCCATTGATATCAACTTGTCCGGTTCGGATTCGACGTGCCACGCGCACCGCATGGGCTTCGTCTTGGCTCCATACACCGCCACCCAAGCCATAAATGGTGTCGTTGGCGATGCGGATCGCATCGGCCTCGTCTTGGTAAGCAATGATCACCAGCACAGGGCCGAAGATCTCCTCGCGTGCCAGGGTATGCTCAGGCTGGACCACCAGCACGGTCGGTTGCACAAAGTAGCCTTGATCCATGTTGGGACGCTCTGGCCCACCGGCAACCAACTCGGCGCCCTCTTTCAGGCCCAACTCGATGAAATGCAGCACCCGGTCGCGCTGCGCTGCGCTGACCAGCGGCCCGAGTCGGGTGTTCTCGTCCAGGCTTGGGCCCAAGGTCAACTTGGCCACTGCGGCAGCAGCCAGTTGTTTGGCTTCTTCCAAACGGTCGGCGGGTACCAGCATGCGGGTGTGCGCTGAACAGGTTTGGCCGCTGTTGAGCATGCACGCCGACACACTGCCTTTGACTGCACTGGCCAGATCGGCGTCGGGCAGGATCACGCTGGCCGATTTTCCACCCAACTCCAAGGCGACACGCTTGATCGACTGAGACGCCAACTCGCCGACCCGTTTACCGGCACGGGTCGAACCGGTGAAGCTCACCATGTCCACTTCCGGGTGGCCTGATAGCACTTCGCCCACCACCGGACCCGCGCCGTTGACCAGGTTGAAGACGCCCGGCGGGAAGCCTGCGTCATGGATGATCTCGGCCAAGATCATGGCGTTGATCGGCGCCACTTCGCTGGGCTTGAGCACCACGGTGCAGCCTGCTGCCAGCGCGGGAGCGACCTTGAGCGTGATTTGGTTGAGCGGGAAATTCCAGGGGGTGATGCAACCCACCACGCCGACGGGCTCGCGCACCACCAGCGAGTTGCCGACCTTCTCTTCCCACTCGAAGCGACGCGCTTGTTTGGCGGCGTTGCCCCAATTGAAGATCGGTCCACCGACCTGCACCATGCGGGCCAGTTTGATGGGCATGCCCACTTCACAGGCAATCGCTTGAGCCATTTCTTCGGCGCGGGCCTTGAGTCCTTCGACCACCTTGTCGATCAAGGCGCATCGGGTTTCCAGAGGGGTCTGCGACCATGCGTCAAAGGCAGCACGCGCGGCCAAAACCGCTTGTTCGGCCTCGGCCGCACTGCCTTGGGGCACGGTGGCGATCACCTCTTCGGTGGTTGAATCGTACACCGAAAAAGTCTGGCTGGATTGGGCCTTGACCCAGTGTCCATGGATGTAGTGCGAGTCATAAGCTTTCATGTGATTTCTTGAATTTAAATGCAGACCATCTTATTTTATGCATTATTTTGCATAACGCGGATCAAATGTGCCCCCAGACCAACATGGCGTCACGGCCCTCCACCAACAAGTCGACCTTGGCACCCACGGGCAGGCAAACACGGGTGGCGACGTGGCCAAATGGCAGATCGGTCAACACCGGACACTTGAGTTGAGCGCGTAGCCATTGCAAGACAGTGGACATGCCAAAGCGTTGATCATGCTCGGTCAGACGATACTCTGTGAATTGCCCTAAAACAATGGCTTTTTGTCGCGCCAGGACACCGGCATGCAAGAGCTGTGACAGCATTCGCTCGATCCGATAAGGATGTTCGCCCACGTCCTCCAGGAACAACACGCCACCATCAATCGATGGAAAATAAGGGGTGCCCAGCAAGCTGCACAGTACCGTCAAATTGCCGCCCCAGAGTTGCGCGTCACGGGCCCAGACTCCGCTTTTGCGTGCCGCCAGCCCTTTGGCTGCAGCCACCCCCATGCGCCAGCCACTGCCCTCGCCTTGCTCCAGCAAGAGGTCATCGAAGCAGGCCTGTGCAATCTCATCCACCTCGGGGGCTCCGAAGCTGTCGCAAAGCGAGGGGCCCGACCAAGTGACCGAGCCAGTTTGTGTCAACAACGCCAATTGCAAGGCGGTGAAATCGCTGTAGCCCACCCATGCCATGCCCTGGCGTATCGAGCGGGCGATGTCCTTGAAGGGCAGATCAGGCAACAAACGGGTCAGGCCATAGCCGCCTCTGGAAATCAGAGCGGCATTCGCCCCGGAAGCGGCGGTGCGAGACAATGCCACCAAGCGATCGGCGTCGTCGCCCGCAAAGCGCTGCACCCGTTTCAAAGCCGCAGGATCCACGCTGATCTGGTGGCCCAAGGCGCTCAGGTGCTTCACACCTCGCTGGAACGCAGCTTTGTCTCTCACTGCCCCACTTGGCGAATAAATGTAAATGTGACTCATGGGCGCATTCTCTCAAACCGTCAGGACCTGCAAAGCCCGTTCAGCGATGAGTTGCCCATGTTCCTGGACGAAATGGCCCGCCTGATCCAAAAGCCAGGGCTCAGGGCAATGCGCGATCACGCCAGCCAACGCGTTCATCACCCCCGAGCCCAGTACCGGATCCATGGCCCCAACCGCCATCAGGCTGCGTCCGTTCCATTGGTGTCGCCAGAACTCTGCCGCCTGTCTCGATAGCCCTGCACCTGGACTATCGGTATGCTCTGGCACCATTGGCGGAAACGCCCGCAGGGCAGCTCTGTAACCTGAGTTGGGGAAAGGGGCGTCATAGGCGGCGCATTCGGCTGGACTCATGTGCGGATTGCCCCGAGCGATCAAGCGGCTGACGGAAAAGTCAGGGTTTTTGGCACACATCTCGCGCCAGGCCAGAAAACCGGCCGACAGAGGGGCCTCGGCGGTAGCCAAGTGGGTGTTCATGACCAGCAAACCGCGATAACGCTGGGGCGACACCATGGGCAGAGTCAAACCCAAAATGCCCCCCCAATCTTGCACCACCAGGTTGACCCGATTCAAATCCAGGTCCTCGACGAATTGCGCAAGCACATCGCGGTGCCATTCGAAGCGATGGGCGCCCTCTTTTTTGGGCTTGTCGCTTTTGCCAAAACCTGGCATATCTGGGGCGACCACGCGGTGACCTGCCGCCATCCAGACTGGAATCATCTTACGGTAAAGATAGCTCCAAGCCGGGTTGCCATGCAGGCACAACCAAGTGACGCTGGCATCCTTGGGGCCTTCGTCGAGGTAATGCATGCGCAAGCCATCGAGTGCCGGCAAATCGTTCAGGTAATGCGCTGTCCAGGGGTAATCGGGCAAGCCTTGAAATGCCTCATCGGGGGTTCGCAAGGCATCGTCACGCAAAGGCCAGAGATTCATGCGCTTTCCTTTGAAAAAGTCTTTCAGCAACGTGCCCGACTCTTTGGCCAGCACCCCACCTGTCACGCTTGTGTGGTGGTTCAGTTCGGGCCAGCCGAACAAGTTCAGCACCGAGCCGGCCGCGCCGCTGCGGGGTTCTCTCGCTCCATACACCACTCGGCTCAGCCGAGCATGCAACATGGCGCCGGCGCACATGGCGCAAGGCTCGAGGGTCACGAACAATTCACAGCCATCAAGCCGATAGTTGCCCAAGTGTCTTGCCGCAGCCCGCAGGGCCACCATTTCGGCATGGGCGCTGGGGTCTTGGGCAGTGATAGGTGAGTTGTGCCCGACCCCGATGACCTGTCCGTCTTTGACCACCACAGCACCCACGGGGACCTCGCCGGCGGCTTGGGCGGTCTCGGCTTCGGCCAAGGCCAAGCGCATGAATAACGCATCGTTCATTTTGCGTTGCCCGCCATCCCCAATTCGCTCATCCACTGGGCCAGTTCGCGTTCTCTGGGGTTGCCCGAGGCATAAGCCGCGTGCATGGCGGCGTGTGATTCGGGCCGGTGCTGATTGAGCTTGATCTTGGTCTGGATATCGATCACTTGCAGCTCGAAGGCCACGATGGCGGACAACATGCCATGCGTGTATTTCTCGGGCAACCCGCGCCACTGGTCGGCATAAGGCGGGTCGTGCTCTCCAATCAGTTGTTTGAGCATGGCGTCTTTGGCCTTCTCGCCCGACAACAAACGGATGCGCACGCGGGCTTGAACACTGAGGTAATTCCAGGTGGGCACCCGCTGCAAGTCAGGGTACACACGGGTCGACATGAAAGCGTGCGGGCCCAAAAAAATCACCAAGGCTTCCGGGCGTTGGGCCAGGTGCGCGGCCTGTGGGTTGGCGCGGGCCAGATGCCCCAACAAGAGGCTGGGCTGTCCGTTCGGCTCACATAGTTCCAACTTCAGGGGCAGGTGTGAGGCGAACGGAAAACCCTGATCATCGATGTTGACCAGGGTCGCTAAGGGGTGTTCCCTCATCAGGCGTTGGGCCAGAGCCCAATCCTCGGCTTGAAATTGGCGGGGCAAGTACATGGCAAATTCTCGATCCCCGACTTTAGCGCAGAAGCAGCGAGCGCGTTCTGCCTTGCGGGCGTTGTCAGCTGCGCCAACGCGCCGGCAAAATTCTCAAGGCGTTGTCGCGATCAATGGCACGCAGGTCGCTGCCACTAAAAATCTGACTCAAACCCTGCACATGCTCCAAACCGGTCCGGTAGGGGTAGTCGGTGCCAAACACGATTTGGCTGACATTGACCATTTTGGTCAACGAGGCCATGGCGATCGGATTGGCCGCTTGAGCCGTGTCGTAATAAAAGCCGCGCAGCAGTTTCATGACCACATCGAAATCAAAGCCCTCGGCTTTGAGGTTAGGCAAACGCACGGCTTGGGTGTTGAAACGCTCAGTCAGAGCCGTGATGCTCCCTCCGGCGTGTGAGAAGATGAAGTTGATATTGGGGCAGCGCTGTGCCGTGCCCGAGTAAATCAGGCTGGCGATGGTGCGGGTGGTGTCGGTGCCATATTCGATGATGACGGGGGGCACGCCGGTATCGAGGTTGGTGCAGCAGGCCGGGTTGTTGGGATGGGTGTAGGCGGTGGCTTTTCGGCGGTTCAGCTCGTCCATGACGGGTGCAAACGTTGGGTGACCCAGAAATTTGTCGTCATAGCTGGTCATGAAAGCCACGCCGTCGGCCTTGAGCACGTCAAAAGCGTATTCGATTTCACGCAGGGTGGCATCCACATGGGGCATGGGCAAGAGCGCAAAGACGCCAAATCGGCCCGGGTACTGATCGGCCAGTTGGCGGGCGTACTCGTTCGAAGCGCGAGCGACTGCGGCAGCCTCGGCGGGGGGCAGGAAACCCACCGCAGGCAGCGTGGGCGAAGTCATCGAGGTGGCAATGCCGGCCTGATCCATGTCGTCCAGTGATTTTTGCGGGGTCCAGTTGTTGACCGGGGGCGAGTCGAGTTTGGCTTTTTTGAGGGCATTGACCCAGACTGGGGGCGACAGGTGGTGATGGACGTCGATGCGATGGGGCTTGGCAGGTGTGCCCATGGTGGCACAACCCGTCAGTCCCAAGGCTCCCACGGCGCCAACGCCGGCCAAAGACTGCAGGAAACCGCGCCGGGACGCGCCCGGGTGGCAGGCACAAAAGCCGGTGTATGCATGAGGACGATTCAATGCCATCTCCTGTTTGTGGTGAACATTTTTGACGATTCGATCAGGACTGCCCCCATGAAAGGATTGTGATAAACCCCTAGCCAATCACCTAGGCGACGGTGGCGGGCGCATCTGGCCCGCCCCCTACAATTCAAACCCAACGCAGTCCCCCTGACCCACGCAAGGAAGACCCCATGAAAACGTCCCCTTTGATGGCCTTGGCCACCACCCTCAGCCTCACTCTGTTCGCTCCTGCATGGGCTGGCAAGACCTTGGACCAAATCAAACAAAAAGACCAGATCACCTGCGGCGTCAACACTGGCGTCGCCGGGTTCGGCGCCGCCGACAGCCAAGGCAAGTGGAGTGGCATCGATGTCGATGTCTGCAAGGCCCTGGCCGCCGCCGTCTTGGGCAGCCCGGATAAGGTGCGCTACGTGCCCTTGTCGGCGCCGCAGCGATTCACCGCCTTGCAGTCCGGCGAGGTCGACATTTTGTCGCGCAACACCACCGTCACCCTGAGTCGCGACACCACTCTGGGTTTAAGCCTGACGGCGGTGCTGTTTTACGATGGTCAGGGATTCATGGTGCCCGCTAAATCGGGCATCAAAAGCGCTAAGCAGTTGAAGAACGCCACCGTCTGCGTGCAGTCGGGCACGACCACCGAAAGGAACCTGAGCGATTACTCGCGGGCCCAAAAATTGAACATCAAGCCGGTGGTGTTTGAGAAGATTGACGGCAGCAACGCCGCCTATTTTTCCGGTCGCTGCCAGGCTTACACGACCGACGCTTCCGGCTTGGCCTCAATCCGCTCTCGTGAAGCCAAGAACCCCAAAGAGCATGTGATCTTGCCCGACCTGATTTCCAAAGAACCACTGGGTCCGATGGTGCGCAAGGGTGACGATGAATGGTTGTCGATCGTGCGTTGGACTGTCTACGGCCTGATCGAAGCCGAAGAACTGGGCGTGACCTCGGCCAACCTGTCGCAATTGCTCAATGAAAGCACTGACCCGACCGTGAACCGCCTGATAGGCAAAGGCGATGATTTGGGCAAGATGCTGGGCCTGGACAAAGATTGGATGGCTCGCGCCATTGCCGCAGTGGGCAACTATGGCGAAATGTTCGAGCGCCATGTCGGCGAGAAAACGCCCGTGGGCTTGAAGCGAGGTGCGAACGCCTTGTGGACCCAGGGCGGACTGATTTACGCTCTGCCCTTGCGCTGATCGCATTCATGCGCAAATCCCATTCCTGGACGGCCTTGGTCTGGCAGGTCCTGTTGTTGTTGAGCCTGGCCGCTGTTTTGGCCTGGTTGTCACACAACACTTGGATCAATATGCGGGCCAGGGGCATTCAAAGCGGTTTTGACTATTTGTTGGACCCTGCCGGGTTTGACATCGCTGAGACGGCCTTGGGTTACAGCGCCGAATCTCCCTTTTGGCTCGCCTTTCTGGTTGGCTTGGTCAACACTCTGTGGGTGGCGATCCCGGGCATGATCGGAGCCACCTTGTTGGGATTGCTGCTGGCGGTGGGCCGAATCAGCAGCCATCCCCTGGCGCGCGCCCTGTGCGCCGCCTGCATCGAAACCCTGCGCAATGTGCCGCTGCTCATTCAGTTGTTCACATGGTATGTGCTGATGATTGAGTTCATGCCCGAGGCCGGTGAGCCTTGGCGCTGGGGCGATGCGCTGATGTGGAGCAAGGCCGGTTTCAGCCTGGATGTGTGGGGAATGAGCGGCTACCTCAGCCCCGAGTACCTGGCTTTATTGCTCGGGCTGATCTTGTACACCGCAGCCTTCATTGCCGAAGTGTTTCGTGCCGGCATCGAAGCCGTGCCGCGCGCCCAAACCTTGGCGGCACAAAGCCTGGGGCTATCGGTCGGACAAAGTTTGCGCTGGGTCGTGCTGCCCCAGGCGATGCGCGTGAGCCTGCCGCCCCTGACCAGTCAATATCTGAATTTGACCAAGAATTCTTCCTTGGCCGTGGCCATTGGCTACCCTGATTTGGTCAGCATCGCCAATACCGCCCTCAACCAGACAGGGCGAGCGGTCGAGTGCATCGCCATCATCATGATGATTTACCTGAGCGTCTCATTACTGACCGCTTGGATCATGAATCGTTACAACCAAAGGGTGAATCGCCATGCGCACTGAACCAGGGTTTTGGCGCGCCTGTTGGTCTGGCCCGACCTCCCGGGTGGTCACCATCATGTTGCTGTTGACGATGTTGCCTGCCCTTTATGGCTTCTTGCAATGGGGCGTGGTTCATGCGGTTTGGCAGGCCGATGCGCAGGCTTGCGCCGATGCCAGAGGGGTGGGGGCCTGTTGGGGCGTGATCGTTGAAAAGCATCGCCTGATCCTCTTTGGGCGTTATCCTTTTGACGCGCATTGGCGGCCTATGCTGGCCAGCATTGCCCTCGTCTTGGCTTTAATCTACAGCGCCAACCCCGCGCGCTGGGGTCGCAACTTGGGGCTGTGTTGGTTGGTGATCGGAGGCGGGTGCTGGGCCTTGATGGCGGGGCGATTGGGCCCTTGCTCCTTGAAGCCTTTGGGCTTGACGCCTGTCTCCAGCGATATGTGGGGAGGTTTGCCCTTGACCCTCATGTTGAGCGTGCTGGGGGTGGGGCTGGCGTTTCCGCTCGCGGTCCTGCTGGCCTTGGGACGGCGTAGCCATTGGCCGGTGCTCAGCAGCGCGTGTGCCGGTTTCATCGAACTGGTGCGTGGCGTGCCCTTGGTCAGCGTGCTCTTCATGGCCAGTTTCATGATTCCCCTGCTCTTGCCTGCTGGCACATCACCCGATGTGCTGCTGCGCGTTACCGTGGCCTTGGCTTTGTTTTTGGCCGCGTACCTGGCCGAGGTGGTGCGCGGTGGATTGCAAGGGGTATCACAAGGCCAAACCCTGGCAGCCACGGCGCTGGGCCTGAACTACATCCAGATGCATCGACATGTGTTGTTGCCCCAAGCGTTGCTCAATAGCCTGCCTGCCATGGTGAATCATTTCATCGGTTTGTTCAAAGACACATCGCTGGTGACCATCGTCAGTCTCTATGAACTGTCGGGCGCCATGGCCCTGGCGCTCAATGGGGATGCCGATTGGCGCCCTTTCAAAATTGAGGCTTATCTGTTCATCGCTTTGATTTACTTTGTTTTTTGCTACAGCCTGTCCAGATACAGTCTGGGTTTGCAACAACGCCATGCCTTGCGCCGGGCTTAAAGATCCACCTGACCACGAACTGCCATGAACCAGACATCGACCTCTTTGCGCGGCGTGCGCGTCCTGACGCTGGCCTTGAACCTGCCCGGCCCTGCTGCGGTGATGCGGTTGACCGCCTTGGGGGCCCAATGCACGAAATTCGAACCGGTCTCATCGAGTGGCGGCAGTGGGGATCCAATGGCGCAGTACAAGCCGGCGGCCTATGAGCACATGCATCGGGGCATGAAGGTGGTGCGTGCAGACCTCAAAACCCCGACCGGACAAAAGCAGTTGCACCGACTCTTGGCCCGAAGCGATGTGCTGATTACCTCATTTCGGCCTTCTGCATTGAACAAATTGGGATTGGCTGCGGGGTCGTTGAAGCGACAGTACCCTTCGTTGATTCAGGTGGCCATCGTCGGCGCTTTGGGCGAACGGGCCGAGGAGCCAGGCCATGACCTGACCTATATGGCCGAGTGCGGCTTGGTTCAGGGACTGCACTTGCCCCCCAGCCTGTTTGCCGACATGGGCGGATCGCTGTGGGTCGCTGAGACCGTCCTGCAAGCCTTGTGGAAGCGCCAACAACCGGGCCGTCAGCAAGGGCGTGGCAGCGTCCATCAGGTCTCGCTGAGCGATGCGGCCGCTTATCTGGGGTTGCCCCACCAATGGGGGCTGACCACGCCCGATGGCGCGGTGGGCGGCGCCCACGCCGGTTATCAGGTGTATGCCTGCAAGAACGGACGCGTGGCTGTCGCGGCACTGGAACCACACTTTGCCCGCAGTCTTTGCCAAGTGGCCGGCTTGCCAGCCACTCAGGCGAGTTGGCCCATGACCCATCCGGCCATTCACCAACACCTGAAGAATTGGTTCGCCGGGCTGACGCGGACCCAACTGAATCGATTGGCCCAACGACTCGACATCCCACTTCATACCTTGGAGTAAGACATGATTGATCACTTGGACCACCTGGTCTTGACCACCACCGATGAAGTCGCTTGCGTGGACTTCTACACCCGCATTATGGGCATGCGTTTGGAAACCTTTGTGGGGGGCACGCCGCCGGTCGAACGCAAGGCCTTTCGCTTCGGGGCACAAAAAATCAATCTGCATGTCAAGGGACGTGAGCACGACCCGAAAGCGCACCTGCCGGTGCCCGGTGCGCTCGATTTGTGTTTTCTGGCAGATCGGCCACTGAGCGAGGTCGTCGCCCATTTGGAGCGCGAGCGTTGGCCCATCATCGAGGGGCCGGTGATGCGCACCGGAGCGACACAAAAAATCCGTTCGGTTTATGTCCGGGATCCCGATCTGAATCTGATCGAAATTTCAGAACTGGCCTGAAAAATCAGGCCCCGCGAAGCCAGCTTTGCAGGCGTTTGGCACCCTCATGCAACCGACTCAAGTCTCGCGAAGCGAAGCACCAACGCAACCAGCCTGCCGCTTCGGGGCCGAAGGCCTCGCCGGGGGCCAGTCCCAAACCGGCCTCGGACACCAGTCGCTTGGCGGTGAGTAAACCATCCTCATGGCCGGGCAAGCGGAAAAACACATACATGCCTGCGGCGGCGGATGCGGCCTCGACCCCTTCGATGGCTTGCAACAAAGGCACCAAAGTATCACGACAGTTTTGCAAGTGCCGCACCAAGGGCGGGGTGATCTCGTCTTGTCGGGCCAAGGCCGCCATGGCGGCACGTTGCACGAAAACGGGGGCGCAAGAGGTTTTGAATTCGATCAATTTTCCCATGGCATCCAGCATTGATTCGGGCACCACCAACCAACCCAATCGCCATCCGGTCATCAGAAAGCTTTTGGAAAAACTGTGCGCCACCATCACCGCATCGTCGGGCCGAGTCAGGTCTAAAAATGAAGGGGCGCAGCGCGTCCCCCCGTAATAGAGGCGCTCGTAGACCTCGTCGGCCAAAATCCAGGTGCCTGTTTCGCGGCAACGCGACAAAATGGCCAGCTGCTCGTCATGCGTCAGATGCCAGCCAGTGGGATTGTTTGGAGCGTTCAAGACCAACAGCCGCGTTTCGGGGGTGATGTCGGCCAGCAGGGCCTTCAAGTCAAGTTGCCACAAACCGTTGAACGGACGCAGGCTGTGGGTGCGAACGCGTGCCCCCAGGATTTGCGGCTGCGCCAACAGGTTGGGCCAGATCGGTGTCACCACCAGACATTCGTCACCGACCCCCAAAATCGCTTGCATGGCCAGCATCAGCGCGCTCACCCCGCCAGAAGTCACTGCGATCCGCTGTGCCGTGACGCCGCAAGTCTGACCGTGCTGATCTTGGGTGTAGCGGGCAACGGCTTCTCTCAAGGGAGGGAGTCCCAGATTGTGGGCATAAAAAGTCTCGCCAGCCTGCAGTGAGTCGATGGCCGCTTGACGCACCTTGATGGGAGATATCTCATCGGACTCACCAAACCAAAAGGCCAACACGTCGCTTCTGCCAATGCCCGCATTGGCCACCTCGCGAATCAGTGAGGGCTGGAGTTGGGCAATTTGAGGACGCAATGGTTTCATGGGACAATTTCGCCAGGGAAGCTCTGCAAAACTCGCTGCGTGCAAGTTTCGCCCAAAATCGGGATGCCATGCAAGGCGGATTTCGCCGCAGATATCCGTAGATACCTGCAAGAGATCCAACGAAGCAGGGCACCCGAGTTTGGGATGAAACGACGCATGGGGTTTTGCAGAGATTCCCTAGAGGCTTTTCAATAGGGTACCCGAGCAACAAACCCACATTCTGAGAGATTTCACGTTTCACACGGGGCAGGTCCTGAGCGAGTTGCGCATGCATTGCGCCATCTGGGGAAATCCTGAGGGGCAGCCCGTGCTGCTGCTGCATGGCACCAACGGCTCGGCGACTGGCTTGGTCACGCCCGAGTGGCAAGACGCCTTATTCAAATCTGGCCAAGTCCTGGACTTGCACCGACATCGGGTCATCGTGCCCGACGCCCTGGGCTGTGGGCGCAGCAGCATCCGGAACTCATGGATTTGGCCGTGCCCATGGCTTGCATGCCCACGCCCATGTCGGGTCGCAATTGGATGATGCGCCGCTTGGTGATCGACACCATCCGAAACGATCCACTGTGGAAACTGGGCGATTACACGCCACCACTGGCATCGACGCATGCGGCGTTGACCTTTTATGCGGTGGCTACCAGTGGCGGGACGCTGGGTTTGCAAAGGCTGGGTGGCACCCGAGAGGCCGCTGATGCCTGGTTGAACCATCGGCTTGGCATGGCCCCAAGCGTCGATGCCAACGATGCCCTGTACCAGTACGAGGCATCGAGCGATTATGACGCCAGCACAGGGTTAGAGCGCATCCGGGCGCGTGTGTTGGCCATCAACAACCAAGACGACGAGCGCAATCCCCCCGAACTGGGTTTCTTGGAACAAGCGATGCAGCGCGTCAAGCGTGGGCGGGTGGTCTGGGTGCCTCGAGACGATCAAACCCAGGGGCATGCCACCTTGGGTTCAGCCCGCTTTTTTGCGCCATACCTGGCGCAGGAACTCGCTGACCTGCCTTGATTGGGCCGGTCAGTCCTTTTTGCGCGGCGGCAGTCCGCTGTGCTGGGTCAAGAGCGTGCCGCGCCTGGGTGATCCCGGTTTTTTGACGGCAGCTGCCGGCGTGCTGTTCTTGCGTCGGGCGCTGACATAAGTCCCATCGGTTTGTGGTTGCCAGGTTGGAATCAAGTGGTGTTTGCCGTTGCCGATCAAATCAGCCCGGCCCATGGCTTTGAGCGCTTCGCGCAACAAAGGCCAGTTGTTGGCATCGTGGTAGCGCAAAAACGCTTTGTGCAAGCGTCGCCTGCGGTCGCCTTTGACGATATCCACCGTTTCGCTGTTCGGCGTGATTTTGCGCAAGGGATTGCGAGCACTGTGGTACATGGCCGTGGCCGTGGCCATGGGGCTGGGGTAAAAGGTTTGCACCTGATCGGCCCGAAAGCCATTGCGTTTCAGCCACAGGGCCAGATCGACCATGTCTTCATCTCGCGTGCCAGGGTGGGCGGCGATGAAATAGGGAATGAGGTACTGTTTTTTCCCGGCTTCGGCGCTGAAACGGTCGAACAGTTCTTTGAAGCGATCATAGGTCCCGATGCCCGGCTTCATCATCTTGGACAAAGGGCCTTCTTGGGTGTGCTCGGGAGCGATTTTCAAATAGCCGCCTACATGGTGTTGCACCAATTCCTTGACGTATTCAGGCGATTCCACGGCCAAGTCATAACGCAGACCTGAACCAATCAAAACCTTCTTGATGCCCTTGAGCGCGCGTGACTTCCGGTAAAGCTGAATCAGCGGACCATGGTTGGTTGTCAGGTTTTGACAGATGCCGGGGAACACACAACTGGGTTTGCGGCACGCCGACTCGATCTCGGGACTGCGACAGCCCAACCGGTACATGTTGGCGGTGGGCCCTCCCAGGTCCGAGATCACGCCGGTGAAACCCTTGACCTTGTCGCGGATGTCTTCCACCTCGCGCAAGATCGAGGCCTCGCTGCGGCTTTGAATGATGCGCCCCTCGTGCTCGGTGATCGAACAAAAGGTGCAGCCGCCAAAGCAGCCGCGCATGATGTTGACCGAAAAGCGGATCATCTCCCAGGCAGGGATTTTGGTCGCGCCATCGTGGCCGCCGAGTTCATCGGCATAGGCCGGGTGTGGGCTGCGCACATAGGGTAAATCAAAAACCAAGTCCATCTCGGCCGTGGTCAGGGGAATCGGCGGCGGGTTGACCCAGACATCCCGAGCTGTGTGGCCTGCACCATGAGACTGCACCAACGCACGGGCATTGCCCGGGTTGGTTTCCAAGTGCAAGACCCGGCTGGCATGGGCGTACAACACCGGATCATCCTTGACCTGCTCGAAGCTGGGCAACCGGATCACCGTGCGCTCGCGCGGAGGGACTTTGAACGAGCCTTTGCCCCGCAAGCCCTGGATGTCCTGAACGGCGATGCGCTGCTCTTTCACACGATGGCCCTCGGCCACGGCTTCGGCTTCATGCTGGCGGGCGCAGTCTTGACCCTGGTTCTGCGCCTGCTCGCTGATCATCAGGTAAGGGTTGACGTGGGCCTCAACATGGCCTGGGGTATCGATGCGAGTCGAGTCGATTTCGAACCAATCAGCCGGAGTTTCGCGGCGCACGAAAGTCGTGCCGCGCACGTCGGTGATCTGGCCAATCGGAATGCGTGCGGCCAATCGATGGGCGACCTCAACGATGGCGCGCTCCGCATTGCCATACAGCAACAAATCGCATTTGCTGTCGAGCACGATCGAGCGGCGAACTTTGTCGCTCCAATAGTCGTAATGGGCAATGCGGCGCAGACTGCCTTCAATACCTCCGAGGACGATCGGCACCTCGGGATAGGCTTCACGACAGCGCTGGCTGTAAACGATGGCGGCGCGATCGGGTCGCTTGCCGCCCAAATTACCCGGGGTATAGGCATCATCGCTGCGGATTTTGCGATCTGCAGTGTAGCGGTTGATCATCGAATCCATATTGCCGCTGGTGACTCCCCAAAACAAATTGGGTCGGCCCAAGGCTTTGAAGGCTTGGGCACTGCTCCAATCGGGTTGGGCGATGATACCGACCCGAAAACCTTGGTTCTCGAGCATGCGGCCAATCACGGCCATGCCAAAACTGGGGTGATCGACGTAGGCGTCACCGGTCACCAAGATGATGTCGCAACTGTCCCAGCCCAGACGCTCCATTTCCTCCCGGCTCATGGGCAAAAATGGGGCCGTACCAAAGCGATGAGCCCAGAACTTGCGGTAGCTGGACAGGGGCTTGGCCTCGCGTGGAAAAAAAGAAACATCGACCAGAGCGTTCATACCCTCAAGTGTAGGGCTTGCAGCAGGGTGACGCACGGGTTGACGCCGATGACCCGATGTGTGGCAGGGCCGCACACGGCCCAACCCAGCTCATGAGACTGGGGTCTAAGCAGCGATGGGAAGGGCCTGGACAGGTTTGCCCCAAAGCAAGGACATGACCCGACACGCATCCGGTACCGACCCGGTCGTGAAAAAACGGGTTGACCCCACCCCGCAGGACAGGGATGTCGCAGGCAGTCGCCGAACCAACTCGCGGGCCACGGCTTGTGCCGGGTCGAGCCATTGCACATCTGGGGAGGATACGCTTCGCAGTACGTCCATCAAATAGGGGTAGTGCGTGCAGCCCAAGACCCAGACATCGGCTCCAGCATGGACCAAGGGGCGGGTGTGTTGACGCACCAGCCGATGGGTGGTTTCTGATGTCAAATCACCTTGTTCGACTTGCTCGACCCAACCCGGACAGGCTTGCAAGACAAACCGCAGCCTTTGACCATGAAGCGCCACCAAGCGGGCGACACTCTCACTTTGGATGGTGTGCTGGGTGGCCAACACACCGACCACGCCGGTCCGGGTCAACGCAGCAGCAGGCTTGATGGCTGGCTCAATCGCAACCACCGGGACATGGGCGATGTGACACAGCTCTTGCACGGCCGCGACCGTGGCTGTATTACAAGCCACGGTGATGGCGCGAACGCCACGCTGCGCCAACCACCGACCCATGTTCAAAGTGCGCTCGACGATTTACGAGGCAGATTTATGGCCATAGGGTGCATGACCTGAGTCGGCCACGTAAACCAAGTGTTCGTGGGGCAACGCTTGGCGTATGGCCCGCAGCACCGACAGGCCGCCCACACCCGAATCAAAAACGCCAATGGCGCCTTGTAAGTCCGCCATCATGGCGCTGCACTGGGGCTAGACCCAAGGGCCCCGCTTTCATGAGAAATCATGAAATGACTATACTGGTTTTTTCGGTGACAGACTGCCTCAGTCTGGCTCGATATGATGGTTGCTTTTGGGCAGTTCCCTGCCCCTAACCACAAACAAGGATTCTTAGCATGAGTACCCCCAGGCTGGCGGGCAAGGTTGCGATCATCACTGGCGCGGGCCAGGGAATCGGTCTGGCCACCGCGCTCAAATTTGTCCGTGAAGGCGCCACGTTGGTTGCATGCGACATCAGGCAACAGCATGTCGATGCTGCCGCTGAGCAATGCCGTCAACTCGGGGGGCAGGCCCTGGGGCTGGTGGTTGACGTGACCCAGCGCGACATGGTCGACGCCATGGTTCAGAGGGTATTGAGCGAGTGGGGCCGCATCGATGTGTTGGTCAACAACGCGGGGATCACTCAAGACGCACGCTTGCAAAAAATGACCTTGGAGCAGTTTGACCAGGTCATCGACGTCAATCTTCGAGGCGTCTTTCATTGTGCTCAAGCCGTCAGTGAAACCATGGTCGCTCAAGGCGCAGGCGTCATCCTGAATGCCTCTTCGGTGGTGGGCATTTACGGCAACTTTGGTCAAACCAACTATGCTGCCACCAAATTTGGCGTCATTGGTTTCACCAAAACGTGGAGCCGTGAATTGGGCCCCAAAGGCGTCCGAGTCAATGCAGTCGCCCCGGGTTTCGTTCAAACCCCCATTTTGGACAGCATGCCTGACAAAGTGATTGCCGGGATGACTGAACGAGTTCCTCTGAGGCGACTGGGTCAACCCGAGGACATTGCCAATGTTTACGCTTTTTTGGCCAGCGATGAGGCCGGCTATATCAATGGCGCGGTGTTGGAAGTCTCGGGTGGCATGACCGTATGACCTCCGCGCCATCCCGGCCCCGTTCTTGCCGCGACTTATTCCTCTCGTTCATGTGGATGGCCTTGCAAGGCTTTGGCGGCGTGTTGGCGGTGGTGCAGCGTGAACTGGTCGATAAGCAACAATGGTTGACGCGTGAACAATTCATCGAAGACTGGTCAGTCGCGCAAGCCCTGCCGGGTCCCAATGTGATCAACCTGTCCATCATGATCGGTTCCCGGGAGTTCGGCCTGCGTGGCGCCTTGGCTTCCCTGGCAGGCTTGCTCTTGGTCCCCGGGGCCTTGGCTCTTTCTTTGGCTGCCTTTTACGATTCGGTGGCCCACACTCGGGCGGCGCAGGCAGCATTGCGAGGCATGGGTGCCGTGGTGGCGGGCATGGTGATCGCCACCGGGTTGAAGTTGTTGCCGGCATTGCGCAGCAACCCCTTGGGATTTGGTTTGGGTCTGGCTTGGGCCGGGCTTTCTTTCGTCTGCGTGGCCCTGTTGCGCATGCCCCTGATTTGGGTGTTGCTGGGTTTGGGCGGGTTGTCTTGTGCATGGGCTGCCCGACAGTTGCGCCGCATCGAGTCAGCGGGGCGCCCATGAGTTGGTCCGAGATCTGGCCGATTTGCTTGCATTTTTGTGGCGTGTCACTCATGGCGGTCGGCGGAGCCATATCGGCCTTGCCCGAGATGCATCGTTTTCTGGTTGAAGAGCACCAATATCTCAGCGACGATCAGTTCGTCAACTCGGTGGCGCTGGGCCAGATCGCTCCGGGTCCCAACGTGATGTTCGTCGCCTTGATGGGCTGGAACATGGCCTTGCACGCACAAGGCGGTTTAGGTGCCGGATGGGCGGCTGTCGGGGCGTCTTTGCTGTTTGCTCTGGCTTGCCTGGCCTGCGTCCTGTTGCCCTCTTCTTTCTTGACCTACAACATCACCCAGTGGCTGCATCGTGAACGCGAACGGTTGGGCGTTCGGGCCTTCAAATCAGGCATGGCCCCCATCGTGATTGGGCTCATGACCTCCACCGGGTGGCTCATGCAAGCCCGGCACGATGACCTGCCCCAAGACTGGGGTCTTTGGCTGTTGATGACTGGTACTGTTTGGATGGTGTTGCGCACCCGGGTGCATTTGTTGTGGCTTTTGGCCATGGGCGCCGCACTGGGCCTATTGGGATGGGTTTAATCAAGGAGAGAGTGGGAATGAATGGAGCCGACGCGCTGGTGCGCATGTTGCAACTCAACGGCGTAAAACACATTTTTGGTCTGTGCGGTGATACCAGCCTACCCTACTATGACGCGCTCGCGAGACTCGATCATGGCATCGACCACATCCTGACACGCGACGAACGCAGCGCCGCCTACATGGCCGACGGCTATGCGCGTGTCACCGGCCGTGTCGGGGTATGCGAAGGGCCCAGTGGAGGCGGCGCCACTTACATCTTGCCCGGCGTCATCGAAGCCAACGAATCTTCAGTGCCGCTGCTGGCCATCACCAGTGATATCTCAGTCGGCTCTCGCGGGCGATTTCCATTGACTGAACTCGATCAGCGCGCGCTCTACAAACCCTTGACCTGCTGGAACACGGTCATCGACCGGGTCGATCAAATTCCACATGCCGTGCGCACGGCGTTTCGATCCATCACCTCAGGTCGTCCCGGTGCGGCCCACATCGGCCTGCCTTACGACATTCAGAAGCATGCGGCTGACCCCGCTGATGTCTGGGCGCAACCCGGCCATCACCAAGCGCCGGCTTTGCGATCCATGGCCGACCCCGCAGACATTGAGCGCGCCGCCGCCCTGATCAGCCAAGCGCGCTCGCCTGTCATCTTTTGTGGCGGCGGGGTCGTCATCTCGGGTGCCCACCAAGAGCTGGACCAATTGGTGTGCATGCTCGACGCAGCGTTGGTCACTACCGTCAGCGGTCAGGGGTGCCTGGCTGACCAGCATCCCCACAATGCCGGTGTGGTGGGTTCCAATGGCGGTATCAACGCCACCCGGGATGTGGTTTCGCAAGCCGATCTGGTCATGTTCATTGGCTGTAGGGTGGGATCCACGGCCACCGAACACTGGAAGGTGCCCAGCCGCCAAGTGCCTATCATTCACTTGGATGTCGACGCCTCCACCGTGGGGGCCAATTACAAGACCGAGGTCGGTTTGGTGGGTGATGCCCGGCTGAGCTTGGCGGCCTTGAACCTGGCTTTGGCCGACAGACTCAAATTGCATCCTCGAGTCGATGTGGTCAGCGGTTTGGCGCTGGCTGAGCAGGCCCGACAGCTCAAGTGGGCACAGTTCGCCCCCTTGGCCGCCTCTTTGGATCGCCCCATCAAACCCGAACGGGTGGTTGACGCCCTCAACCGATTATTGCCCCCCAATAGCATCGTGGTCGCAGACCCTGGGACACCCTGCCCCTACATGTCGGCCTATTTGAACAACTCAACCGTACCGGGCCGGCACTTCATCACCAACCGGGCGCATGGCGCTCTGGGTTATGCCATGTCGGCTGGCGTGGGGGCCTGGTTTGGCCGTCCTGATCGCACGGTGCTTGCAGTCATGGGCGATGGCAGTTTCAACTTCACTTGCGGCGAGTTGGAGACCATCGTCAGGCGTCAGGTTCCTTTGAAAATGATCGTGTTTACGAACACCGTCTTTGGCTGGATCAAGGCCAGTCAAAAGGTCGGCTATGACGAACGGTATTTCTCGGTTGATTTTGGCCGCACCGAACATGCCAGGGTGGCCGAAGCATTCGGTGTTCGGTCATGGCGGGTGGAAGATCCAGCGCAACTCGATGCAGCCATCCTGGCAGCGCTGAATCACCCTGGACCGGCACTGGTTGATGTGGTTTCGCAACAATTGCAAGATGCCGCCACACCCGTCAGTCAATGGATGGGTTGATTGAATTCGCAGGAGTTAATCATGAACACTTTGCAACGCCGCACCGTATTGGCTGCCTCGGCAGCCGCCTTGGGGACCCCTTGGTGGGCCTCTGCCCAGACCGACAACAGCGTGCGCCTGATCGTGACCTTCCCTCCTGGCGGCAGCACCGACATCACCGCACGCATTCTGCAGCCGGTGTTGTCGGCTCGCATCGGGCGTCCGGTCGTGGTCGATAACAAGCCGGGTGCCGCCAGCCAAGTGGGCACCCAGTATGTGGCCAAATCGGCACCCGATGGCAACACGCTCCTGGTCTGTTTTGACTCGCATGCCATCAACCCCATCGCCAAACCCAACTTGCCTTACGACACCTTCAAAGACTTCTCTGGCGTCACTTTGGCAGTGCGTTTTCCTTTGGTCATTGCTGCCAGTGCCAGCGTCAAAGCCAACGACCTCAAAGGTTTTCTGGAAGAGGCGCGTCAGCAGCCCGGTAAATTCAGCTACGCATCGACGGGCCTGGGTTCGATGAACCAGTTGGTCATGGAAGACATCAAGCGGCGCTCCAAGGCCGATGTACTGCATGTCCCCTTCGGTGGTGGTGGGCCCGCCGTCCAAGCGGTTTTGGCCGACACCAGCCAGATTACACTGCTCAGTTATGCTGCGTTGCGCGCCCAGATTCAGTCTGGCAAGGTCAAGGCCTTGGCCGTGACCGGCAGCAAGCGTTTGTCCGATCTGCCCCAGGTGCCCACCGTGGCCGAGTCGGGCTTTGCCGGTTTTGAGGCTTATTCCTGGATTGGTATTTTTGCCCCATCCGGAACGCCTGCGGCGACTTTGAACAAGCTGACCGAAGACTTCCGCGCCACGCTGCAAAACCCCGAGGTGAATGGCAAACTGACGTCAGGTGGTTTCGAGGTCATGGCCACCGATGGGCCAACGGTTGATCGCTACGCGCGTGAGCAGTTCGAGCGATGGTCGGCTTTTGTGCGTGAAACACGCATCAAATTGGAGCAATGAGCATGAGCCCCCCCCTGCCTCTGATGCCATTGGATCACTTGGTCATCGCTGTGCACGATTTGGATCTGGCCATGCGTCGTCATCGCGATCAAGGCTACCAGGTCATGGTGGGGGGCAAACACCCCGGCCGCTTGTCGCACAACGCTTTGGTGATCTTTGAAGACGGTTCGTACTTTGAGCTGATCGCATGGTCGACCGATGCCCCAGCCGAAGCCTGGTGGCACATCTTGCAGCAACAAGGTGAAGGCTTGATCGATTTCGCCTTGCTGCCGCCTTCTACCGCCGATTTGGTGCAAGGGGCTCAGGCCCGAGGACTGGAGATCCATGGGCCGCTCGAAGGGGGCAGGCAGCGACCCGACGGTCAACAATTGCACTGGACCACGGCCCGCCAAATCACCCGTGACTTGCCCTTTTTGTGCGGTGACGTGACTCCCCGAGTCTGGCGTGTGCCCGAAGGCGATTGCCGACGTCACCCCAATGGCGTGCGTGGTGTGGCGCAAGTGAACGTGTCGGTGCGGGACTTGGAGACTTCGGTGCGTCGTTATCGACAGTTCATGGGGCCGGCCTTGAATCCCGAAATGGGGCCCGGCTTTGCTCGTCTGCCCATCCAGGGCTGCGTCATTGAGTTGAGGCATCACCCCGACGCCCCCGAAGGGCCCATCGGATTTGAGTTGAAGTGAGCCGCGCTCAGCCCAGATGCGTTTGGGCAGACGCTGCCAAATCGGCGATCAGTGCCAGAGGCGACTCCAGCCCCATTGATAAGCGCACCAAGTGACCTGACTGTAAATGTGGCGTCGGCCGCCCCCGCATGTCTTTCAATGTGTAGGGCACGGCCAGACTGACAGGGCCGCCCCAGCTGTACCCCAGTTTGAAACAGCGTAAATCGTTGAGGAAGGCGTCAACTTGTTCCTGCGTCCGGTCTGCCCGGATGATGATGCTGAAGAGTCCGGCGGCCAAGCCCCTCGCCGCATGCCCGCCGTTGGCGCAGACGGTGGCCCAATGGGCATGGCCTGGAGCCCCGGATATGGCCGGGTGCAGCACCTGGGCGCAGAACGCCTGTTGCGCCAACCAATGTGCCACGGCGCGCGCGGATTGATCTTGAGCGACGTAGCGAACCCCGATGCTGGGCAAAGCACGCAAAATGGCTTCGACATCATTGGCCCCCACGCCTAATCCCAGTCGCATGTGGCACAGCTTGATTTTTTCGTGCAGCGCCTTCTCACAGGTGGTGATGGCCCCCATCAGCACATCGCCGCCTCCGCTGGGGTATTTGGTCAGAGCATGTACGCTGATGTCGACGCCCAAACTGCCGTCGCCGAGCAGGTCAAAAGGACGAAATGCCAAACCAGCTCCCCAGGTGTTGTCCAAGGCCATGGTCACGCCACGCTCGCGGCAGAGTCTCACCTGAGCCAGGAGATCGGGGAACTCCATGGTGACCGAGCCCGGGGCTTCCAGCCAGACCAGGCGAGTGCGTGCGCCGATGCGCTGGGCCAGGTCATTCACATCCACCGGGTCATACACGGCATGGGATACACCCATGCGAGCCAACTCACCCTGGGCAAAGGCTTTGTTGGGCCCGTAGGCGTTATCGGGAATCAATACCTCGTCGCCACTTTGAAAGAGCGCCAAACTGGTGGTGCTGATGGCGCTCAAGCCGCTGGGGACCAACACAGTTTGCTTGCCCCCTTCGAGGTGGGCGATGCGCTCTTCCAACAAGTAGGTGGTGGGGGTGCCGTGCAGGCCGTAGGTGTACCCGGCTTTTTCACGCCAGTCCCGAGCACGCAGTGCGGCCACGTGTGGGAAATACACAGTCGAAGCCTTGAAGACCCCAGGTTGTGGCGCGTCAAAACCCTCGGGGGGGCGATAGGGGTGATGAATCAAACCCGTCAGATCATGGTCGTGCGAGTCGCCCATCACATTCTCCTTAGACTTTCCACTTCTCCATCAAGGCAGCTGGACGCATCGAATCGTAGGGTTCGAAAGGCTGATGAATCCACGGGTTGGTGGGCAGAAATTCCACCGAGTAATCAGGATGAAAGGCCGATACCCCCTTGGTCCAGATCACTGCGATGCGTAGCTCGCTGATCGGAGCGTAATTGGTCTTGAGCATGTCGACCACGGCCTTGAGGGTGTGACCGGTGTCGGCCAAGTCGTCGACCAAGAGCACACGTCCGGCAATATCGCCTTTCGGTGTGGTGATGTAGCGGGCAATGTCCAGGTAACCTTGGACCGTGCCCGATTCCGCACGATATGAACTGGTGGACATGATGGCCAATGGCACGTCAAAGATGCGCGACAAGATATCGCCCGGACGAATACCGCCTCGAGCCAGGCACAAAATGGTGTCGAATTGCCAACCTGAGAGGTGGATCTTGAGCGCCAGCTTCTCGATCAGGTTGTGGTATTCGTCATACGAAACATAAAGGTGTTTGCCGTCTTCCGTGAGCATGGTGCTGCCTCCGTGAAAAAATGGGGTTTGGGTTTCAGGCCACGTAGGGGTGACGCAACAAAATGGTGTGTTCGCGATCTGGACTGGTCGACACCACGTGGATGGGAACGCCGCAGGTCTCTTCAATGCGACGCAAATAGTTTTGAGCCTGGATGGGCAAAGCGTCGTACTGGGTCACGCCGACCGTGCTCTGGGTCCAACCGGGCAGGGTTTCATAGATGGGCTCGCAACGCTCAATGTCATCGGCCCCCAACGGCAGCAAGTCAATGCGCTCTCCATCGAGCACATAGCCCACGCACAATTTCAACTCTTTCAGGCCATCGAGCACATCGAGCTTGGTAATGCACAGCCCGCTGAGTCCGTTGACCTGGGCGCTGCGTTTGAGCAATGCGGCATCAAACCAACCGCAGCGGCGCGAACGACCGGTCGTGACACCCTTTTCCGCCCCTACGGTCGACATGTGCCAGCCCGGAGTACCCTCTTTTTCCCATTCGAGTTCGGTGGGGAACGGGCCACCCCCAACTCGGGTGCAGTAGGCCTTGGTAATGCCCAAGACATAGTGCAGCATGTGAGGGCCAATGCCCGAACCGGCGGCGGCGTTACCAGCCACACAGTTGCTGCTGGTCACAAAAGGGTAAGTGCCGTGATCCACATCGAGCAAAGTCCCTTGTGCGCCTTCAAACAGCAGGTTCTCCCCACGGGCATGGGCTTCATTGAGTTCGCGCGATACATCGGCCACCATGGGCAGGATCTGTTGGGCTTGCGCCATGGCCTCGGTATAAATGGCGTCGAAGTCCAATGCAGGGGCTTGCAAGATGTCGGTCAGCACATGGTTGTGCAAGGCCAGGTTTTCACGCAGTTTGGTGGCGAAACGCTCGGGATGCTTCAGGTCTTGAACGCGCAGGGCGCGACGAGCGATCTTGTCTTCGTAGGCCGGACCGATGCCACGTCCAGTGGTCCCGATTTTGGTCAAACCGGATTTTTCCTTGGCCGCCTCGCGGGCGACGTCGAGCGCGGCATGATACGGCAGGATCAACGGACAGGCTTCAGAGATGCGCAGGCGTGACCGCACCTCAACACCAGCTTTCTCCAGGCCGGCAATCTCTTCCAACAATTTGGTCATGGATAGCACCACCCCGTTGCCTATGTAGCAACGCACTCCCGGGCGCATGATGCCGCTGGGAATCAGGTGCAGTGCGGTTTTGACGCCGTTGATCACCAAGGTGTGTCCGGCGTTGTGTCCGCCCTGAAACCGAATGACTCCGGTGGCCGTCTCGGTCAGCCAATCGACCAGTTTGCCTTTGCCTTCGTCGCCCCACTGGGTGCCGACCACAACCACATGGCGTCCTCGGGAGATGTTCATCCTGTTACTCGCATCTAAAAAATCAAAGGAGGCGAACCAGCCATTGGCCGGATTCGGTGACCAGTTCACGGTCACATTCAAATTCGTCGGTTTCGTTTTCGTGACCAGGCAAGACGCAGATGACCGTCTCACCGCGTTCCCGCAGTCGGGCCACGGCATAACGCCAGTCGGCATCTTGTGACCAAACAGCACGGATCGCTGGATGGTGGGCCGCCGGAGTGACCGTGCCGACCAAGGCCTTCAGATCCAGACTGAAACCGACCGCTGCGCGACGTCGGCCAAAAACTGCACCGACCTCGTCGTAGCGGCCACCTCGCACCAGCGCCTCATGCAACTGTGGGGTGTAGATGGCAAAGCGAATGCCGCTGTAGTAAGCGTAACCCCGCGCATCGGCCAAATCGAACATGACCGGTTGTTCCAAGTGTTGTGTCAACCAACGCAGATCGGCCAGAGCTTGCATGGCTTGGGGCCAATCAGACAAGACAACAGTGGCCTCGTCCAGCACGGAGTGATCGCCATAGGCACGCAAAAGAAAATGAAGGGCTTGTTGGGACTTGGCCTCCAAATGTCCAGACAAAGCAGACAACCCCGAAGCGTCTTTGGCCGCCAGAGCGGATAACAGGGCTTCCAGATGCGCATCAGACAGGTCTTGATCGGACAGGATGGCTGACACGATCCGGGCATCGCCCAAATCGACCAGCACTTCTTGCACACCGGATCGAGCCAGGCCATGCAGGGCCAACTCAAGGATTTCGAGATCGGCTTCCAAGCCTTGGTGGCCGTACAACTCAGCCCCCAACTGCAGTGGTTCGCGACTGGCAAAAGGCCCTTCGGGACGGGTGTGCAAAACAGGCCCGCAATAGCACAGTCGGGTCAATCCGCTTCGATTGAGCAAATGGGCGTCAATACGCGCCACCTGTGGGGTCGTGTCGGCGCGTAAACCCATGCTGCGCCCTGACAATTGGTCGACCAGCTTGAAGGTCTGCAGGTCCAAGGCGCTGCCGGTGCCACTGAGCAAGGATTCCAGGTGCTCAAGCATGGGCGGGATGACCAGCTCGTAGCCATAACTGCGCGCTGAATCCAGCCAAAGACGACGCATTTCTTCGATGCGTCGGGCTTCGGCGGGCAAAACATCGGCAAGGTGATCTGGGAGTACCCAGGCGGACATGTCAAACTCGGGGAAAAAGCAAAAGTGAGATTTTACCCGCCGCTGAAGCGCGTCGGCCTCAGCCAGAGAAGCCGAGCCACAAAATCAAGCCAAAAAAGATGCAAATGAGACCAAAAAAACGGATTTGACCGTCGTCGTGCCTCAATAACTCGCTGAACATGCGACGCCAACGGGCCGGAGCCAGAAAAGGCATGAGGCCCTCGATGATCAGAACCAACCCCAGGGTGGTCAAAAGGGGGTCGAGATCCATCGCTGGCGGCCAGATCACTTACCGCCGGGGGTGCGCATGCTCTTGAAAAAATCGCTGCTGGGGTCAACCACCATCACATCGCTCTTTTTATTGAAGGTGGCTTTGTAGGCTTCCAAGCTTCGGTAGAACTGAGCGAACTGGGGGTCTTTGCCAAAGGATTCGGCATAAATTCGAGCCGCCTCGGCATCTCCCTCGCCTTTGATTTTCTGGGCGTCGCGGTAGGCGTTGGCCACAATGACTTCGCGTTGACGATCCGCGTCGGCACGAATTTTTTCGCCCTCGGCGCCACCGGTCGATCGAAGTTCATTGGCCACCCGCTTGCGCTCTGCTTCCATGCGGCGGTAGACCGACTCGGTGATGGTATCGACATAGTCGGCGCGTGTGATGCGTACATCCACCACATCAATGCCCCAAGGTTTGGTGCCTTTGACCTTGGCCTGAACTTCTTCCTTGACGTCTTGCATCAAGGTCTCGCGCTTGACGGACAACAACTCCTTGACCGTGCGCTTGTTGATTTCTTCCTGGAATGCGTTGCGCACCACTCGGCTGAGTTGGATGGCGCCGGCACGCTCATCCAAGCCCACATTGCGGATGTAGTCAGACGGGTCAGAAATGCGCCAGCGCACGTACCAATCGATGACCATGCGCTGCTTCTCGGCGGTCAACATGGGCTCAGTGTCGGCATTGTCCAGCGTCAGCAAGCGCTTGTCGATGTAATTGACGTTCTGGAACGGCGGGGGCACTTTAAAGTGCAACCCCGGTTCGGTAATGACTCGGCTGATCTGCCCCAAAGAGTAAACCACACCAAACTGCCTTTGATCGACCACAAAAACAGACGAAGTAAGCAACACCAGGCCGATCAGAACGGACGCGACGGTTAAAGCCAATTTATTCATGTTCATGATTCCTTCAACGACCGTCCCGATCCCGCTGGCGGCCATCTCCACGTGAGCGGCTTTCAGAACCCGAGGTAGAAGATGAGCCCGATGGCGCGCTGGGCGCGCTGCTCGTGGGGGAGTCCACGGCATTGCCCACGCTACCCGAGGCAGCGGTCATTTGCATGATTTTGTCCAAGGGCAAATACAGCAAATTAGAGCCCTGACGGCTTTCGACCAACACCTTGGTCACGCTGCTGTACATCTGTTGCATGGCATCGATGTACAAGCGGTCGCGGGTGACTTGGGGTGCCTTTTGGTATTCGGTCAGCACCGCCTTGAAGCGCTGCGCATCACCTTGGGCCTGGGCCACGATGCGTGACTTGTAGCCTTGAGCTTCCTCACGCAAACGTGATGCGGTACCAGCGGCCCGAGGAATCACGTCATTGGCATAGGCTTCTGCTTCGTTTTTGGCTCGCTCGCGCTCTTGACCGGATTTCAGCACATCGTCAAAAGCCGATTGCACCTGCTCGGGGGGACGGACTCCACCTTGCTGCAGGTTGATGCCTACCACTTCAATGCCCACGTTGTAGCGGTCCAAAATGCCTTGCATGATGGCGCGCACGCGCGGGCCAATCTGATCGCGATCTTCCGACAGTGCCGCATCCATCCGCATGCTTCCTACCACTTCGCGCACGGCAGTTTCGGCCGATTGCACCACGGCGTCGATCGGATTCTTGGACTCAAACAAATATGCACGGGCATCGGTCAGGCGGTACTGCACCGCGAACTTGATTTCCAGGATGTTTTCATCTTCAGTCAGCATGGCTGACTCGCGCAAGCCGGTGGCCTGGATGACGGTGTCACGCCCAATATCCAAAGAGCGAATTTGGGTCACGAAAACCAACTCATGGCGTTGAACTGGCCAAGGCATGCGCCAGTTGAAGCCCGCCCCTACCGTTGAGTGGTATTTGCCAAATTGGGTGATGACGGCTTGCTGGCCTTCCTGGACGATGAAAAATCCCGAAACCAACCAGAGTGCCAAAACCACGCCGCCAATGACGCCAGCACCTATGCCGGCCCCCTTGAAGCCCGGCCCGCCCCCCGAAGGTGTGCCACCTGAGGACCCACGTCCTCCACGTTGACCCAATAAACGGCCCAGTTTCTGGTTGAAATCGCGCCAAAGTTCATCCAAATCAGGCGGGCCGGAGGTGGGTCGTTGAGGTTTGGAGTCTTTCGGTGGCTCGGAAGATTCGGATGACGGCCCCCCCTCTCCCCGGCCCCAGCGGCCATCGTTGAGGTTGAAAACCCCAAGAAGGCGAGAACAACCTCTTTGTATGTGGCGTGTCAAAGTGCTCATTTGGATGCGTTTGGCTTCAATGTTCTGATTGTGCCCAATTTTCGGGCGGGGAAGGCAAGGCCCGCTCGGCCAAAGCCTGTCGCAGTAGGGGCAATCCGGCGCCGGTCTTGGCGCTGACGAAAACCCGCTCAACGGGCCGTTCGTCGATCAAATAGTGGTCATGCAGACTCAGAGGCATGCGTTCTGGGGGAAGGTCGTCAATTTTATTGAACACCAACAGATGGGGGACCTGGTCGGCGCCGATTTCATGCAAGACCCGCATGACCTGCTCGATTTGTTCGGGATGGTCAGGGTTGGCCGCATCAACCACATGCAACAACAACTGGGCTTGAGCGGCTTCTTGCAATGTGGCCTGAAAGGCCTCGATCAGTCCGTGCGGCAGATCACGGATGAAGCCCACCGTATCGGACAAAGAAACCGAGCGTCCGCGACCTTGGGCGTCTCCCAAATAAAGTTGGCGGGTGGTGGTGTCCAAAGTGGCAAACAACTGGTCTGCTGCATATGCGCGGGCTTTGACCAGGGCATTGAACAGCGTGGATTTTCCCGCGTTGGTGTACCCGACCAGGGAAATGCCAAAGTGCGAACCGCTGTCGCGCCGTCGGCGCTGGGTGTGGCGTTGGCGTTTGACCTGCTCCAAACGCTCTTTGGTGCGACGCACTGCCTCACCGATCATGCGGCGATCCAGTTCAATCTGGGTCTCGCCTGGGCCCCCGCGTGCGCCGATGCCGCCTCGCTGTCGCTCCAAATGCGACCAGCGGCGTACCAGCCTTGTGCTGAGGTATTGAAGACGGGCCAACTCGACTTGCAATTTGCCCTCGTGGCTGCGGGCGCGTTGCGCGAAGATTTCCAGGATCACCAAGGTCCGGTCGTACACCGGCAGGCCCAGTTCACGTTCCAGGTTGCGTTGCTGAGCCGGGCTCAGGGCTTGGTCAAACAAGATCTCTAGGGCGCCGTGCGCTTCGGCCAAGGCCTTGATCTCTAGGGCTTTGCCCGAACCCACAAATAGAGCCGCATCCGGGGCTTGGCGTTTGCAAGTCAGACGTGCCACCGGATCGAGTCCGGCGGTGCGGGCCAAATCAGCCAGTTCAACCAGTTGATGGTCGAAATGAGGCAAACCCAAGTCGACCCCCACCAACAGGGCCGGTGCGGGGGTATCAGAACGCGACAAGTTCAAGCCGCAGAGGCATCGCCAGCTTCATTGGCCGTGAAGTTGACTGCACGACCTGGCACGATCGTAGAGATGGCGTGCTTGTAAACCATTTGAGTCACGGTATTTCGCAGCAAAACCACGTACTGGTCAAATGACTCAATTTGGCCTTGCAACTTGATGCCATTGACCAAGTAAATGGACACAGGCACATGCTCCCGACGAAGCAGGTTGAGGAAGGGATCCTGAAGCAGTTGGCCTTTGTTGTTCACGATATTTTCCGTGTTCAGTTGTTAAGTTAATGTTAACCATACCACAGTCTGGAAAGACTTCAGTCGGCGTAGGGGTTGTGTGAAGTTTTCATCTCGATGCGCAAAGGGGTACCTTCCAGATCAAAAGCCTTGCGAAAGCGCCCCTCCAGGAATCGTTTGTACGAATCGGTGACATGCTCAAGCGAGTTACCGTGGATCACGATGACCGGAGGATTCATGCCACCTTGATGGGCGTATCGCGGTTTGGGACGGAACATGCCGGCGCGTTTGGGGGACTGAAATTGGATCGCCTCTTGAAGCAGGCGAGTCAAGACCGGCGTCGACATTTTGCACATGGCGGCCTTGTGGGCCGATTGCAGGGACTGCCATAAAGGGCCCAGCCCTTGTCGTTTTTTGGCGGAAATCAAATGCAGTCGAGCAAACTTCAGAAATGACAGGCGCGTTTCGATGGAGCGTTGCAGCATTTCACGTTGGTAGGCATCGACAGCATCCCACTTGTTGACCGCCAAAACCACCGCACGGCCACTTTCAAGGATGTAGCCGGCGATGTGGGCGTCTTGGTCGGTGATGCCTTGGGTGGCATCCAGCAACAACAAAACCACATGGGCCGACTCAATCGCTTGTAAGGTTTTGACGACCGAGAATTTTTCGATGGCTTCAAAGACTTTGCCCTTGCGACGCAAACCAGCCGTATCGATCAATTCGAAACGCTGACCGCCCTTTTCAAAAGGGACACGAATGGCATCGCGCGTGGTTCCTGGCATGTCAAACGCCACCAGTCGCTCTTCGCCCAGCCAGGTGTTGATCAGCGTGGATTTGCCCACATTGGGTCGCCCGGCCACGGCCAAACTGATGACTCCCTCTTCGGCCGCATCGGTTTCTTCGTCATCGTGCCCGGCGAACAATGGGTCGAGTGCCGTTTCGAGCATGCTTCGAATGCCTTGGCCGTGGGCTGCGGAAACCGGCAAGACCTCGCCGAGTCCAAGTTCATAAAACTCGGACAGCTGTGGACCCGACTGCATGCCTTCGGCCTTGTTGGCCACCAACAGGCAGGATTTGCCCAGACGACGCAGGTACTTGGCAATGTCATGGTCTTGAGCCGACAGGCCCTCGCGCGCATCGACGACGAAAATGACGGCATCCGATTCGGCCACAGCCTGTTGTGTCTGTCGAGCCATTTCATAAAAAATGCCACTGCTGGCATCGGGCTCGAAGCCACCCGTATCGATGACGATGAATTCACGCGAGCCCAACCGGGCATTGCCATAGTGACGATCGCGCGTCAATCCGGCGAAATCGGCAACGATCGCATCACGGGTTTTGGTGATGCGATTGAACAAGGTGGACTTTCCCACATTCGGTCGACCGACCAGGGCGATGACGGGTTTCATGACTGGCCTTTGTTTGATTTCATGGAGCACGCCATGCGCGCACCATGCCGCCGCGCGAGACCATCAAGACCGCCCCATCGCGGGTCAGCGGCGGCGAGGTCAAGGGACCTCCATCCATGCGAACCCGATTGATCAGTTGCCCATGGGTCTTGTCGAGCAAGTAAATGGAGCCGTCTTCATCCGACACCCAGATCGCCTTGTCGCTCACCACTGGCGCCGACAAGCGGCGGTATTTCAGGCGGTCGGATTCCCAGATTCGATCGCCGTTGTCGCGTTGCCAAGCGACAACCAAGCCGTTGCTCTCGACGCCGACCAACAAAGAACCCTGCCCTGCCAAGCCTTGATCACCTTGAGCACTGCGTGACCAGATCACTTGTCCGCGCGAAGCATCGATGCAACCGACCTGAGACAAATAAGCCCGGGCACAAATCACGCGGTCAGATCGGTGGGATAAACCGACGATGTCGACCAATCGTTCCAAGTCGTTCAACCCTCGGGCAGCGGCCATCAGCGCATCCCACTGAATTTGTCCTGAGGTCGGATCAAACCCAGTCAGCCGACCAGACAAACCGGCAACCAGGGTGTTTTGATAGGCCATTAGCGTACCGGCTTGGCGCAAGACCAAAGGTTCGCCGGCACGCTGTTGAGTCCAAAGAATGCGCCCGCTTGCGGCGTCAAAGGCCTGTACGGTGCGATCTGCCATCAGCACGAAGACCCGTCGCCCCGCCACCAAAGGGGGAGTGAAGACCTGGGCAGGCAAGGTGTGTTTCCAAGAAAGCTTACCCTGCGACACCACCATCAGTTCGTTGTTGCGGGTCACCAATGCATGGTGTTGCCCGTCGCTGCCCACTCCGGCTGATAAAGGTTGGTTGAGCGCCACGCGCTCGAGAACTTTGCCATCAGACCACTGCAGAACCAGAATCTCGCTGGAATCATTGGCCAAGACCACTTGTCCTGGGGATATGAAGGTGGGCACCATGGCGGCTCGGACCGATCCAATCGACTGAGTCCAAAGGATCTCGACTGGTTGGGTAGTTGGCACATTCACCAATTCGGTTGGCTTGGGACGTGATACTCCGACACAGGCTCCGAGGACCAAAACCGAGGCCGCCAAGACCCAGCGGCTCAAGGAACTTGGGCTAAGCATGGAACACATCATTTCTCCTTGGGATCAACACCCATGGCTGCAAGTTTGATTTCCAGCCAACGTCTCTGGTCGGAACCGGCATCGGCCGCTCGCCACGACTTCAGATACGACTGCTTGGCCGCATCAGGCTGGGATTGCAGCGCTTGCAAATCGCCCAGGCGCTCGTCAAATAAGGGTTGGAAGGGCGCGGGGACTTTGCGCTGATTGAGGCTATTTTGCGCCGCAGCCCAATCCTTGGCTTCCATTTGTAAACCGGCCAAACGCCACAAGGCCAAAGCAACCAAGCCCTCATCATCGGCTTGTTTGGTCACCCAAGTCAGAGCCGCTAGGGCTTTGGCAGGCTCAGATTGGACTTCAAATCGGTTCGCCGCCAACAGAGCTGCATGGTGGGCCATGGTGGCCGAGGCATACCGGTTTTGTATTTCCCCCAAAGACCGCTCCAGCAGGCCCAGGTCCGTCCCTTTGGCCGCCTGCTCTACGGTGTCATACAGAACCGCCGCTTGACTGGCATTGCGCTTTTGCCACCAACCCCATCCGTTCCAAGCGGCGTAACTGCCCAAAATGACGATCATCACCCAGGTGATGAGATTGCCCCAGCGGTTCCAAAAGTGCTTAAGTTGGTCGAGTTGTTCTTGTTCTTCAAGGTCGAGGTTCGAGGCCATGGCGTGAGGTCGGTCAAAGGTGAATGGGTGGATTTTAGGGCCCGAAGCCTGACGGCGGCGAATTCAAGGCATCAGGCTTTCAGTTCAGAGGCCCAATGGGCTACTGCGGCCAGTGGGACCAGGCGTTGCTCCCCCTGGCCATCGCGCAGCGATTTGACGGCGACTTGGCCCTGCTCAAACTCTTGCTGGCCGAACACCAGAGCATAGGCCGCACCACTCGCGTCGGCTTTTTTGAACTGGCTTTTCATGCTGCCCATGCCTTGCGGCCCTGATGCATGCATCTGGACCGAAACGCCGATCTCGCGCAAGGCGGTCAAGACACGCATCACAACGGGCCACTGCTTCATATCGGTCACGATGGCGTAGGCATCCGGGGGAGGTGTTTGTGGCCAACGCCCCGATTCGCGCACCAACTCGAGAACGCGCTCGATGCCCAAAGCCCAGCCCACGGCCGGAGCCGGCTTGCCGCCAATCTGCTCAATCAGGTAATCGTATCGCCCACCACCACATACGGTGCCCTGTGAGCCCAATCGGTCGGTGATGAACTCAAAGACCGTCAGGTTGTAATAGTCCATGCCGCGCACCAATCTGGGGTTGACACGGTACTCGACACCTTGGGCACGCAGGATCTCACCCACTTGCTCGAAATGGCGGCGGGATTCTTCGCCCAGGAAATCCATCAGCTTTGGCGCCCCCTCCACCAAGGACTGCATGGCCGGATTTTTGGTATCCAAAATACGCAGAGGGTTGCTGTGCAGGCGACGGCGAGCGTCTTCGTCCAGCGCATTGATGTTTGCTTCAAAATAGGCAATCAAGGCGGAACGGTGCTCGGCACGCTCGGCCGGTTGCCCCAAGCTGTTGAGTTCTAGACGGACATCTTGCAACCCCAGATTGCTCCAAAGACGGTGGGCCAACAGAATCAGCTCGGCATCCACCTCGGGACCACCAAAACCCAACACCTCGGCACCGATCTGGTGAAACTGCCTGTAACGTCCTTTTTGCGGTCGTTCGTGGCGAAACATCGGTCCCATGTAATAAAGACGCTTGCCGCCGTCGTACAGCATGCTGTGCTCGACCACTGCGCGAACCACCCCCGCCGTGGCCTCAGGGCGCAGGGTCAGCTTTTCGCCGTTGAGGTGATCAACGAAGGTGTACATTTCTTTCTCGACAATGTCGGTCACCTCTCCCAAGCCGCGCACAAACAAGGCGGTGGGTTCAACGATGGGGGTGCGGATGTTGCGGTAGCCATGCAGGCGCATCAGATGCCGCACCAGGTCTTCCAGCCACTCCCATGCGTGGGAGTCGGCGGGCAACAAATCATTCATGCCTTTGACGGCAAGCAGCTTATCGGCCATGGGTGCAATGCGTTGGAATTAGGGGGTGTGGATCGGTGTACCGAAGCGTTTTTGGATGTAGTCTTCCACCATTTGGTGAAATTCATGGACGATGCCATCACCTCGCAGGGTCGCCACTTTTTCGCCATCCACGAATACCGGGGCTGCCGGTGATTCACCTGTGCCAGGCAGGCTGATGCCAATATCGGCGTGCTTGCTCTCGCCCGGTCCGTTGACTATGCAGCCCATCACCGCAACCTTGAGGTTTTCAACGCCCGGGTAGCGAGAACGCCAGACCGGCATTTGGGCGCGCAAATGGTCATCAATTTGCTTGGCCAGTTCCTGAAATTTGGTGCTGGTGGTGCGCCCGCAACCCGGGCAAGCGGTGACACTGGGCACGAAAACCCGCAAGCCCAGCGATTGCAAAATTTCGCTGGCGATCAGCACCTCTTGGGTCCGGGACTCCCCCGGTTGTGGCGTCAGCGACACCCGAATTGTGTCGCCTATGCCTTCTTGCAAAAGGATGGACAACGCGGTGGCCGAGGCCACCGTTCCTTTGGTGCCCATGCCCGCTTCGGTCAACCCCAGGTGCAACGGGTAGCGACAACGTTGAGACAACTCGCGGTAGACCGCGATCAGGTCTTGCACGCCACTGACTTTGCAACTGAGCAACACCTGCTCTGGGCGCATTCCCAAAGCCACGGCGCGTTCGGCTGAGTCAATGGCCGAGGTGATCAGCGCCTCGTACATCACTTGGCGAGCTTCCCAAGGTTGTTTGCGTTGACCATTCTCGTCCATCAAACGGGCCAGCAGGTCTTGATCCAAGCTACCCCAGTTCACGCCGATGCGCACAGGCTTGTCCCACTTCAGGGCGGCCTCGACCATCTGGGCAAACTGTTTGTCGTGCTTGTCGCCTCGACCCACATTACCAGGGTTGATGCGGTATTTGGACAATGCCTGCGCGCATCCAGGGTGGTCATGCAACAAGCGGTGGCCGTTGTAATGAAAATCGCCAACCAGGGGCACGTCGATGCCCATTTTGTCCAGTTGTTCGCGAATAGCGGGTACGGCCTGAGCGGCCTCATCATTGTTGACCGTGATGCGCACCACCTCTGAGCCGGCCAAGGCCAATTCTTTCACCTGGATCGCGGTGCCGATCACATCGGCGGTGTCGGTGTTGGTCATCGACTGCACTCGCACCGGCGCATGACCACCCATCGTGACAACGCGGTTTTGCCAACGCACGCTGGCTTGCAATGAACGGCGCGGCGCAGGATAGGCCAAGGCGATGGGGCTGGCTTGGGTCTTCATGGTTTGGAGGCTGGCGCGACGGGCCCCGAAGGCGGTACGCCGGCGGAAGAACCGGGGCTGGTCTGAGACGGATCGACCGGAGTGATCACCACAGGGCCTGGGGACGTGGCAGGCTGAATTCCAGCGTCACCCGAGGAGACAGCCGGCCCGGAGTTTACGGTCAAATTGGGTGGCATGGCGGGCACTTCGACCGAGGTGCTTGGGCGCGCATCTTGATCCAATTGCATGCCCCAACCGAACCAAACCAGAAGAGCGAGCAAAGCCACGCCTACCCCGATCCACCACTGGGATTGACCGACGTGTGTATTGGTCATGCCACCCAAAGGGGCGCTGTTGGCCGCAGTAACCCGGACCGATCTCATCGGGTCAGGATCGGGCATAGCGGCCAATACAGGCGCCGGATCGATTTTGAGCTGTCGACACACACTCATGGCCAGCGCACGAGCAAAGACCAAATCAGGTAATTCGGCCCATTGTTCAGTTTCCAGCGACTTGAGTCGCTCAACGGGAACCCGCAGGGTTGTGGCCAACAGCGTGATGTGGATGCCTTTTGACTCGCGTGTATTGCGCATCATGGCCCCAGGGCCGAGGACACCGCCGGAACTTTCAGTGACGGTTTCAATGCTCATGTTTGGAAGATGGGTTCTGAAAATTGGAAATCGAAATGGTGGTGCGGGCCAGGCGCCGGCCCACGTCGGTGCGATCTTTGACGTCACCGGCCAATTGGCCGCATGCGGCGTCGATGTCATCACCCCGTGTTTTACGCACTGTAGTCACAAAACCCTGGTCTTGCAAATGCTGTGCGAAACGTTGAACCACGGCCTGGGGTGAGCGTTTCAGGCCGGATGCCGGAAAAGGATTGAAAGGAATCAGGTTGAACTTGGCATGAACGCCACGTCCAGCCCCATGGCGCATGAGTTGAACCAGCGCTTGTGCATGCTCATCCTGGTCATTGACTCCGTCAAGCATGCAGTATTCAAAGGTGATGAAATCTCGCGGTGCATGCACCAAATACCGATGACAGGCAGACATCAACTCGTCCAAAGGGTACTTTTTGTTTAAGGGAACCAATGAGTCGCGCAATGCATCGGTGGGGGCATGCAGTGATACAGCCAAGGCCACCGGACAGTCTTGCGCCAGACGATCAATCATGGGTACAACGCCCGAGGTCGACACTGTCAAGCGACGACGGGAGATCCCGTAACCATGATCATCGAGCATGGCGCGCAGTGCGGGGATCAAGGCGTTGTAGTTTTGCATGGGTTCACCCATGCCCATCATGACCACGTTACTGATGACGCGCTCGGTGGTTGCCAAGCGGCGGCGCAGTTCATGTTCCGCATGCCAAAGTTGAGCCAGGATTTCGGCGGTGGTCAGATTGCGGCTGAAGCCCTGGTGACCAGTCGAACAAAATCGGCAGGCGACAGCGCAACCGGCTTGGGACGAGACGCACAAAGTGCCGCGGTCGTCCTCGGGAATGAACACGGACTCTATGGCGTTGCCGTCACCGACATCGAAAAGCCATTTGACTGTGCCGTCCGCAGAGACATGTTCAGAAACGACCCTCAAGTCTTGAACCTGGGCGCAGTCATGTAGCTTGAGGCGCAGACTTTGCGCCAGATCGGTCATTTGGGTGAAATCGGCCACACCTCGCTGGTGGATCCAGCGAAACAACTGGGTGGCTCGAAAACTTTTTTCACCCAAGCCAGCGCAATGGCCAATCAGGCCATCACGGTCGAAATCGAGGAGATTGACGCGCATGAACCTGTTGAGCAGTATGGCCTGAAGGGACGGTGTCCCAGGAGGGCTTCAGCGGCTGAAAATGTTCAAGCCAGCGAAGAAAAAAGACACCTCGTGTCGCGCAGTGTCGGGACCATCTGAGCCATGAACGGAGTTGGCATCAATGCTGTCTGCGAAGTCGGCGCGAATAGTGCCAGCTGCGGCTTTCTTGGGATCGGTTGCGCCCATCAAGTCGCGGTTTTTCTGGATGGCATTGTCACCCTCGAGCACTTGGATCATGACAGGCCCGGACACCATGAAGTCGACCAGGTCTTTGAAAAAGGGGCTCTCTTTGTGAACCGCGTAAAAAGCCTCGGCCTCGGCCCGGGACAAATGGGCCATGCGTGCAGCGACCACCTTGAGGCCGGTGGCTTCAAAACGGGCGTAAATTTGACCGATGACGTTTTTTGCAACGGCGTCGGGCTTGATGATCGAGAGGGTGCGTTCAATGGCCATGGTCAGAATAATCCTTAGTTTTGAGAAAACAACCCGGCATTGTAGCAAAAAGCAGGCCGCATCAGCCCTCATGGGCTGTATGGACTCAACGCTTTTTAGGGCTGCGGGCGCGGTTTTGTCTCTGCCTGGCCAAACTGTCAGCGCCAACGTGGCGCTGCGTTCGTTGTGACTGGCTGGAAGTCCGCATGAGAGCGGACACGTCGCTGTCGTCAAGTTCCATCCAGGCCCCACGCTTGAGACCACGGGGGAGCACCATGGCGCCATAACGGATGCGAATCAACCGGCTGACGGCATGCCCCAAAGCTTCAAACAAGCGGCGAACCTCTCGATTACGCCCTTCGGCAATGGTAACCCGATACCAGCAATTGGCGCCCTCGCCACCCCCATCCTCGATGGAAAGCAATTGGGCCGGCCCATCTTCCAAAGTGATTCCCTCAAGCAAGCGGGCCTTTTCTTCATTGGACAATGCCCCCAACACCCTGGCGGCGTACTCGCGCTCTAAGCCAAATCGGGGATGCATCAACTGGTTGGCCAACTGGCCCGAGTTGCTGAAGAGCAACAGACCCTCTGTATTCAGATCCAAGCGTCCTACCGATTGCCATTTGCCGTGGTGCAGTCGAGGCAAGGTTCGGAACACAGTGGGGCGATTGAGAGGGTCATCCAAGGTCACGACTTCGCCAACCGGCTTGTGATAAGCCAGTACCCTGGGTGTTTCGGCCTGAGCGCGCCAGCGCACAGGCTTGCCGGCCATCTTGATGACATCCCCGGCTTTGACACGTTGACCCACATGAGCCAGTTCGCCATTGACCGTCACCAAGCCTTGGGCAATCGAACGTTCCATGTCCAGACGCGACCCCAGTCCCGATTGGGCCAACACCTTGTGCAGCTTGGGGGCTTCTGGCTCCGGAGATAAAACTCGTTTGGCGTTGGCTGGTCGCTCTTGATCCCGGTCGAAAGAACCGGAGACGAGTTCATCGAAGCGTACGCCTTTCATGCGTCTTGCAACATGGTGGAGACATCGGGCGTCACTGAACCGAGTTCTTCAAAACCTGGCAATGACTGTAGGCCAGCCCCCGGTTCGAGTGGGTCAGATAGCGTGGGCAATTGATCGAGCGAACTCAACCCCAAGTCATCCAGAAACTGGCGGGTGGTGGCGTAAAAAGCCGGACGACCCACTGTCTCGCGATGACCAATGACTTCGACCCATCGCCGATCTTCCAGCTGTTTGATCACGGTGCTGTTGATGGTGACTCCCCGAATGTCCTCTATGTCGCCACGGGTGACCGGTTGACGGTAGGCAATGATGGCCAGGGTTTCCAAGGCCGCCCGTGTGTATTTGGGCGGTTTTTCAGGGTGAAGCCGATCGAGGTACTCTCGCATCTCTGGGCGGCTTTGGAAGCGCCAACCACTGGCGACCTGAACCAGTTCGACCCCCCGTTGAGACCATTCGAGGGCCAGTTGATCCAGCAATTCACGCACGGTGTCCGCGCCCAAGGCCTCATTGAAGAGGACGCGCAAATCGCGCATGGAGAGCGGTTGGGCGGAACAAATGAGGGCGGTTTCCAAAACTCGCCGGGATTGCTGGGTGTTCATGGTAGGTTCAAATTGTAGCTTAGACCCAACACAGCCAAGGTATCCAACAGGTCTTGTGGCGGGAGAGATTGCCAAGCGCAATTTTGGCCGGTCACCGGATGCTGCAGCGCCAAACGCCAGGCATGCAGCGCTTGCCGCGATTGGGTGGCCAGCGGCTTGCCTCCATATAAGGCATCACCTACCAGCGGATGACCAGCGTGAGAGAGATGAACCCGGATCTGGTGAGTCCGACCTGTCTCCAGGCGGCACAATAGCAGGGTGTATCCTGACACACTACCCAACGGTTCGACATGGGTCACGGCGGGCTTGGCGGGGTGCAGTGCTGGATCAAGCACGGCCATCCGCAAACGGTTTTTGGGGTCACGTCCAATGGCTCCGCGCAAACTGACGGATTGGGAGTGGTGCCAGGCCCCTTGAATCAGCGCCAGATATTCTCTCTTGACCTCACGCCGGGCAATGGCCTGCACCAAGGCATCCATGACAGGTCTTTGCCGCGCCACCATCATCAAGCCGCTGGTGTCCATGTCCAGCCGGTGGACGATGCCTGCACGAGACAAGGTACGGGCCGATGGATCCAGATCAAGTAATCCGTTCAGAAGCGTGCCTCCCCAGTGCCCTGGTGCGGGATGCACCACCAAACCGGCTGGCTTGTGGATGACCCGCAGATGGTCATCGCAAAATACCGTTTCGATGGCCATGGGCTCAGGATGGAAGGCTTGACTCTCTTCGGTGGGACGCAGCAGCACGGTGATGCCCTGCCCGGCCTTGACCCGCAAAGAGGACTTGGAGAGGGCCTGCCCCGAGGTGTCGCTGACGCAGCCCTGGTCGATCAGTTGTTGCAAATGGCTGCGTGAAAACTCTGGCAAAAGCTGGCTCAGGGTCTTGTCCAAACGCTCACCGTGCAAGGTCAACCCTACCGTCAAGGGGCGGATCTCCTCATCTGGACCTTCCATCGCATCAGATTCGACCAAATCGCTCTTGATGACCGATAATGCGGCGTAATTGCTATCAAAAGGGGGCTGCGTGCTCATTCGCAATCGATTATCCGCTGTTCTGTTGGCCTTGCTGATGAGTGCTTGTGCGACCACTGAAAAAGATCCAACGACGGGTTGGAGCGTGGACAAAATCTATGCCGAGGCCCGCGAGGAGATGTCCAATCTCCAATTCGAGAAAGCCGCCACACTCTTCGAAAAACTCGAAGGTCGTGCGGCAGGCACACCTTTGGCGCAGCAAGCCCAGTTGGAAAAGGCCTACGCTTATTACAAAAACAAAGACACTGCACTGGCTGTATCCATCCTGGATCGATACATCAAGATTCATCCATCCAGCCCCGCACTGGATTACGCACTCTACCTCAAGGGGGTGGTGAACTTCAACGAAGAAGTGGGTTTCTTGGAATTGTTTTCCAAACAGGACATGTCTGACCGAGACCAAAAAGCCGCCAAAGAATCATTTGAAGCATTCAAAGAGTTGGTCACTCGCTTTCCTGACTCCAAATACAGCGAAGACGCTCGTTTGCGCATGGCCTATATGGTCGACACTCTGGCCCGATCCGAAGTCAATGTCGCCCGCTACTATCACAAACGTGGTGCTTATGTGGCCGCCGTGAACCGATTGCAAGTGGCCATCCAAGACTATCAGGGCACTGCAACGGTCAAAGATGCCCTCGAATTATTGGCCGACTGCTACGACAAGATGGGACTGGTTCAACTGCGTGACGATACGCGCCGCGTGTTGCTAACCAACTTCCCGACCACCATTCAGACGAAGTCAGTTCCCCGTCCGTGGTGGAAGTTGTGGTGATCAGACGCTATCGGTCCTGAGTTGTCGGAGCCGCTGCAAAGCGGGCAGCAACAGGCTCAAATCCGACACTCGTGACATGTCAGGCAGGGCGGCCATCATCGATTTGCCATACCCCGTGTGTATCAGCCTGCTGTCACAGACCACCAGTACCCCTTTGTCGGTTTCGCGTCGTATCAATCGGCCCGCCCCTTGCTTCAAGGCCACGGCTGCTTCGGGTATGAAATAGTCCATGAATGGTTTACGTCCCTTGGCCTGCAAAGCGGCCGAACGCGCTTCAACCAGAGGATCGTTAGGCGGTGGGAAAGGCAACTTGTCGATCACGACCGCCTGCAACGCATGTCCGGGCACATCAAACCCCTCCCAAAAACTGGCTGAGGCCACCAGCACAAATCCGGCCTGCCCCCCCTGATAAGTGCCACCCCCTTGTTGGAAGCGTTCCATCAGTTCCCGCTTGGAGCCCTCGCCTTGCACCAGAACTTCCAAGCTGGCATCGCCTTCAAAGGCCTGTTTCAGGTGCTCACCAATCTGCTTCAAGGCACGCAAGGTGGTCGTGAGGACCAAGGTTCTGCCCCCTAAGGCGCGCGCCACCTGCTCGGCCAGTTCGGCCACTTGCTCGGTATGTTGAGGGTCTTGCGGAGGAGCCATGTCACGTGGCACCAGCAAAACGCCCTGTTTTTTGTAATCAAAGGGGCTTTGAACACGCAACACACGGGCTTGTGTCAAACCACAAGGCTCGGTGAACCAACTCAAGCTGTCGTCATTGCCCAGGGTGGCACTGGTGAATATCCAGGTTCTGGCCGGTGGCAATGAGGTCGGCGTGTCTTGATCATCAGGATCGATGCCCCAGCCCGTATCAAGGGGCACGTCGACCGCAGCTTGGCCCCAGAGGATCTGCTTTTGAAACAATTCCGCGATGTCCAAGGGAGATTCGATGATGCGCACGCCCGAGTTGACCTCGGCCCACCGAACCAACCCGGGTGCGGCCGGTTGTAAAAACCGTTCAACCAGCGAAGCCAAGTCCATTAGACGCTCTTGCAAACGTGGAAAATCCGGCGCGCTATCCAACACCGGCTCCATGGCTTGAGACACTTGACGGGCCGCCGCCAGACATTGTTCGCAGGCTGAACGGAATTCAATCCCATCTACGCCTTGAGGAGCCTCTTGCACCCAGGCCAGGCGATTGGACGATTCGCGTGGAAAAAGGAGACGCAAATCACGCGCAGATTTCTCCAGCAGCGCCGCTAACGCAGACCAGTCTGAGGCGCCGCGCGCATGGGTCAGTCCAGCGGCAAGGACATCGCGTGCGGCATCGATCCATTGAGCGCTGCTCAGGTTCTGACCCAAGAAGTTGACGCCGGTTGCATTCAGTTGATGGGCTTCGTCAAAGATCACCGCATCTACCGTGGGCAGCAATTCGGCCATGCCTGACTGACGCACCGACAAATCGGCAAAGAACAGGTGATGGTTGATGACCACCACTTCTGCCGCCAAGGCCTGGCGTCTGGCCGCCATCAGGTGACAGGTTTTGAAGTGAGCGCATTCGCTGCCCAAACAGTTGTCCCGATTCGAGGTGATGAAAGGGATCAAGGGTGAGCGCTCATCCAGCCCAGGCATCTCGGCCAGATCTCCGGTTCGGGTGCCGTGCGCCCATTTCTCCACTTTGGCCAAGGCCCTGACGCTGGCCCGATCAGGCAAGATCGCTTCACTGCGCGCCAATTCCATGCGATGCAGGCACAGGTAATTGGCGCGACCTTTGAGCAGTGCAATTTGGACAGGAATCCCCAGGGTCTGTACCAAGCGCGGTAAATCTCGGCCATACAACTGGTCTTGCAAGGTTTTGGTCGCTGTCGATACCAGCACCCGTTGACCGCTGAGCAATGCAGGGACGAGGTAGGCAAAGGTCTTGCCCACGCCGGTGCCCGCTTCGACCACCAGCGCTTGCTTGTGTTGCAAAGCCTCGCAAATAGCCAATGCCATCTCAATTTGTCCGGCTCTCGGCTTGTAGTGTGGGTCAGCGCCCGACAGCATGCCGTCGGGCTCGAACACAGCCCGCACCATGGCCTCCAAACCGGTCATCCCCGTCATGGCTGCCTCGAAGGCATGACACCCGATGAGGCCGGGGGCTCAGAGGAGTCTTCCTCGGTGCCCACACCCTGTAGGGTGCGACGCGATTCAATTTGGGAGCGCCGGGCATCGGCCTTCTGTTTGCGCGCCAGGGTTTGGAGATCACGCTCGCGCTCAATCAGCGGACGCAGGGCTTCGACGCGCGAGGCCAGAACCGCCTGACGGCAAGACGTTACATTGAGCTTTTGATGACACGCCCGCAGTTGTTGGGCATGGACATCTTCGATTTGCTCCATGCTTGATCGGATCTTCAAAAGCTCATCGCTGTCTTGGGCCAAGGCCTGCTGTCCAAGCCCCGCAGCGAGCCAGGTCGCACCCCAAGCCAAAGCTCGCCATGACTTCATGTCAGAGTGGTGTCGACGGTGCGACGCTCGAGCATGAGGAACTCGGTCGATTGCATTTCCTGCAAGCGCGACACGGTGCGCGGGAATTCATGCGCCAAGGGGCCTTCGGTGTACAACGTCTCGGGCTCGCATTCGGCGGACATGACCAGTTTCACCCTGCGGTCATAGAGCACATCGACCAACCAGGTAAAACGGCGGGCCTCAGAGGCCATGCGCACCGGCATGTGAGGCACATCACTCAGAAAAACGGTGTGAAATTGGCTGGCAATTTCGAGGTAATCGTTTTGTGAGCGAGGCCCGCCGCAAAGCGTTTTGAAGTCGAACCAGACCAAACCACCGGCACGTCGGCGCGCCTGGATGACCCTCGACTCGATGTGCAAGCTGGGGTCTTGATCGGCGCACTCGGCCAAGCGGTTGAAGGTGTCGGTCATGGCTGCATTGGCCTGTTCACCCCAATGGGTGTGATACAGATCGGCTGACTCCAGGGTGCGATGACGATAATCGACACCGTGATCGACGTTGACGACCTCGAGTTGTTGTTTCAGCAAATCGATCGCGGGCAAAATGCGGTCTCGGTGTAATCCCCCTGGATAAAGGTCATCGGGCTTGAAGTTGGATGTGGTCACGAAACCGACCCCGTGCTTGAACAGCGAATCCAGCAGCCGATGCAAGATCATGGCGTCAGTGATGTCAGCCACGTGAAACTCGTCAAAACAGATCAGCTTGTAGCGTTTGGCAATGTTCTCACCCAACACGTCCAGCGGATTCACTGTACCTTGCAAAGCACGCAATTCACGATGCACCTCGCGCATGAACTCATGGAAGTGCAAGCGCGTTTTGCGAACGATGGGTGCGGCGGTATAAAAACAGTCCATCAGAAAACTTTTGCCACGCCCCACTCCGCCGTACATGTAAACCCCTTTGGGGATGTCCGGATGGTTGATCATTTTCTTCAGGCGATTGGCGCGCTTGTTTTTATAAGCGGACCAATCCTGTGCACAGCGCTCAAGGGCCGCCACCGCGGCCAATTGGGCGGGGTCGCTGCTGAACCCTCGCGCTGTCAATTCATTTTGATAGGTCTCGGTGACAGACATTCACAACATCCCTGAAAAATCATGGCCAGATCCTGGCGGCCTGTGCCTTTGGCGGGCGTCTGCACAGGAAATGGCCTTGGCATGAGACTGATTGTGCAGCAGAGCCCGGAGATTTGAAGGTGCACATGAACAAAACCCCTCCACCCGGGGGTCCGAGTGTCAGGGGCCTGTGCAGTCGCCTCAGAAATTCAGCGTGCGTTTATCCACAGCCAAGGCCGCCTCTTTGGTGGCCTCGGACAAGGAGGGGTGAGCATGACAAATGCGGGCGATGTCTTCTGCGCTGGCCTTGAACTCCATGGCCACGACGGCCTCTGCGATCAACTCGCTGGCCATGGGCCCGACGATGTGGACGCCCAGAATTTCATCGGTTTGCGCATCGGCCAGAAACTTGACCATGCCGGTGGTGTCGCCCAAGGCGCGGGCACGACCATTGGCCAGAAAAGGAAATGTGCCCGCTTTGTAGGCCACGCCATCGGTCTTCAATTGTTGCTCGGTACGCCCCACCCAGGCGATTTCCGGGCTAGTGTAGATGACCCAAGGGATGGTGATGAAGTTGACATGACCGTGCTGACCGGCCATGCGTTCAGCGACCGCCACGCCCTCTTCCTCTGCTTTGTGGGCCAGCATGGGGCCACGCACCACATCCCCCACCGCCCAAACACCGGGGACATTGGTGCGACAGTCGCTGTCGACCACGATGGCACCGCGCTCGTCCAGCTGCAAGCCTACGGCCTCAGGATTCAGTCCTGCGGTGTTGGGCACGCGACCAATCGAGACGATGATTTTGTCGGCATCCAGCGTCCGGGTCTCGCCCTTGGCATTGGTGTAGGCGATTGACACTCCTTTTTTGTGGGACTTGATCTCACCGACTTTGATGCCCAGTTCGATCTTCAGTCCCCGCTTGTCAAACGCCTTTTTGGCTTCCTTGGCGATTTGCTCATCGGCCGCACCCAAGAAGGTGGGCAAGCCCTCCAGAATGGTGACTTCGGCCCCTAGACGGCGCCACACGGACCCCATCTCCAAGCCAATCACCCCCGAACCGATCACCGCCAACCTCTTGGGCACGGCGCCGATGCGCAAGGCACCGTCGTTCGACAGCACCTTGTCTTCATCAAAAGGCACACCAGGCCATGCGCGGGCGCTGGAACCCGTTGCAACGATGACCTGCTTGGCTGTGAGCACCTGGGTGTCCTTGCCACTGACTTGAACTTGAAAACCGGCATCGGTTTTGGCCAGAAAAGACCCTCGGCCATGGAAGAACGACACCTTGTTCTTTTTGAACAAGTAAAGGATACCGTCGTTGTTTTGTTTCACCACCTGGTCCTTGCGGGCGACCATTTGGGCCACGTCGATTTGCACATCCTTGACACGGATGCCGTGGTCTGCAAAATGGTGATTGGCATGCTCGAAGTGCTCAGAGGATTGCAATAGCGCCTTCGAGGGGATGCAACCGACATTGGTGCACGTACCACCCGGGGCCGGACCTCCGCTGGCGCTCTTCCATTCGTCGATACAGGCCACGTTTTGGCCCAGTTGGGCGGCGCGGATGGCGGCAATGTAACCGCCAGGGCCAGCGCCAATCACGATGACGTCATATTGTTGGCTCATGGTGTCTCGCTTCAGATGTCAAACAACAGGCGCGAAGGATCTTCGAGCGCCTCTTTCATGGCCACCAGGCCCAGCACGGCTTCGCGACCGTCGATGATTCGGTGGTCGTAAGACATGGCCAGATAATTGATGGGGCGAACCACCACTTGGCCGTTTTCAACGACGGCGCGGTCTTTCGTGGCGTGCACACCCAGAATCGCCGATTGCGGCGGGTTGATGATGGGGGTCGAGAGCATCGAGCCGAACACGCCACCGTTGGAAATCGAGAAGGTGCCACCAGTCATCTCTTCAATACCCAGTTTGCCATCGCGAGTCTTGACGCCAAACTCGGCAATCTTTTTCTCAACGTCAGCAAAACTCATTTGATCGGCGTTGCGCAAAATAGGAACCACCAAACCACGGGGTGAACCAACTGCAATGCCGATGTCAAAGTAGCCGTGGTAGACAATGTCATTGCCGTCGACCGACGCATTCAGGATCGGGTACTTTTTCAGGGCGTGCACGGCGGCTTTGACGAAAAAGCTCATGAAGCCCAGTTTGACGCCATGCTCTTTTTCAAACTTGTCCTGGAAACGCTTGCGCATTTCCATGACCGGTGCCATGTTGACTTCGTTGAAAGTGGTCAGGATGGCGTTGGTGGTTTGCGACTGCAGCAAACGCTCGGCCACGCGCGCGCGCAGGCGGCTCATGGGCACGCGTTGCTCGGGGCGCTCGCCCAGGTCCAGACCCGGTGCGCTGACCTGCGGTAACGCCCGGGTGGGTACGCCCGTGGGAATGGCGGCGACAGGCGCCGCAGCGGCACCCCCCGCTACGGCGGCCAGCACGTCGCCTTTGGTCACGCGGCCATCTTTGCCGGTGCCGGCGACAGAGCCTGCAGCCAGTTGGTTGTCGGCCATCAGCTTGGCTGCGGCGGGCATGGCCACGCCGGCCTTGGAAGCAGACGCCGGTGAAGCCGCAGCCACGGTCGGAGCGGCAACGGTTGTGACTGCAGTTGCAGGTGCAGCGGAAGCCGGTGCTGCGGCCGATTTAACATCGGTATCGATTTTGGCGATCAGTTGGTCGCTGACCACGGTACCACCATCGGCCACCACGATTTCAGCCAGCACGCCAGCGGCCGGAGCGGGCACTTCGAGCACGACCTTGTCGGTCTCGATCTCGATCAGTATTTCATCGGCGGCGACAGCCTCGCCGGCTTTCTTTTTCCACTGCAACAGGGTGGCTTCAGCCACCGATTCGGACAATTGGGGAACTTTGACTTCTGCGATTGCCATGATGTTCTCGTTGAAGATTGATTGAAAGATGGGTAATGGGGTGGGCAGGCTGCGCAGAACCTTTGGGTCGGCGGGCCCAGGACCCGACTCCGACCGGTGACGGCGCATGTCGGCCCTGTTTATTTGGTGAGGATGAACCCCTTGAGCTTGCCGTAAGCCGCTTCAACCAGCGCCTTTTGCTGCTCCTGGTGCAAGTGTGAATAACCCACGGCCGGAGAAGCCGATGCGGCACGACCTGCATAGCCCAGCTTTTGACCCTCGAGCATGTTCTCGTGGATATTGTGCTGGATGAAGAACCAAGCACCCTGGTTTTGCGGCTCGTCCTGGCACCACACCAATTCGGTGGCATTGGGGTACTTTTTGAGCTCGGCGGCAAAAGCCTTGTGCGGGAAGGGGTAGATCTGTTCAATGCGCAAAATGGCAACATCGTCTTGCCCTTTCTCTTCGCGTTTCTTGGCCAGGTCGTAGTACACCTTGCCCGAGCAAACCAGCACGCGCTTGACTTTGTCGGCCTTCTTGATGACGGTTTCGTGGTTCTCGGCAATCACGGTCTGGAAGCTGCCGCGCACAAATTCGCTCACTGGCGAGGTGGCGTCTTTATTGCGCAGCAAAGACTTCGGCGTGAAGATGATCAAGGGTTTGCGCAAGCTGCGCAACATCTGGCGACGCAAGACATGGAAGATCTGGCTGGCCGTGGTGGGCTGCACGATCTGCATATTGGTGTCAGCGGCCAATTGCATGAAGCGCTCGACACGGGCCGAGCTGTGTTCGGGGCCCTGCCCTTCATAGCCGTGAGGCAACATCAAGTTGATGCCATTGACCCGACCCCATTTGACCTCGCCCGAAGCAATGAATTGGTCGATAACCACCTGGGCACCGTTGGCGAAGTCGCCGAACTGAGCCTCCCAGATCACCAGTGTGTTGGGGTCGTTCGATGCATAGCCGTATTCGTAGGCCAAAACGGCCTCTTCGGACAAAATCGAGTCGATGACCACGAAAGGTGCCTGATTGTCGGCGACATTTTGCAACGGAATGTAGGTGCCAGTGTCCCACTTTTCTCGGTTTTGGTCGTGAATGACGGCATGCCGGTGAGTGAAGGTGCCACGGCCACTGTCCTCTCCCGACAGACGAATCGGATAGCCACTGGCCACCAAGGAAGCAAAGGCCATGTGCTCACCCATGCCCCAGTCGACGTTGATATCGCCACGGCCCATGGCGGCGCGGTCGTCGTACACTTTTTTCACCAACTGATGCGGGGTGATGTTGGCAGGCAAGGTCGTGACTTTATCGGCCAGGCGTTTCCATTCAGACATGGGCAGTGCAGTGTCACAGGCGTCGGTCCACTTTTTGCCCAGGAACGGCGCCCAATCGACGGCGTACTTGCTTTTGAAGTTGGTGAGCACCGGATCAACAGTGTGCTTGCCGGCATCCATGGCGGCGCGGTACGACTTGACCATGTCATCGGGGCCGGAGTCGCCCAAAATGCCTTGCGCCGCGAGTTTTTCGCCATACAGCTTACGGGTGCCTGGGTGTGATGTGATTTTTTTGTACATCAGAGGCTGGGTCAGGCTGGGGGTGTCTTGCTCGTTGTGACCCAGCTTGCGAAAGCAGGTGATGTCGACCACGACGTCTTGACCAAAGGTCTGGCGGAACTCGAGGGCCAATTGACTGGCCAACACCACGGCTTCGGGGTCGTCGCCGTTGACATGCAATACCGGGGCTTCAACCATCTTGAAGATGTCGGTACAAAAAGCCGACGAGCGCAGGTCGCGCGGATCCGATGTGGTGAAACCAATTTGGTTGTTGATGATGATGTGGACGGTGCCCCCGGTCGAGTACCCACGGGTTTGGGCCAGACACAGGGTTTCCTGATTCACGCCCTGGCCACCGACAGCGGCATCACCATGCACCAACACCGGCAACACCTGTTTGCCTTTGGGATCATCACGGCGGTCCATGCGAGCACGCACCGAGCCCTCCACCACCGGATTGACGATCTCCAGGTGCGAAGGGTTAAAAGCCAGCGACAAGTGCACTGGGCCGCCAGGGGTGGACACATCAGAACTGAATCCTTGGTGGTATTTGACGTCACCGGCGGTCAGTTCTTCAGGGGCGGTGTGGTCGAACTCGGCAAACAAATCTTTGGGCATTTTGCCCAATGTGTTGACCAGCACATTCAATCGACCACGGTGGGCCATGCCAATCACGATTTCTTGCACGCCCTGCTCGCCGGCGCGCTGGATCAATTCATCCATCGAGGCAATAAAGCTTTCTCCACCTTCTAGCGAGAAGCGCTTTTGGCCCACGTATTTGGTGTGCAAATAGCGCTCGAGACCCTCGGCCGCTGTCAGGCGATCGAGGATGTGTTTTTTCTTCTCGGCGGTGAAATTGGGTTTGCTGCGAATGCTCTCCAACTTTTGCTGCCACCAGCGCTTTTGCGCCATGTCGGTGATGTACATGTATTCAGGACCCAGAGTGCCGCAGTAAGTCTCTCGCAAGGCATTCATCAATTCGCGCAAAGACATGCGGTCTTTGCCGAAGAAGGTGTTGCTGGTGTCGAACACGGTTTCCTGATCGGCGTCGGTAAAGCCATAAAAAGAAGGATCGAGTTCCGGAATGTTGGGGCGCTCGGTGCGCTGCAGGGGGTCCAAATCGGCCCAACGCTGGCCGACGTTGCGGTAGGCGGCGATCAGCTGCTGCACGGCGGTGCGCTTGCGGCCCATTTCGACATCGGCATTGGCCATCACCACCTTGGTGCCACCTTGTTTGGCGCGCTCGGCAAAGGCGTTGATCACCGGCATGTGGGGCACATCGCGCGTGTTGCTGCCGTCGACGGCAGGCACGTGTTGAAGGGCATCGAAGTACTGACGCCAGGTGTCAGGCACGCTGCCCGGGTTGGCCAAATAGTTTTCGTACATCTCTTCGACGTAGGGCGCATTGCCCCCAAAGAGATAGGTATTCGCCGAGTAAGCCTTGTAGATCGACTGAGCACTCATGTTTCGCTCTCCTGCAATCCCCTTCAGGGATGCTTGGGTGGGTTGAAAAAACCTTCCGCGACACGGCTGAACCGGTTGGCGGATGCGACTGTGGCTGGGAAGGGCCTGATGTCAATCAGTCATTGTGCCACCAATAGGCCGACGGATCACTGACCGTGATTTTTTTGAGCCACTGGGTGCGTGTGGTTGGTTTGATCAGCCAACCAAGGCCTGACAGTTTGCTCAGAGCCACCCTTGATCTGAATTGTTCAGATTGGATGAGTCATGCGCGAACTATTGTATTAATAATATAATAACAATTAAATTTTACAAATTAATTTTTTGGGATTAGTATTTGCCAATGACAACCAGATGAAAGGAGATTGGATTCAGCCGTGGTCATTTCACTGGCCCTCAAACAACCCGCACCTTGCAGTGGCCCCGTTATGTTATGGGTTTGACAAGTTGTTCGGGCAGTGGATTTCGAAAATTGGTTCTACAGGAGAATCTCATGAAAAAAGTACTTTTGATTTTAACGACAACAGTGTTGCTTCAAGCCTGCGGTGGAGGTGGTTCGAGCCCGCTGGCGGGAGCTGCTGTCACCCCACATTTGACTGTGTCCGCCCTCGGCAGCGGTACCGATCCGAGTCTGCCAGCAGTTGCAGCGGTCACTTTTCAAATTCCCAAATGGGAGCCCCAGAAGTTTGGGTGGGGCAATTTCTTTGAACCAACTTACCAAGGCTGGATGTTTACCGACATCAGCGCCAATCCCGTGTGGCAAGGGGTGGCAAAGATCGATGGGCAGTGGCGTTATATCGTATCCAACGATTGCGTCTCCACCGCCACGGACGAGCGCTGGTTAGGTTGCTGGGACATAACTGTTTTCACCAACCCTATTCCAGACTATCTTCCAGAATTTAGAGAAAAATACCGTTTTGACCCGTTGTCGTTTATCAAGACCTTTGTCGGTGGCACAAGTTACCCCGGTTCTGCCGATGGCTGGGTGATTCCCGTTGATGGCAACGGAAAAGTGTTTGGCGTGGTACAGATCGCAAATAGATGGCAGATCGTCGAATCCAACGATTGCCCCTATGATTGTTTGAACGCAGAGCTTTATGATGCGTCAGCCTTTAACAGCAGGTTCGGTTTTAACCCGTTGGCGAATTTACCCTGACCTTTCAGGATGAACCTCTTCTGTATCTGAAAGTACAAAGCGACGACCCAACGGGTCCAGGATTTGTTGCAGAGCCGCCGGGTCTTCCATGGTGGTCAGGTCACAGGTGCTCAGTGTCATGACCTGACCCTCCAGTTTCAAGCGGGCAACGGGGCCGGTCAAGCACCGGTCTCATTGGCCACTGTATACCATTAGAACAGGATAACTTTACCCTTTAAACATAAAAAAATAAAAAATATTACTGTATAAATTAATATTTTCATATTACAATCAAGAAATCAGAACTTATTGGAAGAAGTTTGGAGTCGGCTGTGGTTATTTCCCTGGCCTTCAAACAGCCCGCACCTTGCAGTGGCCCCGTTATGTTATGGGTTTGACAAGTTGTTCGGGCAGTGGATTTCGAAAATTGGTTCTACAGGAGAATCTCATGAAAAAAGTACTTTTGATTTTAACGACAACAGTGTTGCTTCAAGCCTGCGGTGGAGGTGGTTCGAGCCCGCTGGCGGGAGCTGCTGTCACCCCACATTTGACTGTGTCCGCCCTCGGCAGCGGTACCGATCCGAGTCTGCCAGCAGTTGCAGCGGTCACTTTTCAAATTCCCAAATGGGAGCCCCAGAAGTTTGGGTGGGGCAATTTCTTTGAACCAACTTACCAAGGCTGGATGTTTACCGACATCAGCGCCAATCCCGTGTGGCAAGGGGTGGCAAAGATCGATGGGCAGTGGCGTTATATCGTATCCAACGATTGCGTCTCCACCGCCACGGACGAGCGCTGGTTAGGTTGCTGGGACATAACTGTTTTCACCAACCCTATTCCAGACTATCTTCCAGAATTTAGAGAAAAATACCGTTTTGACCCGTTGTCGTTTATCAAGACCTTTGTCGGTGGCACAAGTTACCCCGGTTCTGCCGATGGCTGGGTGATTCCCGTTGATGGCAACGGAAAAGTGTTTGGCGTGGTACAGATCGCAAATAGATGGCAGATCGTCGAATCCAACGATTGCCCCTATGATTGTTTGAACGCAGAGCTTTATGATGCGTCAGCCTTTAACAGCAGGTTCGGTTTTAACCCGTTGGCGAATTTACCCTGACCTTTCAGGATGAACCTCTTCTGTATCTGAAAGTACAAAGCGACGACCCAACGGGTCCAGGATTTGTTGCAGAGCCGCCGGGTCTTCCATGGTGGTCAGGTCTCCAGCGTCGCGTTTTTCGCATACTGCCTGGATGGCTCGGCGCAGCAGTTTGCCGCTGCGTGTTTTGGGCAAGGCGGTGACAAAAAACACGCGTCCGGGTCGGGCAACAGCGCCCAGCTGGCTGTCGACCAGTTTCATCACCTGCCCCTCCAGTTTCAAGCGGGCAGCGGGGTCGGTCAAGCCACTGGTGTCTTTGGCGATGGCAAACGCCATGACCACCTGTCCTTTGAGTGGGTCGGCCACGCCCACAACGGCCACTTCTGCGACGTTCGGGTGACTGGAGATGCTCTCTTCGATCTCGCGAGCACCCAAGCGGTGGCCAGCCACGTTAATGACATCATCGGTGCGGCCCAAGATGAAATAGTACCCATCTTCGTCTCGGATGGCCCAGTCGAATGTGCTGTAGACCATTTGACCGGGAACGCTGGACCAGTAGGTTTTGACAAAACGCTGGTCATCGCCCCAAACTGTCTGCAAACAACCAGGTGGCCGACGACCCAACCGATGTCACTGGTCGAAAAGAAAGTCTCACCGGGGTTGCCGCCATAAATGTGCTTCATGCTGGCGGCCAATGCAACGGCATAACCGCCGGTATCCCGATGCACGCCTTTGGGCTTGCCGGTGGTGCCCGATGTGTAAAGGGTGTAACTGGGGTGGGTTGATTCAACCCACTCGCAAGGCACCTGGGTGTTCAAGTGCTTGGCACGCAGGGTGGCGTAGTCGTGGTCACGGCCCGCCACGGGGACATCATCCGCCAACTTGCGATCAACCATGAGCACCGCCGCAGGCTTGTGGTGGGCCAACGAAATCGCCTCGTCGAGCAAAGGTTTATAGGGCACCACGCCCTTGCCGCCGCGAGAACCGGCATCCGCACTGATGATGGCGTGGGGCGTGGCGTCATCGATGCGGGTGGCCAAAGAGTGCGATGCAAAGCCACCAAAAACCACCGAATGGATGGCGCCAATGCGCGCACAAGCCAGCATGGCAAAGCAAGCCTCGGAAATCATCGGCATGTAAATCAGCACCCGATCGCCTTTTTTGACGCCCAGATCCAACAAAATGGCTGCCATGCGCTGGACTTCGGCGTGCAATTGGGCAAAGGTGTAGACGACCTCTTGATCGGTTTCGGTCGAGACAAAGATCAGCGCGTTTTGTTGGGCTCGGTCGCTCAAGTGCCGATCCACCGCGTTGTGGCACAAATTGGTGGGTACCACCCACAAACCATTTGGCAAACGGCGGATTGCTGTAGTCGCAGACCTGTTGAGGGGGCTGCTTCCACTCAATCAGTTGGGATTGTTCAGACCAAAAGGCCTCGCGGTCTTGAATCGAGCGGCGATGAAAATCGTCAAATGCACCCATGGCGCAGACTCCTGTCGGTTGATGGCTTGGTGCGAATCATCGACAGTCGTGCTTGCGACAGGCTGACGCAGGTCGGTGGCGTGCTGCCCCGGTGGCTCAACGGATCAGCGCCAGCAGGTTTTTGAAGGCCGGGTGCTCGCAATCGCGCAACCATTCAAACAGCACCATTTCGGTGGTCAACAATTCGGCCCCGGCGCCAGCCAATCGGTCAAATGCGGCATCTCGATCCCGCTCGCTGCGGCTGGCGCAGGCATCGGTCACCACCCAAACATCGACTTCTAGCTCCAGCAGTTCGAGCGCTGTTTGCAGCAAACACACATGGGCTTCGCAACCAGCCACCACGATGCTCGAGCGAACTTCGGATCCGGCGGCTGGTTTCTGTAAGTGTTTGGGCAAGCTGCGGGCATTGCCTCCACGCGGTGCAGGGGCGGCAGGTCGCAACAAATCGAGCAAGCCGGCCGATACCGCGCTGAAACTGGTTTTGGACAAAACCATCGGACACATGGCCTTGAGTGGCCCCACCAAAGGTCCTAAACCTTGGGCATTGTGCTCGGTTCCCCAAATGGGCACGCGCAGAAGACGAGCTGCTTGCGCCAGTTTCATGGCTTGCTGCATCACACCCATTCCATCAGCGAGCGCAGGCAACAAGCGTTCTTGGTAATCCAGCAGCACCAACTGGGAGTCTTCGACTTCAAGCAACATACTCGCCTTTAGATTTTGACAACGACCCGCCCACGAACTCGACCGGCCATCAAATCGGCCGCTTTCACCTGGGCCTGATCCAAACCGATCTCGTCGATCATCTCTTCGAGCAAATTCACCTTCAGATCACGAGCCAGACGATCCCAAGCTTGTTGACGCAAGGCCAACGGCGCCATCACCGAGTCGACACCCAGCAAAGCCACATTGCGCAAAATGAATGGCATGACCGTGGTGGGCAAATCCATGCCTTGGGCCAAACCACAGGCGGCCACTGCGCCGCCATAACGGGTTTGAGCCAAGGAATTGGCCAGCGTCTGCGAGCCTACACTGTCGACCACCGCTGTCCAACGCTCTTTTTGGAAGAGCTTGCCCGGTTCGGACAAGCTGGCACGGTCGATTACCTCGGCCGCACCCAGACGCTTCAGGTAGTCGTGCTCGGCCGCTTTGCCGGTGCTGGCCACCACCCGGTGCCCCAGGGCCGAGAGCAAGGCCACTGCCACGCTGCCGACCCCACCGCTGGCACCGGTGACCAAAACATCGCCTTGACCGGCCTGCACGCCATGTCGTTCAAGGGCCATGACGCACAACATGGCGGTATAGCCGGCGGTTCCAATGGCCATGGCCTGGCGCAAGGTAAAGGTTGCAGGCAAACGAACCAACCAATCGCCTTTCAATCGGGCTTTTTCAGCCAAACAGCCCCAATGCGTTTCGCCCACTCCCCAACCATTCAAGACCACTTGGTCGCCGACTTTCCACATCGGGTGCGAGGATTCGGTGACCGTACCGGCGCCATCGATGCCAGCCACCATGGGCCATTGCCGGACGACCGGACTTTTGTTGCAAATGGCTAAGCCGTCTTTGAAATTGAGCGTGGAATAAGCCACGTCCAGTGTGACATCACCCGCCGGCAAGGCAGATTCATCCAGCGACGCCAATGAGGCCTGGAAGGATTCGTTTTTTTGCAGCAAGAGGGCTCGAAACATATGGATTCCTATCAGATCAGGTCCAGCCAGGGCACACACCCTGGCCAACTGCCAATCTTAACGCTTCGAGGGCGGCAAATCAGCGCAACTGCCGTGCGCGACTTCAGCCGCCATGCCGATGCTCTCTCCCAGCGTAGGGTGCGGGTGGATGGTTTTGCCTATGTCCACGGCGTCCGCGCCCATTTCAATGGCCAAGGCGATTTCGCCAATCATGTCACCGGCATGGGTTCCCACGATGCCCCCGCCCAAAATGCGACCATGGCCGTGGGCTTCGGGGCTGTCGTCAAACAACAGTTTGGTGAAGCCCTCATCACGACCATTGGCGATGGCACGTCCAGATGCGCTCCAGGGGAACAGGCCCTTCTTGACCTTGATGCCCTGCGCTTTGGCCTGATCCTCGGTCAGCCCCACCCAAGCCACTTCGGGATCGGTATAGGCGACGCTAGGGATCACCCGTGCATCGAAGGCGCACTTGGCCAGTTCTGGCAGACCCAGCAATTCACCGGCGATGACCTCGGCTGCAACATGGGCCTCGTGAACAGCTTTGTGCGCCAACATCGGTTGCCCCACGATGTCGCCAATGGCGAAGATGTGCGGCACGTGGGTGCGCATTTGCAGATCGACTTCAATGAAGCCGCGATCGGTGACAACTAAACCGGCCTGTTCGGCACCCAGTTTCTTGCCATTGGGTGTGCGCCCGACTGCTTGCAATACCAGGTCATAGACCTGTTCGGTTCGGGCCCCATCCAAACCTTCAAATTCGACTTTGATGCCCTCGGGCGTCGCCGATGCTGCCACCGTTTTGGTGTTGAGCATGATGCGGTCAAAGCGATGTTTGTTCATCTTCTCCCACACCTTGACCAGATCGCGGTCGGCCCCTTGCATCAGGCCGTCGAGCATCTCGACCACATCCAAACGCGCGCCCAGAGTGCTGTAGACCGTGCCCATCTCCAGCCCGATGATGCCGCCACCGACAATCAACATCTTTTTCGGTACCGAAGCCAAACCCAATGCGCCTGTGCTGGCAACCACGCGAGGGTCATTGGGCATGAAGGGCAAACGCACGGCTTGGCTGCCAGCGGCAATGATGGCTCGTTTAAAGGACACGACTTGGTGCGTACCAGTCTTCTCTTGGCCGCTGCCGCTGGTTGCATCGACCCGCAGGTGGTGGCTACCGACAAACTGTCCCAGGCCACGCAGGACGGTGACTTTGCGCATCTTGGCCATGGCAGCCAAACCGCCAGTCAGCTTGGAAATGACTTTGTCTTTGTGGCCGCGCAGTTGATCGATATTGACCTTGGGCGCGCCAAATGAAATGCCGAGATCACCCAAATGGGTGACCTCATCCATGACAGCGGCCACATGCAAAAGGGCCTTGGACGGAATACAGCCGACGTTCAGGCATACCCCACCCAAGGTGGCATAGCGCTCGACCAAGACCACCGTCAAGCCCAGGTCAGCGGCACGAAACGCTGCGGAATAGCCGCCAGGACCACCACCCAACACCAGCACATCACATTCCAGATCACTGGTTCCGCCATAGCTCGATGGTGTCGGGGCGGGGACGGGCACCACAGTGTTTGCAGGCGCGTCTGTATTCACCGCAGCAGAAACGGCTGCAGGTGCAGGCGAACTGGCACTGACGCCCTGCACTTCCAGGGACAACAACACCGAGCCTTGATTGACCTTGTCGCCCAGGGCCACTTTGAGTTCTTTCACCACCCCGGCATGGGACGATGGAATTTCCATCGAGGCCTTTTCGGACTCGACGGTAATCAGCGACTGTTCGGCCGCCACAGTATCGCCGGGCTTGACCAAGACTTCGATCACGGCAACGTCTTTGAAGTCGCCTATATCGGGAACCAGGATATCAATCAGACTCACAGTGCGACCCTCCGGAAATCGGCCAACAGCTGCGACAGATAAGCCGCGAAGCGGGTGGCTGCTGCGCCGTCGATCACACGGTGATCGGCGCTGAGTGACAGGGGCATGATCAAACGAGGGACGAACTGCTTGCCGTCCCACACCGGTTGCATGGCGCTCTTGCTCACGCCCAGAATCGCGACTTCCGGCGCGTTGACGATGGGTGAGAAGCTGGTTCCCCCTATGCCCCCCAGGCTGGAAATGGTAAAGCATGCGCCTTGCATATCGGCCGGGCCCAGTTTGCCATCGCGGGCTTTTTTGGCCAAAGCGCCGGTCTCGGCGGCGATTTCAAACACCGATTTCTGATCGGCGTTCTTGATCACCGGCACGACCAAACCGGTCGGTGTGTCGGCGGCGAAAGCGATATGGACATATTTCTTCAACACCAGGTTATCGCCGTCGAGCGAGGCATTGAACTCGGGGAATTTTTGCAAGGCTTTGACGCTGGCCTTGATGATGAAGGCCAACATGGTGAGCTTGATGCCCTCTTTTTCGTTTTCCTTGTTCAACTGAACACGCAGGGCTTCCAAATCGGTGATGTCAGCGTTTTCATGGTAAGTGACGGCCGGAATCATGACCCAGTTGCGGGCCAGATTTTGCGAGGAAATCTTCTTGATCCGCGACAGGGGCTGGGTTTCGATGGGGCCAAACTTGGCGAAGTCGACCTTGGGCCAAGGCAACAAATCCAAAACCACGCCCGAGCCTGCTGCACTCGGGGCTTTGGCCTGCTGTGCCTGAGTGCTCAGATCACCGCTCATCACCCCACGGGTGAAATTCTGGATGTCTTGCTGGGTGATGCGGCCTTTGGGACCGCTGCCTTTGACCTCGGCCAGCGGCACACCGAATTCACGCGCCAGTTTACGGATGGCCGGTGAAGCGTGAGGCAGACCCAAAGGGCTTTGAGTGCCTGGTTGATGCGCAGCAAGGGGCGCAGCGATGACTGCGGGTGCGGGGACTGCAGGCGCAGGTGCGACAGCCGGGGCCGGGGTCGAATTGGACGCAGCAGAAACCACCGGAGAAGCTGCAGCGGGGGGGGCAGCCGCCGGAGTCTCGCCAACCACTTCCAAAACCGCCAACAAGGAGCCTTCATTGACCTTGTCACCCAGGGTCACTTTCAACTCTTTCAAAATACCAGCGTGCGATGAAGGGATCTCCATCGAAGCCTTGTCGGACTCGACCGTGATCAGCGATTGTTCGGCCGCGACGGCATCACCCGGCTTCACCAACAACTCGATCACCGCCACATCCTTGAAGTCGCCGATATCGGGAACTTTGATTTCAATCAATGTCATGTTGTTCTCCGGTTCAGGCGTACAAGGGGTTGACCTTGTCGGTCTTGATGCCGTACTTGGCGATCGCTTCGGACACTTTGGCCAGAGGCAAGCTGCCCTGCTCGGCCAGCGCCTTGAGCGAAGCCAGCACAATGTAATGGCGATTGACCTCAAAGTGTTCGCGCAATTTACTGCGGAAATCCGAGCGGCCAAAACCGTCGGTCCCCAGCACCTTGAAGATCCGATCGCGGGCAATGAAAGGTCGGATCTGCTCGGCGTAATTCTTCATGTAGTCGGTTGAGGCCACCACCGGCCCATCGTGCCCTTGAAGCTGTTGTGCCACGAAGGGAATTTGTGGCGTCGCGGTCGGGTTGAGCAGATTGTGGCGCTCGGCATTTTGACCGTCTCGCGCCAATTCGTTGAAGCTGGGGCAACTCCAAACGTCTGAGGCTATGCCCCAGTCGGTGGCCAACAGCGCTTGCGCGGCAATGGCTTCTCTGAGGATCGTACCCGAGCCAAGCAATTGAACCCGCAAATCTTTGCCCTTGCCCTTGGGGCCAGGCTTGCACAGATACATGCCTTTGATGATCTGTTCCTCGGTGCCGGGAATCAATCCCGGCATGGAGTAGTTTTCATTCAGCAAGGTCAAGTAGTAGTAGACGTTATCTTGCTTTTCGACCATGCGTTTGAGGCCATGGTGCAAGATCACCCCCACTTCATGGGCGAAAGTGGGGTCATAGCTGATGCAGTTGGGGATGGTGCCGGCCAAAATGTGGCTGTGTCCGTCCTCGTGTTGCAAGCCTTCGCCATTGAGCGTGGTGCGCCCCGAAGTGCCGCCCAGCAAGAAGCCACGCGCCTGCATATCGCCAGCGGCCCAAGCGAGGTCACCGATGCGTTGAAAACCAAACATCGAGTAGTACACATAGAACGGCACCATGATGCGGTTGCTGGTGCTGTAGCTGGTGGCGGCGGCGATCCAACTGGCCATGCCACCGGCTTCGTTGATGCCCTCTTGCAAAATCTGACCGGCTTTGTCTTCCTTGTAATACATGACCTGGTCTTTGTCGACCGGCGTGTATTGTTGACCCAAGGGGTTGTAGATGCCCACTTGCCGGAACAACCCCTCCATGCCAAAGGTGCGGGCCTCGTCGACCAAAATGGGCACGATGCGCGGACCTAAAGCCTTGTCGCGCAGCAACTGGGTCAAAAAGCGAACATAGGCTTGGGTGGTGGAAATCTCACGCCCTTCGGCCGTGGGTTCGAGGACCGACTTGAATGTGTCCAAAGAAGGCACGGTGAACTGCTCATCGGCCTTGGTTCGGCGCTTGGGCAGGTAGCCACCCAAGGCTTGACGCTGTTCATGCAGATAACGGATTTCAGGGGTGTCGTCAGCCGGCTTGTAAAAAGGCAATTTGTCGAGTTCGCTGTCGGGAATGGGGATGTTAAAACGATCCCTGAAGGTGCGGATATCGTCATCGGTCAACTTCTTGGTCTGGTGCACTGTGTTCTTACCCTCACCGGCCTTGCCCATGCCAAAGCCCTTGACGGTTTTGATCAACAGCACAGTCGGCTGGCCTTTGTGGTTCACGGCGGCATGGTAGGCAGCATAGACTTTTTGCGGGTCGTGACCGCCACGACGCAAATTCCAGATGTCGTTGTCGCTCATGTGAGCCACCATTTCTAACGTGCGCGGATCACGACCAAAGAAATGCTTGCGCACATAGGTGCCGTCGTTGGCCTTGAAGGCCTGGTAATCCCCGTCGGGCGTCTCCATCATGATCTTGCGTAAAGCGCCGTCTTTGTCGCGGGCCAGCAATGGATCCCAGTTGCCCCCCCAAATCAGTTTGAGTACATTCCAACCGGCACCACGGAACTCCCCTTCGAGTTCCTGAATGATTTTGCCGTTGCCGCGAACCGGACCATCCAAACGCTGCAAATTACAATTGATGACGAAAATCAGGTTGTCCAAGTTTTCTCGTGCGGCCAAACCAATGGCGCCCATGGATTCCACTTCATCCATCTCGCCGTCGCCACAAAAGACCCAGACTTTGCGATTTTCGGTATTGGCAATACCTCGGGCATGGAGGTATTTCAGAAAGCGGGCCTGATAAATGGCCATCAGGGGCCCCAAGCCCATCGACACTGTTGGAAACTGCCAGAAATCCGGCATCAATTTGGGGTGCGGATAGCTTGACAAACCCTTGCCGTCAACCTCTTGGCGGAAATTGAGCAACTGCTCTTCACTCAGCCTTCCCTCCAGGTAGGCTCGCGCATAGACCCCCGGGGATACATGGCCCTGGATGTACACGCAATCCCCGCCATGGTTTTCACTCTCGGCGTGCCAAAAATGGTTGAAGCCTGCACCCAACATGTGGGCCAGCGAAGCAAAGGAGCCGATGTGCCCGCCCAAATCGCCCCCATCGTCCGGGTTATGGCGGTTGGCCTTGACCACCATGGCCATGGCATTCCAGCGCATGTAAGCGCGCAAACGCTCTTCGATCTCGATTTTGCCCGGACAAATGGCTTCCTGGTCCGGCTCTATGCTGTTGACGTAACCGGTGGTGGCGGAAAAGGGCATGTCGATGCTGTTTTCGCGTGCGTGTTCCAGCAGATCTTCGAGCAACTGGTGTGCTCGCTCGGGGCCTTCAGCCTGAATGACGGCACTCAGTGCGTCCATCCATTCTTGTGTTTCTTGTGCATCGGCCTGATGGGCAGCACGACCGGGTTCTTGGGGTAATGCGGACATGGGGGTCTCCTTGAGTCGATGTTTCAGTGTCGCACACTTTTTCTGAAATTTCAAATTGTGCATATTGATTTCATAATGCAAAATATAAATCAATCAGACCCCTCTACACTCTCACACAATGATGCAAAAATCCATCCGTTTAGCCCCTTGGCAACCCATCCGCCAAAAATGGTTGGGTTGGTGGCGGCGTCAAAGTCCCAACCGCCAGGATCGCTTGGCCATGTTGGGCCCCTTGGTGGCTGTGGTTTTGTTTTTGGCCGCGATCGCACTGGCCTTTGCATTTTTGCGCTACGAAGAAATCGGACGCGAGCAAGAGAGCGTTCGTCGTGATGTGGAATATGCGCAACAAAGACTGCGACTGAGGCTGATCGAACGCCAAGAACAATTGCTTCGATTGGCTCGCAACGTGGCCGAGGGTAAGTTCAATGTGCGGCAATTCCAATCCGACTCGAATGCACTGATCAACCAATACCCGGAGATGTCCGCCCTGCATTGGATGGATGCAAATCGTCGATTGCGCGCATCCGCATCTTTGAATGGCCAATCCAGCAGCTTACAGAGACTGGGGGTGGATTTGATGCGATCGAGGTCGGCAGAGGACGCTTTCAGTTTGGCCCGTGAGTTACAGCAAGCCGCCTACTCGGTGCCGATTTATCGCTTGAACAATGGGCAACCCACGGTTCCCACCTTTCAGTTGCATGTGCCCTTGATCTCGCAAGGCCATTTCAAAGGGGTCATTCTGGCCGAATACTCCATCGATGCGTTGATGCGTTACGCCGTCCCCGTCGAGATCACCTCGCGCCATGCGGTTTCATTGCTGGACGAGGAAAACCATGTGCTGGTCGGGCAAACCATCCAGCCCAAGTCCCGACTCTCCACCCCTTGGTCCAACGAAACCTTCGAACACACCGTCCCTGTGTCACCCATTGGGGATACGTTGCTCTTGCGCGCCCAAGCCTACAGAACCTCTCAAGGTTTGGTAGGGCAAGCCTTGTTTTGGCTCGTGGCAGCGTTGAGCACCTTGACCGTTTGGATGCTGATCGGAACCTGGCGTCACACCCGCAGACGACTGCAAACCCAAAGGGCCCTGATTGCCGAGACCAATTTTCGCCGGGCCATGGAAAACTCGATCCTGACAGGCATGAGGGCCTTGGACATGCAAGGCAGAATCACCTATGTGAACGCGGCCTTTTGTCAAATGACCGGATGGGGAGAGACCGAGTTGGTAGGCAGCACTCCACCCTACCCTTATTGGCCGGAGTCTGATCGTGACATGCTGATGAAAGTACTGAACGACGAGATCAGCGGTCGGACGGGTCCCTCGGGCATGCAGGTGCGCGTCAAACGCAAAGATGGCACTCTGTTTGATGCCCGCATGTATGTCTCACCTCTGGTCGATGCGGCAGGGGTGCAAACAGGTTGGATGACTTCGATGACCGACATCACCGAGCCCAACCGGATCCGTGAACAGCTTTCAGCATCGTATGAGCGCTTCACGACTGTTCTGGAAGCCTTGGATGCATCTGTGTCGGTGGCCCCCTTGGGCAGTGCCGAATTGTTGTTCACCAACAAGATGTACCGGCAGTGGTTTGGCCATGCCAGCAATGGTCATTTGGACATGTTGGAGAAAGCCGGCATGCCCGAGGTCGCGGCTGAAACCCAGGCGGAGGAAGTGGATCCCCTGGCAGGATTACCCACCGAGGGTTTGACATTGACATTTTCGGAGAACGCCGAAATCTACGTCCCCGAATTGCAAAAATGGCTAGAGATTCGCACCCGCTATTTGAACTGGGTCGATGGTCGCTTGGCCCAGATGGTCATTGCCTCTGACATCACCCCCAGGCGTACCGCCGAAGAATTGGCTGCCCAACAGGCCGAACGCGCCCAAAGTGTGAGCCGACTGATCACCATGGGCGAGATGGCGTCGAGCGTTGCACATGAACTCAACCAGCCCCTGACTGCCATTTCCAACTATTGCAATGGCATCGTCAGTCGAATCAAGAACCGTCAAATCAGTGATGAAGAAATGCTCCATGCCCTGGAGAAAACCGCCCATCAGGCACAGCGGGCCGGTCAAATCATTCAACGGATCAGAAGTTTCGTGAAACGAAGTGAGCCCAATCGTTCGCCCACCCATGTGGCCCGGATGGTCAGCGAGGCCGTGGAATTGGCCGATATTGAATTGCGCCGGCAACAAGTGCGCTTGAGCTACTTTGTCTCTAGTCGCCTGCCCCCAATCATGGTTGATCCGATCCTGATTGAACAGGTCATGATCAATCTGCTGAAAAATGCAGGCGAGTCGATCAACAATGCCCAGCGCCCGGCGGCACTGCGGCATGTCGAACTGCAAGTGCTGCCGCGCGACATTGAAGGCCAGAACGTGGTGGAGTTCAGCGTCACCGATACGGGCAAGGGCTTGTCGCCGCAGGCCATGGAGCGGCTCTTTGAAGCCTTCTATTCGACCAAGTCCGAGGGCATGGGCATTGGCTTGAACTTGTGCCGAAGCATCGTCGAATCACACCAAGGGCGCATGCAAGCCGAGAACATTTACAATGGCGACCAGATCCAAGGCTGTCGTTTCTCCTTCTGGATACCGGTCCAGGTATCTACCCTCCACTCAGCATGATTTTTAGACTGACCCCCAAGCCGGAGCATGACAATATGAGCTTGATACCCAAAAAAGGCACTGTTTACGTGGTCGATGACGACGAGGCCGTGCGCGATTCCTTGCAATGGTTGCTCGAAGGCAAGGACTACCGGGTGCGGTGCTTTGACTCGGCCGAAATCTTTCTATCTCGATACGACCCGCGCGAAGTGGCCTGCCTGATTGTCGACATCCGCATGGGGGGCATGACCGGTTTGGAATTGCAAGACAAGCTCATTGAGCGGCGCTCTCCGTTGCCCATTGTCTTCATCACCGGTCATGGCGACGTTCCCATGGCTGTCAACACCATGAAGAAAGGCGCCATGGACTTCATCCAAAAGCCTTTTCAAGAAGATGAATTGGTCGCCCTGGTCGAGCGCATGCTCGATCATGCCAAAGAGTCCTTTGCCGGTTACCAACAAGCTGCCAGCCGCGAGGCGCTCATGGCCAAACTCACATCGCGTGAGGCTCAGGTGCTTGAGCGCATCGTCGCTGGTCGTCTGAACAAGCAAATCGCCGACGATTTGGGCATCAGCATCAAAACAGTCGAAGCCCACCGCGCCAACATCATGGAAAAACTCAATGCCAACACGGTGGCCGATTTGTTGAAAATCGCCCTTGGTCAAGGCATGTCGAAAGTCTGATGGCTGCACAACTCATCGACGGCGTCGCCCTGTCGCAACAACTGCGCGACCAATTCGCTCAAGAAACCCTGGCTCTCAAGGCCATGGGTGTCACGCCCGGACTGGCCGTGATATTGGTCGGTGATGACCAGGCCAGCCAGGTCTACGTGCGCAACAAGGTCAAGGCCTGCGAGCAAGCGGGGTTCCATTCGGTGCTTGTCCGCCAACCCGCCAGTCTCTCCGAAGCCGATTTGTTGGCTTGCGTTCAATCCCTCAACCTCGATCCCACCATCCACGGGATCTTGGTTCAATTGCCTCTGCCCAAACACATCGATGCGCAAAAGATGATTGAGGCCATCTCGCCTGAAAAAGATGTCGACGGCTTTCATGTGTCCAGCGCCGGTGCCCTGATGACGGGCTTGCCCGGTTTCTGGCCTTGCACGCCCCATGGCTGCATGAAAATGCTCGAGCATATCGGCTACAACTTGCGTGGCAAGCACGCGGTGGTGATCGGACGCAGCAACATCGTGGGCAAGCCCATGGCCATGATGCTTTTGCAGCAAAACGCCACGGTCACCCTATGCCACAGTGCCACCCCCGACCTGAAGCACCACACCCTGCAAGCCGACGTCATCGTCGCAGCCGTGGGCAAACGTCATGTGCTCACCGCCGACATGGTCAAACCCGGCGCCGTGGTGATTGATGTGGGCATGAACCGAGACGGACAAGGCAAGCTGTGTGGTGATGTGGATTTCGAGGCCGTCCGTCTGGTGGCCGGGCACATCACCCCTGTTCCGGGTGGGGTTGGACCCATGACCATTACCATGTTGTTGGCCAACACCCTGATTTCAGCACGCTGCGCTGCCCATACCCATTGACATGAACCCATTGCTTGATTTTTCGGGTCTGCCCCGATTCGATGCCATTCTTCCCGAGCATGTGGAAGAGGCCATGACTCAATTGATTCAAGACGCCGAAAACGCCTTGGAAACCGTGATCCAAGCCGATTTTCCGGCCCAATGGACTGCTTTGGCGGCATGCTTGGATGCGTCGACCGAAAGACTGGGCCGTGCTTGGGGGGCCGTTGGCCACTTGCATGCGGTGGCCGACACGCCCGAGTTGCGCGCTGCTTACACCGCCGCCCTGCCCAGGGTCACCGAGTTTTTCACCCGCCTTGGCGCCGACGAGCGTTTGTACGCCAAGTACAAGGCCATCGTCCGAAGCACACTCAATCCCGAGCAAAGCCGTGCCCATGAGAACGCTTTGCGCAATTTCGTTTTGTCAGGGGCCGAGTTGACTGGTGGCCGCAAGGAACGATTCGCCGCCATTCAGGAGCGGCAAGCTGAACTCAGCCAGCAATTCAGCGAGCACGTGCTTGACAGCACCGATCGATGGCAATTGCGCGTGGATGCTTCACGCCTGAAAGGCCTGCCGCAAGACGTGCTCGCAGCCACCCGACAGGCGGCCCAGGACAAAGGCATGGACGGGCACATGCTCAGTCTGAAGATGCCTTGTTACTTGCCGATCATGCAGTACGCCCTGGATCGAGAATTGCGACACGAGATCTATCGCGCTTACGCCACACGGGCGTCAGACTTGGGCAGCGAACCGGCACTGGACAACACGGCTTTGATTGCCGAGATCGTCGCTTTGCGTCAGGAAGAAGCTCAATTATTGGGCTATGATAATGCGGCTCAAGTATCGCTGGCGACCAAAATGGCCCCCAGCCCTGAACATGTGATGGCGTTTTTGCGCGACCTGGCGCAACGTGCCCGCCCCCACGCCGAACACGATGTGGCTGACATGCGCGCTTTCGCCGCCGAACACCTGAATTTGAAAGACCCCCAGCCATGGGACTGGACTTTCATCAGCGAACGGCTCAAAGAAGCCCGCTATGCCTTCAGCGAGTCCGAACTCAAGACCTATTTTCCAGCCCCCAAAGTGCTGGCTGGTTTGTTCAAAATCGTCGAGACGCTGTTTGAGGTCAGCATCCGTCGTGACGCGGCCCCCACCTGGCACCCGGCGGTGGAGTTTTACCGCATTGAGCGCGCTGGCCAATTATTGGGCCAGTTTTACCTGGATCCCCCGGCCCGCACCGGCAAGCGCGGTGGCGCCTGGATGGATGATGTGCGAGCCCGCTGGTTGCGCCCCGACGACGGCCAACTGCAGACGCCCATCGCCCACATGGTGTGCAACTTCGCCGAGGGCGTGGCGGGTCAACCGCCTTTGCTCACCCATGACGACGTGATCACGCTTTTTCATGAGTTCGGACACGGTTTGCATCACATGCTGACCCAGATCAACGAGCGTGACGTGAGCGGTATCAGTGGCGTTGAGTGGGACGCAGTGGAATTGCCCAGCCAGTTCATGGAGAATTTTTGTTGGGAATGGACGGTTTTGCGCCACATGACCGCCCATGTGGAAACCGGCGAACCCCTGCCTCGTGCCTTGTTTGACAAGATGGTGGCGGCCAAAAATTTTCAAAGCGGTCTGCAAACTTTGCGTCAAGTGGAATTCGCCTTGTTTGACATGCGTTTGCACGCAGAGCCGGGGCAAGGCCCCAATGCGCTGGCCTTGCTGCAAGAGGTTCGCGACGAGGTGGCCGTGTTGCCAGCGCCTGAGTTCAGCCGCATGCCGCACAGCTTCAGCCATGTATTCGCTGGCGGTTACAGTGCCGGCTACTACAGTTACAAATGGGCCGAGGTGCTGTCCGCTGACGCTTACGCCGCATTTGAAGAGACGACCGGCACCGATGGCAGCCCCAGTCTGGAGACCGGGCGGCGTTATCGAGAAGCCATACTGGAAGCTGGCGGTAGCCGCCCTGCCCTGGAGTCGTTCAAAGCATTCAGAGGTCGTGAGCCCAGCATCGATGCACTGCTGCGGCACCAAGGCATGGCCTGATGCATTAATTGGGGTCAGACCCCAATTAATGCAAATAATGTAGGGGTCATGGAAACATCAAGGTCTGCACGCCCTGTTCGGTGCCCAGCAAACACACCAGGGCCTTTTGGTGGGCGAACACCCCCACCGTGATCACACCTGGCCAAGCGCTGACTTCGTTCTCAAAACCGAGTGGATCGGCAATGCGCAAACCGCGCACATCCAAAATGTGTTGACCGTTGTCAGTGACCAGGGGTTGCCCATCCTTCAGCCGCACACCGGCCACGCCGCCAAGGGCTGCAAACTGGCGAATCAGTCGCTGTGTGGCCATGGGAATCACCTCGACCGGCAATGGGAAGTTCCCCAGCACCTGTACCTTTTTACTGGCATCAGCGATACAAACAAAACGCCCGGACTGCGCAGCAACGATCTTTTCACGGGTCAGTGCGGCACCGCCTCCTTTGATCATGTGCCCTTGGCCGTCGATCTCGTCGGCCCCGTCGATGTAGACCGACAGGGTGCCGACCTGGTTGGCTTCAAACACGCGTATGCCCAAAGCCTGCAAGCGTTGGGTGGAGGCCACCGAACTGGACACGGCCCCGGGAATCTGGTCTTTGATGTCGGCCAGGGCATCGATAAAGTGATTCACCGTCGATCCGGTGCCTACCCCCAGAACTTGACCGGGGACGACATAAGCCAAGGCAGCGCGACCCACCAGGGCCTTGAGTTGTTCTTGCGTGAAAGGTTCAGACATGAGGGAAAATAGCATGAATTGGCCAACCCGGATTATCCATGCTCAACGAACTGTCATACCGTCTTTTGCGACCCGCCCTCTTTTGCCTAGACCCCGAAGCCGCACACGACACCATCATTGATACCTTGGCCAAAACACAACACGGCCCTTTGCAGTGGTTGTATGCCCAAGAACGGGTCAGCGACCCCCTGATGCTGGCAGGCTTGCGCTTCCCCAATCGGGTCGGCATGGCGGCTGGACTGGATAAAAATGCCCGATGCATCGACGCCCTGGCAGCCCTCGGTTTTGGTTTTGTCGAGGTCGGTACCGTGACCCCTTTGGGGCAACCGGGCAACCCCAAACCCCGTATTTTTCGTCTGCCTGATCGCGAAGCCCTCATCAATCGATTGGGTTTCAACAACGACGGCCTGCAGGCCTTTTTGGACAATGTCAGGCGGGCGCGCAGCGTCGGTCAGCCCGATGGCATCCGGCTGGGACTGAACATCGGCAAAAATGCCTTCACCCCCATCGAGCGCGCTGTTGACGACTATTTGATCGGTTTGCAAGGCGTGTACCCCCACGCAGACTACATCACCGTCAACATCTCCAGTCCCAACACCCAAAACCTGCGTCGCCTGCAAACGGACAAAGCGCTGGATGCCTTGTTGTCGGCCCTGACCGACCAGCGCCATCAACTCTGCCGACAGTCAGGTCGCCAGGTGCCGTTGTTCGTGAAAATCGCTCCCGACCTCGATGAACCGCAAATCGATCTGATGGCCGCCACCTTGCGTCGCAGGGCACAGGACAGTCAGGATGGTGCCTGGGGACTGATCGCCACCAACACCACCTTGGACCGAAGCGATGTCAGCGGTCTGGCACATGCCCAGGAAGCGGGCGGATTGTCCGGTGCTCCGGTGCGCGAGAAAAGCAACCATGTGATCCGTCGATTGCGCACTGCGCTGGGGCCCACATTCCCCATCATTGGCGTCGGTGGCATTTTGAGCGGAGCAGACGCCGCCGAGAAAATCCAGGCCGGTGCCGATTTGGTGCAGATCTATACCGGCCTCATCTACAAGGGGCCAGCATTGGTCCAAGATGCGGCGCAGGCCATTCGCGCCCTGCGTTGATCAGATCGAATACACCGCATCGACCACCGCCTCGGCGATGGCCAGCGAACTGGTCAAGCCGGGTGACTCAATGCCCATCAAACCCACCAAGCCAGCATGACCGTGCCGGGCTGGCCCGTGCAGCATGAAGTCGGCCGCAGGCTGATCAGGCCGGTTGATTTTCGGGCGCATGCCGGCGTACCCAGCCACCAAGGAGCCGTCCCGCAAGCCCGGCCAGTACTTGCGCACTTCGGCGTAAAAAGCATCCCCGCGCCGAGGATCCACCACCAAATCATCGGCCCGATCGGTCCATTGCACATCCGGTCCGAACTTGGCCGGCCCACCCAGATCAATGGTCAGATGGACCCCCAAGCCTGCGGCTTCGGGCACGGGATAAATCAGGCGAGAAAAAGGGGACCGTCCCGACAGAGTGAAGTAGTTGCCCTTGCAATAGTAGGCCTGGGGCAAAGTGGTCGCATCGAGTCCTTCTATGTGTTGCATCAGGCATGGCGCATTCAGACCACTGGCCACCACCAACACGTCACAGGCCAATTCGGTGCCATCGGCCATGCGCAAGACATGCCCTTCTGGTGTGATTCGGGCCGATGCCAGCGCCGACTGAAACGCCACCATGCCACCGGCATTTTCAAAATCACCCTGAAGCGCCAGCATCAAACCGTGGCTGTCGACGATGCCGGTGCTGGGAGAATGCAGGGCGGCCAGACTACACAGTTCAGGCTCGAGCGCACGGGCTTGTGCTACGGACAATAGCACCAGGTCATCGACGCCATTGGCCGCTGCCCGCTGCCGAATTTTTTCCAAAGCCACCACCTGCTCGGGCGATGTGGCCACGATCAGCTTGCCACAACGGCGGTGTTCCACGCCGCGTTCGCGGGCATAGTCGTAGAGCAAGTGTTTGCCGCGCACGCACCAGCGGGCTTTCAGCGAACCAGCGGGGTAATTGATGCCGGCATGGATGACCTCCGAATTGCGTGAGCTGGTCCCCGTGCCGATGGCAGATTCGGACTCCAGCACCAACCAGTCACGGCCAGCCCCCTGCGGCGACAGGGCCAAGCCCCGCGCCACCGCCAAACCAACCACCCCGGCCCCGATCACCACGCCATGCACTCGATCCAAAACCCGCTCCCCAAAAAAAGCATTCAGCCCACATCATAAAAAAGACCCGTGACGGCGTGCGCCACGGGTCTTGCCATTGGGTCAAATCGAATGAATCAGCGGCGCTTGGCGACTTTGCTGGCAGCTTGGGTGGCGCTGTCGGCCATGGACTTGACATTCGCCTCGGCCATCTCAGAGGCCTGGCGCACGGCTTTCTGCACCGATTCCAGGGCGTTGTTCCCCGCTGCCACGGCCGTCTTGAATGCGGCCACAGCGGCCTCGGAGCCAGCGGGTGCGTTGGCTGTGGCGTTGGTCAACATGTCTTGGAAGGACTTTTGCGCCTCGCCCACTTTGGACTCCATGGTTTTGGAGAATTCGGCACCGGTGTGGGTGGAGATGTCGTACAGGGCTCGGTTGTAATTGACGGCTTTCTCAGCCAAGGGCTGGAACAGACTGGCCTGCAAGGCCAACAGTTGCTGCGCATCTTTGACGCTCAAAGACGCTTGGGCTTGATTTTGGGTGTCGCTCAGGGCGGCCTTGGCGGCAGCCAAATTCAACTCAATGAGTTGCTCCACGCCGGAAAAAGCCTTGTTGGTCAAGCCCATCAGGGTTTCCAGATTGGCTTTGTTGGCGGCCAGAATTTGCTCAGGGGTCAGGTTCATGCTCAACTCCATAAAAGTGGTTTGAAATGGTTTTGCCGACATCTTTAACAATTCATGTTGCAATGCAGCATAAATGAATTGTAAAGGCATACACGCTGCCCAACAAGGCCACCACTCAGTTTAGCGGTGAAGTTCTAAAAACCAACAACCGGCCGCCCCAAAAAAAATCAGGGCCGAGAGTGGTCCCAATGAGTTTGCCAGTTCTGTCGATAGGAATGAGACAACTCATCACTTTTCAAAATCAGCACATTTTCTGCGTTGCGGGTCTCTGCCGAATTGGTGAAATTGAAGCTGCCGGTGATGACCACCTGTTGGTCAATCACGATGACCTTGTTGTGGGCTATCGCGTGGGCGCCGTCTTGGCGCATGCTGACACCGGCACCGTTGAACAATCCAATGACGTATTTGTTGGTGCCTTGGCTTTTCTCATCCAACAAGACCCTGGTTTTAACTCCCCGTTCGTGGGCGCGAATCACGGCTTGGGCGATGGCATTGTGGGTGAATCCATAGGCCTGCACCAACACCTCGGTTCGAGCCTGGTCGATGGCCTGAACGATCTGGTTGGCAACACCCGTGGGTGGGGTGAAACCCAAGTAAAGGACTTGCACACCCGGGATGGATCCCGAAGATGAGGGGGAGGCTGCAAGGGCTGGCACGGATTTGGGGGGGTGCAGGGTCTGCCCTCCCAGAGTCAGGCTCAGTGCCAGGCCTATGCCCGCAACCAGGCCCATCCAGACCCAAGGAGTTGGTTTTTTGCGCATAGGGGGATCCTAACGCCAATGAATACCCAAGAGTGTGCGACGGTTGGCGACACGCAAAAGAGGCCTCAAGGGCATAATTGCAAGGTCATCATGCAAGTTCACGACACCCCCGCGCAAGAAGCCGCATTGCGGCGCACCATCTTTCAGCTGTCACTGGCCAGTTTTGCCAGCATGACCATTCAACGCCTGTGTGACCCCATGTTGCCCGTATTGGCTCGGGATTTTCAGGTGGATCTGGGCCAGGCTGCAGCTGTGATCGGATGGTTTGCCGTCGTCTACGGCATGGCGCAACTGTTCTATGGCCCGATGAGTGACCGCTTTGGCAAATACCGCGTCATTGCCGCTTGTACCCTGACCTCCAGCCTGGGCTGCCTGGGCTGCGCTTTGGCAGTGGGGCTGGATCAATTGGTCTTGGCCCGCATGTTGTCGGCTTTCACAGCGGCTGCCATTGTTCCCATGGGCATGGCCTGGGTGGGTGATGCGGTGCGCTACGAGGTCCGGCAGGAACAACTGGCGCGGTTGGGCATGGGCTCGACCATGGGCATTTTTGGGGGCCAAGTGATTGGCGGCATCTGCACCGACACCATCGGTTGGCGCTGGGCGTTTGTCTTTATGAGCCTGGGATTTTTGGTGGTCGGTGTGCTGCTCTGGCGACGTCAGAGCCAAGCCGGCACGCTCGTCCCCAAAGCACTCGACGCACATGCTCAAGCCATCCCTTTTCATCGAAAGGTGATGGCGGTCTGGGCCCAACCTCGCGCTCGGCTGGTCCTGAGTACTGTGCTTCTGGAAGGGGCTTCGGCCTTTGGCGTGGTGGCCATGGGGGTCACCCACCTACACCAACAACAAGGCGTCAGCCTGTCTCTGGCTGGATTGGCCATATCGATGTTCGGGATCGGTTGCCTGAGCTACGCCATCGTCGCCCGCCACTTCATCCGCCGGCTCGGTGAACCCGGCATGGTCCATATCGGCACCCTGTTGTTCGGCTTGCCTTTCGTTTTCATCGCGTTTGTCCCTGACTGGCGCTGGGCCATGCTGGCCAGCGGACTGTCAGGATTCGGTTTTTTCATGTTCCACAACACACTGCAAGTCATGGCCACGCAGATGCACCCGCCCCAGCGGGCGACTTGCATGACTTTGTTTGCCGGCACCCTGTTCACAGGCCAGTCGCTGGGCGTTTTGCTGGCTGCGCATTGGGTCGATCGATGGGGATCCACCTGGGTCATCGCTTCCGGCGCCCTGATCGTGGTCTTGATGGGACAATGTATCCCAGCCCTGATCAAACGCACGCAGCCCCATACTTCCAGCCCATGACCCCTGAACAATGCGCCGAAATCCTTGAGCAGCACCCCGACTACAAAGTCTTGCGTCGCCTGACTGAACACAACCAATACCTTCCTTTGCAACCCGGTTTGGTGTTGACCAGGGGCCTGATCCTCGACACCGAAACCACAGGACTATCCAGTGAGGCCGATCGAATCATCGAACTGGGTATGCTTGTGTTCGACTTCGATCCGATCACCGGCCTGATCTATCGCATCGTCGAGAGTTTTGACCAGCTCGAAGATCCCGGACGACCGATCCCCCCGGAAAGCACACAGGTACATCACATCACAGACGACATGGTGCGAGGACAACGCATCGATGATGCCGAGGTGCGCCGGTTGCTGAAAGACGTGCGCGTGGTCATCGCTCACAATGCCGCTTTTGACAGACCGTTCGTCGAGCAGCGCTGGTCTGAGTTCGAAGACGTTTTTTGGGCCTGCAGTCTGCGTGATATCGATTGGCAAGGGGAAGGATTTGGTTCGGCCAAGTTGGAATACCTGCTCTACACCCAAGGTATATTTTACGAAGCTCACCGGGCAGAGAATGATTGCCGGGCCCTTCTCGACATCCTGAGTCGCTCGCTGCCCAACAGCCAAAAACCGGCCCTGCTGAGCTTGCTCGAAAGCCTCAACCAACCCCAGACCCGGGTCTATGCGCTGAACTCCCCATTCGAGACCAAAGACATCCTGAAGCTGCGTGGTTACCGCTGGGACGGCGAGATGCGTTGCTGGCACCGCACCTTGAGTGGTGATCAGGCTTTGACTGAAGAGACCGCCTGGCTCAAGCGGCGGGTGTACGGTGAGCGCAAGGCCGTGATTGAAGTGGAAACGCTAGGGGGCCGTGTCCGTTACTCACAGCGTGCTGGACACAGAGAAAAAATAGCGCTTTGAATACGGGCCAAGACCCGCATCTTTAAAGCAATTGCCAAGGCACGTTGCAAGTAGCGACGTAGGGATAGAACTGTCCAGAGGTCGCGCAATAGTAGCCCACCTGTTGAGCCAAGGGTGGTGCCGAATAAATCACCCCATTGCCCGGGTAGACCTGTGGGTAAACCGGATAAGCAGGGTAGGCTGGTTGAGTCACGACCACGGTCTGGGCATAAGAAGGCGTGGTCAGGGCGGCGCCCAACAAGATTCCACCCACCAAAGCAGGAGCGACCCAAGTGCCACGGTGGTGATGGTGATACCCGCCCCGTGGGCCACCCCATCCATGGGGGCCGGCTTGTGCAGTTGAGAAGGCCATCAGACCGAACAAAGCGGGAACGAGTAAGCGGCAAGTCAAGCGGGACAATCGAAGCATGGCGGGCCTCATTGAGTGGGTAGGCTCTATCTTAACGCGGCAAGACCCGATGAGGTTGACATGCCGGGGCTCAGCGGGTCAACAACGCTTCAACGGCTTGCGCCACATCCAGCAAATCGGCATCCTGGCCACAGATCGATGTGAGCATCAACCCGGTGGGCAACTCACCCTCTTGATGCATGGGTAGGCTGATGGAGCAGCCATCCATGAAATTGCCAACGAAAGTGTTGCGCAAAGACAATCGATTGGTCGCCATGAACGCATCGTCACTGGCCAGCAGGGGACTCAACTCAGGAGCGACCACCGGGACGGTCGGCGCGATCCATGCGTCAAAACCCGACGACAAAGCATTGACACGACGAATCCAATCTTGCCGTCGGGCGCACATGCGCAGGTAGTCTGCGGCGCTCACATCGATGCCCAATTTCAATCGTCCGGCCACCCGTGGATCGAGTTGCTCTATTCGATCGGCCAGAACATGCCGATGTGTCGACCAACACTCAATGGCTGAAAAACCCGCTGGGGCATGAATGTCGGCGATCTCATTGAACTCCGGCCAGACAACCTCGACCAATTCGGCGCCCGCAGCGATCAGTCGCTTCAAGGCTCTTTCATAGGCCCGGGCAACTGTCGGGTCCAGCGCATCGAGTACCAGATTTTGCGGCACAGCCAAGCGCAACTGTCGACCGCCTCGCAGGCGTGTAGGCAAGCACCGTCCGGACAGCACCCCATCCACCCGTCGAGCGTCAGCCACGCTGCGCGTCATCGCGCAAACGGTGTCCAGGCTGTGAGACAGCGACGTTGCTCCAGTGATGGGAACCCGATGTTGTGAAGATTTAAAGCCCACCACCCCGCACCAGGCAGCAGGAATGCGAATCGACCCGCCAGTGTCAGAGCCCAATCCCACTTGCGCCAAACCCAATGCCACCGAAACCGCTGCACCAGATGAGGAACCGCCAGGAATTCGGGCCACGTGGGGGTCTGCCGGGTTAACGGGCGTGCCGTAGTGCGGATTAATGCCGATGCCGGAAAATGCCAATTCAGTCATATTGGTTTTGCCCCAAATGACCGCGCCGGCTTGCCGAAGACGGGCCACGGCCGGTGCGTCTTGTGTAGCAACGGGCTGCTGCCCGAATGCGCGAGTGCCAGCCAAAGTGACCTCGCCAGCCACATCGTAGAGATCTTTGATGGTGACCAATACCCCGGAAAGAGGGCCACTTGGGAGACCTTGTTCGAAAGCTTGATCGCTGTGCCGCGCAGCCTGGCGGGCGCTCGATTCGTACCAACGGGTCACCATCCCTTGAGCCATGGGCTTGCGGGAGATGTCCAGAGCCTGGTTCAGCGCATCCTGGCTGCGCCAACCTTGGATACGGGCCAAAGACAGGTCTTCGATGGCAGGCAATGCTTGAGAATTCATGTCGGTTTTTCTTTCCATCTTCATCAGCGTCAACCCCTAGGCGACGCCGGATAAGGTCATGATATTCTGAAAAACATCTTCTCATACAGAACCCACATGGCCCTTGACCCAGTCATCCTGAAAACCCAGAACCTTGTCAAAGAGTTCAAAGGCTTCGTTGCCGTCAATGGGGTCACTTTGAATGTCAAACGGGGCGATATTCACGCCCTGATCGGCCCCAATGGCGCCGGAAAAACCACCGTCTTCAACCTGCTGACCAAGTTCTTGCCTCCCACCCGCGGAGAGATCTTCTTCAATGGTGTCGACATCACCCATGAAAAACCCGCCCAAACCGCGCGTCGCGGCATCGTGCGGTCGTTTCAGATTTCGGCCACTTTCCCCCACTTAAGCGTCCTTCAAAATGTGCGTATCGCCTTGCAACGGGCCAGCGGCCAATCGTTTCATTTTTGGCGCTCGGAAAAAATCCTGAACCGCTTGGACGCCAGAGCACTGGAGTTGCTAGAGACCGTGGGCTTACAAGACTACGCAGACACGCTGGCGGTCGAATTGGCCTATGGCCGCAAACGCGCCTTGGAAATCGCCACCACCCTGGCCACCGAACCCGAATTGATGTTATTGGATGAGCCGACCCAAGGCATGGGTCATGAAGACGTCGATCGGGTCACTCAACTGATCAAAAAAGTCAGCGCGAACCGCACCATACTGATGGTGGAACACAATATGAATGTCGTAGCCAGCATTGCCGACACCATCAGCGTCTTGCAGCGGGGTCAAATCATCGCCGAAGGTCCATATGCCCAAGTCTCCACCAATCCCTTGGTGCTAGAGGCTTACATGGGCAGCAGCGAGACCGAATCGGAGGGCAGCCATGGCTGAAATGCTGCGCATCTCGGATTTACACGCCTACTACGGCGAATCGCACATCTTGCATGGCGTGAATATGCATGTCAACGAAGGCGAGGTAGTGACTCTCTTGGGCCGCAACGGCGCGGGTCGAACCACTGCCATCAAATCGATCATGGGACTGGTGGGTAAACGCTCGGGTTCGATCCAAATCATGGGCCAAGAAACGGTGAACTGGGCCCCGCACCAGATCGCCCGCCTGGGTTTGGGGTACTGCCCCGAAGAGCGGGGCATTTTTGCCAGCCTGAGTTGCGAAGAAAACCTGCTATTGCCCCCTGCCCTGACGCCGGCGGGCATGTCACTGAATGAAATTTACCGCATGTTTCCCAACTTGCTCGAGCGTCGAAACAGCCTGGGTACCCGCCTATCGGGTGGAGAGCAGCAAATGCTGGCGGTGGCGCGCATTTTGCGCACTGGCGCCCGTTTGCTTTTGCTCGATGAAATTTCCGAGGGATTGGCACCGGTCATCGTACAAGCTTTGGCCCGAATGATTCATTCTCTCAAAGCCCAAGGCTTCACCATCATCATGGTCGAGCAAAATTTCCGCTTCGCCGCCCCCTTGGCAGACCGGTTCTACATCATGGAGCACGGTCAGATGGTGGAGACCTTTCACCGCGAGCAGTTGTCCGAGCGAATGGACATGCTGCACGAATTTCTTGGCGTCTAAATCAATATCACCACAGAGGAGCATCTCTCATGAAACGCAAACTACTCAGCATCGCTGCCGCCTGCGCCATGGCCACCAGCGCCCAGGCCCAGATTTCCGACGGCGTGGTCAAAATCGGTGTGCTCAACGACATGTCGGGCTTGTATGCCGATATCAGCGGCCCCTCTTCATTGTGGGCTGCACGTGCCGCCGTGGAAGATTACATCAAGGCCACTGGCAGCAAACTGAAGATCGAAGTGATCGGTGCCGATCACCAAAATAAGCCAGATGTCGGCTCGAACATCGCGCGCAAGTGGTTTGACACCGATCAGGTCGATGCCATCGTTGATGTGCCCACCTCTTCAGTGGCCCTGGCCATCAACCAAATCGCCAAGGAAAAAGGCAAGATCCACCTCAACACCGGCGCCGCCTCGGCAGATCTGACCGGTAAGGCCTGTACACTCAATACCGTCCACTGGCTGTACGACACCTGGATGCTGGCCAACGGCACCGGCAAGGCCGTGGTTCAAACCGGCGGTGACAGCTGGTTCTTCCTGACGGCCGACTACGCCTTCGGTCACGCCCTGGAGCGTGACACCGAAGCGGTGGTGACCAAGAACGGCGGCAAAGTCTTGGGTCGTGTGCGCCACCCTCTGTCAACCCAGGATTTCTCATCCTTCTTGTTGCAAGCCCAAGCGTCCAAAGCCAAAATCGTGGGATTGGCCAATGCCGGCGGCGACACCATCAATTCGATCAAACAAGCGGCCGAGTTTGGCATCACCAATGGTGGCCAAAATCTGGCTGGGCTATTGGTCTTCCTTACCGACATCCATTCACTGGGTTTGCAAACCGCTCAAGGCTTGATCCTGACCGAGACGTTCTACTGGGATTTGAACGAGCAAACACGTGCCTGGAGCAAGCGCTTTGCAGCCGCCAATAACGGCAAGCATCCTTCGATGGTCAATGCCGGGGTCTATGCCGTGATCATGCACTATCTGAAGGCGATTGAAGCAGGCAAAACCGACGATGGCACCAAAGTCACTGCGAAGATGAAGGAATTACCCACCGATGATCCTTTGTTCGGCAAGGGCGTGATCCGTCAAGATGGCCGCAAGCTTCACAACGCCTACCTGTTCGAGGTCAAAAAGCCCTCTGAGTCCAAGTACCCCTGGGACTACTACAAGTTGCGCGCCACCATCCCAGCAGATCAGGCCTTCCGTCCTCTCAACGATGGCGATTGTCCATTGATCAAAAAATAAAGCGAATCTCACCGCCATGGAAATATACGGTATTCCCTCGCAGGCGCTTTTCGGTCAGCTGCTCATCGGACTGATCAACGGCTCGTTTTATGCCTTGCTCTCGCTGGGCCTGGCGGTGATTTTCGGCTTGCTCAACATCATCAACTTCACCCATGGTGCCCAGTACATGCTGGGCGCCTTTGTGGCCTACCTCAGCCTCCAATGGTTGGGCCTCAACTATTGGTTGGCTTTGGTGCTGGCGCCGATCCTGGTCGGGGCCACCGGCGTCGTCATTGAGCGCACCATGCTGGCCAAACTCTACAAGCTGGATCACCTGTACGGCTTGTTATTGACCTTTGGATTGGCGCTGATCATTCAAGGTCTGTTCCGTCACGGATACGGATCTTCCGGCATGCCTTATGCGGCTCCCCCTGAGTTTCGCGGCGCATTCAATCTGGGTTTCATGTTCCTGCCTAAATACAGAGCCTGGGTCATCGTCGCATCATTGGTCATCTGTCTGAGTACCTGGTATGTGATAGAGCGCACCAAACTCGGTGCCTATTTGCGTGCAGCCACCGAAAATCCGGCGTTGGTCCAATCGTTTGGCATCAATGTGCCGCGCATGATCACCCTCACCTACGGCTTTGGCGTGGGTTTGGCGGCCCTGGCCGGTGTAATGGCCGCTCCCATCTACCAAGTCAGCCCCATGATGGGAGTCGACATCATCATCGTGGTGTTCGCGGTCGTGGTCATCGGCGGCATGGGTTCCATCATGGGCGCCATCGTGACTGGCTTTGGCTTGGGTCTGATTGAAGGTCTCACCAAAGTGTTTTATCCCGAGGCCTCCAACACCGTGATCTTCGTCATCATGGCCATCGTGCTGCTGTTCAAACCGGCCGGTCTGTTCGGCACCCAGAAATAAAGACCATGACGCCCATCGTTTCTTCTTCCACTTCCGACGAACGCACTTTGTGGGTGGCGTTTGCCATCATGGTCGGTTTTTTTACCTTGGCCCCTTTGGTGGTCTACCCCGTTTTTTTGATGAAGGTCATGTGCTTTGGCCTGTTCGCCTGCGCCTTCAATTTGCTGATCGGTTTCGGCGGCTTACTGTCCTTTGGGCATGCCATGTTCATGGGCACAGCCGCCTATGCCTGTGCCCACGCGGCCAAAGTGTGGGGCTGGAATCCTGAGTTGGCCATTTTGTTTGGCACCATGTGCGCCATGGCCCTGTCGTTGCTGGCCGGTGCCTTGGCCATCCGACGCCAAGGCATTTACTTTGCCATGATCACGCTGGCGCTCTCGCAGATGATTTTCTTCTTTTTTTTGCAGGCCAACTTTACCGGTGGCGAAGACGGCATCCAGGCCATCCCGCGCAAGCCACTGTTTGGCTTCATCGACATCACGCAGACCCTGCCGATGTATGTCATGGTGTTGTGCATATTTCTTCTGGGGTTCGGCCTGGTCTGGCGCATCGTCCACTCGCCCTTTGGCCAAGTCCTCAAGGCCATACGAGAAAACGAAGCCCGCGCTTTATCTTTGGGATACGACACCGACCGCTACAAGCATGTGGCCTTCATCTTGTCGGGCACATTGGCTGGATTGGCTGGCGCCACCAAAACCCTGGTTTTCCAGTTGGCGTCCCTGACCGATGTCCACTGGACCATGTCCGGCGAAGTCGTCTTGATGACCCTAGTGGGTGGTTTAGGCACCTTGTTTGGCCCGGTCGTTGGCGCCGCAGTGATTGTCACCATGCAAAATTACCTCGCCGAGTTGGGTTCTTGGGTCACCATTGTGCAAGGTTTAATCTTTGTGGTTTGCGTTCTTGCCTTCCGCCGTGGCATCATGGGAGAGATTGGCCACTGGCTCAAGAAACCCCTTTGATGGAAATCCACTGAAATGTCTTCTCTCACACTCGATCAAGCCCAGAAAATCATTGCTGGCGCTCTCGCCTTGTCCAAGACCAAAGGCTACAAGCCCATGGGTGTTGTTGTCCTTGACGAATCCGGCCACCTGAAAGCCTTCGCCCGCGAGGACGGCGCGACCATGTTCCGCTTTGACGTTGCCTTGGGCAAGGCCTATGGCGCCGTGGCCTTCAGTGTCTCCAGCCGCAATTTGGCCGAACGAGCCAAAGACAACCCCAACTTTTTCCTGGGTCTGGCCACCACCGCCCACGGCAAATTCTTGTCACAGCCGGGCGCCGTGCTCATCAAAGATGCGCAAGGGCGCATTTTGGGTGCGGCCGGCGCCAGCGGTGGAACTGGCGATGAAGATGAAGAAATTTGCGCTGCCGGTATCAAGGCCGCAGGCCTGATGACCTGAGCCCGGATGGACCCTTGGGCTTTACTGCCCGCCCACCTATGCCACGTTGCGATGTCGCACTGGCTTGGGTTCATGCCAGCGAGCGGCCAGCAGCCACGCCAGCATGCACAGAATCAGTGCACCAGACACCCACAACACACTGTTCTCGCTCTCGCGTGTCTCTAGAGTAAATTGTTGCGTCAAGTGCTGATACACCTGACGCAGATCCTGCGCTGACGCGGCACGGAAAAACTCACCTTCGGTGATGTCAGCCACAGACTTCAAAGCTTCTTCGTCAACACGGGCAAAAAAGGAATAACCCTCGTATCCTGGTATGAATCCATTGGGAGTGCCAAAAGCCACGGTGAAGACCCTCACCCCTTGACGAGCCGCCAAATGAGCGACCGCCACCGGATCGGGGCCATTGGTGCGCCGACCATCCGAGAGCAAGACGATGTCTCCGCCAGTGTAAGAGCCCGGCAAACGGTCTTGGGCCGACGCGGCGTCTTGATCATTGAGGTCCAACTTCACATGGGGTAACAAGGTGGATAGAGACAACAACAGGCCACTGCCGGTAGCGGTCGCACGTTGCAGCTGAAAACGGTCAATGGCCGCCAACAGGTCCTCACGTCGATCCGTCACATGCTGCGCCACTTGGGCATTGCCCGCGAAAGTCACCAAGCCAACCCGAATGTTTGGAGGTAATTCGTTTATAAACTGACGGGCTGCCGCCTGCGCGGCTTCGATGCGGCTGGGCTCAACGTCTTGCGCCAACATGCTGCGCGACACATTGAATCGCCCCGGGTTTTGAGGAGGCTCCACACTTTGAGAAGATGGAGCCATGA
>JASGCM010000037.1 GCA_030054175.1 Alphaproteobacteria bacterium | reverse complement strand
CTTTGCAGCACCTCTGCCGCATGCTCGCTGATGCGCCGGGCCAGGAAGAGGTCATGGGCAACAACGGCAGAGGCTTGAGGTGGGGCCGTTCCTCCTCGAACATGGCCTGCACCTGACGCCGCTCTCTGCCGTGGATGCGCTTGCAGGCTCTCAAACCGTCGCCCCTTGAGGGCCGTGCCCTGCGTGTGCCCGATCGCGTTCTCTACCGTCCCCTTGCGGTTGGGGTCACGCACCCGCGCCGGGTCAGCCACCACCCCATAGTGCTTGAGCATCGCCGCATACACCGGGTTGAGCACGGGCTCGTACAGGCTGGGCTTGGTCGTCAAAGCCGGTGGCCGGGGTGGGGGAATTTAAACCGGCCATAAGCGGGGGAATTTGACTGGCCGCCGGGGTCGTCAAAGAGATAACCAGACAACACTAAAGAGTTTCAATCAACAACGGCTTTGAGAAAAGACCACTGTACCTGGCCAATAACCTGTCTATTTTATTCTCACTGACAACGTAATATCTATCAATAGCATCTTGCCTTACAAGCTCCGCAGAGGAAAATTTTTCGTGAAATTTCCACACATACTCATTTTCTTGGCGAACATCGATCCTGGCCTCCCGAAAACCAAGATTTTTGCCATAAGCGTAAATTAACAGCGCAGATTCAATCGCAACTACGGGGCCGAGTCCCTTAATCATCAGCCAGCTTCCCCAGCAGTAGCTTTCGCCAATTGGGTTGTACATGCGTATGCAACCGAGTTTATTGTCCTCTTTATCGCAGACTATAAAGTAGGCTTGATCCTGCTTAAATGTATAGTTAATAATCCAGTTAACCTGGTCTTCCAATCGTCCCGATGTTGCTGATAAATGCCTGCTTTTTTCTGGATCTGTTCTTAAATCAAAAACAAATTTTGCATCATCTACTGTAATGTCACGAAGATAAAGGTTCTGGCCATAAACTCTTCGTGCCTTGATAATCGATTTCATAACTATGCTTTCTTAAATCGATGACCAACTGCAACTTCCTCAATTCGAATACGTTTAGGAACCATGTGTGGCTGTAGTCTTTCTTTAAGAAAGGCCGTTAGCGTTACTTTATCAACACTCCCCTCGCTTGTCGGCTGTACAAGCAACTCAACATGCTGACCCGTAATTGGATTCGGTTTGGACGTTGCTTTGACAAGTGAGACATGGGGAAACTGAAGCGCAACACGTTCAACTTCACTCGCCATGAACTTGAGTCCGCCGACGTTAATCACGTCACTTATGCGTCCAGTGATTTTATAGTAGTCGTCTTTTACTTCTACAACATCCTTGGTGTCATACCATCCTTCGGGATCAAAAGGGGATGAGGCATTCAAATATCCAAGCATGCGTGAACTTGAGCGGATTTGCAGAACGCCATCAACGACTCTCGTTTCAACTCCCTCTCCACCAATTTTCATAAACAAGCTATTTCTTGCTTCTGACTTGACGCGCACAATTCCCAATTCAGACATGCCAAACGTCTGCCTAAATTCAACATGTGGAAGTAACTTGCAAAGCTCATCAAGCGTAGGCTGATCCATGCGCTCTGTTCCGTATGTAATAACCTGAAGACAAGCCGGTACTTTAGTGGGAACAGCGCCGCTCATCAACATCATTCTTAAAAATGTCGGAGTTGTCGGCAGAACTTCAACCTTAAATTCTCGGCATGTCGCAAGTATAGAATCTACTGTGCGAGACTCTGGTGCTACAACCACTCCCTTGTTGAATAAGGTATGTAATAGAGTATTGATGCCGCCGATGTGATCAAAAAGAAGAAAATTGATTGTTCTCAGCGTAGGACGAGGAGTCTCAAAACGCTTCAGAAAACGTGTCAAGTCATGCAGGATGGCTTTAGGACGACCAGTCGTGCCCGTTGAAAACAGCACTAGACCAGCATGACCAAGTTCTCTTAACTTCTCAATAAATTCATGTTTTTGGTCATGCGTGCGGCGCTTGACTTCAGTTTTGTCGATGACCACATCAACAAGAGCTGACTCAAAAAAGTAATGATGTTCATGCTTTGTCTCGGCAGTGAGCGGAACAACAACGACCCCCATATCAATTAATCTCAACAAGGTGAGTATTGAAGAAGGATTGAAGTCACCGATGATGGCCACTACATCGCCTTTGCGGACTTCACTTAGATTGACAGGACTTTGACCGCAAATCTCTGAGAATCTAAGTTCGTTACCCTTATGAATGAGAAATGGATAATCGATGCCGTTCCATATTTCAGCAAGCCTATCCAGTATCTTCATCAAACACCACCGACATTCAAGACTTGACCCGACAAAGAATCACTGCGACCGTCCAAAAGTATTTCTACCAAATCTGCAACAGCGTCCGGCTTGAATTGCTTCGGAATGATTTGCCGGGAAACAATATTATTGATTTGATCTGCTGTAATTCCCTTGAGCAAGTTGGTATCAATTGGTCCCGGAGCAATACAGTTGACTCTCACATTGAAATCAGCCATTTCTCTAGCGAAAGATCTTGTAAATCCTTCCACACCAGCCTTTGAGGCCGCATATATTGATTCACCTTTCAAGCCCAAAGCGACAGCGATGGTTGAAAAATTGATTATTGATCCTTGCTTGTTCCTGAGCATCAGAGGTGCGATAAGTTGGCAGCAATAGATCGTGCCGAGCAGGTTGGTATTGATGATTTTTTGAGCAACACTTTGCGGTGTTATCACTGCCAGGTTCATCGATGCGATTCCAGCCGCATTAATCAAACCCGTCACCTTAACCGATTCTTTCTTTAGACGTTGGGCAACCGCCTTGACACTCTCATAGGAAGAAACATCACAACTGACTGAGGTGAATGGAACTTCCTCGACGTTCCTTGCGAGTCCAAACACATCAATTTTTTTCTCAATCAGACGCTCGCAAATAGCCCTGCCTAAACCTTTACTGGCGCCTGTGACGACGATCATTTTTTGCCTTCCATCTGACTGACAAACTCTGCGGCTAATGAACCGGCTGTCCTAAACATACTGCGAGAACGGGACATGGCAGCATCTGAAGTCCAGTCGAACTCAAATCCCATGTCTGCCGCCTTGTCTTCAAGTGCAAGGCAAAGCTCAACTAATTTCATCGAGTCCAACACGCTCTCTCCACCGATCAGCGGCATGTCGTCGGTCACGGTCAGCGACTTGTGATCCAGCAGTTGTGAAATTTGATTGAAGACTTCGGATTTGATAGTTTCAGCAGAGGGCACAAAAGAACCTTGTGAAGTATGAGATGGATACTCTGATTGTACTTCCGGCCAGCAAGGAGGACGTCATTCTCTGGGGGCCCCGTTTGACATCCTGCTCTGCCTGAAGGCAGGGGTTTCCTAAGGTGCCAGCCAGATTCCAACCCAGTCTTGTCCATACAAGGGTGACAAACCATGCTTGAATGACTGGCGTGAACAGGCTATAAATTCTGTGGTTCAAGATGTATTGCTTTGGGAGACAACGATGGCCCGATGGAAGTATGCGTGCGTGGCTTTGGCCGCTTGGCTGAGCGCCACCGTCTGTGGGGCTCAAAATTTCCCCAGTCAGGCGATCCGTTTGGTGGTGCCATTCCCTGTGGGCGGTCCGGCAGACAGCATCGCCCGATGGATGGGCAATGCCATTGCCAATGCCCAACTGCCATTCAGTGATTTCCGGGGCCTGGTCGAGTACGCACGCGCCAACCCCCTGAAGCTTTCGTATGCCACTGCCGGAATCGGATCGGTGGGTCACATGATCGGCGAGAGCTTGGGGTCTGAGGTCGGGGCCAAGATGATCCATGTGCCTTACAAGGGCACCGGACCAGCGGCGCAGGACTTGCTGGCCGGGGTGGTGCCTCTGTTCATTGAAACCTCATCGACCACCGCCTTGCAGCACGCCAGCACCGGCAAGGTGCGCATTTTGGCCGTGACGCGCAAGAGCCGCTCGGCTCAATTGTCCCAGGTCCCCGCCTTGGGTGAGTTGGGCTTTGGAGATCTCGACAGCCCAGCCTGGTTTGGTTTGGTGGGGCCAGCGGGCATGCCGCCCGAGGTGGTGACAAAAATCAATCACGTGGTGACACAGGCGCTCAGGACGCCCCAGGCCAAAGAGGCCTTTGCTCGCATCGGGGCCGATCCAGCACCGACCGCACCCGAGGAGTTTGCCCAGTACATCGATCTAGAGATCGTTCGCTGGGGGCGTGTGATTAAAAAGGCAGACATCAAGCCCATGTGAGTGATACTTGGGCATGAGCACTTTTCGACAATTGGTCCAATCCGAGCGCCCGCTGGTCTTGCCGGGCGCCCATGACGCACTGACCGCGTTGCTGATCCGTCAGGCCGGCTTCAAGGCCTATTTCATTGGGGGTTTTCCAGTGGCCGGGGTGCGCTATGGCGTGCCCGACATCGGCCTGCTGGGTGGTCGCGAGTTTTGGGACGCGTACCGCGACATCCTCACTGCCAACCCCAGCCCGGTGTTGGTCGATGCCGATAACGGCTATGGCGACGTGAAAAACGTGGTCCACACGGTGCACCAATTGGAGCGTTTGGGCGCGCAGGCCTTGTTTTTTGAAGACCAAGTGAGCCCCAAGCGTTGTGGGCACATTGCGGGCAAGTCTTTGATCGGTAGCGCTGAGATGGAGGCCAAGATCAGGGCGGCGGCCACTGAGCGCATGAATCCCGATACCTTCATCATTGCCCGTACCGACGCTCGCGAGGTGGTTGGCATGGACGAGGCTTTGCGCCGGGGTGAACGTTACCTGCGCGCCGGAGCCGATGGCTTGTTCATCGAGGCACCCATCAGTGTGGAAGAGATGGCCCTGATCGGCAAAACCTTTCAGGTGCCGCAACTGGCCAATATGCTCGAAGGAGGGCGTACCCCGATCCTGAAACCCGCAGAGCTCGAAGCGCTGGGTTTTCGGATCGTGATCTATGGCATTTCGGTGCTGATGCGCTACGTCAAGTCCATACAAGAAACGCTGGCCGACATCCAAAGTGGCGAGTTGAAACTGTCGGGCACGGGGGTCTCGTTCAACGAGTACAAGCGCCTGATCGGCATGGAAGATTGGTCGCGCATTGAAAACACCTACCGCTAGTCGCCGCGCGTTGGGCTTGCTGGCCTTGCTGGCCTTGGTGTGGGGCACCAACTGGCCTTTGTTTCCCTTGGCCGTTCAAGAGGTCTCGGTCTGGACCTTTCGCTCGATCTCAATGGTGTCGGCCGGTTTCATATTGTTGCTGATCGCTCAACGTCGGGGACAGAACTTGACGATTGAGCAACGCCATTGGCCGGTGCTGTTGTTCTCAAGCCTGACCTATCTGATGATATGGAATGTGGCCAGCACCTATGCGGCGGTGCTGATTCCCTCAGGCCAAGCGGCGCTGCTGGGTTTCACCATGCCTTTTTGGGCCACGTTGATCACCTGGCTGGTGTGGCGCGAACCCATCGGCGCGCGCATGGCGCTGGCTTTGCTCTTGGGCTTGTCCAGCGTGGCCATGTTGATGTGGCGCAATCTGCAAGACATGTCGCAAGCCCCCTGGGGGGTGGTTTGCGGTTTGTTGGCGGCTGTCGGTTGGGCGGTGGGCACGGTCAGCCTGAAACGCAGCAGCCTGGGGAGTGCGGGCATTCCGGCCACCGTGTTGACTGGCTGGCAATTGCTGTTGGCGGCGATTCCGGTGGCCGGGGTGGCCTTGTGGCGTGGGGTCGAGTCCGGTGAGCCCTGGTTCATGCCCAGCTTGCAGAGTAGCGCGGTGATCCTCTACATCACCTTGGTTCCGGTGTGTCTGGGCAATGTGGCCTGGTTTTCCATTGTCGGTTTGTTGCCCGCCCATGTGGCTGGATTGAGTTCGATTGCCGTGCCCATGGTGGCCATGCTCTCAGGCGCTTGGATGCACGCGGAACCGTTGGGCGGGACGCAGTGGTTGGCCATGGTGCTGTGCGCTGCGGGTTTGACCCTGGTTCTGCCACGTCAGGCCAAGCCAACGCCCCCGATCAAGACCTGAAACCGGTAGGCTTAGCCCGAATTTGATATGCAACGCCGCATGGGGTTTTAAAGCGCTTCCCTGACGATCAACACCACAGCCAGATCAGGGGTTTTGAAGGCCGTTTCACTTTTTCTTCCCTTGTCTGCCCCCGGGCTTGGGGCAAGCGCATCGATGTCATGTCGCGTGCGATGAGTTTCCTGACCTTGAAATTCAACTATTTGGTTGAATAAAAAATACTTTTGATATACTATATTCGTTCGTTAATTATTGCAGGGTCTCTTCTATGCTGTTACCTAATGCTGCGTTGATACCGCCCCAAACCGGGCGTGGATTGAGTTTAAAGACCGTCTCAAATTTTCACGATGTTCGGGGTGAGTTTGAGCATGAAGTTAGGAGTCTTATTGCATTTGCGCAACAAAATATGGGTGGGCAGGCCGAGAGAATGAAGGTTGCTCTCAATGCCTTCGTCTCGAACATGGAGGCTACCAACTTCGAGACCAACCCATCGAGCGAAATCTTCGGCCAGAGCAAAGATCTGTTTGTTGAGTTTTGCTTGCTGATGCAGGACAGCCGCATTGAACTGAAAGACCGCATCAAAGCATTCGACAAGCTGGCCTATTCTCTGGGCGGTTGTGGTGCTGCGGTTAATTTTGGTCTTCAAGAAGCAGTCTTCGGCTTGAAGTCGCCCGGGAATGACGTGCATGCACAGATGTTCTTCGAGTCGCGCCAAAGACTGATCGACGCTACTTTGCAACAGTTGGTGCGCGACACAGTTAAAGCCCCTGGCTCGGCCGAGTTGAACCAGCACTATGTTGCTGTACTAAAGAATCGCTTGGGGTTTCTTAATGAAACACAGTATTCATCCGACCTGGCTCTGACCCGGGACGCTTTCAAAATCACCGATGAACTGGTTCGCCGTGCGGAACAAGCGATAAAGAAGAATGTGAGTCACTGTCACGTTCCGCTCTTTATGGCGAAGAATATTCTGGAAACTCTGAAAAATGAGATCCCACAGCCAATGACAGTCAGGAAACTGGAAGTAAAACTCAATGAATTGAGTCAACAGTTTGGGAAGATCCCCCGACAGGCTGTGGTCGTAGAAAACGCCGGGGCTTTGAGTCTCGCTACCAATCCAAGCCTGCTTGCAAGGTGCCTGCTTCAGAATTTAACTGAAATTGGCTTGTGTCCAAAACAAGACCCTGTTGTGCTTTGTAAGTGGGAGCCTTCGGCAAACAAGACAAGATCAATCGCAATTTATGGCGAGTGCATCCCGTACATTCAGGAAGTGACGGCTGTGGGGCCTAAATACCTTCATGTCACAGAGGCGGATCTGAAAAAGTTGCAAGCCGAAGTTGCTGCAAAAAACATCGATGACCCCAGTCCGCAAACCATGCTTGCTTTGGAGGCTTCTTCGGCAAGCGATGCGTCGCAGCCTGCTTCGCCCCAACCTCGTTTCGCCCAAATATCGGTCATGGACTTACTTTACTTGACTCAGATCAGGGATGATTTTGAAAATGGGAGCTGTGAGAGAATCAAACGCTTGATGAATTCTTTGTCAAAGGCAGCTTATGATCCCGAGAAACTTTTTGATCGCCTGCAATTTAAATATTCTGGGCGCACAAGTCTCCGCGATGGTTTGGAAATTGGGCTCAGTGAGCCCGTAAAGGAATTTGTGGAAGGCTTGGCTGGCGTGAAGATCCTGACCTCCAGGCAAAAGCAAGACATCCTTGAAGCCAAAGATATGTCGGGCTTTCATGGTCTCTATTCCGGCGTTGTTCAAGGGGAAAGTTCGACCGTCCGTGGTTTTTTGGAGGGGTTGTCTACCTTTGAAGATCTCTCTTCCGATCAAAAATTCGAGATCGTTCAGGCCAAGGCTCGGGATGGTACCACTGCACTTGAGATGGCCCTGCAAAAAGCGGACAACTCGGAAACTGTCATTGCCATCTTGGAGTCTTTGCCCTCGCTGGAATTGAGCTCCCAGCAGATCCAGGAGATCCTAAGCATAGAGAAAGTGATCGGGCTGAAACTTGATCGAAATTCGCTCATCACTTTCTTTCGCACGGCTCTCGAGATGGCCGTTAGTGCAGAGGATACTGAGACTGTCAGAGTGATTTTGGCGGCTATAGATTCCCCCCGTCTAGGGTTGGACTTTGAAGAAATCCAACAGATCGTCTGCGCCGAGGATGTGCTAAATGATGGGAAATCAGCGCTGTTTGTGGCTTTTAGTCAGACGGACACCGATACGCTGAGCGTGCTCTTGGAGGCGCTGCCCGGTTTAGGATTTGAGACCGATGAAATCGTGAATTTCCTGCGGACAGGTCTCGAATGGGCCATTCTTGAGCAATCCCCTCACTCCGTCAATTTTATCTTGGGTGCTTTGTCTCGGCTCGATCTTCATCCGAGTCAGAACGCAGAGTTCTTGAAAACCAGAGGTGACAAAGGTAAAGATGTGCTTCAGAGAACGCTTCGTGATGCCGACAATCCGTTCGCATTGGCTATCCTGGATGCTATGTCCGACCTCAAACTGGGTCCCGATCATCTGCAAGAGATCCTGAATGTCGCAGATCTGGATGGTTTCAAACGTCTCTTCACACTCGCGATCAATGAGGGTGGGACTGAGACCGTCAAGATGTTACTGGACGTTTTATGTCAGCTCAAACTTTCTTCTGATCAAAAGGCAGAGTTCATGGGTGCCAGAGATTTGCGCGGTGAAACAATTCTGAGCAGGGCACTTAAAAATGGCGACACAGACATGGTAATAGCAGTCTTGGTTGCCATGAATGATCTGAAACTGGAAGCCCATCAAGTCCAAACGATCCTGGAAGTCAAAAATCAAGATGGCCAGTCGGCCATGTTCGATGCCGTTTGGAACAATCACACGGATACCTTGAAAGTATTCCTGGAATCATTGTCAAATATGCCTTTGTCCAACCAGCAACTCGAGAACCTCTTGACGATGGAGGATGCATTGGGCCAAACATTCTCCGCCATCGCTGAAACAGTTGGCAACACTGAGCTCGAAGAGGCACTGAAACCGCTCAGGTCCAAGATCAAAGCTGTTCCCTAATAAATGCACAGGATCAGTGCTCCCCCTTTTCAGTCGAAGATGATCGGGTCGGTTTAGACACCCAGGTGTTTTTGGAGCAATTCAGGGTCGGCGAGCAAATGGGGGGAGTCGCCTTCGAACACCACTTCGCCTTTGACCAGAATCACGTTGCGGTCGGTGATTTGAGCGACGTGTTTCCAGTTCTTGTCAACGATGATGCTGCTGATGCCGCTGTCGCGGATGACTTCGCAGATGCGCCATATTTCGCGCGCGATCAAAGGTGCCAGACCTTCGGTGGCTTCGTCCAAGATCAGCACATCGGGGTTGGTCATGAGCGCACGACCGATGGTCAGCATCTGTTGCTCACCGCCACTGAGTTGCTGGCCACCGTGCTGCAGTCGTTCGGCCAAGCGGGGGAAGGTATCGAGCACTCGATCGTAAGTCCAATCGAGCTGGCCGTGCACACCGGCCCGCGCCGCCATGATCAGGTTCTCTTTCACGGAAAGATTGCCAAAGATCCCTCGACCTTCGGGCACATAGGCCACGCCGGCGCAGGCGATTTCGTGGGTAGGGGCTTGGGTGATGTCACGACCGGCCAATTCAATGCGACCTGAGCGACAGCGAACCAAGCCCATCAGCGTTTTGAGCAAGGTGCTTTTGCCCATGCCATTGCGACCCATCAAGCCCAGGGTTTCACCCCGTCGCAAAGAAAAATTCAGGTCTCGCAGAACATGGCTGGAGCCGTAATAGGTGTTCAGCGCTTGGGCTTGCAGGAGCATTTCTTTCATGCGTGCTCCTCGCCCAAGTAGGCGGCCTGCACGGTGATGTCGTTGCGCACTTCGGTCGGTGTGCCACTGGCGATCACCACGCCATTGACCATGACCGAGAGCCGGTCGGCCAGCGCGAATACGGCATCCATGTCGTGCTCGACCAAGAGCATGGCGTGATGGGGTTTGAGGGTCAACAGCAACTCGACCATGCGTTCGGTTTCGGCCACACCCATGCCGGCCAAGGGTTCGTCGAGCAACAAGACCTCGGGTTCGGTGGCCAGGCACATGGCGATTTCCAACTGTCTTTGCTCGCCATGGCTCATGTTGGCGGCGATGCTCTTACGGCGATGTGTCAAGCCAGCCAGGGCCAGCGCTTGTTCGGCTTGTTCGCGCACGCGCGCATCCGATTCGGCCTGACGCCACCAGGCCAGTGGGTTCCCCGGCCAAGGTTGGCGGCGCGATTGGGCCGCCAGGCGCACGTTCTCCCACACGCTCAGGGGTAAGAAGATATTGGTCTTTTGAAAGCTTCGGCCCAGACCCAAGTGTGAGCGTTTTTCGGCGCTGAGGTGCGTCACGTCTTGACCGGCCAACGTGATGCGCCCCGTCGTGACTGACAGATCGCCTGCCAAGAGGTGAGACAGGGTCGATTTGCCAGCACCGTTGGGGCCGATGACGGCATGGATTTCATCCCGAGACCAGTGCAAACTGACTTCGTTGACCGCCACCAGGCCGCCAAAACGCTTGGTCAGGCCCTGGCAGGAGAGCAGGACCTCACTCATCTTGTCCTCCTTGACGCGGACTCCAACGCGCCAGCAGGCCGGTCATGCCGCGCGGCGCCAAAATCACGATGGCGACAATGAACAACCCCATCCAGAGTTGCCAATGTTTGCCCAGAGCGATGTCGCCGGCATTGGGCAGGTCTTTGAAGACATGCAAGAGGTATTCGAAAGTGAAGGCCCCCATGGCGGCCCCGGCGAAGTTGCCCATGCCGCCCAAAATCACCATCATGATGACGTGAGCGCTCATGTGAAAGCCCATCAACTCGGGGTTGATGAAGCCGGTTTGGGCGCCCCACAGGTAGCCGGCCAGGCCAGCCATGCCTCCGGCCAGGGTGAAGGCCGAGAGTTTGTAGCCAAAGGTGGCATAGCCCATGGAGCGCATGCGGTGCTCGTTGATGCGTATGCCATTGAGCGCACGCCCAAAGGGGCTGAAAAGGAGGCGGCGCAAGAACACATAGGAACCCAGCAGGCAGGCAAAGGTGAAATAGTAGAAAGTCGCTTTGTGCTCCAGGTCGAACCAAATGGCATCGGGCTTGAAGTTGATGTAGATCCCGTCAGAGCCGCCCAGCACCTTGTTGTCAAAAAACAGATAAAACACCATTTGCGAAAACGCCATGGTGACCATGATGAAGTAGATGCCTTGGGTGCGAACGACAAAGAAGCCGATGACCAGGGCCACCAGTGCTGATGCGCCCACGGCGAGCGGCAAGGACCACCACAGGCTGACAGGTGCGGCTTCAGGGCTGACAAAGGCCAAGGCATAGCCCGCCAATCCAAAGTATGCCGCATGGCCCAGCGACACCAAGCCAGTGACGCCTTGGAGCAAATCGAGGCTCATGGCGAAGATGGCCAAGATCATCATGCGCGCCACGGTTTGGATGTAGAAGTCGGTGCCCACGAAGGGGAACAAAGCCAGTGCCGCCAATCCCAGGCCCACGCACAGGCGCACGCTGGGGGGCAGCACTTCGAGATGGGCTCGTGCGGTGCTCATGATTTGAACAGGCCTTGGGGCCGCCACAATAAAACCAGGGCCATCAGTACATACACCCCCATGCTGGCCACCGAGGGCAGCAAGACCTTGCCAAAGGTGTCGACCAGGCCCACCAGCAATGCAGCGATCATGGCTCCGCGCACACTGCCGATGCCGCCAATCACCACTACCACGAAGCACATGATCAGCACCTGTGAGCCCATATTGGGGTAGACGCTGGAGATGGGGGCTGCCAAGATTCCCGCCACTGCCGCCAAGCCCACGCCAAGGGCGAACACCAGGGCGTGCAAGCGACGGATGTTGATGCCCAGCGCTTCAGTCATGTCCGAGTTGAAGGCGCCAGCGCGAATGCGCATGCCAACTCGGGTGCGGTTGATCAACAGATACAGGCCCAAGGCCAGCATCAGACACAGGGCCGAGATGAACAAGCGGTAGTGCGGGTAAGAGAGGTTTTCCGTGAGTTGAATCGAACCCGACAAAAGTTCGGGGATGGGCACGCCGTGCACATCGTCACCCCAAATGATCGAGCGCGATTCTTCCATGACATAGATCAGGCCGAAGGTCATCAAGACCTGATCGAGGTGGTCGCGATGATAGAAATAACGGAACAGCACACGTTCCAGCACCCAGCCCAGCGCCACGGAGAGTGCCGCGCCGCCCGCCAGCGCCCAAGCCAGGCTACCGGTCTGCGCCGTCAAGCCGTAGCCCAGATAGGCCCCAATCATGTAGAAGCTGCCATGAGCGAGGTTGACCACGCCCATGATGCCAAAGATCAGGGTCAGGCCGGCTGCCAGTAAAAACAGCAGCAGACCGTATTGGACGCTGTTGAGGATCTGGATGAGGAAGTTGGCTAAATCCACTTGAACTCATCAGCCCATGCGACAGCCTGCGCCAGAATCGGCCAGGGCTTTGGCGGCAACACCCACCACCTTGTTTTCTCGATTTTCGACCACGCGCATGTAGATGTCTTGCACCGGGTTGTGCGACTTGCTCATGCTCCACTTGCCGCGCGGGCTGTCGATGACGGCTTTTTCCATCGCCTCGTACAAGGCTTTCTTGTTCGACAGATCGCCTTTGACGGCATTGGCGCCTTGCAGCAACAACAGACCCGAGTCGTAGCCTTGCACGGCATAGACGTCGGGTTGCAGCTTGAAAGTCTTGGCATAGGCCAAACGGAAGGCCTTGTTGCGCGGGGTGTCGAGCGAGTCGCTGTAGTGCAGGGTGCTGTAGATGCCGTCGGCGGCGGGGCCGGCGGCGTCGAGCACGCCTTCGGTCAGGAAGCCCGAGCCGTACAGAGGGATCTTGCCTTTCAGGCCGGCCGCTGCGTAGTCCTTGATGAACTTGGCGGCTCCGCCCCCGGCGAAGAAGCAGGCCACGGCGTCGGGCTTGAGTGCGGCGATTTCGGTCAACAGGGCTTGGAATTCGACGTTGGGGAAGGGCAGGCCCAGCTCTTTGATGATGGTGCCACCGGCGGCCACATAACCTTCCTTGAAGCCTTCGAAGGCTTCGTCACCAGCGGCGTACTTCCAGGTGATCCAGACGGCTTTCTTCAAGCCCTTGTCGACCATCGGTTTGCCCAGCGCTCGCGTGGGTTGCGAGTTGCTGAAAGAGGTGCGGAACACATTGGGCGCGCACAGGGCGCGGGTGGCGGCATGCACCCCGGCATTGGGGATCAGGTTGAGCACGCCGCTTTCGCGTGCGACGCGGTGGATGCCCATCTGAACGCCCGAGTGCACCGTGCCCAGCAGCACGTCGACTTTGTCGCGTTGCACCAAGCGGGTGGCGTTCTCGACGCCTTTGGACGGTTCGGATTCGTCGTCGACCTTGTACCACTCGATTTCGCGGCCGGCGAGTTTGCCGCCTTGCTCGTCGAGGGCCATGCGGAAGGCGTTTTCAATGGCCACACCCAAAGGCGCAAACGTACCGGTGTAGGGCAGCATCAGTCCGATGCGAACTTTGCTGCTTTGTGCGCGCACGATTTCGGGCAACAACAAACCGGTGGATGCGGCCCCGATCAGGGCGGCGCTGCGGCTGAGGACGATGCGACGTGATGTCATGTGAACTCCTTTGGGTATATGCCAATGCATTATGTACGAGGGGCCCGCAGCTTAAACCTCTGGATTTTCCCAGTGGCCGTCTTGGGCAACTCATCAATGATTTCGATCCAGCGCGGGTATTTGTACGGCGCCAGTTGCGATTTGACGTGCGCTTTGAGTTCATCGGGCGTACAGCTTTGACCACTTTTCAACACCACATAGGCCTTGGGTTTGATCAATCCTTCTTCATCGGTCACGCCGATCACGGCGGCCTCCAAAACAGCCGCATGGGTCATGAGTGAGGCCTCGACCTCGAAGGGGGAAACATAGATGCCGCCGACTTTGAGCATGTCATCGGTGCGACCGCCGTAGGTGTAATAACCGTCGGTGTCACAGCTGTACTTGTCGCCGCTGCGAGTCCAATCACCACAAAAAGTAGCCTTGGTTTTGGCTCGATTGCCCCAATACAGCAAGGCAGCGCTGGGGCCTTTGATTTGCAGTTCGCCCAATTCGCCGGGTGTGCATTCTTGTCCTTCGTCGTTGATCAGGCGCAACTCGTATCCGGGCACCGCCATGCCGGTGCTGCCATAGCGCACCTGTCCCGGACGGTTGGACAGGAAGATGTGCAACATTTCGGTCGAGCCAATGCCGTCCAAAATTTCACAGCCATAGTTGTGTTGCCAAGTGTGTCCAATCTCGGCGGGCAGCGCCTCGCCGGCGCTGGTGCATATTCTCAAGTTCAGTTCATCGCTTGCGGGCTTGTCCGGGTGTGCCAACAGCGATGCGTACAGAGTGGGCACGCCGTAAAAAATGCTGGGGCGATGGCGTTTGAGGGCGCCAAACACATCATCAGGGGTGGGACGCCCGGGCCACAACACGGTGGTGGCGCCAACGCTCATGGGAAAAGTCAGCGCATTGCCCAAGCCGTAGGCGAAAAATAATTTGGCGGCCGAGAATACGATGTCATCGTGGCAGATGCCCAAGATGCTTTGCGCATACAAGACTGCGGTGGGCATGAGGTGGCTGTGCAGGTGTACTGTGCCTTTGGGGCTGCCAGTCGAACCGCTGGAGTACAACCAGAAGCAAGCGTCGTCAGGTTGCGTGGCCACGGGTTGGTTCATGGGCATTTGCTCGGCGCGCAGATCGGCCAAGCGCGGATGACCCAACGCATCACCACTGCCGTCGACATAGACTTTTTTCAAGGCCGCCAGCCGACCATCGAGCAAGGGGGTGAATTGCGGCAGCAGGGCGGCTGAGACGATCAGCCCCTTGGCGCGCGAATCGCCCAGCATGTAGGCAAAGTCTTTGGTGGTCAACAAGGTGTTGACGGCGATCGGCACCACGCCGGTCAAGATGCAACCCAGAAAAGCCACCGGCCACTCCAGCGTGTCGTGCATGGCCAGCATGACGCGCTGCTCGGGCTCGAAGCCATCGGCTTGCAATGCCGCCGCCCACTGCCGTGCCTGACGATCCAACTCGCCATAGCTCAAGGTCTGGCCGGAGTCGGCCTGCACATAAGCCGTTTTTTGTGGCCACGCCAAGTTGCGACCCAGCAGATCGGCCGCAGCGTTGTAAACGGCGGGGAAATCCACTCGGGGCGGCACAGTGTCGCGGTCGATGATGCTTTGCACCTCTGTCTCCTGTTTATGCAATAAACTGCTTGATTATCTGCAATTTGCAATATATTGCATCAGGGTATACCCTTTAAATAATCGGCATACAATACCGGTGTCGGGGCGTAGCGCAGTCTGGTAGCGCATCTGCTTTGGGAGCAGAGGGTCGCATGTTCGAATCATGTCGCCCCGACCA
>JASGCM010000036.1 GCA_030054175.1 Alphaproteobacteria bacterium | reverse complement strand
ATGCTCCTTTTTGACATGTTATGCCTCACACACAAAATTCCGGACAGGCTCGGCCACGGAAAAACCCACCATTCCTCAGAACAGCCAGTCTTGGAACTTGAAGCACCATCGACACTTTCTCGCCACTCATCAGAGACCTCCGTCTTTGCTCATCAGAACAGTTCGACCGTTGGGGGGATCTTGACGACACTTTCCCACGCGACCTGAGTCACGACCCTTGGACGGGTCGTTTGCATTCATCCATGGGCTTTACTATACACATGCTTTATAACTACATCAACGGACTCATCGCCGTAGAGCAACGTTAAATGACGAAAGCCAGTCATTTTTGGGCGTGGACTTCTGTGTATGTAAAAAACGGCATCCGCCCTTTGTGATGTGGTTATCCCTGACAAAGGCCTGATCTTCGTCGCTGTCCTCGACCTGTGTTGATTTGCAGGGGGTGGCTGTGAGGCCCAATTGAATGCCATCAAAGTGTTTGAGTACGCCGCTCCACTGACCGTAGATGCTGCGATGGCATTCGTCGCTGATGATCAGGTCAAAGTAACCGCTGGAATACTCAGCATACAGGTTCACCATGCTTTGCATGGGTGGTGATGGTGATGCGTTTTTCGTCTTGAAAGCGCCGTCCGGCCCGAAGCACATAGGCGGGGTAGTCGGGTAAATGTTCGGCAAAAGCATCTTCGGTTTGTTTGGCCAGCGGGATGCGGTCGACCAAAAACAGCACACGGGTGCAGACATTGGCTTCGAACATGCGTTTGATAAAGGCTGCGGCGGTGCGGGTTTTGCCGGTGCCTGTGGCCATTTCCACCAACAGTTTGCGTCGCCCTTGATGGATCTCTTGGGTCAGGGTGTTGATGCAGGCCAATTGGTAGTCGCGTTCAACGATATGGCGGTCGATGGCAACCGTCGAAGGGTCGCGGCGCAACTCTCGCGAAGCTGCGCGGCGCTCAAGGTCGTCTTGCTTGAAGATGGTCTTGACCGGGTGCGGAAATGCCTCGGTCTCCCATTCCCAAAACTGGACTTCCGAGCCATTGGCCAAAAATACAAAGGGGACATTGAGCTTCTGTGCGTAGGCTTTGGCTTGCCCTGCCGCATCGCCCGGACTGATCGAAAACCGTTTGGCCTCGATGACGGCCAATGAGCGGCCATGTCGGTCGCACAACACATAGTCAGGCTTGGTGCCGTCAGCCAAAACCACCTCGAAGCGAACCGTGTTGGTGTCCTGGATGTCCCAGCCTTGGGCGAGCAGCATGGCATCGATCTTGACGCGGGCAAACGCTTCGTTGGTTGTCGCCATTTGTCGTTCGGCCCCCTGTGTGCCATGTGTTTACCTTTTGGGCACACTTAAACACAACCAGAGCAACCGTCTGCCCACACGCTTGATGTGTGCGCGCCGGGTCATTTCAAACCGACTGACCAAGCACGATAAGTTGGGAAATTATCTGAAAACCTCAAATAAGTCAACTTTTGTTTTTATTTTATACGGTTTTTTTACATTGGACCGACTTTAGCACTTGGGGTTGGGAGGGGCTGTTTCGTGTCGGCTTGCTGAGAAACGGAAAAGCCGTGTTTAAACCCTCCTAGCCCCGCGACCGCTGCGGCGGGTTGGCGCGACGTTGGGGTTTGAACACCTCGTCCAGTGACGACGCATCGAGCAACCTCAATCCCCAGCGCTCTAGTTTGATGGGTGTGGCCGTGCTCAGTTTGGCGTGGATTTCGAGCGGGATGGGGCCAAACCGTTTGGTCAGCAGGCTGGACAAAATCTTGATGCCGCCTTCCTGACGCCCTTCTTGACGCCCTTGGGCCACCAAAGCCTTGTCTTCGCGCTCCCACTGCTTGAGTCGATCTACCAGTTTCACAGCTGCTCCTTTAGGGTTGACAAATGCGTCCAACAAAGGGGTAACGGTGCTGCTGTTACCGGTCACGGCACGGGCCCATGCCGCGATGTCTTGCCTAGCCGGATGATCTTCGGGCAATATTTGATCCAAACGCAGCAACACCCGTGCGATGTCGCTGCGTTGATGCGGGCGCTCGAATCGCATCACCAACGCGACCAGGTTGCCGTCGGCTTCAAGTTTAGCAAGGCGCCTGGCGTTTTGTCCATGGATGTCAATCAGCACATGCTGGTGCCTTGGAGCCGACTTCAATCGACCACATGGTACCGGCCTGAAGTGATGCGCCAGTTGCGTGCTGGCTCGCCAACGCCGCTGGCCGTTGTACAAGACCAATGACAGCATTGGAGGTAAACCGTTGCTGTGGCGTGTGGGGTGATTGTGAAAGTCACGCAACAAAATTTGAGCGCTGTAGGCCGCCATGCGCAAGGGCAAAAATTTTTGGGGCCTGCTCTGAAATTCGATGTGGATCAGGATGTCCCCGTGCTGATCGGGCGACTGTGCGCGCCAGATTTGATCGGCCTGACTTCGCCTGAGTTGATCGTCAACCATCTCGGTCGGCACTGGCGTCAGTGTGGCCGGGTCAATTCGATCAAGAAACGGGTCGGGGACAAAACCTCTGAGCAGGTTTGACACCATCAATGGAAATGAAAAAAGCCGCTTATAGGCGGCATCGCTGGAGCGCGTTTTCATGATGGGATCGTATGGCCGTGAATGTTTGAAGCCATCAATTCCATCACGAAAACCCGTCGCTTATACACCACAAACACTGTAAACAGAACCGTCACCATGAACAAAAAAGCCCCCCACGTGGGTGGAGGGCTCTGGTGACGGTTTGTCTGCCGGAAAGGTTAAACCACCGCCCCGGCGTTGGGATCGTTGGGGTCGTCCCCGCCGCGCTTGGGTCCTTTGATGAGGTCTTCGCGCTGAATGCCCAACCACATGGCGATGGCCGCAGCCACAAAGACCGACGAGTAGATGCCAAACAAAATACCGATGGTCAGGGCCAAAGCGAAATAATGCAGCGTGGCGCCGCCAAAGACCAGCATCGAGAGCACCATCAATTGGGTCGAGCCGTGGGTGATGATGGTGCGACTGATGGTCGAAGTGATGGCATTGTCGATGATCTCTATGGTGCTCATCTTGCGATAACGGCGGAAGTTTTCACGGATCCGATCAAAGATGACCACCGATTCGTTGACCGAATAACCCAACACAGCCAACACGGCCGCCAACACCGGCAAGGAAAACTCCCACTGGAAGAAGGCGAAAAACCCCAAAATGATGATGACGTCGTGAAGATTGGCCAAGATGGCCGCGACCGAGTACTTCCACTCAAAGCGAAAAGCCAAATAGACCATGATGCCAACGACGACAAACGCCAACGCCATGAGACCATCGGTAGCCAACTCGTCGCCGACTTGGGGCCCAACAAACTCACTGCGACGCAACTCGACGGTCGCATCGGCTTCCTTCAAGGCCACCAGCACCTGGTCGGTTTGTTGGGCCGAGCTGACCCCTTTGACCGCAGGCATGCGGATGAGAACGTCGCGGGCGCTGCCGAAGTTTTGCACCTGGACATCGGTCAAGCCCAGCTTGGCGATTTGCGCACGCGCCTTCTCCAGGTCTGCCGGTTGACTGTAGGCCACTTCCATGAGGGTGCCACCGGTGAACTCCACCGACAAGTGCAAACCCCGGCTGAACAGAAAAAACACCGCCGCCAAGAAGGTGATGAGCGAGATCGCGTTGAACACCAAGGCATGGCGCATGAACGGGATGTCGCGTCGGATGCGGAAAAATTCCATGAGTTGCTGCCTTTATTTGCCGGCGACGTCATGGGCTTGGCCGACACCCTGCGGGCGCCAAACCGTGCCGATCGACACCGACTTGAGTTTCTTTTGTCGGCCATACCAAAGGTTGACCAGGCCGCGAGAGAAGAAGACGGCCGAGAACATGCTGGTGACGATGCCGATGCAATGCACCACGGCAAAGCCGCGTACCGGTCCCGAACCAAAAGCCAACAGCGCCAAACCAGCGATCAACGTCGTGACGTTGGAGTCCAGAATGGTGGCCCATGCGCGGTCGTAGCCGGCATGGATGGCCGCTTGCGGCGAAACCCCGTTGCGTAATTCTTCGCGCACCCGTTCATTGATCAGCACGTTGGCATCGATGGCCATGCCCAACACCAGCGCCATGGCGGCCATGCCTGGCAAAGTCAAGGTGGCTTGCAACATGGACAAGATGGCCACCAGAAACAGCAGATTGACCCCCAAGGCGATGCTGGAGAAGATGCCGAATAACAAGTAGTAAACGCACATGAAGACGGCCACGGCAACAAAGCCCCAAGTCACGCTGTTGAAACCTTTGGCGATGTTCTCGGCACCCAGGCTGGGACCGATGGTGCGCTCTTCGATGATCTCCATGGGTGCGGCCAAGGAGCCGGCACGCAACAGCAAAGCCACATCATTGGCTTCTACCGTGGTCATCCGTCCAGAAATTTGAACCCGACCGCCACCAATTTCAGACCGGATCACCGGGGCTGTCACGACTTCGCCACGGCCTTTTTCAAACAACAAAATGGCCATGCGCTTGCCCACATTGTCACGGGTGATGTCGCGAAAAATGCGGGCGCCCTTGCCGTCAAGCGTGAGATTGACGACCGGTTCCTGGGTTTGACTGTCAAAGCCGGGTTGGGCGTCCGTGAGGTTTTCGCCGGTCAAGATGACCTGCTTTTTCACCACCAATGGTTGGCCATTGCGCTCGGCGAATTTCTCGCTACCAAACGGCACAGGCCCGGAACCGAGTTCAGCGCCCCGGGCCTCGGAAGATTCGTCGACCATGCGCACTTCCAAGGTGGCTGTGCGACCCAAGATGTCCTTGGCCTTGGCCGTATCTTGCACGCCGGGCAATTGAACGACGATGCGGTCCAGGCCTTGCTGCTGAATGACGGGTTCTGCCACGCCCAACTCGTTGATGCGGTTGTGCAGCGTGGTGATGTTTTGCTTCAGTGCTTGCTCTTGAACTCGCCTGGCGGCTTCTGGTTTGAGGCGCAAGGAGAGCAGAGTTTCGCCAGCCACAGTCTGAGGGGTGACCGTCAGATCGACGAAGCGATCCGCCAGCACACGGTTGACGGCGTCGAGTTGGGTCGCATCGCGAACCCGCAGTTCGATGGCGTCACCCTGGCGGCTGATGCCCCCATGGCGGATATTTTGGTCCCGCAATTGGGTCCGCAAATCACCGGCCAAACCTTCGGCCCTTTGAGTGAGGGCAGCGGGCATGTCGACTTGCAGCATGAAGTGCACGCCACCACGCAGATCCAAACCCAGGTACATGGGGGCGGCATTCAGTGCCGTGAGCCAAGCCGGGGAACTGGAGACCAAATTCAGCGCCACCACAAAAGATGGGTCGGTCGGATTGGGGTTGAGCGTGCGCTGAACCAAATCTTTGGCTTTGAGTTGCTCGTCGGTTCCGGCAAAGCGCAGCTTCAGGGTATTGGGCTCAAGGCTGGCTTGCACAGGCAGATTGGCCACACGCAATGCCTCTTCCAGTCGCGACTGTAGGGCAGCATCGACCTTGGCGCTGGTTTTTGCTGCCGAGACTTGCACCGCCGGAGATTCGCCAAACAAATTGGGCAACGCATACAGCGCGCCCAACAGAAGCGCCACCCCAATCAGGATGTATTTCCAAAGCGGGTAGCGATTCATGCCGACTTCAGGCTTCCCTTGGGCAAGACCTGAACCACGGCAGAACGCTGAATTTCCACTTCAATGCCTTCGGCCACCTGCAAGCCCAAGGAATGGTCACCGACCCGAGTGATGCGACCCAGCAAACCACCCGCAGTGGCGACTTCGTCTCCTTTGGCCAGAGCGTCGATCATGGCGCGGTGCTCTTTCTGGCGCTTCATTTGCGGACGGATCATGACGAAGTACAGCACGACAAACATCAACACCAAGGGCAGCATGCCCATCAGCGAAGAGCCCAGGTCGCCGCCGCCTGAGGCAGCTTGCGCGTAAGCATTGGAAATCAGCACGGTTCACTCCAGTGAAAAACAAAGGCTTATTGTAGGGTCTGCAAGCCGCCGCACTGCTCTGCCAAGGACTGACCCGGCCGTTTCTGGGGATTCCACCCTGTTGTACCGGGGGGTTTCCCTATACGATCGGTTCATGGCCTCCACGCACGACCACCATCACGAACACGATCATTCTCATCTGGATCCGATGGAGGTACGGGTGCGAGCTTTGCACAGCCTACTGACCCAAAAAGGCTATGTCGAACCCGAGACCATCGATCGGATCATCGAAACATACGAAACAGAAGTCGGGCCGCACAACGGTGCCCGCGTGGTCGCCCGCGCCTGGACTGACAAGACCTACCGCGACTGGTTGCTGGCTGACGCCACCGCCGCCATCGCCGACATGGGCTACAGCGGTCGCCAAGGCGAGCACATGGTGGCTTTGTTCAATGATGACATGGTTCATCACATGGTGGTGTGTACCCTGTGCAGTTGTTACCCCTGGCCGGTCCTGGGTCTGCCGCCCGTCTGGTACAAGAGCGCGCCGTACCGCAGCCAGGTGGTGATGCAACCCCGCTCCGTGCTGGCCCAGTTTGGCGTCACACTGCCGGATTCGATGCAAATCCGGGTTTGGGACTCGACCGCCGAGGTACGCTATTTGGTCATACCTCAACGCCCAGCCGGCACCGAGGGGCTGGACACCGAGTCCTTGGCGAAACTGGTCACGCGCGACAGCATGATCGGAACTGGCTTGGCGCTGCCGGCCCAAAGCCTGGGTCTTTCCAGGAGGGACACATGAACGGCGTCCACGACTTGGGCGGTGGGCACGGGCATGGCCCGGTGCGACCCGAAACCCATGAGCCCGTGTTTCATTCCGCTTGGGAACGCCAGGCCATGGCACTGACGGTGGCCATGGGGGCCAGCGGGCAATGGAACATCGATCAGATGCGCAGCGCCCGCGAGTCCTTGGCCCCAGCCCAGTACCTGGGCTTGAGCTACTACCAGATTTGGATTCAGGCCCTGTGCGACATGATGTTGTCCAGAGACTTGGTCACAGTCGATGAGCTCAGAACAGGTCAGATGAGCACCCCGGCCTCAACCAAGGTGCGGGTGTTGGCGCGCTCTGAGGTGGATGCGGCCTTGCGCCGCGGCAGCCCGGCCAGTCGGAGGTCCACCTCTTTGGCACTCTTTGCGCCTGGCCAAAAGGTGCGAGCGCGTCAAATGCACCCCGAGGGACACACGCGTTTACCGCGTTATGTGCGTGGCCATCTGGGCACCATCCAAACGGTGCTGGGCTTTCATGTGTGGCCCGACCATTCCGCACAACATCGACACCAGCCGCCTGGGTCTGGACATGAGGTCGCTCAATGGCTCTACAGCGTTCGCTTTGAAGGCGCTGAGTTATGGGGCTCTCAAGCCGAGGCAGGTCTGAGTGTGTGCGTTGACGCTTGGGAAAGTTATTTGGAGCCCGCATGAGTGTCGTGTCTGACCCCCGCGCCACATTGGCTGAAATCGCCGCGCAATGCGGAGCCGGCTTTCCTACGCCCACCCGCAACGATGATCAGGGCGTGTTTGAACAACCCTGGCAAGCCACGGCTTTTGCTTTGACCGTGGCATTGCACCAGAAAGGGCTGTTCAGTTGGCCCGATTGGGCGGCCGCACTCAGTCGACGCATTGCGATAGATGCAAACGATGACGGTCGACGCTACTACGATCACTGGTTGGCGGCGTTGGAAGAGATGATTGAACGCCGCCACTTGGGCAGTGCTCAGGAACTGGTCCAGCTTCGGCTGGCCTGGGAAGAGGCAGCCGAACGCACGCCGCACGGCCAGCCCATCGAACTCTAGGGAAGGGGATCAATGCGCGACCCGCCCGGGATCGTCGCAGAGTTCATCCAGCACCAGAGCATCGGGTTCGAGTCCCATGCTCCAGTACACCATGAGGACGATGATTTTCAAGTCGTCCAGAGCCATGGGGCGCGCCGTCAAGACCATGGCGCGATCGATCACGATTTCTCGCATTTGGGGCGGCAAGACGCCAGCCGACTCTAAGAAGCTGATGAAGCCCAAACACTCGGCGCCCAGGTGGTCTTGCTCGGCCACCGAGTAGACGCGCAGGCTGTGTATGGAGGGGGCATGCGACACCGGCGTGGTCACAGCGTCAGAGATGTCTATGGGTGAGGATTGGTGAGACACCAGATTGAGGCCGGCCAACCAGTGCAAGGCCTGCTCAATCTCGTCAGACTCGAATCCTGCGGCACTGAGTTTTCTACCCAACTGATCAAGTTGCGGACACGCCTCAACAGACCAGAAATTTTCGTAAACGTAAACCAAGACTTCGAACATGAGCCCCAATATAACTTGTTTTGATCGCCTTGTGTCAAGCCCATGCAGCAGGCGTGGGTCATGGCCCCATCCACTGCACCCGATCGCCGGCCAGACGAGCCACACGACCCTCGAGTTCCAAGCCTTGCAAGAGGGACCGCAAGGGACCGATCTCGCCCCCCATGCGTTGCAACAATTCATCGATGGGCACCGGGTCATGGCCCAAGGCGAGCCTCAGTTCAACCTCGGTCGCATCCGTGCACTCAAATTCAAACGAGCTGGTTGTGAGGCTCAATGAAGGCCTCGAACGGTTCATGCGACGAACACCAACATCGGGTAACGCCGATAACACGTCAGCGACGTCTTGCACCAAGTAGGCCCCCTGCCGCAGCAAAGCGTGACAGCCTCGGGACAGAGGCGAGCGCACTGAACCGGGAACAGCCATCACCTCTTTGCCCTGCTCCAATGCACATTGAGCGCTGATGAGCGAACCCGAGCCGATACCGGCCTCGACCACGACCAAACCGTCAGACAGGGCTGAAATCAGGCGGTTGCGCATGGGGAAATGCGCTGGACGTGCTGGCGTGCCTGGCAAGAATTCGGTCAGGCAACAACCGCGCATGAGAATGCGCGCCTTGAGTTCGGCATGCACCACCGGATACACCCGATCGGGGCCTGTGCCCATGACGGCCAGGGTGACGCAACCCATGTTCGACGCACTCAATGCACCGTCGTGTGCTGCGGCATCGATGCCATGCGCCAAGCCCGACACCACGCACCAACCGGCATCGACCAGCGCGCCAGACCATTGCCGCGCCAAGGACAGGCCCTGTGGCGTGGCACCTCGACTGCCCACCAAGGCCACGGCAGCAGGCCAGGGGGGCGGCAGATGGTCCTGTGAGCCGGCCATGAACAAGAGCAAGGGTGGGTCGGGCAGCTCGGTCAGAGCGGCCGGGTAAGCGGGGTCACCCCAAGCGACCACCCGATGCGCATGTCCGGCCGGGGCCGAACCCAGCCAATGCCGCACCCGATCGACCTGCGCCGCCCAATCCAGAGGGGCGGCCCGCAACGCCGACCAAAGTCGCAGGCCCAACGCGTCGCGCAGCAAGCCATCCGGGGCCTGCAAGACTTGATCGCAGCCAGGGAAGTGTTGCAGCAAAGCACGGCTGCGCCGCAGGCCCAAGCCCGGGGTGAGGTGCAAGCGCAACGCGTCAAGCCAAGACTCTGACATGGATACCCCTTTGCCCAAAAAAACCGATGCTAGGCTCGGGGCCTTAAAAGCCACGTGAGTTTCCCCCAAGGCAAAAAAAGGGACAATAGAGGGATGGCACTGCTTGACATTCTTTGTTACCCCGACCCCCGCTTGCACACCGTGGCCCAGCCAGTGCAGGCCATTGACGATGGCCTGCGAAGCATCGTGGCCGATATGCTGGAAACCATGTACAAATCGAATGGCATTGGTTTGGCGGCCACACAGGTCAATGTCCACCAACGTCTGATCGTGATTGATGTTTCGGAAGAACTAAATCAACCCCTGGTTCTGATCAATCCCGAATTGGTGTGGCAGAGCGAAGACCGCGTCAAAGGGGAAGAAGGGTGTCTGTCGGTGCCAGGCATCTACGATGGCATTGAGCGCGCACGTACAGTCCGGGTCCTTGCGCATGACGAACACGGCCAAAGCCGCACGATTGAAGCACAAGGGTTGTTGTCGGTGTGCATACAGCATGAGATGGATCACCTCATGGGCAAGGTCTTCGTTGAATACCTCTCGCCCCTGAAGCAAGGCCGCATCAAGACCAAAATGATCAAGTCTCAGCGCGCCCAACAACGCTGAGGACACGACATGAGACTGGCCTTCGCCGGCACCCCCGAATTCGCTCGCGTGGCCCTGCAGGCCTTGTGCGAGGCTGGCCATGAAGTGTGCCTGGTGTTGACCCAGCCCGATCGACCGGCCGGGCGCGGCATGAAGTTGCAAGCATCGCCAGTCAAGGCCGAAGCCCAAAAACGGCAACTGACGCTGGCACAACCACGCAGCTTGCGCTTAGACGGGCGCTACCCCGAGGACGCCCTGGCTGCCCAGCGGGCTTTGATTGAGGCTGGCCCCGAAGCCTTGATTGTGGCCGCCTATGGTTTGATCCTGCCGCGCTGGGTGCTGGATTTGCCCGCTCATGGTTGCCTGAACATCCATGCCTCGCTGCTGCCTCGCTGGCGTGGCGCTGCGCCGATACACCGCGCCATTGAAGCCGGGGACACGCACACCGGGGTCACCATCATGCAAATGGACGAAGGCCTGGACACTGGAGCGATGTTGCGACGGCAAAGCACGCCGATTGGAGTGCAAGAGACCACCGGTCAGTTGCACGACCGCTTGGCGAGTCTTGGGGCTCGATTGATGGCCGAGGTCCTTAATGATTTTCAGGCCATCGCACCCACACCCCAACCCGAGGCGGGCATCACGTATGCACACAAAATCGACAAAGCCGAATCATGGTTGGACTGGCGTTTGTCCGCTGTCGAATTGGCCCGTCGCTTGCGCGCTTTCGACCTTTTTCCGGGAGGTTCGGCGCGCTTGCGTGGCGAACCACTGAAGGTCTGGGCCGCGCTAGAGATCGAGTGTGACTGCAACTCAGCCCCTGGCACCGTAGTGGCAGTTGATCCGAACGGCATTGACGTGGCCACTGGTTCCGGCGTGCTGCGCTTGACCGAATTGCAAAAGCCTGGCGGCAAGCGGCTGCCTTGCGCCGATTTTTTACGCGGACATGCCGTGTCGGTCGGCGCGGTCTTTGAGGCCGACCCCGCATGAGCGGCAGGCGCGTCTGGCACCACCCTGCGTTTTGGCAGGGCATGCGCGACATCTCCGGTCTGTCCATTGGCATTGCCGCCTGGGGCCTGATGACCGGTGTCGCCATGGCCAATGCCCACATCGGCACAGCGGCGGCCCTGTTCATGGCAACCTGGGTGTTCGCCGGCAGCTCGATGTTGGCCGCCATTCCCCTGTTGGCGCAAGAAGCGCCGATGTGGGTGGTGCTGGCCACTGGGTTTTGCGTGAACCTGCGCTTTGTGGTCTTCAGCGCCCACCTGCGCCCTTACCTGGCCCATTGGCCCAGACTGCACCGTCTCACATTGGCCTACCTGACCGCAGACCTCAGTTATGTGCAGTTCGTGCGACGCTTCCAACACCCCCCTCAAAACAGCGACGAACAAATCGAACAAAGGGCCTATTTGCTGGGCAACACTGGACTGAACTGGGCCAGTTGGACCGTGGCTGGTTGGGTTGGCGTGCTGCTGGCGCAGTGGGTGCCCACCCACTGGGGCTTGGGCTTTGCTGGCATGTGCGCCCTGACGGGCTTGACGATCTCGCTGGCGCAAGACCGCTACAAAGCCTTGTCGGCAGGCCTTGCGGCGAGTGCCGCCGTGGCCAGCGCCGCCTTGCCGCTGAAACTCAACATCTTGCTGGGCATTGCCGTGGCCGTCGCCTTGTGCCTGCTCGTCGCCCCAAGGCCGACTGTAAAGGCGGCGCCATGAGCGAACGCGAAGTGGTGGTCTGGTTGACGATCGTGGCCCTGGGCCTGGTGACGGTATTGACGCGGGGATTTTTCATTTTCTCCAACCGTCCTTGGCCCATGCCGCCATGGCTAGAGCGCGGTTTGCTGTATGCCCCCATCGCGGCGCTGGCGGCGGTGATCGCCCCCGAAGTCCTGACCACCCAAGGCCAGTTCATCGACACCTGGCGCGATGCCCGTCCTTGGGCCACCCTGACTTCTGCTCTCTTTTTTTTGAAATTCCGCCACCATCGACACGCTGTGCTGGGCACCATGATTGCCGGCATGGTGGTGTTCCTTCCCCTGCGTGTCAGCCTGGGTTGGTAGGCCGACCTAAAATTCATACCATGAACATCCTTCGCTTTTCAGATCTTTGCAATCAGGGCCAGGTCCAGGGTCGCCGTGTTTTCATCCGAGCTGACCTGAATGTTCCGCAAGATGACGCGGGCCACATCACCGAAGACACCCGCATTCGCGCCTCGGTACCCTGCATCCGCATAGCGCTGGACGCCGGGGCTGCCGTGATGGTGACCTCGCACCTGGGTCGACCGACGGAAGGTGAATTCAAACCCGAGGACTCGCTGGCGCCCATCGCACTGCGCTTGTCAGAACTGTTGGGCCGCGAAGTGCCCCTGGTCCGTGACTGGGTTGGCGGTGTGAATGTGACCCCGGGCCAAGTGGTCATGCTGGAGAACTGCCGCAATAACAAGGGCGAGAAGAAAAACACCGAGGCGCTGGCGCGCCAGATGGCCGCGCTGTGTGACGTCTATGTGAACGATGCTTTTGGCACCGCACACCGGGCTGAAGGGACCACGCATGGCATCGCCCAATTCGCTCCAGTCGCTTGCGCAGGCCCTTTGTTGGCAGCCGAGATCGACGCCATTACCCAGGCCTTGGCGCAGCCCAAGCGACCGTTGGTCGCCATTGTGGCCGGCTCAAAAGTCAGCACCAAACTCACCATTTTGCAAAGCCTGGCGAAGAACGTCGATCTACTGATCGTGGGGGGTGGCATTGCCAACACCTTCATGCTGGCCAGCGGCCTGAAGATCGGCAAGAGCCTGGCCGAAGCCGATCTGGTGGGTGAAGCGCGGGCAGTGATTGATGCCATGAGGCAGCGCGGGGCCGAAGTGCCCATACCCACCGATGTCATGGTGGCCAAGGCCTTTGCCGCCGATGCGACGGCCACGTTGAAAGCAGCGGCCGAAGTGGCCGACGATGACCTTATTTTGGACATCGGCCCCGAAACCGCCCAACGTCTGGCGCACCAGCTCAAGTCCGCTGGAACCATCGTCTGGAATGGACCAGTAGGGGTGTTTGAATTCGACGCCTTTGCGCAGGGCACACAGACCATCGCCCGAGCCATTGCTGAATCAAGCGCGTTTTCGATTGCCGGCGGCGGCGACACTCTGGCCGCCATTGCCAAGTACGGTATTGAAAAACAAATTGGCTATATCTCGACGGGCGGGGGCGCTTTTCTGGAGGTGCTCGAGGGTAAAAAACTGCCTGCGTTCGAGATTTTGGAGCGCCGCGCCGCCGGGGTTTAAGCCCCGTCGCTCAACAGCCGATGCGCTCGCAGGCCTCGCGATACCGCGCCGCCGTCTGTTCAATGACCGATTGAGGCAGGCGCGGTGCAGGCGCAGTCTTGTCCCACGGCTTCCCCCCCACTTGAGCCGTTTCCAGCCAGTCGCGCAAATACTGCTTGTCAAAACTGGGTGGGTTGGCGCCCTCCCGCCAGGTGTCCGCGGGCCAATATCGTGAAGAGTCGGGCGTGAGCACCTCGTCCATCAGGGTCAAGGTGCCATCGGCATCCAGACCAAATTCGAACTTGGTGTCGGCAATGATGATGCCCTTGATCGTCGCCATATCGCGTGCCACCGAGTACAGGCGAATGCTGATGTCGCGAATGCGGATCGCCAGATCGGTGCCGATCATATCGACCACCTGGTGGAAGGTGATGTTTTCATCGTGCTCGCCCACCGCGGCCTTGGCCGCCGGTGTGAAGATGGGCTCGGGCAGGCGACTTGCGTTATTCAAACCAACGGGCAAGGGCACGCCGCAGACCGACTGGCTTTGTCGGTATTCGCTCCAACCGCTGCCGGCCAGGTAACCCCGGACCACGGCCTCGACCGGGATCGGGCGCAAACGCTTGACCAGCATGGCGCGCCCCCGCACCAGCTGAATTTCATCGGGCGCCACCACCGACTCGGGGTCTTGTCCCGTGAGGTGTATGGGGCAAATGTTCAGACCTTCAGGGCCGAGTTGGCGAAACCAGTACAGCGCCATCCGGGTCAGCAACTCCCCTTTGCCGGGGATGGGCTCGCCCATGATGACGTCAAACGCACTGATGCGGTCAGAGGCCAACATCAGAATGCGGTCGTTGCCCACGGCATAGTTGTCGCGCACTTTGCCACGCGCGAGCAGGGGCAACGAGCGCAGATTGGCAGTGTGCAGGCTCAATTCACCACCTGAGCCAGTGCCCCTTGGGCATAGCGCTGCGCCATCATCGACAGGGATGCGCCCTTGATTTTGGCGGCTTGGCCTTCGCAACCGAACTCGATATAGCGTTGCTTGCAAATGGCTTTGGCGGCCTCGCGTGCCGGCTTCATCCACTCGCGCATGTCGAACTTGTCGGGGTTCTCGGCTTGGAAACGACGCACCGCGCCGGTCATGGCCAAGCGGATGTCGGTGTCGATGTTGATCTTGCGCACGCCATGTTTGATGGCCTCTTGAATCTCTTCCACCGGCACGCCGTAGGTTTCTTTCATCTTGCCGCCGAACTGGTTGATGACGGCCAGCAAGTTTTGGGGCACGCTGGACGATCCGTGCATGACCAAATGGGTGTTGGGGATGCGGGCGTGTATTTCTTTGACGCGGCTGATGGCCAAAATGTCGCCGGTGGGCTTGCGGGTGAATTTGTAAGCGCCATGGCTGGTGCCAATCGCGATGGCCAGGGCGTCAAGTTGGGTGGCTTTGACGAACTGCGCGGCTTCTTCGGGGTCGGTCAGCATTTGGCTGTGGTCGAGTTTGCCGACCGCGCCAATGCCGTCTTCTTCGCCCGCCTCGCCGGTTTCGAGAGAGCCCAGACAACCCAACTCGCCCTCGACCGTCACGCCAACCTGGTGCGCCATCTGTACCACCCGACGGGTGACTTCGATGTTGTATTCAATGCTGGCCGGGGTTTTACCGTCTTCCATCAAAGAGCCGTCCATCATCACAGAACCAAAACCCAGCGCAATGGCACCTTGGCACACCTTGGGGCTGTTGCCGTGGTCTTGATGCATCACCAAGGGGATGTGCGGATAAGCCTCGGTGGCAGCCTGAATCAGGTGCTTGATGAAAGGTTCGCCTGCGTATTTTCGGGCACCGGCGCTGGCCTGCAAGATGACCGGGGCCCCCACTTCGTCGGCGGCCGACATGACGGCCTGCACTTGCTCCAGGTTGTTGACATTGAAGGCGGGTATGCCATAGGTGTGTTCTGCCGCATGGTCGAGCAGTTCACGCATCGAAACGAGAGCCATGGTGAGTCCTGAAAGTGGAAAAAAGCGTCAGACTCTGATTTTAGACTGCCCGCGCCAGTCAGCCGACCCCATCAGTGATCCTGGTCAACGCCGCATGTCAACAAAATTTCGGGGTGATGCGCCGAATCAGATGGTTTTGGCTGTCCGCCACCCAGAGATTGCCACTGGGGTCCAGGGCGATGCCCGTTGGCAAATTGAACTGGGCCGCCGTGCCCACGGCATCGGTATAGTCAGATATTCCCAATCCATCGGCACTTGTGTTGCCAGCCCATGTGCTGACCTCCCAGTAGGTTGGACTGGCAGGAGTCAGTGCGGGGGGGGGGGGGGGGGGGGGGGGGGGGGGGGGGGGGGGGGGGGGGG
>JASGCM010000018.1 GCA_030054175.1 Alphaproteobacteria bacterium | reverse complement strand
TCCATCCAAAACCAATTCACCCAACCGCCTCACACACAGAAATACTGACAGCCCCGCATTAAATAACTAATTAAAGTCTGAAAAATTACCGATTTTTTAGTGCCAACCATGCCGCACTTCGCACGGTGAAAGTGGCCTTGTGTTTCCCGCCCGATTTTCGTCAATTCGATCTGTTTTCGCCCCCAATCAGGGATTTTGGGATCACCCTGAATGGGTGTTCCACCTTGGCTCTCACACTGGCTTTGATTTTTTCGATGCGTTCCCTGATCTCGTCTGTCCCTGTCTTTTTGAGCGCCCGGCGCTTGCCAGGCATCATGGCCACATGCCACTGCACATTCTTGTGCTGATGCTGAATTTCTTCACGCTTGTCAACGCCTCGATACCCCGCATCTGCGAACACATCGCTCTTTTGTCCATGCAACAGATGAACCGCCTGCGTCACATCATGTTCGTTGGCTGGCGTGGTCGTCACTGTGTGCACCAACCCTGAGTCCTGCAAAAGTGCATTGACCGTGGCCATCATCTGTTGGTTCAAATCGTGCTCCTCCAGAAAGTGGCGAAAACGCAATGCAGTTGGTCAATCCGACGCATCAACGCTAGGTCGGTTTGACTGATGAGGCGTGGTTGGTAGTACCCCTCAGCGGCGTGTGCAGCTCCAGATCGTCGATGTAGGCGGCCACCCCTTGTCGTTCGCGTGCCAAAAAATCCCCAACCGCTTGGGCAAACCCAGGGTGGCGAATGTGGTGTGCGCTGGCTGTCGGGGTTGGGAGCAGGGCGCGTGACATTTTGTGTTCGCCTTGTGCGCCGCCCTCAAAGCGGCTGATGCCATGACGCAGGCACCACTCGATCGGCTGGTAGTAACAAGCCTCAAAATGCAGGCAGTCGTGGCGTTCCAGCGCCCCCCAATAGCGACCATAGGCCACCGAATCGGCTTGACCGAGGCCTTGCACCGCCACCAGACTGCAGGCGATGGGTCGCCCCTCGCGTCGGGCCAAAAACAGCACCCAGTTCTGCGCCATGTCGCGGGCCATGCGCTGAAAAAAAGCGGGGTTCAAATAGGGTGGATTGCCATGCTCGGCATAGGTCTGGGCATAGCATTGGTGAAAAAAATCCCAGGCTTTGGTGTCGATTTGCTCGCTGTGCAGAGCCACAAAGTCAATGCCCGCCTCGACAACCTTGCGCCGTTCCTGACGGATTTTTTTGCGCTTGTCCTGGCGCAGCGTGGCCAAAAAATCATCAAAGCCCGATACCCCGGGGTGGTGCCAGTGGAACTGCACCCCATCGCGGCGCATCAGTCCGACACGGGTCGCGCTGGCCAAATCGGCCTCATCGGCCCAGAGCAGGTGTAATGAAGACGCATCGGCCTGTTCGGAAAGCGCCACAGCCGCCTGCAGCAGTCGATCGCGCCAGAGCGCATCCCGCGCCAGCAAGCGGCTGCCGGGCACGGGGGTAAAGGGCACGCTGATCACCGCCTTGGGGAAATACTCCAGCCCATGGCGCTCGTAGGCACGGGCCCAGGCCCAGTCAAAAATGTATTCGCCGTACGAATGATTTTTGAAGTACATCGGGCACGCCGCCATCAGTGCTCCCCCTTGGCGCAAGGCGATCAATTGCAGTTGCCAGCCACTGTCCAGACTGGCGCAGCCAGTCTCGTGCAACGCCGACAGGTAGGCATGGCGCATGAACGGGGTCGGGGTGGTCTGGGCCGAGAGCAGGGCGTCCCACTCGGTGGCATCCATGGCGTGCCAGTGGGGCATGACCTCGGTGAGATAATCGGCCTGCAATCCAAATTCTCCTTATGACGCTACAAATTTGTGTGGCACAGCTGAACTATGTCGTTGGCGACATGGACGGCAATGCCCAAAAAATCATTGATCTGGCCCGCCAGGCCCATGCCCGTGGCGTGAGCTTGATCCTGACGCCCGAGTTGGCCCTGTGTGGCTACGCGGCCGAAGACCTGTTTTTGCGACCTTCGTTCATCGCCGCCTGCGATGATGCCCTAAGCCGCATTCAGCGCGAGTTGGTCGACCTCAAAGACCTTGCGGTGGTGGTGGGGCATCCCACGGGTGGCGGGCAGCGCTCGCGCTCGGTCTCGGTGGCGCGCCGCTTCAACCGCGCCAGCGTGTTGCGTGGCGGTGCCGTGGTGGCGCACTGCGACAAACGCGAGTTACCCAACTACCAGGTCTTTGACGAACGGCGTTATTTTCAGCCAGGCCAACAGGCGCTGGTGTTTGAGCATGGCGGCGTCAAGTGCGGCCTGCTGATCTGCGAAGACGCCTGGTTCACCCAGCCAGCGGCCGATTGCCAAGCTTTGGGGGCAGTGTTGTTGTTGGTCATCAATGCCTCGCCCTTCCATGTGGGCAAGGGCAACGAGCGCGAACTGGCCATGGCCGAACGCTGCCGCCAGACCGGTCTGCCGTTGGTCTATGCCCACCTCGTGGGCGGGCAAGACGAGGTCGTATTTGAAGGCCGCTCGTTTGCGCTCGATGCGGCCGGGCAGGTGTGTGCGCGTGCCGGTAGCTTTGTCGAGCAGGCGTTTGACCTGAGGTGGTCTCAGGGGGCTTGTCGGGGTGAGGTGACCCCCGAGACCACGCTCGAGGCCGACCTTTGGCACGCCTTGGTGCTGGGCGTGCGCGACTACATCGGCAAAAACGGTTTTCCTGGGGCGCTGCTGGGCCTGTCGGGTGGGATCGACTCGGCTCTGGTGCTCGCGATTGCGGTCGACGCCTTGGGCGCCAATCGGGTGCGCGCAGTCATGATGCCGTCGCCTTATACCGCCGAAATCAGCTGGATCGACGCTTGCGACATGGCGGCCCGCTTGAGGGTGCGCTACGACGAGATCTCGATCGTGCCCGAGTTCGAGGCTTTTTTGGCCTCGCTCAAGTCCGAGTTTGACGGTCGCCCGATCGACACCACCGAAGAAAACATCCAGGCCCGCATTCGGGGCACCTTGCTCATGGCCTTGTCCAACAAGTTCGGCAGCATCGTGCTCACCACTGGCAACAAGAGCGAGATGTCCACAGGTTATTGCACCTTGTATGGTGACATGGCGGGCGGGTTTGCGGTGCTCAAAGATGTGGCCAAGACCATGGTGTTCAGGTTGGCACGCTGGCGCAACCAGCACGACCCCTGCGGCACCGGGGCAGAGCCCATCCCGGAGCGCATCATCACCCGCCCCCCCAGCGCCGAGTTGCGTCCCGACCAAAAAGACCAGGACAGTCTGCCGCCTTACGAAGTGCTCGACGAGATCGTGTCGCGCTACATGGAAGAAGACCAGAGCGTGGCTGAGATCATCGAAGCCGGCTTTGACCGTGCCGATGTCGAGAAGGTCACGCGTCTGATTCGCATCAACGAATACAAGCGCCGCCAGTCTCCGGCGGGGATTCGTGTCACACACCGCAGTTTTGGCAAAGATTGGCGTTATCCTATGACCAACCGCTTCCGTGCCTGAAAGGCGCGGCTCCTTTTTCTCTAACCCCAAGCCGTCGACATGAAACAAATCACCGCCATCATCAAGCCTTTCAAACTCGAAGAAGTCCGTGAGGCTTTGGCCGAATGCGGGGTGACCGGCCTGACTGTGACCGAAGTCAAGGGATTTGGCCGCCAGAAAGGACACACCGAGTTGTACCGTGGTGCCGAGTATGTGGTTGACTTCCTGCCCAAAGTGAAGATTGAAGTGGCGGTCATGTCTGCCGAGGTGGACACCTGCGTGGACGCCATCGTTCGTGCGGCGCGAACTGGCAAGATCGGGGATGGCAAGATTTTTGTGACGCCAGTCGAGCGGGTGGTGCGCATTCGTACCGGAGAGCTTGACGACAGCGCGATCTGACTGTTTGTCGGTGTCCCCGGGCGGTTTGCGCCCGATTCAGATTTTGTCCGACCCTTGGGCGCTGGCCAGCCCGGCGCTCTGTATCAGATGCGTGAGCAAAGGAGCCACTTCGGGGCCGTGGCAGATCAAACTCATTTGCCAGTCTGAAACAAATCCTTGCGCTCGGGTGTCGTCCATGAAACCCAATAGGCGGTCGTAATATCCGTTCAGATTGAGCAATCCCACAGGTTTGTCATGAAAACCCAGCTGGCGCCAGGCCCAAACTTCAAACAACTCTTCAAAAGTACCGATTCCGCCGGGCAAGGCCAGAAATGCATTGGCGCGTTCCATCATGATCCGTTTGCGTTCATGCATGGTGTCGACCACGATCAGCTCATCGCATTGCGTGCGCGCCCATTCACGCTCGACCATGGTGTGGGGGATCACCCCAACCACGCGTGCGCCAGCCGCTGCCGCGCTGTCAGCTAAAACGCCCATCAAGCCGTTGTGTCCACCTCCATAGACCAATTGACCGCCGTGCCCACCGATCCAACGACCCACCGATGCCGCTGCTTCGCCAAACGCGGGTTCATGGCCGATTTTTGAACCGCAGTAAACGCCCAAAGAAAAAGTGGGAGCTTGCATGATCGAGTTGGGGGCAGTGCGGGTCAGAGCCGCGCGTCGATCAGGCGAGTGCCGGCCAGGGCATCGTGCCAAAACTGCCCTTGGGCCTGAAATCGACTCAGGATGGCATAGATGCTGATCCAGCCAAAGATGAATACGCTGCCGGAACCCACGGGCAGATCCCAGGCGCGGATCAGAGCCAAGGGGGGCAGGAACCAAGACCAACTGAGCAGATAGCGGGCCAACGCGCGGGCTTGACTGACTGGGTGCCCGTGGGTGTCTACGATGCGGATGTGCCAAGTCTTCATGGCCAGGGTTTGCCCCTTGTGCCAGAACCAAACAAAATAAATGCCCAAGACCAGAAACACGAAGGCCTGTTGACCCATGCGGTGAACCAGTGCATGTCGGGTTTGACTGAGCGTACTGAAAAGATAACCGGCGATGAAGATCACACCAAAGAGCAACATGCCTTCGTAGAGCCAACAGGCCATGCGTCGACGCAGGCCTGGGGCACGCACCGGTTCAGGCCAAGAGGTGTTGGGTTCAGTGGGGGGGCTCATGGGCTGGCGTGGCCCGGCACATTGAGGGGCAGCAGGGTGCGGGGGTGAATTTGATCGGTGTCCAGGCGCAAGGCACTGAACCCGTTACTGGGTGCATTGGGTCGGGTTGAGGCCGGGACAGGGGTGATTTTGGTGGCCGGAACTGGTCGAGGTGCGATGGCAGCCCCCTTGGGTTGCCGGATGGGTTGATCGGCCAGTTGCTTGCGCTCATCGTCGCTGAGCGCCATGTATGCCTCCCAGCGTTGCCGCCTTTCGTCCACGCTCAGGGTCTGCGCGCGGGCATACTCCAGCCGGGCTTGGGCGCGTTCGCGTGTCCCCAAACGCACCCAATCGCGCATCCGTTCGTGCATTTTCTGTTGCTCTAGTTCGGGCAGCTCATGGTAGTTGCGCGATACGGCCAGCCATTTGCGTTTTTGGGCTTCGTTGATTTCCGGCCAAAGCTTTTTCAGTGGAGCCAAAGCGTCTCGTTGGCGCTCGGACAAGTGACCCCAGACCGGAGAGGCTTCGCCCGAAGGAGCCGGGCGCTTGGCGGCGCTGACCGATCCAGATGTTTCAGCGGCGAGGGCATGCCCAAACCCCTTGCACAGGAACAGTGCAACGGTCAGCGCGGCCAAGCCTCGGTTAATCATTCGTTGGGAGCCCCGGCGGTGTTGTCCTTGACCGAAGGCAAGGGCATTTTCAGAAAACGCAAAAAGCCCGGATCGGTGTAGGCCGAAGGAGGCAGATCATCGGTGAGCAAGGCGGTGTCGATGTCGGCCAGTTCCAGGGCGCGACGTTCATCTTGGAATTGCTTGATGGTGACCAGACCCACCACCAGCGCAACCAGCGGAAGCACCGAAGCCAGCCAGCCCCAGGGACGCAGGCCGTCGTGACCAGCCGCCAGGGCCAGGGCCAGGCTGCCATTGGCCTGAACCTGCGCCATGGGGGCCATGCGTCGGACGGCCACCGCTCGGACCCGGGCGGCACGCAGACGCTCGGAGATGTCGTGGGCCAGGGGGGCGTCCAAGCTGGCGGCCAGGCGGCGAGCAAGCAACTCGTGAGTGGGTTGGAGCGGTGTCGTGTGGTTCATGATGAGATTCCCTTGGCTTTTAATGCCTTGACCAAAGCCAAAATAGCTCGAGAGCAGTGTGTTTTCACACTGCCCTCAGTGCAGCCCATGGCGGCAGCGGTTTCGGCGACGTCCAGTTCCTCCCAATAACGCAGCAGGAACGCTTCCCGTTGACGTGCAGGCAACTTTTGTATTTCTTCTTCGATGGCTGCGACCATTTCTCGGCTTTGCAGCCACTGTTCGCCAGAAGGAGCCCAGTTGGAAATTTCATCACTTGAAATTGCATCCAAAGGTTCCATGTCTGAGTCGTCGCCCAAAGGGGCCAGATCGCTGAAATTGACAAAAAATTGCGAGCGGGTTTTTTTGCGTCGGAACCAGTCCAAGGTCGAATTGGACAAGATGCGCTGAAACAACATGGGCAATTCGGCCACGGGCTTGTTGCCGTAGTGTTCGGCCAGCTTCATCATGCTGTCTTGCACGATGTCCAGGGCGGCTTCGTCATCGCGTACCTGAAACAGGCAACGCTTGAAGGCGCGTTTCTCGACGCTGGCGAGGAAATCGTTGAGTTCTTTGTCGGTGGCCACGGGTGATGGGGGTGCTGCACGACCCCTTTGGGGATGAGATTATGTCACCGATGAATTTTTATTTCATCTTTCAGGAGTTGGGTCAAAAAAGTGCGACAATGGCGGACTTGCACTTCAACAATTGAGCAAACGGGTCTGGGTCGGACGGCTTAGCCGCTCCAATGGCCTCAGGTCCAAAGTTCCGCCGAAGTTCCAAAAGAACTGTCGAAGGAGCACCCAAGGTTTTTCGTTGCCGAAATTCACAAAGGTTCATCATCATGGAAATCAACTCCGCCGAGCTGCAAAAGGCAGCCGCAGCCTCCAATGACAACGCCCCTGACTTGATGGGCGCTGACATCCTGATCAAAACGTTGCAGGCCGAACAGGTCGAATACATCTGGGGTTACCCGGGCGGCGCAGCACTCTACATCTACGACGCCATTTATCGGCAAGACACCATCCAGCACATTTTGGTGCGCCATGAACAAGCTGCCGTGCATGCCGCCGATGGCTATGCGCGCGCCACCGGCAAGGTCGGTGTGGCTCTGGTCACTTCCGGCCCAGGCGTGACCAATGCGGTCACAGGCATCGCCACCGCTTATATGGACAGCATTCCTCTGGTGGTGATCACCGGCCAGGTGCCCACCACAGCGATTGGCCTGGACGCCTTCCAGGAATGCGACACGGTGGGCATCACCCGTCCCATCGTCAAACATAACTTTCTGGTCAAGGATGCCCGCGACATCCCCAAGATCATGAAAAAGGCTTTTCACATCGCCCGCAGCGGCCGTCCCGGCCCGGTGGTGGTGGATCTGCCCAAAGATGTCTCGTTCAAGAAAGTACCCTACCACGGTTATCCCGAGCACATCGAGATGCGTTCATACAACCCCGTGCGCAAGGGCCACGGAGGCCAGATTCGCAAGGCCCTGCAGCTGTTGCTGAACGCCAAGCGACCCTACATTTATACCGGTGGCGGCGTGCTGATGAGCGAGGCCAGTGCCGAGCTGCGCACCTTGGTGGATATGTTGGGTTACCCTGTTACCAACACCCTGATGGGCTTGGGCGCTTACCCTGCGACCGATCGCAAGTTTCTGGGCATGTTGGGCATGCACGGCACGTTCGAGGCCAATAATGCCATGCAAAATTGCGATGTGCTGCTGGCCGTTGGTGCACGTTTTGACGACCGCGTGATTGGCAACCCCAAGCACTTCGCCCAAAACGAACGCAAGATCATCCACATCGACATCGACCCATCCAGCATTTCAAAGCGCGTCAAGGTCGATGTGCCCATCGTTGGTGATGTCAAAGATGTTTTGACCGAAATGATCGGCATGATCCGCGAGTCAGGCACCAAACCCGATGTCACCGCCTTGGCCGACTGGTGGAAAGCCATCGAAGCTTGGCGCGCTCGCGATTGCTTGGCTTACGACCGGGCCAACACCAGCGTCATCAAGCCTCAATATGTCATTGAAACCCTCTGGAACATGACCCGAAACGACGATGTGTATGTCACATCCGATGTGGGTCAACACCAAATGTGGGCGGCCCAGTATTTCAAGTTCAACGATCCGCGCCGATGGATCAACTCGGGCGGTTTGGGCACCATGGGTGTGGGCATTCCTTACGCCATGGGCATTAAACTGGCCAAGCCCCAGAGCGAAGTGTTTTGCGTCACTGGTGAAGGTTCGGTGCAGATGTGCATCCAAGAACTCTCGACTTGCTTGCAATACAACACCCCGATCAAGGTCCTGGCGCTGAACAACCGCTATTTGGGTATGGTGCGTCAATGGCAAGAGATTGAGTATTCAGGCCGCTACAGCCACAGTTACATGGACGCATTGCCCAATTTCGTCAAGCTGGCTGAGGCCTATGGCCACGTGGGTATCCTCATTGAGCGCCACGAAGACGTTGAACCCGCTTTGCGCGAAGCGCGCAAACTCAAGGATCGCACCGTGTTCTTGGACTTCCGCACTGACCCCACCGAGAACGTGTTCCCGATGGTTCAGGCTGGCAAGGGCATCACCGAAATGCTGCTGGGCTCCGAAGACCTCTGAGCCTGGCGCATTTTTTTCCATAGACGAATCTATGGTCCGCCAAGCTCGCCGGTTACCGCTGGCGGGGGAGGGCGACCAAAAGAGGAATCGAGATCATGAAACACATCATTTCCCTGCTGCTTGAAAACGAACCCGGCGCTTTGTCCCGGGTCGTGGGGCTCTTCTCTGCCCGTGGTTACAACATTGAGTCGCTCTCGGTGGCCCCCACCGAGGACGCCAGCCTGTCGCGCATGACTATTTTGACCACCGGGTCTGACGAGGTGATCGAGCAGATCACCAAACACCTGAACCGACTGATCGAGGTGGTCAAGGTGGTCGATCTGACCGAGGGCGCTTACACCGAACGAGAACTGATGCTGGTGAAGGTTCGGGCGGTCGGCAAGGAGCGCGAAGAGATGAAACGCATGGCCGACATCTTCCGTGGCCGCATCATCGACGTGACCGAGAAGAGTTACACCATCGAGTTGACCGGCTACCAATCGAAAAACGACGCATTCATCGAGGCCATCGATCGCAGCGCCATTTTGGAGACCGTTCGCACCGGCGTGTGCGGCATCGGCCGTGGTGAGCGTATTTTGCGTGTCTGAGACACATTCACATCAACCCCCTAGGAGATCCCATGAAAGTTTTTTACGACAAAGATTGTGACCTGAGCGTCATCAAAGGCAAGACCGTGGCCATCATCGGTTATGGCTCACAAGGGCATGCCCATGCGCAAAACCTGAATGACAGTGGCGTCAAAGTGGTGGTGGGGCTGCGCAAGGGTGGTGCTTCATGGGACAAGGTGGGCAGGGCCAGCTTGACGGTGATGGAAGTCAACGATGCTGTCAAAGCCGCTGACGTGGTCATGATCCTGTTGCCCGACGAGCAGATCGGTGACGTTTATCGCGCCATCGAGCCGCACATCAAGAAAGGTGCCTCGCTGGCTTTTGCCCACGGCTTCAATGTGCATTACAACCAGGTCGTGCCGCGAGATGATCTCGACGTTTGGATGGTGGCGCCCAAGGCCCCGGGACACACCGTGCGTTCCACCTATGCCCAGGGTGGTGGCGTGCCGCACTTGGTGGCTGTGCACCAGGACCGCAGCGGCCGTGCCCGCGAAATGGCCCTGAGCTACGCCATGGCCAACGGCGGCGGCAAGGCCGGCATCATCGAGACCAGTTTCAAAGAAGAGACCGAGACCGACCTTTTCGGCGAACAGACTGTGTTGTGCGGTGGTGCAGTCGAACTGATCAAGATGGGTTACGAAACCCTGGTGGAAGCTGGCTATGCCCCTGAAATGGCTTATTTCGAGTGCTTGCACGAACTCAAGTTGATCGTTGACCTGATTTATGAAGGCGGTATTGCCAACATGAATTACTCGATCTCGAACAACGCCGAGTACGGAGAGTACGTGACCGGCCCTGAAGTCATCAATGAAGCTTCACGCGAAGCCATGCGCAACGCCTTGAAGCGCATCCAAAACGGCGAATATGCCAAGATGTTCATTCAGGAAGGTCGCCTGAACTACCCCAGCATGACGGCCCGTCGACGCCTGACCTCAGAGCACTCGATCGAAGTGGTAGGGGGGCAACTGCGCGCCATGATGCCCTGGATCGCCAAAAACAAGCTGGTCGACAAGACCCGCAACTGATCGCAATTCCCCTGCGGACTTGCATGACACGGTGCCCCTGGGTGGGCACCGTTTTTTTGGGCCGGCACATTACAATCTGATTCATGAACGATACCCAAACCGAGAGCCCTGAGGAAACCCCTCGCAAGCCCAGCAAAGGCATTTATGTGTTGCCCAACCTGTTCACGCTGGCTGCGCTGTTCGGAGGTTTCTATGCCATCGTGATGGCCATGAATGGTCGTTTTGATTTTGCCGCCATGGGCGTTTTTTGTGCCATGGTGCTCGATAGCCTTGACGGTCGCGTGGCGCGAATGACCAATACCCAAAGCGCTTTTGGCGAGCAGATGGACTCCTTGTCCGACATGGTGTCGTTTGGCGCGGCACCGGCCTTGATCGCTTATGAGTGGGCTTTGCGCGGATTGGGACGTTGGGGTTGGATCGCCGCCTTCGTCTATTGCGCTTGCGCGGCGCTGCGCTTGGCGCGCTTTAACGTCAACACGGCTGTGGTCGACAAGCGTTACTTTCAGGGTTTGCCTTCACCGGCCGCAGCTGCTTTGGTGATGGGTTTGGTCTGGCTGATGACCGATCTCGAGGTGTCGCCTGAGGATGTGCGCTGGTTCGTGTTCGCTCTGTGTCTGGCCAGTGGTCTGACCATGGTGACCAACGTCCCCTTTTACAGTTTCAAAGATTTTTCGATGAAAAAGAGCGTTCCTTTCGCATTCATCGTGGCCATTGCCTTGATCATCGCGATCATCAACATCCACCCGCCCATTGTTTTGTTTGCGCTGTTCGTGCTCTATGGCTTGAGCGGTTATACCGTTTATGCTTGGCGCCGCGCCAAAGGTTTGCAGACCAGCGTGATCAGTACTTCCACTGATGAGCCCGATGAGCAAGGGTTGCACAAATGACACAGGTGCGTGCCGGCAGCCATTTTTGTGCTAAATTACCATGCATGAATTTCTCGCTGACTCTACTACTGCTGTCCCGTCCCGGGCTGATGTAGTCGCACGCGCGAATTTCACCTTCAAGCCCGTTTGCCTCAGCAGCGGGCTTTTTTGTTTTGTTTTACGCCTCACGAGGGCGAACGATCACGGAGATCATCATGGCCGACAAGCTGATCATTTTTGACACCACATTGCGCGACGGCGAGCAGTCGCCCGGCGCTTCCATGACCAAGGACGAGAAGCTGCGCATTGCGCGCCAGCTCGAACGCCTGCGGGTGGATGTGATCGAGGCGGGCTTTGCGGCCAGCTCTAACGGCGACTTTGAAGCGGTGCAGGCCATCGCTCATGCCATCAAAGACTCCACCGTGTGCTCACTGTCGCGCGCCAATGATCGCGACATTTCGCGTGCGGCCGAGGCCTTGAAAGGGGCCAACAGTGCCCGTATTCATACCTTCATCGCGACCTCTCCCCTGCACATGGAGAAGAAGTTGCGCATGACCCCCGAGCAGGTTTTGGAGCAATCTCGTCAAGCGGTGCGTTTCGCTCGCAATTTGTGTGCCGATGTGGAGTTCAGCGCCGAAGACGGGTACCGCAGTGAACTTGATTTTCTCGCCCGGGTGGTCGAGGCCGTGATCGCCGAGGGGGCTACCACCATCAACATCCCCGACACCGTAGGCTACGGCATCCCCGAGCTCTATGGCGAATACATCCGCCGATTGCGCGAAATGGTGCCCAACAGCGACAAGGCGATTTGGTCGGTTCACTGTCACAACGATTTGGGCATGGCGGTCGCCAATTCTTTGTCTGGCGTGAAAATCGGCGGAGCCCGACAGGTTGAGTGCACCATCAACGGCTTGGGTGAACGGGCCGGCAACTGCTCTTTGGAAGAGGTGGTGATGGCGGTGAAGACCCGTCGTGACTATTTTGGGCTTGAGGTGGGCATCGAGACCCAGCACATCGTGGCGGCCAGCCGCATGGTCAGCCAGACCACCGGTTTCGTCGTGCAACCCAACAAGGCCGTGGTCGGTGCCAACGCCTTCGCCCATGCTTCGGGCATCCACCAAGACGGCGTGCTCAAAGCGCGCGATACCTATGAGATCATGCGCGCCGAAGACGTGGGCTGGAGCGCCAACAAGATTGTGTTGGGCAAGCTCAGTGGCCGCAATGCCTTCAAGCAACGTTTGGTCGATTTGGGGGTGCAACTCGAGTCCGAAGCCGATATCAACAGCGCTTTTGCCAAATTCAAAGAATTGGCCGATCGCAAGAGCGAAATTTTCGACGAGGACATTCTGGCCTTGGTCAGCGAAGAGAGCGTGACGCACGACCTCGATCAATACGGCTTCGTGTCGCTCAGCCAGCACAGCGAGACCGGCGAGCGGCCACAGGCCACCATTGTGTTCACTGTCGATGGCAAGGAGGTGAAAAGCATCTCCGATGGCAACGGGCCGGTCGATGCTTCGCTCAAAGCCATCGAAAGCCATGTCAACAGTGGCGCGGAAATGGTCTTGTACTCGGTCAATGCCATCAGCGGCTCGACCGAGAGCCAGGGTGAGGTGACGGTTCGGCTGCAAAACAGCGGGCGGGTGGTCAATGGGGTGGGCTCCGATCCGGACATCATCGTCGCGTCGGCCAAAGCCTATTTGAGTGCTTTGAACAAGCTCCACAGCAAGGCCGAACGCGTGGCGGCCCAGGGTTGAGTCACAGGCGTATGAAGAACAGCATGCAAGTCTTTGTTCTTGCATGGATTTCGACTGCTTGCTATACTGTGAGTATTGTTCACGATCCAGCAGAGAGCTTGCATTGAATCGACTCTTTCGCCTTATTTCCGTTGCCGCCATCGGTGGTTTGGTGGCCTTCGGGGTGCAAGCCCAAGCCGAGAATGGCCGTTTCAAGACCTCATCGGGTCAGCAAGCCAAATCCAAACCCAAGGTGCCTCAGCCCATCCGCAAGGTTGCGTCCAAAACCTTGCAGACGCCTGTGAAGGCACGCAAGGTATCGGCCGAAGTAGCGCCCCGCCCCTCATACGGACAGTTGGCTGGTTTGCATTCGGTCAATGACGAGTTGGCGCTGAAGTCCAGTGTGGCCTTTGTGGTTGATCAAGACACCCAAGAGGTCTTGTTCCGCAAAAACGACCATGCGGTATTGCCCATCGCCTCCATCACCAAGCTCATGACAGGCTTGATCATCAGCGAAGCCAAGCTCGATCTTGATGAACCCATCACCATCTCTCAAGACGATGTCGATACCGAAAAGGGCAGTTCTTCGCGCTTGCGAGTGGGCACCACCCTGAGCCGTGGCGAGATGCTGCACCTGGCTTTGATGTCCAGCGAAAACCGCGCCGCACATGCCTTGGGTCGTACTTATCCGGGTGGCTTGGCGGCCTTTGTGCGGTTGATGAATGCCAAGGCCGTGCAATTGGGCATGAACGACACCCGTTATGACGAGCCCACGGGCTTGTCCAGCAAGAACCAATCCAGCGCACGTGATTTGGCGGTGCTGGTGGGCAGGGCCTACAACGATCCTTTGTTGCGAGAGTTGTCCACTTCACCCGGCCATGTGGTGGAGGTGGGGCGTCAGACCCTTCAATACCGATCCACCAACCGATTGATCAGCAATCCGCATTGGGACATCGGTCTGCAAAAAACAGGCTACATATCAGAAGCGGGTCAATGTTTGGTGATGCAGGCACGCATCGCGGGTCGCAAATTGATCATGGTGTTCCTGGATTCCGCAGGCAAACTCAGCCGTGTGGCTGATGCCGAGCGAGTTCGCCGCTGGGTCGAAGCGCATCACGCCCTGTGACACAACCCGGTGGCAAGCGGCCCGCGTACCTGATTCATTGCCCCCTGAATCCCAGGTATCTTGAAATTTCCGCAGCTGTGGCTTGCAGCCTGGGCAACCAAGCCTCATCCAAGCGATCTGCGGGAGCCGAAATAGACAGCCCAGCCACCAGTTTGCGTTGATCGTCGTAAATGCCGGCGGCCATGCATCGCACCCCCAATTCCAACTCTTCATTGTCGCGTGCTGTTTCTTGCTGGCGCACGCGGGCCAGTTCTTTTTCAAGAACCGGTAGTTGGGTGATGCTGTTGCGGGTGTTGCCCGATAAGCCGGTGCGGGTCGCATAGGCGCGCAAGCGGCTTGGTTCTTCCATGGCCAAAAAAAGTTTCCCCACCGAGGTCAGGTGCAATGGTGCACGTCCACCGATGGCGCGGACCACCTGCATGCCTGAGCGTTCGCTGTAGGCTCGCTCAATGTAGATGATCTCATCACTCTGACGAACGCTCAGATTGACCGGCTGCTGGATTTGTCGATGCAAGTCGCGCATGGGCAGCAAAGCCGCGTCGCGCACGCTCAGCCTGGTTTTGACCAAGTTGCCCAGCTCAAGCAAACGCATGCCCAATCGGTAACTGCCGGCCTCTGGGCGGTCGACGAAGCGCCCCAGAGCCAGGTCGTTCAGAATGCGGTGCGCGGTAGAGGGGTGCAGGCCGGTTTTTTCGCTGATCTCTTTGAGGCTGACGGCGTCTTCGCGGGAGGCCAACACATCGATCAGGCTGAACATTCTTTCAATCACCTGGATTGCAGGCGCTGCGGGGGCCGCCGGGGCGGAAGGAGCATCGGTTTTTCGCATGGCGATATCTTATCCCGCCAAGGTTACTTTGCGCCGTCTACCCAATGTCCATCGATCAGAATTTGATGGGGTCGAAATAAGCTTTTGTAATTCATTTTCGGACTCTCGCCTATCCAGTAGCCCAAATAGAGCCAAGGTAAGTCCAAGGTTTTGGCTTGTTCGATTTGCCATAAGACACCAAAGGTGCCGTAACTGGCGTGGTCCTCTGGTTCGTAGAAGGTGTAGACCGCCGATAAACCGTCGTTCAGGACATCGAGAATGGCCACCATTTTCAAGGTGCCTGGCGTGCCATGGCTGGACGGGCTGCGGAACTCCACCAAGCGTGAGTTGACACGGCTTTGGAGCAAAAATTGGGTGTATTGGTCGATGCTGTCTTGATCCATGCCGCCGCCAGCATGGCGGCCATTTTGGTAAAGAAGGTACAACTGATAGTGCTCTGGCACATAGCCCAGCTTCAGCACGCGCACTTCCAGATCTTGGTGCTGACGCCAGCTCCGTCTTTGACTGCGGTTGGCTTGAAATGCGAGCGCGTTGACGCGCAGTGGCACGCAAGCGCGGCAGCCATCGCAATACGGCCGATAGGTGAACATACCACTGCGGCGAAAGCCCATGGCCACCAATTCGGAATAAGTGTCGTTGTGGATCAGATGGCTGGGCGTGGCCACTTGCGAGCGGGCTTGTCTTTGCGGCAGGTAGCTGCAAGGGTAGGGGGCCGTTGCGTAAAACTGCAACGACTGCAAAGGGAGGTCGTGAAGGTTCGTCACGTGGAATGTATGCCCAGATGTGCCCAGAATATAGGGGAAAAAGCCCATGGCGGTGTGACCATTTCGGTCAAGGGGGTCATTTCAGACAGAAAGAGGGGCCTGGACAGGGTTTGGGCACCCAAGCTGCGCAAGTGTTCAGTGTCTTGTTGGCAATCTATCAATGGAAGTTGGTGCTCCAGTGCCCATGCCACCAGTGCCCCCAGCGCCATTTTTGAGCCCGAGCTGCGCCGCGTGAACATGGACTCACCATACACCATGCGACCCATGATGACGGCATACAGTCCTCCGGCCAACTCACCATCGACCCAGGCCGTGACGCACCGGGCATGCCCCATGCGGTGCAACCGACCGTAAGCGTGGATCATGTCGTTGCCGATCCAAGTTCCCGATTGGCCCGACCTGGGGCTGGCAGCGCACAGGCGCATGACCTGCTCAAAATCATCGTCAAAGCGGATTTGCAAACGGTTCATGCGCACGAGTTGTCTCAATGTCTTGCGCAGAGCATGGTGCAGCAGAAATTCAGTCGGACGCAACACCATGCGCGGATCGGTGCTGAACCACAAAATGGCTTGGCCCGGACTGAACCAGGGGAAGATGCCGTGGCGGTAGGCATCCACCAAACGCGGTGCTGAGAGGTTGCCGCCGGCGGCCAACAGGCCCGGGGCGGGGCTGCCCGTCGTCCAGGCCTCTTCCACGCGTGGAAAGGGGTCTTCAGGCCCCAGCCAGGGCACAGGCGCATTTCGGCTCATGGGTTCAATTGTAAAATGGCTCCTCGGGCCTGCGAGGTCCACAGGAGCCGCCATGTCCAATTCAACACTGACCCAAATCGACTGGCCCCAAGCCGGGGTGATCCGATTGACTTTGTCACGCCCCGATGCGTTGAATGCGTTGTCTTCTGAAATGATGTCTGAGTTGCAGGATCGACTCAAACAGATCGCGATGGATCCCCAGTGTCGTGTGCTGGTGATTGCGGCTGAGGGGAAAGCCTTCTGTGCCGGCCATGATTTGCGAGAAATGAGAGCCCAGCCAGATTTGGCGTTTTATCAATCATTGTTCACGCAGTGTTCCAGATTGATGCAGGCCTTGCAGCAGTTGCCGCAACCAGTCATCGCGCAGGTGCAGGGCATTGCCACTGCGGCGGGTTGTCAATTGGTGTCGATGTGTGACTTGGCCGTGGCCAGTGACCGGGCCCGGTTTGCCGTCTCCGGCATCAACTATGGTTTGTTTTGCTCGACACCCAGTGTGGGTTTGTCGCGCAATGTGGCGCGCAAGAAAGCGATGGAGATGCTGCTGACTGGCGACTTCATCGACGCGGCCCAGGCCGAGCGCGAAGGCTTGATCAACCGCTGCGTTCCAGCCGAGCAACTCGATCTTGCCGTGGCCGAGTTGTGCCAAAAGATTGTGGCCAAGCCGCCCGCCTCGGTGCGCATGGGTAAGGCGCTGTTTTACCAACAGCTCGAATTGGGCATCGCTGCAGCCTACCAGTTGGCTGGGCAAACCATGGCTTGCAATATGATGGACCATGCGGCCCAAGAGGGCTTTCAGGCCTTCTTGGAGAAACGCCCCCCTCAGTGGCCAGCGCCCTAGCCTTGGGGCGTGCGTGGCACCTTGCTGCGAGGACCCGGCGGGGTCAGAAAATCAAAGTCGGCCCCCTGATCGGCCTGTGACACCGACTGCAAATAGAGTTTGCGATAGCCTCGCTCGGCGCTGGGTGGGCTGACCGGCTGTGCTGCTTGGCGACGGGCCAACTCTTCATCGCTGATCAGCCATTGCAGGCTGCGCTCAGACACCGACAGGCGTATTCGATCCCCGGTTTTGATCCAGGCCAGTGGTCCGCCGATGGCGGATTCCGGCGTGACATGCAAGACGATGGTGCCAAAGGCGGTGCCGCTCATGCGACCATCGGAGATGCGAACGATGTCTTTGACGCCAGCGCGCGCCAATTTGCGGGGAATCGGCATGTAGCCGGCCTCGGGCATACCGGGTGCGCCTTTGGGGCCGATGTTCTTGAGCACCAAGATGTCCTCGGCATTCACATCCAAATCATCGCGATCGATGCGCTCAGCCAAGTCCTGGAGGTTTTCGAAGACCACGGCCCGACCCTCATGCTCCATTAATTGGGGGTCTGCGGCCGATGCCTTGATGATGGCGCCGCCCGGGGCCAAGTTACCCTGTAACACGGCCAAGCCACCTTGGGGGTAGATGGGGCGATGCAAGGGACGCACGACATTCTGGGCAAAGCCGGTACCGGCGCGGTCGATTTCTTCGCCCAGGGTGCGGCCGGTGACAGTCATGGCATCGAGATGCATCAGGGGCTTGAGTTCACGCAGCAAAGTGGTCATGCCTCCGGCGGCATGGAAGTCTTCCATGTAGTGTTCGCCCGAGGGTTTGAGGTCGAGCAACACCGGGGTCTCGCGGCCCATGCGATCGAGCGCTTGCAGATCGAGCTCAAAACCCAGACGGCCCGCGATGGCGGCCAAATGAACGATGGCGTTGGTCGAGCCGCCGATGGCCAGCAGCACGCGCATGCCGTTTTCCAGTGCGCGTTCATCCAAAATTTGGGTGATGTTGAGGCGCTGGCGCGCCAGCCAAACGGCTTGTTGACCAGTCTGTTCGGCGACCCGCATGCGGTCTGCGGTGACCGCCGGGGGCGATGCACCGCCAGGTACCGTCAATCCCATGGCCTCGGCCAAGCAGGCCATCGTGCTGGCCGTGCCCATGACGCTGCAGGTGCCCACGCTGGCAACCAACTGGTTGTTGACGTCGTTGATTTCGGCATCATCAATGGATTCCGATCGATACATTGCCCAATAACGCCGACAGTCGGTGCAGGCTCCCACGCGTTGGCTGCGGTGCGAGCCGGTCAGCATGGAGCCTGTGATGAGTTGGATCGCCGGCACATTGGCCGAGGCCGCTCCCATGAGTTGGGCCGGGACAGTTTTGTCGCAACCACCAATCAATACCACCGCATCCATAGGTTGGGCGCGTAACATCTCTTCGGTGTCCATGGACATCAGATTGCGCAGAAACATGCTGGTGGGTGAAGCAAAGCTCTCATGCAACGAGATGGTGGGAAAGGGCATGGGCAGTCCACCGGCCAATTGAATGCCACGGGTCACGGCCTCCAGGAGTTGCGGCATATTGCCGTGGCAGGGGTTGTAGGCGCTTCCGGTGCTGGCGATGCCGATGACTGGGCGGTCCAGGGCTTCGTCGGTGTAGCCTGCCCCCTTGATGAAGGCTTTGCGCAAAAACAGCGAGAAACCGCTGTCACCATACTGGGTCAGGCCTTTTTTAAAGCCAGAAGGGGGGGGGGATGTGGACATGGGGTCAAAAAGGGGTTTGATAGGAATCCATTTTCTGTCAATCCGGTCGCCCCATGCCCAAGATGGGGCTTTGGGGGCGATAAAGCCCCAGGTCGGTGATTTTTGACTTGCCGCAAGGTGCCACTGCGCTACAGTGGTGCTCAAGCACCCGTTTGGTGCCATGATGGGTGCGAAACATTGGCATCGAACTTGCACGTGTAAGCCTGAATGGAGAGGCAGAGATGGAACGGTTGGACGAAATGCATGCGGGGTTGGGCCAAGGCAGTGGGGGTGATGTTCGGCCTCACTATCGCTCCTATCAGGCCTGGTTGGCACGTCAATCGCATCGCACCATGGCCGACCGTCAACAAGAGGCCGAGATGGTCTTTCGCCGAGTTGGCATCACTTTCGCCGTCTATGGTGACAAGGATGCTGATGGGGCGGGGACTGAACGCCTCATCCCTTTTGATTTGATCCCAAGGATCATCCCGGCGCACGAATGGCGAGAGTTACAGCAGGGCCTGGTGCAAAGGGTCACCGCTTTGAATCGGTTCATCCACGACATCTACCATGACCAAGAGATTTTGCGAGCTGGCTTGATACCTACTGACATGGTGATGGGCAACGCCCAGTTTCGACCTCAAATGCAGGGTTTGAACGTGCCGGGCGATGTGTATTCGCACATCAGTGGTATCGATATCGTGCGAGCGCCCGACGAACAGGGGCGGCCGTGCTATTACGTACTGGAAGACAATTTGCGAGTCCCCAGTGGGGTCAGTTACATGCTGGAAGACCGCAAGATGATGATGCGCCTATTCCCTGAACTGTTCAGTTCGCATGCGGTCTCTCCGGTAGCCCACTACCCCGACTTGTTGTTGGAAACATTGCGTGCCAGCGCGCCCATGACCAGCGCCGAGCCCACCGTGGTGGTGTTGACGCCAGGCATGTACAACAGTGCCTATTTTGAGCACGCCTTCCTGGCTCAGCAGATGGGGGTGGAGTTGGTCGAAGGCCAGGACTTGTTCGTGCGCGATGACTTTGTGTACATGCGCACCACGCAAGGACCCAAACGCGTTGATGTGATTTACCGGCGGGTCGATGATGACTTTTTGGACCCGCAGGTGTTCCGCCCTCAGTCTACTTTGGGGTGTGCTGGTTTGCTCAGGGCTTACCGAGCTGGTCATGTGAATATTTGCAATGCCATCGGCACGGGGATTGCTGATGACAAATCAATTTACCCCTATGTTCCACGGATGATCGAGTTTTATCTGGGGGAAAAGCCCTTGTTGGCGAATGTGCCCACACGCATTTGCCGTGATCCGCAGGATTTGCAATACACCCTGGACCATTTGTCTGTACTGGTGGTGAAAGAAGTGCACGGGGCAGGTGGCTACGGCATGTTGGTGGGGCCGGCGGCGAGTCGTGCAGAAATCGAGGCATTCCGGGGGGCTTTGCTGGCCGATCCGGCTCGTTACATCGCCCAACCCACTTTGTCGCTGTCGACCTGCCCGACCTATGTCGAGGAGGGCATTGCGCCCAGACACATTGATCTTCGACCATTCGTGTTGACCGGAAAAACAGTACAAATGGTGCCAGGTGGTTTGACCCGAGTGGCGCTGAAGAAAGACTCCCTGGTCGTCAATTCTTCGCAAGGCGGTGGCACCAAGGACACTTGGGTGTTGGAGAACTGAACATGCTTTCACGCACCGCTGATCATTTGTTTTGGATGTCGCGCTACACCGAACGCGCTGAAAACACCGCGCGCATGCTGGACGTCAATGTGCAAACCGGCTTGTTGCCCCAATCGGCGGCAGTGGCCGAAATCGGTTGGCATGGCTTGCTCTCGATCAGTGAGTTGGAAACTTCATACCAGGCCCTGTATGGTGACATCAGCGCTGTCAAGGTGCTGGAGTTCATGGTGAGTGATACCGACAACCCTTCATCCATCGTCTCTTGTTTGCGGGCAGCGCGAGAAAACGCCCGGGCTGTTCGCGGTACCTTAACCACCGAAGTGTGGGAGACCCAGAATCAGACTTGGCTGGAGTTACAGCAAAGGCTGGCTCAAGGCGACCACAAAGATGACCCGACCCGTTTTTTTGAGTGGGTGAAGTATCGCTCGCACTTGTCCCGGGGTGTCACTGTGGGCACCATGCTGATGGACGAATCTTTGCACTTCATGCGCTTGGGCACATTCCTTGAGCGCGCCGATAATACGGCGCGTTTGTTGGACGTGAAATTTCATGCGGTAGAAAGTGATTTCATGGGAGCGGCACAACAGCGCGACCAAGTGCACGACTTCTACCATTGGAGTGCGATTTTGCGCAGCGTCTCCGGGTTTGAAATTTACCGCAAGGTGTACCGCGATGTGATCAAGCCTGAGCGGGTGGCCGAGTTGCTGGTGCTGCGACCCGACATGCCTCGTTCGCTGCACGCCAGCATGAACGAGGTGGTGTCCAACCTGGGTCTGGTGGCCAATGCCGAGTCGGCGGCGACCGAACGGCTGGCCGGCAAACTGCGTGCCGAGTTGAAGTACGGGGACATACAAGATATTTTGGCCAGCGGATTGCACGCCTTCCTGACCCGTTTCTTGGATCAGGTGAATGAATTGGGCGGGCGGATCAGTCGGGATTTCTTGTTGCCGGCGTGAAATTTCCGTCTCAGTTTGGGTCGCGACTCAACTATCTGCGCTTGGAGTCGATACTTGAAGGGCATGCTTAGTCCTGGAGTCCTCGATGTGGTCTAAAACAGCCTTCGTGCTGTGCGGTTGGGTCTGGTTTTGGGCCAGTGTTGGTGCCTGGGCGGGGCAATACCGCTTGCAAGTGGGGCAACCCAATCGGGTGCCCCTGGGCATCGAAGTTCGCAATTCGGAAACATCATGCAATGTGGAAATACAGGTCGAAGGGGCCGCCCCATTTCACCAGCGTGTGTCGGCCCCTGATTTCATTGCTTGGTTGGTATTGACACCGGGACGCAGCGGTCCTGTTCAGGTGAGTTGGCGTGGCGTCTTTCATCGCACAGAAAAGGACGAGTTATTCAACGCCTGTCCCACCATGGGCCAGACCAGATTCATGGCCTCAGGTGGCAATGCCGACCTGCAGCTGGATTGGCAGTCCCAGTGGGCCACAAAAGACCCCGCTTTAGGACAGTGTTTGCAAACGGCTTTCAGATTGCAAGGGGTCAGACCAGACTGGTTTGATCGGCGCGATGCCGTCGGGAGCATCCATGACAAGGTGATCGCACGCAGCCAGTTGCAGTGCGAGCAGTTCGTACAAATTAAAACGCCTTGGGGCAACGGACCCTTGCTGGGACATGCCTGCGATTTGAAAGGCCTTAAAACGCGTTGCGACGGGTATTACACATTGGCTGGCGGAAAAGGTCCCCGGTTGAATTACGAGCAGGCTTTGGCGCGTCATTTGGCGGGTGAGGTCTTGATTGCACACCATGCAGAAAGTGTTGCAGCGCAGCAAGCACGAGCCCGTGCCGCTAAAGCGGCGTTGGAAAAAGCACAAGCCGATGAGCAGGCTCGGGTCGAGGCCTTCAAGAAGGCGTTGGCTGAGCAGAAAGCCCGTGAGGATGCCGAGCGTCTGGCCCAGCAAGAGGCTGCACAAGCCGAGCGTCAACGCAAAATCAAGGCCGCTGAACAGCGGGAACGTGAGTGGCTGCTAAACCGTCCGTGGCTGGTGCGTCAACTGTCCCGCATCCAGCCCAAGCCTTTGGAGGAAGAGGAGCAGGCGGAGGGTGAACCGGCCAGCAAGCAGCCCTGAACGAGTTCAGGATTGACGCACCCAGGCCAGGATCATGGCCTGGGCTTGCCCCGCATGGGTGGAGGCGCCGTCTGCACCCAGTTCTGAGGCCAAGTGAGGGCGTAGAAAGACTTGTGGTCCGCCCACCATCACCTTCAATTGCCGGTTCTTGCTGTCCAATCGGCAGCGCTCAATCGTGAGATGGATGTGGTCCATGTCACGGTCATCAGCCACAGTCATTCCCAGTATGTCGACCCACTCGTCAGCGACCCGCTCGTGCAATAATTTGTAAGGCACGGTGGGACCAGCCAGCACATTCCAACCATGCCAATGAAAGATTTCACCTGTCACGGCCAAACCCAATGTGTGACGGCTGTGATCGGGCCCGGACAGCACGATTTTGTGCGGTTTACTGGGGCTGTGACCCATTCGCAAGCGCTCATCGGCAATGTCGTAAACCAATTCCAGCAGACGATCAGACCCCAATTCGACCGATCGGTAATTGATCCGATCGCTGGCCCACCATCCGCCCAAAACCACCGCTGCGCCAGTAATGGCTTTCACCATGAATTGTTCGACATCGATGCAGTGTCGCAACATTTTTTCGGTGTGTCGTAAAAATCGAGAAGGATTCAGTTCGATCGACTCCATCGCCATTTCTTCGATTTGTTTGCCCTCGAATGCAGGATAGATGCGCGAGGCAGGAAAATGCGCACGATAATGATCTGCGTCGACAAAGCCGCGCAGGGCTTCTCGCAAAGTGGAGGTGTAACGTATTCTGTGATCCATGTAGGGCTCGCAAGTCGACTTTAGGTGGAAATCCAAGTAATGTCGATATAAATTGACACAATGAATTGTCCAATTAAAAATAAATATCCACATGCCCGTCGCAAGTGCTTGGGTTGGGCATGGGTCGGTTCTCTGTGCGCGCTGGGCATTCCCGAAGGAGTCTGGGGTGCGGCACGCGAGGTCGAATTGAGCGATGCCCTGCGAGGGGTGCTGGGGCAGCGTTGGCGTGAAACGACCACCGATGTGTCATGGCCGTTGACGGCACTGGTTTGGCAAGATCAGGTGCAGTCCCGTTTAGGGCGTTGGATCCCCGAGTTGTCTTTGCGCTCAGAACTGAGTCGACACCTGTGGTACGAGGCCCGGCGGGCTGGTCTGAGTTTGTCTTTGGTGTTGGGTTTGATCGAGGTGGAAAGCGGTTTTCGCAAGCATGCCATCTCTGCCGCTGGTGCTGTCGGATACATGCAAATCATGCCGTTTTGGGCGCGGCATATCGGCGACGGCGATGTGGGCGCCTTGTTGCGTACTCAGCCCAATTTGAGATACGGTTGCCTGATCTTGCGCCATTATCTGGATGTTGAGCGGGGCAACTTGGCGGCAGCCTTGAGGCGGTACAACGGGACCCTGGGAGTGTCTGATTATCCGAACCGTGTCTTAGCGGCGGCCCAATTTTGGCGGACCTCTCACGATTGAGGCGAGCCTGTCGCACGGGCAACGCGGTCATGCCCCCCCTTTGGGAGCGGATCATAGAATGAAACTCATCTCAAACCTGAAGGAGTCATCGACATGCAAATCAAGCCCAATCAGTTCAAGCAATCGTTGGCCCAAGGTCAGGTTCAAATCGGCTTGTGGAGTTCGTTGTCGAACAATTACAGCGCGGAGATCGTTGCCGGCTCGGGCTATGACTGGATTTTGTTGGATATGGAGCACTCTCCCAACGATCTCAAAAGTGTCCTGAGTCAGTTGCAGGCCATCGCTCCATATCATGCTGAACCTTTGGTGCGCCTCTACAAATTCGACAAGGACTTGGTCAAACTGTATTTGGACATGGGTGTGCGTGGCTTTGTATTTGCCAATGTCGAAAGTGCCGACACCGCTCGCGAGATCGTCGCCAGCACACGCTACCCGGCCCAAGGCGGATTTCGTGGGGTGGCCGGTCAACAGCGGGGCAATCGTTGGGGTCGTATGCAGGGCTATGCCCAGCACGCCCATGAAGAGCTGTGTCTGATGTTGCAAGTCGAATCCTTGCCCGGGGTCGAGCACGCGCGCGAGATTGCGTCGGTCGAGGGTGTTGACGGCATTTTTGTCGGCCCCAATGATCTGGCAGCATGCATGGGGCACATGGGGCATTCGAACCACCCGGTAGTCCAAAAAGCCATTCGAGAGGTGCTTGATGCCATCATTGCCTGCCGCAAGGCGCCGGGCATTCTGGCGGTGTTAGAGGAAGACGCCAAGCGCTACATCGAGTGGGGTTACACCATGGTCGGCATAGGGTCTGACCAAGGTCTGTTGATTAAGGCCAGTGACAGTTTGGTCCAACGCTTTCGCGAACACCTGTCTACACGCGGCTGACTGAGCCAGTCTCCAGATTGACAGGGTGATGGATAGCCATATAATAAGTATACTTATTAATTTCAAAGGAACACCATGTTGGTAGAACAAAAATTACCGGTGTTGGTTGCCGGCGGAGGCATTGGCGGCCTGGCGGCGGCTTTGGCTTTGGTGCGTCAGGGCTATCAGATCAAGGTCTTGGAACAGGCCCCCGAGTTGGGTGAAATCGGCGCGGGCATACAGTTGGGGCCGAATGCGTTTCATGCTTTCGATGCCTTGGGCATCGGAAAACAGGCCCACGCGCGTGCGGTGTATACCGACTACATGGTGATGCATGATGCATTGAATGAATACCAGATTGGAAGCATCCCCACGGGTGAGGCGTTCCGTCAGCGCTTTGGCAACCCCTATGCGGTGATCCATCGAGCGGACGTGCATTTGTCCTTGCTCGAGGGGGCGCAGGCCAGTGGCCGAATTGAATGCTTGACCGACACCCGGGCGGTGCGCATAGAACAAGGTGAGCATGGCGTGACAGTGCATGACCATCAAGGACAGAGCCACCAAGGGATCGCCTTGATTGGTGCCGATGGGGTGAAGTCGGTGGTTCGAGATCAGTATGTGGGTGATCCGGCGCGGGTCACGGGGCATGTGGTCTATCGGGCGGTGGTCGAGAAAAAGGACTTCCCCGCCGAATTGCAATGGAATGCTGCCAGCATCTGGGTCGGTCCAAACTGCCATTTGGTGCATTACCCCCTGCGTGGTGGTGAGCAATACAACGTGGTGGTGACCTTTCACAGCCGTGAGCAAGAGGAGTGGGGCGTGAAGGATGGCAGCAAAGAGGAAGTGCAAAGCTACTTTCAGGGCATTTGCCCCAAAGCACGTCAGCTGATTGATTTGCCCAAGAGTTGGCGTCGTTGGGCGACGGCAGACCGCGACCCGATTGGTCAATGGACTTATGGCCGGGTGACTTTGCTCGGCGATGCCGCTCACCCCACGACCCAGTACATGGCCCAAGGCGCTTGTATGGCCATGGAAGACGCCGTGACCTTGGGCGAAGCACTGCGAGTCACAGGACAGGATTGGACGCGTGCGCTGGACATGTACCAGAAGGCACGAATTGGGCGCACCGCCCGCATCGTGCTCTCCAGCAGAGAGATGGGGCGCCTTTATCACGCCAAAGGGGTCGAACGACTGGTGCGCAACGACTTGTGGCGGGGACGTCCGCCCGAGCGCTTTTATGATGCGATGGAGTGGCTGTACGGCTGGAACGTGGACAATTGCCTGCAAGCCGCCGGCTATGGAGACCGATCATGAACGATTTGGGAAGACTGGAAGATTTGCCCGTCGAATACGTCGAGGAAATGCGGCGTCAGAACTTGGTGCCCTTGTGGCCCAGCTTGCGAGGGGTCTTGCCGCCCAGGGTGCCGACCCGTCAGACCCGTCCCACCCATTGGCCCTATCAAAGCATTCGGCCTCTGTTGTTGCGAGCTGGCGAATTGACGCCGATTGAAAAGGCCGAGCGCCGCGTGCTGGTGTTGGCCAACCCTGGTCACGGACTGGACAAAATGCAAGCCAGCGCAGCCATGTACCTGGGCATGCAATTGCTGCTCCCGGGTGAATGGGCGCCATCGCACAGACACACGCCCAATGCAGTGCGCATGATCGTGGAAGGTGAGGGCGCTTACACCACGGTCGATGGCGAAAAATGCCCCATGAGTCGTGGCGATTTGATCCTCACTCCCACGGGACTTTGGCACGAGCATGGACATGATGGCTCTGACCCAGTGGTGTGGTTGGATGTGCTGGATTTGCCGCTGATGTTCTATGCCGAGGTGTCATACCATGTCAACGGAACTCGACAGGATGTGGTGCCGGGACAGGGTGACCGTCGGCACGCGCATGGTGGAGTTTTGCCGACGCCGGCTTTTGTGCGCGGTCACAAAGACTATCCGATGTTGCGCTACCCTTGGGCAGAGGTCAAAGCGGCCTTGTTGGATTTGGCGGCAGACGAGCCGACTTTGGAGCATGTCCAAATCACTTATGTGAATCCGCAAACCGGCGCCGATGTCGAGAACGTGCTGGGGTTTTATGCCCTCATGCTCAGACCGGGACAGACCTTGCGTTTGCCGGCTCGCTCACCGGCACAGGTGTTCCACGTGGTCGAGGGAGCGGTACGCGTGCAGTGCGCCGGGGCCGGGTTTGATTTGATTGAAGCCGACACCAGTTGCACCCCTGGTTACGAGTCGGTGAGCCTGAGCAACGCGCGACCAGATGCGCCCAGCTTTGTCTTTATGGCTGACGAGTCCCCCTTGCATCGCAAATTGGGGGTATATGAGGTTCGTGGCTGAATCGAGTCAGCCCCTTGTGTCTTGGGGCTGACTGATTTTTCAACGGGCGGTGGTCTTTCTTCCGGTCGTCTTTTTCGCGGCCGCTTTTTTCGCAGGCGCTTTTTTGGCTGTGACTTGCTTGGCCGCTGGCTTCTTCGAGGCCGCTCTCTTGACAGCCGCTTTTTTCGCCACTGGCTTCTTAGCGGCTTGTTCCTGTGCGAACTCCTGGCAGCGTTGCATTGCCAGCGGGGTGAATTCGGCTCGGGGTTGATTGCCGCCAATCACAAACATCAGGAGGTGCTCTTTTTTGGGGTCGCCCTTGGTCACGTTCATGAATCGGCGGGCAACGCCTGGCGGGAATGAGATGACATCGTAAGGTTTGAGGTCTGCGTGCAGTTTTTTCTTGCCTTCGTTCCACTCGCAACGCCAGATGCCGGTCATGGGGATGAACGTTTCATTGGTGTCGTGATTGTGCATCAGCGGGCCACAACCGGGTTTGGCTTTGGCATAGCCCAGGTTGAAGCCTTCGGCGATGGCGATGGCAGGCATCATGGCGGCGTTGTCACCGACGGGGGACGTGGTGGCGCCATTGGCTTTCTTGGGAGGCTGAAAGCCGATCACTGCATAGAGGGTGCGCTTGCACTCAGGCAGGGGACTGTCAGGGAGGCCGCCATCAGATCCGCTGAGCTTGGCAAAGCGGGCAATGCGCTTGTCCATGTCTTTTTTACTGAGGACTCGGATGTCTTTCCAACTGGCCATGGGTTTCTCCTTCCAATGATGCAAACTGCTCCCGGGCTGGAGCATCACCATCTTAAGTCGAAGGAGTAGAAAAATCGAGTCACATGAGCGTCTGATGATCAGGCGATCATGATGAGATTCAAGAGGACTTGGCGTCGGCCTTGGGTTCAGCGGCTTTGGTGTCTTTGTCCTTGGGCGGGTAACAGTCATAGCATGCGAACATGAGGGTGCCGGCCAAACGCTTGTAAGAGCCATAGGCGCGGGGCTTGTGAACCCCGCACTTGAAGCAGCTCATGGTGGCGCCTGTTTGGCCCCGCTCGCCGAAGGGGGAGCCGCCGGTGCGCGACTTGTAACGCAAGCCGTCGCTGCTGATCTGGGTTTTGCCGTCTCTAGTCATCTCATCATTCTATCAAATGCGGGAATGTGATGTGCGGCCAAGCTCAGAGGGCCTCGGCCAGTCGGATCAGGCTCCGATCGCGACCCTTGGGACCCAGCAAGGACAGGCCCAAAGGTGCGCCGTGGCGCTGGGCCAGGGGCATACTCAGTTGTGGTAATCCGGTCAATCCCGAGACGCAGAGCATGCGAACGGCACTGTTGCGGTAATTTTCCAACTCGGATTCGGGCTGGCTGATCAGCGGTGCGGCGTCAGGCATGGTGGGCATGACCAACACGCCGTCGTCACCCAAGAGGTCGGAGAGCCGTTGCGTGAGTTCGCTGCGGATGAGCCAGGATTGGCTGACTTGCTCATCGGTGACTTTACGCGACCACTCAAAACGCTCTTTGACGCTGGGGCCCAAAGGGGGTTGGTAACGGCTGATCAAGTCGCCATCGGTGGCCCAGGCCTCGCGTCCTTGAATGAAGCGAAAAGCCCAATAGAGGGCGTCGAAGTCACCAAAGAATCCGTCCAGGGCTTGGGGTTGACCATGGGCGCGGGTGAGACGCCCCAAGGCTGGCTCCAAGGCGGTCCGTACATCGGCGTGAAGCAAGCCCCAAATGTCGGTGGGCATCAGCAAGCGAATCCGGTTGGGCAGTGACTGGGCGTCTGCACCCAACAAGACATCGGCCACCCGGGAGAAGGTGCCGATATCGCGCGTGAACCAGCCACAGGTGTCAAACGAGGGTGATAGATCGAGTGCACCTTCCAAACTGACCCGACCGTGGGTCGGGCGCAAGCCATATAAGCCGCAATGGTTGGCCGGTGCGCGCACCGAGCCGCCGGTATCGGTGCCCAGGGCAAAGTCACACAGGCTATTCGATACGGCCGATGCCGAACCCGAGGAAGATCCGCCGGTGATGCGATCAGGGGCGGCGCCATTCACGGGATTGCCAAAGTGGGCGTTTTGACCGTTCATGGAAAAGGCGAGCTCATCGGTCACGACCTTGCCGACAAATCGAGCGCCGGCGTCGAGCAGTTTCTGTACTGTGACCGCGTTGCGGGATTTGATGCCCGAGCGTGCCAGTACGAAAGGCTGGCCCCCCCCGGTGGGGTAACCCGCCACGTGAAAGAGGTCTTTGGCGGCAAAAGTCAGCCCCGACAAGGGGCCTGTGCTTCGGTGTGATACCAAGACCGTGGGGTAAGGGATGAAGCAGCGGGCCTGTTCTGACACAGTCGGGCCGGAGGGGGCGCTGGGGGTGAGCAGCAAGGCATCGATGGCCTGGGCCAGTCGGGCATCGCGTTCCGTCAGTCCGCCGGCATCGTGGGTACTGAGGGTGAGTTGCACCCGGTTGTAAACATTGCGGATGTCAGGGTGGTGATCGTGGGCATGGGCGATATCGGCCACCCGATTCAAAAAGACCATGGCCAGTCCAAACGATTCAAACGACCATTCCCGGGTCACGGCGGTGTGGTTGCTGTTGGGTTTCCAATCGCCCCAGGGGTGGGCTTGAGGATTGAAGCTCATGACGATGCCTTTGAAAATTGACGGATGGGTGTGTCTGACATGACAACCCGGATGGTACTTGTCAAGTCAAACAGTTGTATATTCTGACGTATTTGAAATACCTGAGAGAGTCGCATGAGTTTGCCCACAGAAATGAATTTCCTGGACCATGGTGCCGGCGGCGGCCCCGAGGTCATCCAGTTGAAGACCTGTCCGGTGCCGAGTCCGGCCGCCGGCGAAGTTTTGGTCAAGGTCGCATATGCTGGCGTCAATCGCCCCGATTGCAGCCAGCGCAGTGGTCGCTATCCGCCCCCACCTGGCGCCTCCCCGATCATGGGATTGGAAATTTCGGGCGAGGTGGTGGCTCTCGGGGCCGGCGTGAAGCGGTGGAAATTGGGTGACCGTTTGTGCGCCTTGGCCAACGGGGGGGGCTATGCCGAATACTGTTGCGTGCCAGAGGGTCAGGCCTTGCCGATCCCGCAAGGCTACGACATGTTGCAGGCTGCGGCTTTACCGGAAAACTTCTTCACCGTCTGGACCAATGTGTTTGATCGCGGTCGTTTGAAAAAAGGTGAGCGCTTTTTGGTTCATGGCGGGTCATCGGGCATCGGTTTGACAGCCATCCAACTCGCCCATGCCTGGGGTGTCGAAGTGTTTTGCACGGTGGGCAGCGAAGACAAGGCGCAGGCTTGTCGCGCCGCCGGCGCCGACCACGCCATCAACTACAAGAGTCAGGATTTCGTTGAGGTGGTCCAGGAGATCACGGGCAAGCAGGGCCTGAACCTGATTCTGGACATGGTGGGCGGGCCCTATATCCAACGCAATTTGCGCATGCTGGCCATGGACGGCCGCTTGGTTCAAATCGCCTTCCTGGAGTCTTCCAAAGCCGAGGTGGATTGGGTTCAACTGATGGCCAAACGGTTGACCTACACCGGTTCGACCCTGCGCCCGCGCAGTGCAGCCGACAAGGCGGCCATGGCGCAAAATCTTCATCAACAGGTCTGGCCCCTGCTGGCTCAGGGGACGGTCAAACCCTATATTTTCAAAGTCTATCCCATGGCCGAGGCTGCGCAAGCGCACTCCCTGATGGAGTCATCGGCGCATATTGGCAAAATCATGTTGAAAGTTGGAGGTTGAGATGACCCGTCCCATGCCCACAGGCTCACTGAACGATGCCCCCGTTCGAGAAGGCGCTCTGCAGCCCTTGTTTGATTTGATCCAGCAACACATCGCCCAAGGGCGCTATCCCGGAGCGCAAATCGCTTTAGGTTATCGGGGGGAGTTGGTGCTGGACATGAGCTTTGGCCAGGCCCGTACGGGTCAGGGCGGGGCCGCAGATGGTCGCGCCGAGTCCACGAAACCCGACACCCTGTGGCTGTTGTACTCCAACACCAAGGTCATCATCGCAACTACCCTGTGGCTGTTGCACGAGCGTGGCTTGTTGCGCTTCACCGACAGAGTCACCGATTATTTGCCCGAATTCGCTGCCCATGGCAAACAAGACATCACGCTGCTTCAAGTCATCACTCACCAGGCCGGCTACCCGGGTTTAGAGGTGACTTCTGAGCTTTGGCATGACCATGCCCGAGTTCGTCAGGCGGTGTGTGATTTCGTGCCTGAATGGCCTGCCGGCAGCAAGGTCAGTTACCACGGCCTGACCGCGCATTGGACCTTGGCCATGGTGATTGAAGCGGTCACCGGACAAGACTACCGACAGGTCGTGCGTGAACAGGTCCTGCAACCGCTTGGCTTGGCCGACGAGATTTTCCTGGGGTTGCCCGAAGCCCAATTGCCGCGAATGTCGTTTCTGTACGAGCCTGACTCGGCTCAGGGTGGCCGTTTGGTGTTGCGGCCAGAGAGCACCTCTCGGGTGTGGCAAGAAGCGGGTGTGCCCGGTGGCGGAGCCTATGGCACCGCCCGAGGCATGGCGGCCCTTTACCAAATGATGCTTCAAGGTGGGCGTTTGGGGGATGTGCAGTTGCTCTCGCCACGCACTTTGGCTTATGCCTTGCGCAACTACACCGGCGACCGGGTGGATGAATTCATCGGCATGCCCATGCACCGTGGGCTGGGACCGCATTTGCGTGGACACAGCATCGGCATCCGGGGTTTGGGCTCTTTGGCACATCCAGGAACCTTCGGACATGGTGGCGTGGGCACCAGTTACTGCTGGGCCGACCCCCAAAGCGGTCTGTCTTTCGCCTACATCACCAATGCCCGGGTGCCTGATCCATGGCACAGCCTGCGACTCGATCAGGTCAGTAATCTGGTGCATGCCGCCATTCAAATTTGAGTCACAAGGAGCAGTCATGCCGACCATACATGTTGAGTTGTTCGAGGGCCGTACCCTGGAGCAAAAGCGCGCTTATGCCAAGGCTTTGACCGAAGCGACCGTGCAGACTCTGGGCAGCAAACCCGAAGCGGTTGAGATCATCTTCACCGACATCAAAAAGCACGATTGGGCCACCGGCGGGGTGTTGTGGTCTGACAAGCCCGAATGTTGATCATGAAACCGTTGTCTCGGCGCAGTCTTTTGTGGGCCGCTGGAGCGACCATCTTTGCACCTTGGTCTCGGGCTCAGACCTTTCCTTTCAAGCCCCTCAAAATCGTGGTGCCCAATGCCGCTGGTGGCGCTGCCGACATCACGGCCCGAACCGTCGGACAGAAATTGTCCGAAGCACTGGGTCAACCGGTGGTGATCGACAACCGCGCCAGCGCCGGCGGGATTGTGGCCGGTGAGTTGGTGGCCAAGACGGATTCCGATGGTCATACCATGTTGCTGATTTCCAGCGGTACTGCGGTCAGCGCATCGCTGTTCAAATCAATGCCTTTTGATACCTTGAAAGATTTCGCACCGGTCTCCAAGTTGGCCAGCTTTGATTTGGTGCTTTGTGTGGCCGAGGGGGGGCGTTTCAAGTCCTTGTCCGAATTGTTGGACTACGGCCGCAACAATCCTGGCAAGCTCAACATCGGAACGCCTCAGGCCGGGACCACCCAGAACTTGGCAGCCGAGTTGTTTTTGGCCAGCTCAGGTTTGCAGGCTCAAATCGTGCCCTTCAATGGCACTCCTCCAGTCATCACCGCATTGCGTGGGGGCAATCTGGATGCCATGGTTGAAATCCTGGGCCCAGTCATGAGTCAGATCAAATCGGGTGCCTTGCGTCCTGTGGCGGTGCTGAGCGACAAGCGAGGTGCCGCTTTACCCGATGTGCCAGCAGTGCGTGAGGCCGGTGGGAATTTGGCCTCTTTCAATGTGTCGTCTTGGAACGGTTTGGCTGTGCCGGCCAAAACGCCGCGTGAGGTGGTGGTGAGATTGAATCAAGAATTGCAGACCATTTTGGCCATGTCCGAGGTGAAGGCTCGTTTGAGCGAACTCAGTTTGTACGCACAAGGCAGCACGCCAGAACAGGCGGTGGATATTTTGCAGGCGGACATCCGTCGGTGGGCTGACGTGATCGCTCGAGCCAAGATCGAGAAGAAGTGAGGACCGCACTGCGTTGGCTCGGTAGACAGGCGCGTTGGTCCCTGCCTGCAGGTGTCTTTGTGGGCATTTTGTGGCCCAGCCTGGCCAGCGCATGGCGCCCTTTATTGCCCGTGGCGGTGGTGGGTACCTTGGTCGCCGCCTTGCTGCGCATGGATTGGGATCGGATGTGGACTTGGGTGCGCCAACCCGCATGGCCCTTGGGCTTGGTGCTTTGGTTGACCTTGATGTCTCCCTTGCTGGTGTGGATCCTGGCTGGTGCGGTCGGTCTTCCACCTGAATGGACAGTCTTGTTGGTTTTACAAGCAGCAGGCCCGCCCATCGGTTCTTCCGCCGCGTTCGCGATGTTTCTTGGGCTGGAGGCCAGTTTGTGCATGGTCACCACGGTGTGGGCCACTTTGGGCTTGCCCCTCACCTTGACGGCGATGGTGGCCTGGTTGCTGCCTCAATTCGGCATCGAAGTCGATTTATGGACTTTTTTTCTGCGGGTCTTGGTGTTGGTGGCACTGCCTTTTGCCCTGGCGGCGCTGATTCGTCGTCAGGTTGGTCGCGAGCGCTTGAGTGCGATCGATGAGGATTTGGCTGGTATGAATGTGGTGATGTTGGTCATTTTTGCGGTGGCCGTCATGGAGGGGGTGCAAAACATCTTGCTGCAAGACCCACCCTTTGCGTTCAAGCTGTTGGGTCTGGCTTGCACATCAGTCCTGGTTTGGCATGCGGTTGGACATGCTTTGTGTCGTCGGGCCGGACTCAACACAGCCTACACGGCGGCCTTGTTGAGCGGCAACCGCAATATGGGGCTGTTGCTGGTGGTTACTGCCGGCACCGCAGGACCCGCATTTGCTTTGTACGTGGCGATCGTACAGATCCCCATGTATTTTGCTCCCTTGTTCTTGGGGCCCTGGTTGGCGCGGTCTCGCCGCATGACTCCCTGAATCACACTCAGGCATGAAAGGACCCTCATGAATGCATTGAATGAACAAGTCGCCATCGTCACCGGCGCCAGCCGAGGCATCGGACGAGCCGTGGTGCAGGCCTATGCTCGCCAAGGGGCGCGGGTGGTTTTGGTGGCTACCCGCGAGGCCCCCTTGAGATCGGTCTGCAATGATTTGGGCTTGAGCACGGAGCAGACCCTGTGCGTCGCTGCCGATGTGTCCAAGGCAAGCGACTGCCAGGCGGTAGTGAGTCAGGCCATGCAGCGTTGGGGTCAGGTGGATGTTTTGGTGAACAATGCCGGCATCTACCATGCAGCCCCCTTTTTGGAGCACACCCCGCAAGACTTTCAGCGACTGCTCGACGTGAATTTGTTTGGTGTGATGCATTTTATGCAAGCCTGTTTACCGCACATGCAGTTGCGCCGCAGCGGTTCGATCATCAATATTGCATCGACAGCCGGCAAATGGGGATCGCGTAACCAAAGTGCCTACAACACCAGCAAACATGCGGTGGTCGGCCTGACGCGCTGCGTGGCCTTGGAGGCCAGTACCCATCAGGTGACTGTGAATGCGATTTGCCCCGGTTTTGTGCAGACCGACATGATCGATGAACTCAAAGCTCAGGCTGCTCAGGCGGCAGGGGCCAGCGTCGATGAATTTGTCAAGGCCATGATGACTCGCGTGCCTCTGGGGCGCTTGATGCAGCCGACTGAAATCGCTGAAATGGCGGTATTTTTGGGTTCGTCTGCGGCGCGCGGTATCACGGGACAGAGCCTGCACATCGACGGTGGAATGGTCTTTTCCTGAGCGCCTCAAGGCCTCAGTTCAAGTAGATCCGTTGCAGCATTTCGATGAGTTGGGCCTGTTCTTGCGGGCTTAACCGCGTGGCCACTTCGCGTTCGATTGAGCTGGCTCTTGTTTCTGCCTGTTGCATCAGTTCGATGCCAGCGGCGGTAGCATGCAAACCTTGTGCGCGTCTGTCCAGAGGGTGTGGCTGCCGTTCGATGAGTCCGCGTTGCTCTAAACCACGAATCAAACCGACCAGGTTGGGCGGCAGCAGATTCAGGCTGGCGCACAACTCTCTGGATGTGACGCCGGGGTTGTGGTGGATCACCGACAGAACAGAAAAATCGACAGGTCTGAGGTCGAACTCGGCCATGCCGCGTACGAAGTGCTCAATGATGACTAGAGCTGCTCTGCGGGCGTTGTAGCCCAGCAGCCCTTCCAGAAAAGAGGTGTCGATACCCGTGTGGCGCGTCATGCCGGCACAGTCGCCTTGGCTTGCAAGGCATCTCGGATGATCTCCACGCGCATGCGCCACTCGGGCACGCACCAGCGCTGGAAAGACTGGTCGGCAGCGTGCCAGCGTTGGGTGTCTGCAGAGTCAGGCACACATGGCCGTATGTGGGCCCAGGCCAGTTGCATCATCCACAGTCCCAAACCCCGCAAATAGTCATCGGCCAGCTCGTGGGCCAGGGTGGGACTGGATTGCTGTTGGGCCAGCGCTTCGCTCAAGTCTAGCCATTGCCGCGCTTGCTCGGTCAATGCGGGGGACGCTTGGGGCAAGCCTTTGAGCTCCATCGCCATCCACTCAGAAAGGACTTGCCCACCATCGGGCAAGACTTTGCGGATCAGCAGATCGATGGCTTGGATCTCGTTGGTGCCTTCGTAAATCATGGCCACGCGGGCATCGCGCACATGTTGTTCGACGCCCCATTCACGCACATAACCGTGGCCACCCAGCACCTGCAGACAGGCGCTGGCACCGTCAAAAGCCTGCTGAGTGAACAGCGATTTGAGTACCGGTGTGACCAATGCGCACCAGCGTTGAGCGGCAGCGCGCTGTGTTGGATCGGCGGCGTGCTTGGCGCGATCGAGTTCAAAAGCCGTGCGATAGGCCAACCAGCGACCTCCGTCGATCCAGGCGCGTTGGGTATCGAGGATGCGAGAAACAGCCGGGTGTTGAATGATCAGATCGGCTTCTGCGCCGCCTCGGTCGCTGCCAGGTGCGCGCATTTGGCGCCGTTCGCGTGCATAAGCATCGGCCTTTTGCCATGCGGCTTCCAACAAGCCGATCCCTTGCAATGCCACGTGCAGGCGTGCGGCATTCATCATGACGAACATGGTGGCCAATCCTTTGCCGGGCTCACCGACCATCCAGCCCAGGGCTACATCAAAACGCATGGCGCAGGTGGGGCTGCCGTGCAGACCCATTTTGTCCTCGATGCGGTCACAAAAGACGGCGCTGCGCTGGCCCTGAGGATCGATCTTGGGCACCAGAAACAGCGATAAACCCTTGGGGCCGGGTGGAGAGTCGGGCAATCGCGCCAGCACCAGGTGAATGATGTTGTCACTCAGGTCGTGCTCGCCGCCGGAGATGAGGATTTTGCTGCCGCTCAGGGCATAGCGGCCATCGGCTTGGGGGACCGCTTTGGTCCGAATCAAGCCCAGATCGCTGCCGGCATGCGGTTCGGTCAGGCACATGGTCGCCAGCCATTCTCCGCTGGCAACTTTCTCCAAATACAGGCGCCGGAGTTCTTCGTTGGCATGGTGTTTGATGCACTCATAAGCGCCATGCAGCAAGCCGGGGGCCATGGTCCAGCCATGGTTGGCGGCGCTGAGCATTTCATACAGGGTGGCCTCCAAGACCGTGGGCAAGCCTTGTCCGCCGTCAGCCGGGTCGCAGGCCAGAGCGGGCCAGCCGGCTTGCCAGAACGCTTGATAGGCGTCGCGAAAGCCTTGGGGCATGGTGACCTTTCCGCCGCGCCACTGGGCCCCATGTTCATCGCCAACTCGGTAGAGCGGGGCAATGACTTCTGCGACGAACGTCCCGGATTCATCGAGGACCTGCCGCATGAGTTCGGCATCGATGTCGGCAAACGCAGTGAGTTGTCGGAGTTGAGTGGGCAGTCCCAGAACCCGGTCGATCAGAAACCAGGCGTCGGCGCTGCGGGGTTGGTAGTCCATCTCGGGGCCTGTCAGTGTTGGATTTCAGGTGTCGGCAGTAAAGCCGATGCGTTTGACCAGCGGTCCCCAGCGATCGTGCTGTTCGCGCAGGCTTTGGGCCAGTTCTTCGGGCGTCGAGCCGCGTGCCACCAGACCGACCACGGCCAGGCTGTCGATCACCGATTTGTCACGCACGGCGGCGTTGATGGCGGCGTTGGCGGCGGCCACCACCGTTGCGGGGGTGCGTGCCGGCGCAAAGATCGAGAACCATTCGTCGACCGTGAGTTCAGGGAAGCCTTGTTCGGCGAAGGTGGGAACTTCGGGGACAAAGGGTGAGCGGCGGGCTCCCGAGGTGCCCAGGATGCGCATCTTTCCGGACTTTTGGTTGGCGATGAAATCTCCGTGTGGAGTCACCATGGCCGCAACTTGTCCGCCGACCACGTCGGTGACCCCGGGGATGGAACCTTTGTAGGGGATGTGGTTGAGTGCCACGCCGGAGTTGATGCCGAGCAAGGCGCCTAAAAAGTGAGGGGTGGAGCCAGCACCCGGCGAACCGAAATTGGCCAGTGTGGGGTTGGCCTTGGCCCAATCCAGGAATTGGCGCACGGACTTGACGCTGTCGGGAACCAAGGGGCCAACGGCCAGGCCGTGGTTGATGATGGAGGTCATCGACACGGGAACGAAGTCTTTGAACGGATCGTAGCTGAGGTTGCGATAGACATGTGGGAACACGGCGAGCATCGAGTAGGGCGTGAGCGCCAGGTGGCTGCCATCGGCCGGTGCGGGTTTGAGCACATCGAGGGCAATGCGACCGCCGGCACCCGGGCGGTTATCGACCACGGCCACATTGCGGGTGTAAGGGCTGCCAGCGATTTTCTCGGCGACACGGCGGGAAACGATATCTCCTGAGCTGCCAGCCGGAAAACCGTAAAAGATTTTGACTTGTTCAATGGGCAGTCCACTTTGTGCCCAGGCTTGGCGAAAGGCGGTGGAGCCGAACAATGCGGCGGCAGCGCCGGCTTGAAGAAATTCACGTCGTTGGGTCATGGTTTGTTTCCTATTCAATGGTTACTTGGATCAGCTGCACAGGGCCTTGATGTCCTCGGGCACCTCGATGGCCTTGATCCGGTCAGGATCCTCGGGGTGTCGGATGCAAAAGGCGCGCTTTTCGGTGCCCTCGCACAGGATCTCGTCGCCACGTCTTACGACATGGCGGTGGGTGAATACCTTGGCCGCCCATTCTTCCACCGAGGTGTGGACCTCGATGGTTTGTCCATAGGTGGCTGGCCGCAGAAATCGGGTGTGAATTTCAAGCAAGGGAGTGCCGATGATGCCGCGGGTCTTGACCAGCTCTCGCCATGGGGGAACACCGCATTGCATGAAGAAATTCAGCGATGAAGCGTCCATCCATTTGCTGAAGTTGGGGAAAAAGACGATGCCTGCCGGGTCGCAGTCGCCAAACAGCACGTCCACTCGATAGGCCACGGTTTTACTCATGGTGAGCCTTCAGCGCGGGGCCATGCGCAAAGCGCCGTCAAGCCGGATGACCTCACCGTTGAGATGTCCGTTGGTGACGATGTGCAGGGCCAGGTCGGCAAATTCGGATGGGTGTCCCAAGCGTTGCGGGAAGGGGATGGAAGAGGCCAAAGAGGCCTGGATGGGTTCGGGCAGTGAGCGCACAGCGGCGTGGCAAAAAGACCGGGGGCGATGGTGCAGACCCGGATCCCGTGCTGAGCCAAATCGCGGGCCATGGGCAAGGTCATGCCCACCACGCCCGCTTTGGACGCGCTGTAAGCTTGCTGACCCACTTGGCCATCGAATGCGGCGACCGAGGCGGTGAAGACCATCACGCCGCGTTCACCGTCGGTCATGGGGTCCAGTTTTGCGCAGGCCGCGGCAAACAGGCGGCTGGCGTTGTAGGTGCCGATCAGATTGACTTGGATGACGCGGCTGAATTCCTCCAGCGAGGCCGGGCTGCCGTCCTTGCCCACCACGCGCTTGGCAGTGCCGATGCCGGCGATGCTCATCAGTATGCGAGCCGGGCCGTGTGCGCTGGCGGCCAGGTGGATGGCGGCCTGCAAACTGTCAGTGTCGGTGATGTCACAGCGGCAGGCCACGCCACCAATCTCTTCAGCGACCTGATTCGCTTGCTCGGCGTTGATGTCGAGGACGGCCACTTTGGCGCCTTGTGCGGCCAGGGCCCGCGCCGTCGCTTCGCCCAAGCCTGAGCCACCGCCGGTGACCAGGACCGCTTGTCCTTGTATTTTCATGAGCCGTTCTCCTTGATTGCCCGCATTTCAGGCCGTGGGTTTGATGATGTGGTGCAACCGGTCTTCGTGCAAAGCGGCCACGGTGTCGGCCCGATGACCCAACACGGCGCGCTGGTTGATCGAGCCTTTATCGGTGATTTCGCCGCGGTCGATGGTGGGTGGGTCGTAGAGCAAGCACAGTCGCGCAATGCGGTTGGCGCTGCCGGTGGCGGTGCGCGCCAGTTCGTTGACGATGTCCTGAAAGCGGGCTTGGACCTCTGGGCTGGACAAGACATTGGCCAAGGGGGCATCGGCCCTCAGCTTGCACAATTGGCGCACGGCTGGCGTTGGGAAGACCATGGCGCCGACCTCTTTCATGTTCAAGCCGGTCAGCACCACGTCTTGAATGTACGGCGCGCCTGCGGCGATGATTTTGGCGCGCAAAGGTCCGACGCTGACGAAAGTGCCGGTGGCCAATTTGAAGTCCTCGGCGATGCGGCCATCGAATTTCAGGCCCAGATGAACATCGGTTTCATCGATCCATTTGACGGCATCACCCGAACGGAAAAAGCCTTCCTCGTCGAAAGCGCAGGTGGTTTCCTGTGCATTGCGCCAATACCCTGGTGTGATGTTGGGGCCACGGTACCGCACCTCTGTTTTGTCTTCGATATCGACCAGCTTCAACTCCAAGCCAGGCGTGGGCACGCCCAGATCTCCGGAGCGGACTTCGGGGCGAGTGACAAAAATCGCAAAGGGGCCGGATTCGGTCATGCCCAAACCGGTGCTCATGACAATGCGCTCGCCGATTTCAGCTTCGGCCGACTCGTAAAGGCTGTCCCACACCGGTTGGGCCAAGGCTGCTCCAGCATAGAAAAACATCTTCACTCTGGACAACAGGTTGCGGCGCAACACCGGGTCGGTTTTCATGGCGTTGGCAATCGCCTCGAAGCCCGTGGGCACATTGAAATACACGGTCGGGGCGATCTCTCTGAGATTGCGCAAGGTCTCGCCCATGAGCGCGGGAGTGGGCTTGCCATCGTCGATGTACAGAGTTCCCCCGTGGTACATGACCATGCCAAAGTTGTGATTGCCGCCAAAGGTGTGGTTCCAGGGCAACCAATCGACCAGCACCAGCGGGGGCTGGCCCAAAACGGGCATGGATTGAACCATTTGCTGTTGGTTGGCGCACCACAGTCGCTGGGTGTTGATGACCGCTTTGGGCAACTTGGTCGACCCACTGGTGAACAAGAATTTGGCGATGGTGTCGGGTCCGCTCGCGGTCATGGCAGCGTCAACCGCTGGGGTCGCGATGGTGGCCTCTAAATCGCTGAAACTCAGGTTTGGACGGTTGGTCAGATGCCCTTCGGCCAAGACCACTTCGGTCTCGGCGGGTACGGCTGCCGCGATGGCTGGGGCATAGCGGGCATCTTGTGCGAATACCAAGCCCGGGGTAACGGTGGCCAATACATGTTTGAGCTTGTCGTAATCTTGGCTGACCAAAGAGTAGGGCGGCGAGACTGGCACGAATGGCACGCCAGCGATCAGGCAGCCCACGGCCAATTGCGCATGCTCCAGGCTGTTTTCGCTCAGGATGACCACGGGGCGCTCGGTGCTCAGGCCTCTTTCGATCAAGGCTTGGGCAATGGCGCGGCCCCGGCTCCAGGCTGGGCCAAAGCTCAGATGTTGCCAATCACCTCGGCTGCCATCGGCCAGTCGGGCGCGGCGGGCCATGAAAGTGCGATCAGGACAGGTTTGCGCCCAGTGCGCCATGCGGTCGGTGATTCGATCGGGGTAAGGGCCCAGAGGTTGTTGTGCTTGTAGATAGCGTACCCCTTTCGCCCCATCGCGCAACTCGACGCGGGTGACAGCGAATTGCATGGCTCTATAGCGATTGTTCATGTGTGGTCTCCTCGGCACGCTCTGTATATGGCGGTTTTCAGGGTTTTTTAACTTTGTCCGCCTTGCCCTGCAAAAAAGCATTCAATCTGGCCTTGGCTTCCGGTGCGGCTTGGGCGATGGCGGCCATCATGGCTTCGGTCATCAATCCGTGATCGGCGGGTTGCTCGGCAATGCGGGGCAACACATGGGTCAATGCGTAATTGGTCAACGGCGCGTTGGTGGCGATGCGGCGGGCCAAGTCCATGGCCTTGGTCAAGGCCTCGCCGTTGGGGACCACGTATTGCGACAAACCGATTCTTTCTCCGTCCACTGCGTTGTAGACGCGCCCCGTCAGCATCATGTCGGTCATGCGTGCCGCACCGATCAACTTGGGCACGCGCACAGAGCCCCCGCCGCCGACAAAGATGCCGCGTGTGCCCTCGGGCAAGGCGTAAAAAGTGCTTTCATCTGCCACTCGGATGTGGCAAGCGCTGGCCAGTTCGAGGCCACCGCCGACCACGGCGCCGTGCAAGGCAGCCACGACCGGCACGGGGCCGTATTGAACGCAATCGAGCGCTTGGTGCCACATGCGCGAGTGCATGACACCTTGCCCGGCGTCGCGCTCTTTCAATTCCGACAAATCAAGCCCGGCACAGAAATGATCGCCCTCGCCATGGAGCACGGCTGCTTTGGCTTGGCTGGGCAAATTCTGAAACATGTCACGCAAAGCGACGATCAAGCCATCATTCAATGCATTCCGCTTGATCGGGCGAGACAGACAAACCACGGCGACATCACCGTCCATGCTCAGGTTCAAATCGGGGGAGTTGGATGCGCTCATGGGATGAAGTTCATTCAAGAAAGTTATTTTTTATAACTATATCCCTTCACCACCAAAAAAAACAACTTGGTGTTTACCCTGGTACTGCGGGCCTTTTCATGGCAGGGCGAGAAAACACACCAAGGGATAAAATGTCTTTTTAACCTTGATTAAGTCAGGAATTACCATGCCCGCATTGCTGTCCAACATCGATCCCGATGGCTTGCTCGAGTTCTCGGTGGTCTACACCGATCGCGCCCTGAACCACATGTCGCAGCGCTTTCAGGGCGTGATGCGTGACATCTCCAGCATGCTTAAAACCGTCTATAACGCACACTCAGTGGTATTGGTGCCCGGCAGTGGCACGTTCGGCATGGAGGCCGTTGCCCGTCAATTCGCTCAGGGGCAAAAAGTGCTGGTCATCCGCAATGGCTGGTTCAGTTACCGTTGGACGCAGATTTTCGAGATGGGCAAAATCCCGGCGCAAGAGATCGTGCTGAAGGCGCGTCCGTTGAGCGCCGCACCGGAAGCCCCTTGGATCCCGTGCCCGATTGAAGAGGTCGTGGCCACCATCCTGCGCGAAAAACCGGCGGTGGTGTTTGCCCCCCACGTGGAGACCAGCGCGGGGATGGTGTTGCCCGATGAATACATTCGACAAGTGGCAGATGCGGTTCACCAGGTCGGTGGATTGATGGTACTCGATTGCATCGCTTCGGGCGCTTTGTGGGTGGACATGAAGGCCACTGGCGTCGACCTGTTGGTCAGCGCCCCGCAAAAAGGTTGGAGCAGTTCACCTTGCTGTGCGATGGTCATGCTCAGCGAGCGTGGCCGCCAAGCCATCGATGCCACCCAGAGCAGCAGCTTCGCCTGTGATCTGAAAAAGTGGTTGCAGGTCATGGAGGCTTATGAAGCCGGCGGTCATATTTATCACACCACACTGCCCACCGATGCCCTGATCCGCATGCGTGACATCATGTTGGAAACCCGTGAATACGGTTTTGACAAGGTGCGCAACGAACAAATTGAACTGGGTCGCCAAGTCCGCGCGTTGCTCGAGAGTTGTGGCATTCGCAGCGTGGCCGCCGACGGCTACAAGGCGGCTGGCGTGGTCGTCAGTTATACCCGCGATCCAGAGATTCAAAACAGCAAAAAATTCCTGGCACTGGGTCTGCAAACTGCCGCCGGCGTGCCTTTGCAGTGCGATGAACCGAAAGACTTCATGACCTTCCGACTGGGTTTGTTTGGTTTGGACAAGTGGCACCAGCCCGAGCGCAGCGTGCAGCATTTGGCGCATGCCCTCGAACAGTTGGGCTACACCCGCAAGGCCGCCTGAGTCCCGGACTCTCTCGGGTTCTTGATCACCCCCTTGAAAACCGACGCTGATGCGTCGGTTTTTTTTTGCCATTCGATAGCCGGCACATTGAACCGGCAGGCCATCGTTGTTTTTTTGGATTGACTTGAATTAAATGATTTATTTATGTTTAAATTTATTAATTCAAATAATACCAAAGAATTCAACAATGAGGAAAATTTATACGGGTTGGTGCCTGGCGGTGGTGGCGGTACTGGCGGCCTGTGGGGACTCCGGCAAAACGGCTGAGGAGTATCGCGGAACGCTGAACGGCACAACGGTGGTCAGTGCGCCGACAGCCGCAACATTCAAAACAAATTTTGTGAGTAACTATGCACCCATAGCGGCTGGCTTGCAGCAGATCAATACCAATTCAGCAACGCCACCCGCAACGGTGACAGCATCACTGGCCTTGCCATGCGATATCGCGGTCAGCAAGATCAGTTACAACACTGTAGGTGCGGCAGGAGAGGCAACCACCGCCACGGCGGCGGTGATGGTGCCGGTGCCAGTGGTGCCCACCAACAGCAAGTGCAATGGCCCGTTCCCGGTGGTGCTGGCCGCCCACGGCACCACCCCCAACAAAGCCTACGACACCACTGCATTCGCCGAAGGTGAAGCCAGTCTGTACGCTGCCATCTTTGCGTCTCAGGGTTATGTGGTGGTGGCGCCCAATTATGCGGGGTATGACACCTCGACCCTGCCGTATCACCCGTATTTGATCTTGGCCCAACAGTCCAAAGACATGCAGGATGCGTTGACTGCCGCCCGGCGTTCGGGTCTGTTTGCCGCCAACGGCAAGTTGTTTGTCACGGGTTATTCGCAGGGAGGCGCGGTGGCCATGGCCACACAGCGGGACCTTGAGGCCGCCGGGGTCAGCCTGACCGCCAGTGCGCCCGGTAGCGGCCCCTATGCCATGCTGAGCTTTGGCGACAAGATCTTTGAAGGCAAGCCCAATCGGGGCGGCACCATTTTTTCGCCCATGCTGATTGATGCCGCACAAATCGCCTACGGTAACCTCTACAGCACGGCTTCTGACATTTACAACCCCAACTTTGCCAGCACAGTGCCAGGGCTGCTGCCGGGGATTGACCTCGATGTCAGCACGGATACACCCAAATTCACCTCGTTCAACACCTTGAAGTTTGCCAACCTATTGCCTACCATTTCACCTGAAAGCGGCATTTTGGGCATCGGCACCAATGCCTTGTTCAACAGCACAGCGCGCAGCAACTACAAGAGCGACGCTGGGTTGAACCCGGTCAGTGGCAACACCTTGCCCACCAAGGTGGATAACCCCTTGCGGCAGGCTCTGCTCAAGAACGATTTGCGCTCGGGCTGGGTGCCCAAGGCACCAACCTTGCTGTGCGGGGCCGACAACGATCCGTCCGTGTTTTGGGACAACACCACCCAATTTGTCAGCTATGTCCAAGCCAAATCGGCCACAGCCCCTGTTTCGGCTCTCAACCTCAACGCCGCCATCACCGCCAGCGACTCAGCCTCCTCTGCTTCGCTGAAGAATGCATTTGTCGCCTATGGCTTGAACCTGTCTTTTACCAACGCGTGGACGTCTTTAACCGTGGAGGTACATGGCACCATGGCCACCCTGTGCTACATGGCCGCATTAGTAACCTTCAACACCCTGCGCGCGCAGTAGTTCTGATTCAGTGTGGCTGAAGTTTCAGTTCATGACGCCACAGATCGGGTCTGAATTGCAGCGCCCGGTAGCGCCCCTGTGCCCACTCGTCGGCCATGTCCCGGTAGCGTGGGCTGAACACCAAACCGCTTTGTCCGGTTTGGTAGATGAAGACTGAACGCTCCAAGTCGGACAAATCGTAGATGGCCCGCAAGGACGCCGCATGTCGGTTGGCAAAGGGCGCAATGACTTCTGATGCGTGGTATTGGCCCACATTGACGGTGTAGTTGTCGCCTGAGCTGGGGCGTTCGACATTGAACAGAGACGAGAGTGCATCGACCTTGTCAAACGGGCGGTGCATGCTGCGCGCCATGTGAGTGCGACCCCATTGCCAATCGGTCACTCTCGGGCCTTGCCAGGCCGTGATTCGATCCAGGGCCTGTTCGAAGGCTTTTTGAGTCACCCCTGAGCAACCCGAAGGGCCGCACCAGTCGTTGTCATTGCGTTCCAGGATGCCTTCGATCCCAGCGCGGAAATCGCGCTTGCCATACAGGGCTTTGAATTTGGCCGAACCTATTTTGGCGGCGATGATGCCGCGCGCCAGTTCATCGACCCAGACCGCGCCGATCAAGGGGGCGGCCTGGTCGGCCAGCATGCGCCCATCAAAATGCTTCAACACTGCCATGGCCGATTCGGCCAAAGGATGATTCGATTTCACTTTCAAGAGATGGAGCCAAAGCCGCAGCATGGCCGCTGAGTACACATCGTTTTGAAGGTCTTGCAGTGACGCCATGTCATGCCGCTCTTTGGATGCCAACCCTTGAACGATTCGGTCCTGTCGGTACGGCAGGATCCAGTCCTGGGTCAAATGGTGCGGATAGTCGGGCTCGGTGATGCGCTGGTTGGCGGTGGCGATCCAGCCTTTGTCGCCCAAGTCTTGGGGGTTATCCTGATAAGCGAGCTCCCCTTGCCAGTCGTAGCGGGCGTCCCAACCAGGGGCGGGGGCCAGACCACGCAAGTCATTGGCGGGATGACGCACCGGGACGCGACCAATGGCCCGCATTCGGATCGTCCCTCGGGTGTCGGCGGCGATCGCACTTTGCATGGGTGAATGGTGGTGGGCGAATGCGGCAAAGAGGCCGTCCACATCATGCGCTTGGTTGGCCAACAAGCCCCCTAAAACCGTGCGATTGTCGTCATCGAGCGCACTCCAGCGCAGGGCGATTGCAAAGCGGCGACTGTCGATGAGTTCGATGGTGGATGCCACCGCATCACTGATGACGGGGCCATGCCGGGTGCGGCGAACCGTGTGCATGACGTCGGCTTGGCCTTTGACTCGGATGGTTTCTTGGCGTGTCTCAAACTCTTTCCACCCTTGTGGGGTCTGGTAATGTGTTGGGTGTTCTGGATGAATGCGCTCGAGATACAGGTCTTGTACATCCGGTCCGGTGTTGGTGAAGGCCCAGGCCACGCCTTCGGTTCGGCCCAGCACCACAAAGGGCAAACCGGGCAGCGTGGCGCCCATCACCTGTAGCCTGCCAATGGGGGTGCCATCGGTCGCTTGCCCGGCAGGCGCCTGCAAGCTGGCAAAGTACCAAATCGCTGGTGCGCTCAAGCCCAAATGGGGGTCGTTGGCCAGCAGGGGTAACCCGCTGATGGTGCGGTTGCCGGCCAATGCCCAATTGTTGGAGCCTTTGCCACCGGCCTCACCCATTTGGTTCACGAGATCCTGGGACCAACGCGCCCAAGCGGATTCGGGAACCACGTGGTCAGCGGTTGAGCCGGTGGCGGTGGCCGTTCGATACACACCCAAACCACGGTAGAGCTCGGCCAGATCGACCGATGACAAGGGTTTTTCGCCAGGGTAGGGGGGCATGAGTTGCCACAAGGCATGGGTGTTCAGCGTTTGCAGCAGCGATAAGCGAGCCATCTCGGCCCCCCAATTCCCGCCCAGATCAAGCGCCATCATCAAGGCCCAGCCCACACTGTCTTGCGGTGTCCAGACGGGGTCATCCCCCCGGGGTTTGCTCCCCACCAAGGCATGGAATTCGGGAGGCAAGGCTTGGGTGGACTGTTGGTGAAAGGCGTTGATGCCGTCGCTGTAGCGTTGCAAGGCTTCCTGCGCGACCTTTGGTAGCGCGGCGTATTGACGGCGGGCCGCTCCCATGATGTCGAGGGTGCGCAGCAGTCGATCGGTCTCCAGGGTTGCCGGCCCCAAGATTTCAGACAAGGTGCCATGCATCACGCGTCGGTTGAATGACAACTGCCAGCTTCGCTCTTGGGCATGGACAAGGCCCAGTGCGAACCAAACGTCTTGAGGGGATTGGGCTTGGATGTGGGTGACGTCAGATGAATCGCGGCGGATTTGAACCTGTGCGCGCAGCCCGTGCAATTTCATTTCCCCATCCAGCTGGGGCAAAGTGCGCCAAACGTAAATGCCCGTAGCCCCCAACACCAGCAAGGTCAGAGCGGACAGGATAAGCAACGCTTTTCGGACCATGAGAAAAACTTTCGGATGCTGGATGGGTTAAACCCCCATCATGCTACCAAAGAATTAATTCCAAAGGATGGTCTGCCAGGCTTGATGAATGAAATTGGACTTATTGAGGCGTGATCTTGTTATCGCGCACCACCTAGCCCCACTTTTCGACTTCGTTCTTCACGAAGCGATCCAAGTCGGCAGGGCTGGAAGCAGTGACGACCACGCCCATTTGTTGCAAGCGTTCTTTGACGACCGGTTCCTGCAAGGCTTTTTGCAAAGCCGCATTCATTTTGTTGACGATGGCGTCCGGCGTGCCGGCCGGTGCCAACATGCCCCACCAAGCCTGGGCTTCAAAGCCAGGCACATCCAATTCCTGCAGAGTGGGCACTTCGGGCAATTCGGCCATGCGTTTGGGCGAGGTCACGGCCAGCGGGCGCAATTTGCCGCTGGATAGATGCGGAGCCCACAAGGCGTAAGTAGCCATGGTGATCGGTACGTGGCCGGCGACACCATCTGTGGCCAAGGGACCGCCGCCCTTGTAGGGCACATGGGTCCATTCGACTTTCAGATGGTTACCCAAGGCCGTCATGGCCAGGTAGGCCATGCTGCCTGCGCCAATGGTGCCGTAGCCGATGCTGCCTGGTTTGGCGCGCGCAGCCTGAACCAGTTCCGCATAGGTTTTGATGGGGGTGCTGGCGTGGGAGGTGATGACCATGGCGCCAGTGCCGAGCAGCATCACGCCACGCAGTTCTTTTATGTGTCAAAAGGCAGGTTGGGGTACAGGCTGGGGTTGACGCCGTGGGTGTCGAACACCATCACCCAAGTGTTGCCGTCGGCGGGGGCTTTGGCCACAAGACCTGTCCCGATCGAGCCCGAAGCACCCACTCTGTTTTCAACCACAATGGCTTGTCCCAGGTTTTGTTGCAGATGGGGTTGCAACAAGCGGGTGATCTGATCGACTGTGCCGCCGGTGGGAAAGGGGTTAATGACCTTGATGGGTTGGCTCGGCCAAGCGGTTTGGGCTTGGGCTGACAAAGCGGTCAGGACTGCAGCCAATGTCCTCAAAAGATGTCGACGCAACATGTGTGATCTCCCTGAGGTGTTGCAATAAAACAAAACGTGGCGAATGGTAGACGCATGGTCATGCCAGGTCATTCAGGTGTTACCCGCATCAGTATCCCCAAAGATTTCGGGGTTGATGGCTCACATGATGGCTTCGATCAAGACCGGTCCGGGTGTGCGCAGGGCGTTTTGCATGGCCTGAGCCAACTCTTGCAGACTCTCAACCCGATGGCCTGGTACCCCCATGCCACGAGCCAGGTGGACCCAGTCCAGCGCAGGTGTGTCCAGGGTCAGCATGGCGCGGGCATTGACGCCGGGTGCCAAGACCCCGACATTTTTCAGTTCGCCTTGCAAAATGTTGTAACTGCGGTTGGCCATGATGACCACCTTGACGTTGAGTGATTCGCGTGCCATGGACCACAAGGCTTGCAGGGTATACATGCCGCTGCCATCACCCTCCAGCACAATGACTGGTCGATCGGGCGCCCCGATGGCTGCACCGACCGCACCGGGCAGGCCATGTCCGATGGCTCCCCCCATGATGTTGAGCCAACTGTGTGGGGCCGACTGCCCGGTGGGTTGGTCAAAGCCACGGCCACTGGAGACCGATTCATCCACTACCACAGCACCTTCGGGAATCAGGGCAGCGATCAGTTGTCCCAATCCGATGGGCTCAATCGGGTCGCGGCCAGGACCGGGCGGGGGTGGACGACTCAATGTCGCGAGTTGCAATGGTTGCGTTTGGCGTGCCCCCAAAGCGTCGACCAGCGCCTCTAGCGCACCATCGATGTCTTCATGCGCTTCGGCCAAGCGGACGAACTCACAACCGGGTGCCGCCAACAGGCTGGGTTTGCCGGGATAGGCGAAGAAGGCCACTGGCGGACGCGAGCCAATCAGGACGATTTGCTCGTAGGCCGCCAACATTTTTACCGCCAAATCGACACTGTAAGGCACGCGCTTGGGAGTCACTCGACCAGCGCCGCGCTCGAGTCGGGCCAAACTGTATTCACACAATACATCGGCACCGCTTGCCGCAGCAATGCGTCCCGCCCACATCAGCGCCGTTTCACGCCCGGCAGCGCCGCCCAGTAACAGGGCCGTCTTGCGGCCGGACCGCAAGGCGCGCGCCACTTCGTCGACGGCATTTCCCGGGACCGATGCTCGTTGCGGCGTTGGCCGGCGTTCGGGGATGGCTCCCCCAGGATTCCAGGCGGTGTCGGCCGGCAACACCAGGGTGGCAATTTGCCCGGGCGGTTGGCGTGCCGCTTCCACGGCATCGGCCCCTGCGCTGGCGATTTGGGTGCTGTCGTTGCAGGTCTGTACCCAGTGCGACATAGGGCGAGCCACGCCCTCGATGTCACTGGTCAGCGGAGCGTTGTGTTCGATGTGGTAAGTCGCATGCTCGCCCACAATGTTGATGATGCCCGAACCGGCTTTCTTGGCGTTGTGCAGATTGGCCAAACCATTGCCCAATCCCGGTCCCAGGTGCAGCAGGGTACACGCCGGTTTGTCGGCCATGCGGTAGTAGCCGTCGGCGGCGGCAGTGACCACCCCTTCGAACAAGCCCAGCACGCAGCGCATGCCCTGGACTTGGTCCAGGGCCGCGACAAAGTGCATTTCGGAGGTGCCCGGGTTGGCAAAACAGACGGTCACCCCTTGATTGACGAGGGAGCGGGTCAGACTTTCGGCGCCATTCATGCGAACTCCTGTGCCACTGCGTGGCAGAGCTGGATCGGTGGAATGCGGCAAGTATAGGGATACCGGGATGCACTGCTGTCGCCTGGGTTTAGCCCGAGGTGCAAAATCGGCCCAATGTCGGCACAATGCAAAGCTAAGAATGCAGGAGTTGAAAACGATGTTTTACGGGGAAATCGAAGGGGGTGGGTTCGAGGTCATCGAACCCGAGTTCGCGCAGACCTTTGTCGGACACGCTCGCTTAGAGCGTTTGTACACGGGTTGTCGCTGGACTGAAGGGCCGGCTTGGTTTGGCGGTGGCCGCTACCTGTTGTGGTCTGACTTGCCCAATAACCGCATCTTGCGCTATGACGACACCGACGGCCATGTGTCTGTGTTTCGTGCGCCCAGCCAATTCGCCAACGGCAATACGGTCGACGCCCAAGGCCGCTTGATCACCTGTGAGCACCTGGGCCGAAGGGTTTCCCGAACCGAGCACGATGGTCGGGTGGTGTCACTGGCGGACAGTTACCAAGGCAAACGCCTCAATTCTCCCAACGATGTGGTGGTGAAGTCGGACGGATCTATATGGTTCACCGACCCCGATTACGGCATCATTGCCGACTACGAGGGCAGCTGTGCCATCCGTGAGCAAGACGGTTGCCACGTCTATCGCATCGATCCGCACGATGGCGAAGTCACCCGTGTGGCCTCTGATTTTCATCATCCCAACGGTCTGGCTTTCTCACGCGATGAGAAACAACTGTTCATCGCAGACAGTGGATTTACCGAGGGGCCCGATCACCCACGCCACATTCGGGTGTTTGATGTTGCCTCCAACGGCAAGACTTTGTTGGGGCCATCCAAGGTGTTTGCCACATGTCCGGCAGGCTTTTTTGATGGATTCCGCATCGACGAAGCGGGGCGCGTTTGGACCAGTTCGGCCCAAGGGGTGTTGTGTTTCAACCCACAAGGTCACCTGATTGGGCGAGTGAGAGTCCCCGAAATGGTCGCCAACTTGACTTTTGGTGGCCTTGCTCGCAATAGGCTCTTTATTTGTGGCACCACTTCGTTGTATGCTATTTATCTAAAGATCAACGGATGAAGAGTTTCCCGATGAACGTTCGCAGTCTTTCACTGGCCAAGTCCAGCGTTTCCAAGCCTGTCAAGCACACCGCTCAAAGCGCCGTGGCTGCCATCAAGGAAATCGTGCCACGCATTGCCGCCCGGGCCAGAGAAACCGAGCAAATGCGCCGCGTTCACCCCGACACCATTCGCGAATTGCATGAGGCCGGCTTGATGCGGTTGATGCAACCGGCACGGTTTGGCGGCTCTGAACTCTGGCTCGATGACCTCATGAACGTGGTTTTTGAAATCGGCAAGGTTTGCGCATCTACCGCCTGGGTCTATTCGAACCTGGCTTCTCACGCCTGGAACATTGGTCAGTTCGACTTGCAAGCCCAGGAAGACGTTTGGTCCAAAGACCCCGATGCGCTCGCTGCAACCGGCTTGGCTTTTCCCTGTGGCAAAGCCACGCCAGTCGAGGGTGGGTTTCAACTCAGCGGTCGCTGGCCATTTTGCAGCGGCATCAATGCCTGTTCCTGGATGTTGGTTGGAGCCATGACCGAACAAGAAGGTGGAACTCCCCAGCGCCGTTTCTTCCTGGTTCATGAAAAAGACTTTGTCGTCCATGACAACTGGAACACTTACGGTCTGACAGGCACCGGCAGCCACGACATCGAGGTCAAGGGCGCATTCGTACCCACGCACCGCAGCGTTTCGGCAGAGATTTTCGCGGCCGCACAGCATTTGCCCGGCGCCAAGTTGTACGACAACCCACTGTTTGCCATGCCCACATTCGCGGCATTCGCCTACGTGTTATGTGCCACCCCGGTGGCCGCTGCAAAAGGCGCTGTTGAACAGATCACCAACCAGTTGCGCCAGCGTGCTGGCACCTACACCGGCGCCCGACTGGCTGAGATGAATTCCGTGCAGGTCCGCATTGCGGAGGCCAGTGCTTGTGTCGAGTTCGCCGAAACTGTGATTCGGCGTGACTGGCAGGCCTTGGAAGCCTGTGCCAAGGCGCGCGACTACCCCAGCATGGAAACCAAGTTGAGTTGGAAACGCAACGCGGCCTTCGCCACCCAATTGGCGGTGCGTGCGGTCGATGCGCTCATGCCCGCCTCCGGGGCAGGTGGTTTGTCCGCCGAGGGTCCTTTGCAGCGTCAATTCCGTGACATTCATGCGGCTTCTTCACACATCGCACTGACCTGGGACATCCATGGCGCTGCTTACGGACAGAGCGCGTTGGGATTGCCATCGCCTGCCGGTTTTCTACTTTGAATGACCTGATACCCCGATTGGTTATCAAGTGATTACTTCATCGTTTGCCCTAATGCCTTTCATCAGGAAAAACGCTATCGTTTTTTCCTAGATAAAGGGCTTCAACCCGGAGTTCAACCATGCCAGTCTCATCCATCAATCATTTCCTGATTCGTTCTGCCGACATTGAGCGTTCGAAGAACTTCTATGTCGACGTCTTGGGTTTTGAAGTGGCGCCCCGCCCCGATTTCCCTTTTCCTGGTTATTGGCTGGGTACCAACGGCAGCATTCAGGTTCATATTGCACAAGATGGCATAGACAACCGCAGTTTTTACTACCTGGGCACCCCCGAAGACGCAGCCAACGGACAAACCGGCGTGATTGACCACGTGGCTTTCCTTTGCGAAGACCCTGGGCAATTCAAGGAACGGCTGGACGGTAAAAGCGTGCAATACCGCACCCGATTCCTTCCTGAAAACCAGCTGTTTCAACTGTTTTTACGCGACCCCGATGGGGTCATGATCGAGCTCAACTTCTTTGGTGTTGAAGACGTCGCCGCTTTCGGTGGCGAAAATTACACACAAATGGCCCGAGTTGATTGAGCCCCTTGTTTGCCTTCCTATCACTTCAGGAGTAAAAAATGGAAATGAATCGTCGCAAAGTCTTGAGCACCGCCGGTGCCGCAGTCGTGGCCTCCCAATTGGGGGTGGGTCAAGTCTGGGCCCAAGATGGCCCCCTCAAGCTGGGCATGAGCATGCCCCAGACCGGACCTTTGGGTGCCGGTGGGCAATCGGCCCTGATCGCTTTGCGCATGTGGGTGGATGATGTCAACGCCAAAGGCGGCTTGTTGGGTCGCAAAGTCGAGTTGACCGCCTACGATGATCAATCGAACGGTGCCAACACCCCGGGCATTTACACCAAGCTGCTCGATGTCGACAAGGCTGACCTGCTGATCGCGCCTTACGGCACCAACGTGACCGCCCCAATCATGCCGCTGGTCAAAGAGCGCAAGAAATTGCTGATGGGTAATTTCTCTTTTCAGGTCAACGCCCGCCCGCAGCATGACATGTGGTTCAACAACGCCCCCTGGAATGACGCTCGTGGCTGGGCCGAAGGTTTCTTCGGCATGGGCAAGTCTGCGGGTGCCAAAACAGCTGCCATCGTCGCTGCCGACGGTGAATTCCAGCAGAACCTGTCCAACGGCGCTCGAGAGGTGCTGAAACAGTCCGGTGGCATGAACATTGTTTTCGATCAGAACTACCCCCCCAACAGCACCGATTTCTCCTCCATCGTTCGCGCCATCCGCGCATCACGTGCCGAGGTCATTTTCGTGGCTTGCTACCCCTCTGAAGCCGTGGCTTTCATGCGCTCTGTCAACGAGATCGGCCTGGGTTCGCAGACTGTGTTGTTTGGCGGCGGCATGGTGGGCTTGCAATTCACGCCCATCATGCGAACCCTGGGAAGCCTGCTCAACGGGGTGACCAACTACAACACCTGGGTGCCGGGTGTGCAGTACCCCGGTATCGACGATTTCTTCAAGCGGTATGCCGACCGCGCCAACGCCGCCAAGGTCGACCCCCTGGGTTTTTACATTGCGCCTTTCAACTACTCTTCGGGGCAAATGCTGGAAGCAGCCATCAACGCCACCAAGAGCTTTGAAGACCGTCGCATCGCCGACTACCTGAGGAAGAGTGAGATTCAGACCATCGTCGGCCCAGTCTCCTTCAATAACAATGGCGAGCGCGCAAAGTCGGCGGTGTTCCAGGCCCAGTTCCGTGGTGTCAAGAACGACGACATTGAGCAATTCAAGCAGCAGGGCAAACAGATCGTGGTGTGGCCCGATTCGCTCAAGCAAGGCAATGTCATTACCCCGTTTGACGCCGCCCGCAAAGCGACCTGATCTTTTTTTTCTCAACAGGGACGGGCAGCGCTCGCCCCTTTTTTTTGATCGCTTATGTTCTCCATTGACCTCTTGTTTGAGGCGGTGATGTTCGGCCTTTTGTTGGGCTGTTTCTATGCCGCCGTCAGTTTGGGCCTGTCGGTCGCCTTCGGCTTGCTGGATGTGCCTTATGTGGGGCACCCGGCTTTGTTGATCACGGGTTCTTATTTCACCTACTTCTTGTGGGGCCTGGGCTTAGATCCCTTGGTCGCGGGCGTATTGGCCATGCCCGTGTTTTTCTTGCTGGGCATGTTTTTGTACCGTTTTTATTACGAGACTTTCGAGAAGCGAGGGACCGATACCGGAGTTCGGGGGTTGGGTTTCTTTTTCGGTCTGGCCTTCATCATCGAAGTCGTTTTGATTCTGATCTTTGGCGTGGACCAACGTTCTGTGCAAGCTGATTACATTGGATTCAGCCTGGAAATCGGTGAATATCGCTTGCCATACCGAATGCTGATCGCTTTCGCCATCGCCTTGTTGCTGACCGTTGTGCTCACAGCCTATTTTTCGCGTACTTTTACAGGCCGTGCCATCAAGGCAGTGGGTCAAGACGAAGGTGCATTGCGTCTGATGGGGGCGGACCCGGTTCGCATCAAGCAATGGGCCTTTGGCATCGCCACGGCGGTGAACGCCTTGGCCGGTGCGATGCTGATCATTGTGGGCCCAGTTGAGCCTGCCATGGATCGGATCTACATCGGTCGCACCTTCTGTGTGGTGGTTCTGGCTGGCTTGGGCAGCATGAGTGGCACTTTGGTGGCCGGCATCATTCTGGGCGTGGCTGAATCGATCGTGTTGATGATGTTTGGCGCCTCTTGGGCCCCGGCGGTGGCGTTCGGCCTGCTGCTCATCATGCTGGGCTTGCGCCCGCAGGGCCTGTTTGGGAGGTAATTGAAAAAATGAAATTCTGGATCTCATGTGTGGTGGCCGCCCTGGCGTTCCTGGGGCTGTCCATGTCCAACCTCAACGAATACCTGTTCTTTGCAGGGTTCGTGGTGCTGCAGTTCATCGTTTTGGCGACCGCCTGGAATATTCTGGGTGGTTACGCCGGCTACGTGAACTTTGGTGTCCCGGCCTTTGTGGCCGTGGGCTCTTACACCGCGGTGGTGCTGTTCAAAGCATTCCATGCGCCTTTGCTTGTCCAGCTTTTGGGTGGTGCCATCATGGCCGGCCTGTTGGGTTTGATTGTGGGCATGCTGACTTTGAAGTTGCGCGGTATCTTCTTCTCGATTGCCACAGTCGCGGTGGTCTTTATCCTAGAGGCGGTGGTGATGAATTGGCGCTATGTCGGTGGCGCCACTGGCATCCAGTTCACGCGCCCGGACCCGATTTTGGGTTTCGAGAGTTATACCCGTTTCCTGTTCTTCGTCATGGGCATCTTGGCCTTGGCTTCTTTGGCCATCGCCCGCTACATCCAGGATTCATTCCTGGGTCAGGGATTGCGCGCCGTCCGTGATTCAGAAGAGGCTGCGGAGTGTTCGGGCGTGCCCACCTTGCGCATCAAGTTGGTAGCCTGTACCGTGATGGGCGCGCTCATGGGCGTGGCTGGAGCACCCATGCCCATGTATTTGGCGAATGTCGAGCCTGTTTCGACGTTCAACCTGAGCTACTCCATTTCGGCTTTGGCCATGCCGATCATTGGCGGTACCTCACATTGGTTGGGCCCCCTGATTGGTGCGCTGATTTTGGGCACCTTGCAACAGGTGGTTACCGTGACCATTTCGAGTGAGCTCAATGTGTTGGTGGTGGGGCTATTGCTGGTTCTGTTCGTTGTTTTGGCACCCGATGGTGTTTTGGGACTCGTGAAAAAATGGAAACAATCCTCGAAGTAAGCCAGGTCGCGAAGCACTTTGGCGGCTTCACCGCCTTGCACAGCATCGACCTGAAATTGAAAAAGGGCGAGCGTTTGGGCCTCATTGGCCCCAACGGCTCCGGCAAGACCACACTGATCAACTGCATCTCTGGCGCCTTGCAAAATGATGGCGGCTCGATCAAGTTCGAAGGCCGTGAGCTCAGTGGGTTGCAGGCATTTCAGCGCACCAAGCTGGGCATTGCCCGCAGTTTTCAGATTCCGCGTCCTTTTCGTAGCATGACGGTGTTGGAAAACCTGATGGTTCCTTTGGCCTATGTGTGCAGCATGAGTGGTCACAAGGCAGAAGAAGAAGCCATGCGCATACTCGCCAGCATGGGGCTAGCGGCAAAGGCAAAAACCCTTTCGGGTTCTTTGTCGCAGGTCGAATTGCGGAAGATGGAATTGGCTCGCGCCGTGGCAGCCAAACCCAAACTGTTGGTGTCCGATGAGGCCATGGCCGGTCTGGCCGGGGCGGAAATCGATGAAGTGCTCGATTTGCTGTTCGCACTCAACAAAATGGGCATCACCATCATCATGATCGAGCATATCATGCACGCGGTCATGAAGTTTTCAGAGCGCCTGGTTTGTTTGGACGCGGGCAAGATCATTTGCCAAGGCGATCCGCAAACCATCATCACCAATCCGCAAGTTCAGAGGGCATACCTTGGCGATTAAGCTAGACATTCAAAACGTCCACGCCGGTTACGGCATGGTTCGCGCCCTGATGGGCGTTTCTCTGGAACTCAATCAGGGCCAAACGGTGGTTCTTTTGGGCACCAATGGCAATGGCAAGAGCACGCTCATGAAGTGCATCATGGGCATGGTCAAGCCTGAATCGGGCTCGATCACTTTGGACATCGACGGCCAAACACACGATTTGACGGCCCTGTCCACCGAGCAAATCGTGAACCTGGGCGTGGCCTTGGTGCCCGAGGGTCGTCGCCTGTTTCCCAAATTGACAGTCGAAGAGAACCTGTTGCTGGGTGCCTTCAGGCCCTTGGCTCGCGCTCAAATCGAGACCAACCTGGAATTCGCTTTCGAGGCCTTTCCGTTGCTGAAAGAGCGGCGCAAGCAGCTGGCCGGTTCCATGTCGGGTGGTCAGCAACAGATGCTGGCGATTGCCCGTGCCTTGATGTCGGCTCCCAAAGTGCTGCTGGTCGATGAGCCTTCGGTGGGTTTGTCACCTTTGCTGGTGTCGCAAACCATCACCAAGCTCAAGGAGTTGAAAGACAAGTATCAACTGACCGTGCTGATGGCCGAGCAGAACTTCAACCAGGCTACGCGCATCGCCGACTACGGCTATATCATCGTTCACGGTGAGATCGTGTTCCAAGGCGATGTGGATTCCATCAAGAACAACGAGATGGTCAAGAGTTTTTACCTGGGCGTTGTTGCCCATTAACCCCGTGTAGCCCTGGCGCGCATGTCGCCCGGGGCGCCATGTTTGAAAGGAGCGCCATCTATGAAAGCTGCGGCGTTTGATTACACCCGGGTCACCTCGGTCGAGGAGGCCATCGATTTACTCCGCCAGCATGCTGGTTCGGCGCAGTTGCTTGCGGGCGGCCAAAGTCTGATGGCGATGATGAACCTGCGCTTGGCACAACCAGGCCTGCTCATCGACATCAGCGGGATCGCGGATCTGAAGACCACGCAAGTGCATGGCTCAGTCCTGCGGATTGGTGCTCTGGTTACCCACCATGCCCTGCTCAAGTCAGACTTGGTGGCGCGCCATGTACCTCTCCTGGCGCAAGCGGTGCCGCATGTGGCGCACTTGGCTATTCGCAACGTCGGCACCATCGGCGGCAGCCTGGCCTTGGCCGATCCGGCCGCCGAATACCCCGCTGTGGCTTTGGCCTTGGAGGCCACCATCGTGGCTCAAGGCCCTCGCGGCCAACGTCTGATCCCGATCGCTGACTATTTTCAGGGTTTGTATCAAACCGCCTTGCAACCGGATGAGATGCTGGTGGCGGTCGAGTTTCCATTGGCGAATACCGAACAACGCTTTCACTTTGACGAGCTGTCACGACGCCGTGGCGACTACGCCATGGTCGGCTTGGCTTGTGCTGTGCACATGAACGGTTCGAAGATCAAAGAAGCTCGGTTGGCTTATTTGGCCATGGGCGATGGCCCCGTGCTGGCCACGCGGGCGATGTCCGCTTTGCAAGGTCAAGCCCTGGATGCGGCGTCCATTCAAAAGGCGCAACAGGCTTTGGCTCAGGATTTAAGCCCGAACGGCGACCTGCAAGCCGATCCAGCCACCAAGGTTCACCTGGCTCGTGTTCTGCTGGGTCGTGCACTCAATGCCATGGGGAGCGCATCATGATCGAAAAGAAAATCACCACCTCTTTCACTTTAAACGGCGCTTCGGTTCAGCGCGAAGTCCCGGTGCGAATGCACTTGATTGACATGCTGCGCGAAGATTTGGGCTTGACGGGTTCTCACCTGGGCTGCGAGCATGGGGTTTGCGGAGCGTGTCAGGTCATGGTCGATGGCCAAGTCGTGCGCGGTTGCCTGACCCTGGGTGTGGCCGTCGAGGGCAAAGCCGTGGAAACCATCGAAGGTTTGTCAGACAGCGGTCAACTGGCGGTGTTGCAACAGGCATTTTTACAGCACAACGCTTTTCAATGCGGGTTTTGTTCTTCGGGCATGTTGATCAGCGCATTGGACATCTTGCGTCATCACCCGGATGCCAACCGTGAAGAAATTCGCGACCTCATTTCGGGCAACTATTGCCGTTGCACCGGGTATCAAGCCATTGTCGACGCCATTGAGTCGGTTTTGAAGGCGCAGCGAGTGCTGCCCATCACCCAAGGAGCAACCGCATGAACGCACGCGCCGAAATCCCATCCAATCCGGTCGATGCCCGCACCCAGGAAAAGTACATCGGGACCTCGGTGCCCCGTTCAGGCGCCCGTAAGTTGCTTCAAGGCCGTGGTGCATATCTGGACGATGTGCGTGTGCCCCGGTTGGCCCATGTGGTGTTCTTCCGCAGCCCGCACGCCCACGCTCGCATCAAATCGCTGGACCTCAGTCTTGCGCGTCAGCAACCGGGTGTCATTGGGTGTTTCGATGGTGCGGCAATCGCCGAGTTCTGCACCCCCTGGGTGGGGGTGCTGGGCCACCTCAAAGGCATCAAATCGGCCACGCAGTATGCCGTGGCGATCGACCGGGTGTGCTGGCAAGGCGAGGCCGTGGCGGCCATCGTCGCCGAAACACGTCGCCAAGCCGAGGACGCACTCGACCATGTGGTGGCCGAATTTGAAACACTCCCGGCCGTGACCGATATGCGGGCCTCTTTGCGGGGTGATGTGGTCATCCATCCGGATTTGGGTGACAACATTTGTTTTTCACGCTCTTTGGAGACTGAAGGCTTTGCTGAGGCTTGGTCCAAGGCCGATGTGATTGTGGAGAAAACTTATGACTTTGGCCGCCATACCGGCGTGACCAACGAGCCGCGTGCGATTTTGGCCGATTACAACCCGGCCGAGCATGCATTGACGGTCTACCATGCCACCCAGGCGCCCAATATGATGCAAGACATCTTTTCGCGCCACTTGAACATCCCCGAGTCCAGCGTGCGCGTCATTTGCAAGGATGTGGGTGGTTCTTTTGGCATCAAGGTGCACGTCTACGCCGATGAAATGGCCACCGCCGCTCTGTCCGTGATGTTGCGTCGCCCGGTCAAATTCATGGCCGATCGAATCGAGTCATTCTTGACCGACATCCATGCCCGCGAGCACACCGCCACGGTGCGCTTGGCTTGCACCAAACAGGGTGACATCATCGGCTTTGATTTGGATGACCTGACGGGCATCGGGCCGTACTCGGTGTATCCACGCACCAGCGGCATTGAGGGTAACCAGGTCGTCAACCTGACCGGGGGACCCTACAAGCACAAACACTACCGCGCCAAGCTCAATGTGGTGTTCACCAACAAGAATGTGACTTGCCAATATCGAGCGGTGGGACACCCCATTGCCGTGGCCTTGACCGAAGGCATCGTCGATGAGGCCGCGCGTGCCATTGGGATGGATCCGGCCGAATTCAGACGCCGCAACATCATTCCCGATGACGCATATCCCTACACCTTCCCCTCGGGGACCAAGTATGAAAAATTGTCGCATCGGCAATGTCTGGACAAATTGCTGCAGTTGATGGACTACAAGGCCTTGCGTGCCGAGCAGGATGCTTTGCGTCAAAAAGGGATTTACCGTGGCATCGGATTGGCGGCGATGATCGAAGTCACCAACCCCTCACCGGCTTTTTATGGTGTCGGCGGTGCACGAATTTCCGCCCAAGACGGTGCGACCATCCGATTCGATCCTCAGGGCATGCTCAATGTCCTGGTCAGTGTGACCGAGCAAGGGCAGGGCACCGAGGCCGTTTTCACCCAGATCGCTGCCCAGGCGGTGGGGGTGTCGGTGGACCGGGTTCGGGTCATCACCGGTGACACCGGGGTCACACCCTACGGCGGGGGCACCTGGGCGTCGCGTGGGGCAGGCATTGGTGGTGAGGCCGTGCTGCAGGCGGGCAAAGCACTCAAAGCCAATATCCTGGCCATTGCTGCGGCCATCTTGCAAGCCGATGCGGCGACATTGGATGTGGTGAACAACCAAGTGGTGGACAAGTTGACTGGGGAGGTGAAGCTGCCCCTCAACGAAGTCGGTCGAGTCGCTTATTTCCGTCCCGACACCCTGCCTATGAATTTCCAGTCGGAGTTGACCGTCACTCGACATTACACCCCGCGTGAATACGGATTCACCTTCACCAACGGCATTCAAGCCTCTTATGTCGAAGTCGACCCCGAGACGGGTTTCGTGAAGTTGCTCAAGCACTGGTGCGTGGAAGACTGCGGCACTGTGATCAACCCCATGCTGGTCGATGAGCAGATTCGTGGGGGGGTGGTGCAGGGCATCGGTGGTGCCTTGTTTGAAGAGTGCCTCTATAACGAAGACGGTCAATTGCTCAATGGGTCCATGGCCGATTATTTGGTGCCCATGGCCTCGGAGATGCCTGACATCATCGTGGGCCACGTCGAGACCCCAACCAAAGGTTCAGAGTTGGGCGCCAAAGGGGCTGGGGAGGCTGGCACGGCAGGCGCCCCGGGTGCGGTGTTGAACGCCGTCAACGATGCGCTGGCGCCTTTGGGCGCAGTAGTCACCACACAGCCCTTCACGCCGCAACGGGTGCTCAAGGCCCTGGGTACGGTCTGATTTCGACCGATTTCTCCTAAGCCCGATCTTCGGGCTTAGGGGGCTCTCTGGGGGGCGGGATCAAACCAGATGAGCGACGCCTGGGATTTCGACTGCGGTTTCCCGGATCAGATTGATCGGGTCGGTGAAGTATTGAACCCACTCGGCCATTTCAGCATTGGGTGGCGCGATGACTGCACCCATTTGTTGCGCCATTTTCACCGCCAAATGGCCGACCGGCACGCGCAAGTCTGAAAATTCGTTCAGCGCCTGAGGCACTTTCAAGCCATCTTTAGACAAACATTCCACCATGGCCAAGGCATCACCAGCGGCTTTGACCACACCTTGGCCTACATGGGGTCGAGCGACAAACGCAGAATCGCCGATCAGCGCCACTCGTTGAAGCGCCATGCGGTCGCACCAGCCGTCGTTGATCGATTGAACCAGCACCTCGCGCGACTTCTCCACCACCTCGGCCCACGCCGGGTGCAACATGCGACGGGCTTCCGTTCGTGCCCATTGAACCACATCGGGTCGCAACAGATGCGGAGGGATGCCCTCGGGGTGATGAACGCCTTTGGCGTCGGTCAGGATATCGCGCAACTGCTCAGGATCGGTACGGCGGTACCATACGATATTGACCCCCACTTGGCCATCTTCGGGGCTGAGTACGGCGTAGCCCACCATCTGGTCACCAGGCACTTGTTGAAAGCCAAAGCCGTCGCGGATGAACTCTTGTGCGGCAGGACTGAGCTGATCGCGCGGGGTCAGCGCACGCCATGCGACATAGCCCGAGTACCTCAGGGGTGGGTGCTGAAACAATTTGCGGCGAACGTCCGAGCGGTTGCCGTCGGCGGCAACCACCAAATCGGCTTCTAGGACACGCCCGTCGGACAAATGGACACGAGCCGGTTGCTGGTTGTCGCCATCCCAGACCTGTGTCACGTTTTGACCCAAGTGGTATTGCGCTGCCGGGAAGGCTTGCACCAGCACATTGAGCAGCCGGGCCCACGTCGTCATTTGTTGTGGCACCACCATTTCGGCCAAAATTTCCCCGTCCATCGTGTTGAAAAAACGACGGTCGGTGTCGATCCCCAGGGATTGCTGCCCTAAGCGAGCGCCTGCCGCATCCAGGGCCTTGATCAATCCGGGGTGGGTCGCGATGCCGGTGCCTCGACTGACCAGAGGGACGGACGACTTTTCCAGAATGGTCACATCCCAGTCAGCCCGGAAAAGCAGATTACCGGCAAACAGTCCAGCCATGGAACCACCTATGACCAAGGCTTTTTTTTGTTTCGTTTTCATGATCTAAAATCCAAAATGTGAATAAATCCAACTCCAAAACCGGGGTGCGCTTGGATCCAGCCACCCGCAGACAACAAATTCTCGATGCGGCCATCGCTTACTTCGCCGAAGCCGGGTTCGGTGTCCAAACCCGCGAGCTGACTCGGCGCATCGGTGTTTCGCAACCTTTGCTGTACCGCTATTTCCCAAGCAAGCAGGAATTGATCCAGGCGGTCTTTGACGCGGTCTTCATGCGCCGTTGGGACCCGAGTTGGGAGAAGTTGTTGCACGACCGCAGCATCGATTTGCGTGAGCGCTTGTTGCAGTTTTACGTGTTGTACGCCAAGGCCACTTACCGGCCCGAGTGGATCCGCATCTACATGTACGCCGGCTTGGCCGACATGGGCTTCAATCGCAACTACCTGACTGTGGTTCGAAAAAAGCTGCTCTTGGGCATGTGCGAGGAATTTCGCGCCGCCTTCGTCCCATCCCGTGTGCTGAAAGAGGCCCCCACCATTTCCGGCCGAGAGGTCGAGTTGGTGTGGAACCTGCACGGCAGCATGTTTTACTGGGCCGTTCGTCAGCATATCTTTGGTTCTAAGCTTTCCGGGACAGCCTTTGAGGATCGCACCGCTGACGCCGTGGACCTCTTTTTGGCCGGTGCCCAGGTGCAGTACCCGATCATCGTCGCTCAAGAGGCCAAGGCCGCGCAATCCAAATCAGCCTGATCCGCTTCAGCGTTGGGGTGGGACTTGCGCGCAGTACCAATCGGCGATTTCCACACCGGGCATGACAGTCACTTCGGCTTTGGCCAACACATGATCGAGCAGCTTCTCGAAGGCTGCAATTCGATGCGGCACGCCGGTGATGTAGGGGTGTACGCTGATGGCCATGACGCGCGGGTTGGTCGCGCTTTCTTGCCACAGGCGTTCGAGTTGCAATACGCCACGGTGGTACATCTCGTCGCTTCGATGGTGCTGAATGGCCATCAGCGGGATGTCGTTGATCTCGACGGTGTAGGGCACCGAAAGCATGGGGCGTGGCGTGCCTTGAATCCAAGTCGGTTGATCGTCGATGACCCAATCTGCCACGTAGTCGACACCGGCGGCGCTGAGCAGATCGATGGTTTCATCGGTTTCGGTCAGTCCAGGACATTCCCAGCCACGCGGGGCCTTACCGGAGAATTTACGGATCGCCTCCACCGTCTTGGCAATGGCTTCAGCCTGGTTGTCAACCTTGTGCGAAGGGCCTTGAACCCAACCATGTCCCATGAATTCCCAGCCTTCTTTCAAGGCTGCTTCGGCCACTTGGGGGTAGGTTTCACAAACGATGCCGTTGGTGGCCAGTGTGGGGGTGATGCCACGTTGTTTCAGGGCCTCATATAAACGCCAAAAACCCGAGCGCATCCCGTATTCGTGCCAAGACCAGTTGGCCAGATCGGGCAACAGGTTTTGTCCCATCGGTGGGGGCAGCACGGTGCGTGGCATGGCGCGTTCAATCGACCAATGTTCCACATTGACGATCACCCAAACCAGCATTCGTTTGCCAGCCGGTGCTTTGAGCACGGGACGTTGCGGGAAGGGGACATAGGGAACACGGTCGCTCAGTAATTTGTAGTCGCTCATGGCGAATGAATCCTTTCACTCTAGACCGTGGCGGTAATGCATCGCCCGATCGATGTTGATCAAGTGCTCAGTCTAATGCACCTTGCGGCGAGAGCAAAGTCCCTGATGGGACTGGCGGGTCTTTCTGCGCTGGGTTTGCCCTGAGACGGGGCGGTGTATCCTATGGATTCGTCATTCTTTGGTGTCCCTCATGAACGCATTCAACCGCAACGCCAACGGCGTTTACTTGATCACCATCACGCCCTTCCAGGACAATGGCGCACTCGATTTGGCCAGCACCGACCGCATGATTGATTTTTTGCTCGAGCGAGGAGTGACCGGGCTGACGGTGTTGGGCATCATGGGCGAAGCCCCCAAGCTGACCGCCGAAGAGTCAAGGCAGTTCGTGCGCCAAGTGTTGCAACGGGTTCGAGGACAAGTTCCCGTGGTGGTGGGCGCTTCTGCCGCCGGCTTTGCTCCCATGCGGGAACTGAGCCACAGTGTCATGGAGTTGGGCGCGGCGGGGGTGATGATCGCACCCCCATCCACGGTTCGCACCGATGACCAGATCGGGGCCTACTTTGACATGGTCAATGAAACCTTGGGGCCGGATACACCCTGGTGCCTGCAAGACCACCCGGTCGCTACCGGGGTGCAAATGTCGGCAGGGGTCATCCAACGCATCCTGAAACAATCGCCACAGTGCGTGATGCTCAAACACGAGGACTGCCCCGGCCTGGCCAAACTCTCCAATCTGCAATCCGCCATGCAACGAGGTGAGGTTCCAAAGGTGTCGGTTCTGTGCGGTAACGGGGGCGGGTTGTTTCTACCCGAGGAGCTCAGCCGGGGGGCTGACGGCGCCATGACCGGCTTTGCCTATCCCGAGATGATGGTGGATGTGGTGAATGCGCATGCCAATGGGGATGTGGATCGAGCGCATGATTTATTTGACGCTTATTTGCCTCTGGCCCGATACGAACAGCAATCCGGGGTCGGTTTGGCCGTGCGCAAGCATTTGTTTTGGCAGCGTGGGGTGATTTCATCGGCTGCAGTGCGCAAACCGGGACCGAAATCGAGTGCCGCAGATTTGGCCGATATCGACCGTTTGGTACGCCGACAAACCCAGCGATTGCTTCACTTGGGCTGAGTAAAAACGACAACACGCACCATCATGGTGCGTGTTGATCAGGCTTTTACGGCTCGAGAACCACTGTAAATGCGAGCCACAGGTCGTTGTTTTTGCTCATTTTCTTGATTCATAAGTGCCCGCAAACGATTGAAACCCGCTTTGAGTTGCATGATTTCATTGGTCAAGGGTTGGAAGCGTTTCTCGACTTCGGGACGCTGGTCAAACGATAAGGCGACATCTGGTTTCATGGACGTTTTCTCCAATCTTGTCTAAATAACGCAGTAATACCGCGCCAGGTAGACAAGCCAGACACATTTTTTTGAAATTTAATCAAATGGTCACACCACCATCAATGACCAGGGTTTGACCGGTCATGAAGGCACTGGCTGAAGAGGCCAGAAAAACCGCTGCGCCTGCGATCTCGTCAGGCTCACCAATGCGGCGCAACGGGGTGCTGGCATTGCGCTCTGCCAATAGCGCCTGGTCCTCCCACAAGGCCCGGGCAAAGTCTGTTTTGATCAGACCCGGGGCGATGCAGTTGACCCGAACCTGGTGGGGGCCCAGCTCGACCGACAAATTGCGCGCCAATTGCATGTCGGCGGCCTTGCTGATGCAATAGGCGCCGATGATGGGGGAGCCACGAAGACCCCCAATGGATGAGACGATGATGATCGATCCGGAGCGGCGGGCGGTCATCTCCGGAGCGACCATGCTGATTAACCAATGGTTGGAGATGATGTTGTTGTCCAGGATTTTGCGAAACTGATCATCACTGATCCCAGCCATAGGACCATAGTAGGGGTTGGAGGCTGCGTTGCAAACCAAGACATCGATTCGGCCCCATTGCGCTCGGGCGGCATCAACCAGATTTTGTAACTCTGCTTTGGATGAAATATTCGCTGCCACGGCGATGGCCCTGTCGTCTCCGTAACGGGCGTTGATGGCGTCTGCCACCTCTTGGCAAGGGGCCAGTTTGCGTGACGAGATGACCACGTGAGCGCCGTGCTCAGCCAGGCGTTCAGCGATGGCTCGACCTATGCCGCGCGATGAGCCGGTGATGATGGCCACTTGGCCCTTCAATTCAAAGAGTTCCATGGATCGATCCTTGATAAGATGAACATTTAAGTCGCACGCGGCACATGAATGCGCCGCTTTGTTTGCGACACTCTAACTGTTTTTGACCAAGGCTTCTGTCAAGTGAAATTTTTTTACGGCTGGCGCATGACCGCCGCTTCCTGCGGAATCCAGTTTTTGCTGGCTGCCTTGGTCTTGCAGTCCTTCGGCTTGTACATCGCAACCCTGAGCGACGAGATGGGTTGGAGCAAAACCGCCTTGTCGGCGGCTGCCGCTTTGCAATCGGTAGAAGCGGCCATCATAGGCCCGCTGTTGGGTTGGGTGGTGGATCGATTTGGCAGCCCGGTGATGATTCGCTTTGGGGTGGTCATCATGGGACTGGGCTTGTGCGGGCTGAGCCAAATCGACTCTTTGGCCGGGTTCTACGCCTGTGCGATCATCATGGCCATCGGCACCAGTTTCTGCGGTTACTTTCCGCTTTCGGTGGCCTTGGTGCAATGGTTCGAGCGTCATCGCGCGCGTGCCTTGGCGATCATGAGTTCCGGCTTGGCTTTGGGCGGTTTGGCCGTTCCCTTGGTGGCCTGGGTGATGCAAACCTGGGGTTGGCGCACAGCGGCTTTGTCTTCAGGGCTGGCGGCCATTTTGATCGGCATCCCATTGTCGCGGGTGATGGTGCGGCGTCCGCAAGACTTGGGATTGCAGATGGATGGGGACGAAAAGCCTTGGGTCGAGGCGGGCATGCACGACTCCACTCGACACATCCAAACCACCCCGGCCCGTGAATTCACAGCACGTCAAGCTTTGCAAACCAGGGCATTTTGGTATCTGGCTGCCGGCCACGGCATGGCCTTGGTGGTGGTCACGGCGGTGAACGTACATGCCATCAGCCACATGAAGGAAGGGCTGGGCTACACCGTGGCTCAAGCTGGTTTCATCATCATGTTGATGACTTTGGGGCAATTGGTCGGCGTGATGCTGGGTGCCTGGCTTGGGGACAAGTTCTCGAAGCGCAAAATCGCAGCAGTCTGTATGCTCTCGCATGCCCTGGGGTTGCTCATGCTGACTTTCGCCCCTTCTGTGGCTTGGCTGTTGGCTTTCTCGGCTTTTCATGGCGTGGCCTGGGGCTTGCGCGGGCCTTTGATGCAAGCCATCCGAGCCGATTATTTCGGACGCAATTCGATTGGGATGATCATGGGCTTGTCGGCAGCGATCATTGCCATTGGGCAGGTGGCCGGCCCCATGGTGGCTGGAATTTTGGCCGATCTGACCGGCGACTACCGCTGGGGTTTTAGCGTTTTGGCATTCGTCGCAGCTTTGGGTTCGGTGGCTTTTTGGCTGGCCATCAAACCCGAGTTATCCCGAGCCGATCCCTGAATCTTTGCCGATAAACTGACTGAAATTGAAAAGGAGACAGACTTGAACAATAAGCGGCGGATGATCTGGATGCTGTGGGTCGGGGCATTGAGTCTGGGCCAAGTGTGGGCGCAAGCCTATCCTTCCAAGCCGGTCAAGATCATGGTGCCTTTTGTCGCAGGCGGCACCAGTGACATCGTGGCGCGCGCGATTTCTCAAAAACTCAATGAGGCCGGATACACCACCGTGGTGGAAAACCGTCCAGGAGCCAACGGTTCCATTGCGGCCGAAGCTTTGGCCAAATCGCCCAACGATGGCTACACCCTGTTGGTGGGATCCATAGGCACTTTTGCCATCAACATGGGTTTGTACAAAAACCCCAAGTACGATGTGATGCGCGATTTTGATGCGATCAGCGTCGCTGTACGCACCCCCAATGTGTTGATCGTGCCGCCCAACTTTCCGGCCAACAACTTGAAAGAATTCATCGACTTCGCTCGCAAGAACCCCGGCAAGGTCTCGTATGGCTCTTCGGGTTCGGGCTCCAGCGACCACCTTTCTGCAGAGATGTTCAAGTTGCAGACCCAGACGTTTGGGGTTCACATCCCTTATCGGGGTGGGTCAGCGGCTCAAACCGATATCATGGCTGGAAACATCGAGGCCTCGTTTCAGAACTTCGGCACCGTCGTGCCCTACATCAAGGCCGGCCGAATGAAGGCCCTGGGTGTGACCTCGCGCCAACGCATGCCGCAATTGCCCGATGTCCCTACACTGATCGAAAGCGGCATGAAGGACTTTGACGTGACCTCTTGGCAGGCCGTTGCCGCGCCCAAAGGAACGCCTCCCGAAATCATTCGCAAATTGCATGCGGACATTGCCAAGGGTTTGAACGCCCCCGATATGACACAACGCTTCAATGGCTTGGGCTTTGATGTGGTGACCAACACCCCATCCGAAGCACAGGCGTTTTTCAAGGCCGAGATCGAGCGCTGGACCATGGTGGTGAAGGCCTCGGGGGCCACCGTCGATTGAACAGGAGTACACAGATGAAAGTCGGTATCGTCGGTATGGGCAAAATGGGGCAGGCCGTGGCCCAAAGGATGTTGGGCCTGGATCATGAGGTCTGGGTGTGGAACCGCAATGCATCACGTGCCCAGGCGGTGGTGGCAAGTGGCGCCAAACTGGCGGTTCATCCCGCTGATCTGGCTCGGGATTGTGATGTGGTGGTGAATCTGCTGACCGATGCCGCTGCCGTCGAACAGGTGTATTGCGGGCCCCAGGGCTTGCTGTCGCAACCCCGAGCCGTGCTGATCGAGTCGAGCACTGTGGCGCCGGAGTTTCAGGAGAAAATGGCCCAAGTCGCTCAACTGGCTGGTGCCCGGTACCTTGAATGCCCCGTCAGCGGCAGCATTGGCCCGGCCAAAGAGGGCAAGCTGATCGGTTTTGTCGGCGGTGATGCAGCTGTGGTCTCACAAGCCCGCAGTCTGCTGGACCAAATGTGCCGCAAGGTGGTGCTGGTGGGGGCGCACGGCAATGGCGCACGCATGAAGTTGTGCGTGAATCTGCCGCTGATGGTCTACTGGCAGACGCTTGGCGAGGCCTTATCGCTGGTGCGTAGCCTGGAGATTGATCCGAAGGAATTGGTCGATGTGCTGACCGAGTCATCGGGCGGCCCCAATATGCTTAAAGTGCGTGGTGGCATGATCGCTGACGCCCTGGCCGGCACGCCGCAGGCGACCGTCACTGTGGACTTGGCCACCATGCGCAAGGATGTGTGCACCATGGTCGAGCAGGGCGCCAAGAATGGGTGCCCCATGCCGCTGACCCAAACCACTTTGGTGAATTTGGAGCGAGCCATCGACCAGGGTTTGGGGCCAGCCGACTGTACCCAGTTCCCGATCTGGTGGCTGAAAAAATAAGCCGAGTCAGTCGATTTTCATCTCACGGATGACCGGTCGGAATTGATCCATCTGACGGCGCAACATGTCCTCTTGTGCGGCACCATTCGAGCCGACGGCCTCGGCACCCGACTCGGCCAGGCGTCGTGCAACCTCAGGGTGCTTGACTGCCGCAGCGGCCTCGCGTTGCAAGCGATCCACAATATCACGCGGGGTTTTTGCTGGGGCGAACAGTCCGTTCCAACCCTCAAGCTCCAACCCAGGGAGACCCAATTCGCGCACAGTGGGGACATCTGGCAAGCCGGGGATGCGTTTGGTGAATCGCCCCGGGTTTCGTGGAGGCCAATTGGTTTAAGTTGAGACCTCGGTCT
>JASGCM010000035.1 GCA_030054175.1 Alphaproteobacteria bacterium | reverse complement strand
TCTGCCGGGGCCTTGAGCCCCCTAAAGAGTCGTTCAAGACCAGGACGTTGATAGGCTGGGTGTGGAAGCGCAGCAATGCGTTAAGCTAACCAGTACTAATTGCTCGTGCGGCTTGACCCTATAACTTTGGCGTGAGCCAAGGATGTTGTGCCAAGTGACGCATTCAAGAATCCCAAAAGCTGATTTGCTCTATGAATTGGATGTCCAGACTTCTGTCTGAATATCGACAAGTTATGCCTGATGACCATAGCGAGGTGGTACCACTCCTTCCCATCCCGAACAGGACAGTGAAACGCTTCAGCGCCGATGATAGTGCGGATTCCCGTGTGAAAGTAGGACATCGTCAGGCTCTTACAGCCCGGAAAGGCCCGATTCATTTGAATCGGGCCTTTCCTTTATTGTCACTCAAATAATTGAATAATTGGGGTCTGACCCCAATTTCTGTGACCCCAATTTTTGTTTGCGTTCAGGCGTTGACCCAATGTCTGCCGTCGCGTTCGGCGGCGCCAGACTTGACCAGATCAGTCATGCACTGAATGACCCAATCTTGCACTGGAATCTGGGAGAAATGGCGTTGATGCAGCAAATGCAAGAAGCTGCAAGCTTGGCTCCAAGGAAGCAACGTAGCATCATCGATGCGTTGCCAGTCGAGCAGTTTGAACTTCAACAAGACCTTGGCTGCGTGGCTGGCATGTTTTACCGGTTGCGATCTGAAGCCATCCAACCTTGAACGTGCCCTTGCCAGGGCGGCTTCAACATCATTGAATGTCTGACCATGTCCCGGAATCACCACGCGAGGCGATAAAAACTCGATCAAATCCAGGGTTTGGGCGATGCCCGTGAAGCCGTCTTCCCCTTCAATTTCTGGAAATACGACGCCAAAACCGTTTTCCCACAAGGCATCTGCCGACACCAACACGCCCGTATCGGGTTGAAACAGGATGACTGAATGCGGATCATGACCTGGGGCCGCATGCACCTGCCATGTGCGGTCTGCCAACGAAAGCTCAGTACCGGGTTGCATCACCGCATCGTATTTAAAGCGCGGACAATCTTGCCCTGTTGGGGCGTAGGTCAGCAAACTCGAATCCCAGTTCGACACCGCTTGTGCCAACCCAGGTGCGATGGTGGTGTGCAAATGGGGGTATTGCGTCTGCAGTGCTGCATTGCCACCGCAATGATCGCTGTGCAAATGGGTGTTCAGCAGGCGGTCTAGCGGTCCGCCTTGCAGCGCCTCTTCAATCAATGAGAGTGTTTGTGGCGCATGAGCCACATAGCCACTGTCGATCAAAACGGCTTCGTCGTTACCTTGCAGCAGCAAGTGGTTGGAGGACAACCATCCGCGTTGCACAAAAGTCATACCGGGGGGGCAATCTTTCATACATGGATTGTCCGTGAGAACTGCATTAGAGTCCGTAATCTAGAATTATTTAGGGTTTACACCTAATATGAGGGTCTAAGGGGGTATTCATGAGCCTATGGACTCAGCTGATCAAAACAGCACAGCAGGGCTGGCGCCGTGGGTGGTTGCAACCCGGGAAATCCTTGGCCGTTCGGCATGAGCACCCTACCGTCATGGTGCCCATCGTCAGCCTGGACGAAAGGCACAGAGCCAAAATCATGTTCCATTTGAGGGAGATGGGGCCCGAGGACCGCATTTTGCGCTTTGGCTACCCTGCTACAGACGAGCAAATCGAGCGCTATGTCAACGGCATTAACTTCCAGCGAGATCACATAGACGGCATATTCAACGTCGCCTTGCGCTTGGAGGCTTTGTCACATTTGGGCTTAGAGCGTCCTGAGCAGGGCGAGCCCAGAGCCGAGTTTGGTGTCTCGGTTCGACAAAAGTCGCGAGGAAAAGGTTTGGGCAATCGCATGTTTGAGTGCGCCATGGTGCACGCCCGCCACGAGGGTATCGGTCTTTTTTACATCCATGCGCTGAGCGAAAACGCACCGATGCTGGCCATCGCCCGGCGACACGGCGCCCGAGTCGAACGCGATGGCAGTGAGACCCAGGCTTATTTGCGTTTGCCACCACCCGATATGGAAAGCGAACTCGAAGATTGGGTCAACGACCAGTACGGTCGCATCAATTACGACGTCAAAGAGCAAGACAAACAATTTGTCGATGTGGTTTCGCAAGTTCAAGAAATACGAGAAGGGGTGCGCGAGGCCAGGCACAAGTCCGGCTCCTGACTGACATCAACTTGGGCTATCCTATGGGTGTCGCCATCATGGCTCACCTTCGCACCTTGCTGTGTCAGACCCACACCCTTATTCGGCTGTCGCCCAGAACCGGCGCAGCCTGATCCAAAAAATCACCGAATTCCTGCACCCTGGCCCTGATTCGCCTGAGGAAATGTTGCGCATGCTCAGCCAAGCGCAAGAGCGCGGCCTGATCAGCGCTGACAGCCGAGGCATGATCGAAGGTGTCTTGCGCGTGGCCGACATGACGGCCGGTGATGTGATGATTGCCGCCCCGCGCATGGATTTGATCGACATCGGCGCCCCCATCGAAGACATCTTGAACCAAATCATTGACATCGCCCATTCGCGCTACCCGGTGTACGAAGGAGACCGCGAGAACATCATCGGTGTACTGATGGCCAAAGATTTGCTCAAGTTGCAGCGCGCGCCTGAACTGCATCTGAAGGCTTTGTTGCGACCGGTGATCTTCGTCCCAGAGAGCAAGCGGTTGACCGATTTATTGCGTGACTTTCGCAATAACCGCAATCACTTGGCCATTGTGGTCGATGAGTTTGGTCGCATCGCCGGTTTGGTTACCATCGAAGATGTGCTGGAAGAAATCGTCGGTGAAATCGAAGACGAGTTCGACAATCAAAATGAAAACGGCGACATCTATACCTTGGTCGATCGCAGTTTTCGGGTGGACGGGGACGTCAACGTGCAGCGCGTCAACCAGGCTTTTGGCGTGCAGTTGCAGCCCGATAGCGACGAAGAATTCGACACCATCGGCGGTTTGATTGCCCATCACATGGGGCGCGTACCCACCCGTGGCGAGACGTGTGAACTGTCCGGTCTACGTTTTGAGGTCATGCTCACTCGGGCCGGGGCTGTGAAATGGTTCAAAGTCCGACCTTTGGGGTGAGCGCTGTACCACGCACCGTCTGGCTGCTGCTGGCCGGTGTTGCGCATGCGTTGTCGCTGGCTTGGCCTGGCAATGGACAGGCACTGGGCCCTGTGCAATGCCTCTCTCTGGCCGTTTTGGCGAACTTGTACGTGCAGGCCAGAGGGCCCAAGCAGGCCGCCTGGATGGGCTGGTTGTTCGGTACTGCCCATGGCGTGGCGGCGACATGGTGGCTGTACATCTCCATGCACCAATACGGCGGGCTGGCGGCACCGCTGGCAGTCTTGGCCGTGCTGGCCTTGCAGTCAGCGCTGGCCGTGTACCTAGCCTTGGCCTTGGCTTGTGGTGCCTGGCTGCGTGGTGCCAGTGCTGGTTCCATCGGACACATCCTATCCTTCTCGGGCGCATGGCTCCTGGCCGAGTTGGCCCGCGCACAGTGGTTCACCGGTTTTCCTTGGGGTTCTGCAGGATATGCCCATGTCGACTCGGCCTTGGCCTTGCTGGCCCCATTCGTTGGGGTCTACGGTATGGGGGCGGTGGCTGCGGCACTGGCCTGTGCCGTGGCACTGTTGTGGCGTGTGCGCAGACCCCTGATGCGTGGAGGCGCCATGGTCATGTCATTGGCGCTTTTATTGGCCATGACGCAACCCTGGCGTGCCGCCGACTCCACCCACGAGGTGTTGCAGGTGCCGTTGACTTTGTTACAAGGACATGTGCCACAAGATCAAAAGTACGAACTGCAGAGGCACAGCGCCCCGCAGTGGTATCTGGATCAATTGGCGCAAGCCGGCCCTGGCTTGACCCTGGCCCCAGAGATCGCATTTCCTTTGCCCAGCAACCTTTGGCCTGTCGAGTGGTGGCGCGCTGTTCGCCCGACGCATGCCGATCGGGCCTTCATGGTCGGCGCACCCTGGCGGTTGCAGGCCGAGGGTGAATACAGCAACAGCGTATTGGCCTGGGCGGGTGATGCGCCGGCCAGCATGCGTTCTGCCGTCACGCCCGACCACCGTTACGACAAGTACCATTTGGTGCCCTTTGGTGAGTTCATTCCCTGGGGCTTTGCCTGGTTCGTTCGCGCCATGCACATTCCCTTGGGCGAATTCACACGCGGTCAGTTGCCCCAGTTGGCATGGTCATGGGGGGGGCTGCGCTGGGCGCCCAATATTTGTTACGAAGACTTGTTCGGGGAAGAGTTGGCGCAAGCCTTTGACACCGAGCAAAGCCCGCATGTCATGGTCAATTTCAGCAACATCGCCTGGTTTGGTGACACCGTGGCGCAGCACCAGCACTTGAACATCTCGCGACTGCGCACGCTGGAACTGCAGCGGCCAATGGTGCGCGTGACCAACACCGGCTCTACGGCCATCATCGACCACATGGGTCATATTCAAGCCCGTCTGCCGCATTGGCAGCGCGCCGTGATGCAGGCGCAAGTCAGCGGTCGCGCGGGACCGCCGACGCTGTATGCCCGGTGGGCGAGGGCTTGGGGCTTGTGGCCCCTGTGGTTGGCCGGAGTGCTGCTGCTGGCTTTGGCATTCAGACCAGCAAAGCGTTGACCCGCTTCACATAGGCCGCCGGGTCTTCAGGCATGCCGCCTTCGGCCAACAGCGCCTGATCAAACACGATATGCGCCAAGTCGTGGAAGTTCGGATTCGCATCAGCGGCCAGCTTCTTCACCAAGGCGTGCTCGGGGTTGACCTCCAAAATCGGCTTGGACTCGGGCACTGCCTGACCGGCTTGCTTGAGCATGCGCGCCAGCTGCAGGCTCATGCCCTGGTCTTGCACCACCAGGCAGGCGGGCGAATCAACCAGACGAGAGGTTACCCGAACATCCTCGGTCTTTTCTTTCAGCGCCTCTTTCAGCTTGGCCAACACAGGCTTAAAGGCCTCGGCGGCTTCTTCAGTGGCTTTTTTCTCGGCCTCATCTTGCAGCTTGCCCAGATCGACCGCCCCCTTGGCGACGCTTTGCATGGGCGTGCCATCAAATTCATTCAAGAAGCTCAGCGCCCACTCATCGACCCGATCGGTCATCAGCAACACTTCAATGCCTTTTTTGCGGAAGACTTCAAGCTGTGGACTGTTCTTGGCGGCCGCCAGCGTGTCGGCCGTGATGTAGTAAATGGCCTCCTGGCTTTCTTTCATCCGCGCCTTGTAATCGGCCAGTGACACCGTCACGGCATCGGACGTGGTGCTGGCAAAGCGCAACAGCTTGGCGATCTTCTCGCGGTTGGCGAAGTCTTCGCCCAAGCCCTCTTTGAGCACCGCGCCAAACTCGGCATAAAAGCGACTGTACTTGCCAGTATCTTTCTGGTCCTCTTCGCTGGCATCTTCGGCCGGCTTATCGTGTCGGGCCAGGTCTTCCAGCATGGCCAACACACGGCGGGTATTGCCCTCACGGATGGCTTTCACATCTCGACTTTCTTGCAGCAACTCGCGGCTCACGTTCAGCGGCAAATCGGCCGAATCCACCACGCCTTTGACAAAACGCAGGTAGACCGGCATCAGCGCCTCGGCATCGTCCATGATGAACACGCGCTTGACATACAGTTTCATGCCGGCGCGCTTGTCGCGGTTCCACAAATCAAAGGGCGCCTTGGCCGGCAGGTACAGCAATTGCGTGTACTCGGTACTGCCCTCGACCCGGTTGTGGCTGTGCGCCAACGGTGCCTCAAAGTCGTGGCTGATGGCTTTGTAGAACCCGTCGTACTCTTCTTGCGTGACGTCTTTCTTGGCCCGCGACCACAAGGCATTCGCCTTGTTGACCGTTTCCCATTCGTCGGTCAACAGCATCTCGCCGGGTTGGTCGTTTTCGCCCTCTTTCCACTCTTCTTTGCGCATCAGAATCGGCAAAGAGATGTGGTCAGAGTATTTCGAGATGATCGACTTGATTTTCCAGGTATTCAGGTACTCGTCGGCATCCTCGCGCAGGTGCAGAATAACCCGTGTGCCGCGTGCGGACAACTCGATATCCTCCACTGTGAACTCACCGGTGCCACCACTGATCCAGCGAACCCCCTCGTTGGCCGACAAGCCTGCGCGACGCGACTCGACCGTGATGCGGTCGGCGACGATGTAGCCCGAGTAAAAGCCCACGCCAAACTGGCCGATCAACGCGCCCTGATCCTTGGCGTTGCTTTTTTGCTCGGCGTCCAGGCGGCTCATGAAGTCGCGCGTGCCGCTTTTGGCGATTGTGCCTAGGTGGTCAATGGCCTCTTGGCGGCTCATGCCAATGCCGTTGTCGGCGATGGTCAGCGTGCGTGCGTCCTTGTCAAAACTGACCCGAATTTCCAGATTCGGGGCGTCTTCAAACAGGCCGTTGTTGTTCAGCGCCTCGTAACGCAACTTGTCACAGGCGTCCGACGCGTTGGAAACCAGCTCGCGCAAAAAAATCTCTTTATTCGAATAAAGCGAATGCGTGACCAGGTGCAGCAGCTGCGCCACCTCGGCCTGAAAAGAATGGGTCTGGGTGCTCATGTTGATTGAGGTTGAAAGTTGACAAACACCACATCAATTGGGGCCGCTTTGCGCCATTTCAAGCCCGAAGAAATTAGAAATTGAGGTCAGACCCCAATTTCTGTGTCTAAAACCTCTCGTTCGGGGCCAGGTAGCGCCACTGGCCCGCAGGCAGTTGTCCCAGGGTCACGCGGCCCATGCGCACACGCTTCAAGCCAACCACATGCAATCCAACTTGCTCGCACATGCGCCGGATCTGACGCTTTTTGCCCTCGCGCAGCACAAAGCGCAATTGCTCGGGGTTTTGCCAGTCGACCCCGGCGTGTTTGAGTGGCTTGCCGTCCAGCGACAGGCCATGTCGCAAGCGGGCCAACAGCGCAGGCGGGAACAATGGGGCGATGTTTTGCGTCACCATGCCTTGCGGGCCGTGCCACTGCACCCGCACCAAGTATTCTTTTTCAATGTCCGAGTCATCGCCAATCAGCTGCCGGGCGACACGCCCGTCTTGCGTCAACACCAGCAGGCCGACCGAGTCGATGTCGAGTCGCCCGGCAGGGGCGAGGCCACGCAATTGCCCGGGGTGGAAGCGCACCGGCGTCTTGTCGCCCGACCAGCGGTTGCGCGCCTGCACCAGCGTGACGGCGGGGGAATGGCCGTCTTCTGCTTGGCCACTGACATACCCGACCGGCTTGTTCAGCAAAATCGTCACTTGCTGTTGCTGCTGGTCCTGCGCGGCGCGCTCGACGGTAATGCGGTCATCCGGGCCTACTTGCATGCCCATTTGGGCTGGCTGACCATTCACCCGCACCCAGCCACGCTCAATCCAGGCGTCGGCCTCGCGGCGCGAGCACAGGCCCAGTTCAGCCATGCGTTTGTTCAGACGGCTGCGTCCTGAGCCTTCTTCTGCATCATTCATATACCGAGTTTACTGATTAAATTCAGCGTGCCTGTCGCAAGGCATCTAGGTTCAGTACCCGCAGGCCGCCGTACTCGATACGGATGCTACCCGCCTCCTCCAGCGACCGCAAAGCCACATTGACGCGCTGTCGAGATAGGCCGACCAGGTAGGCCAGTTCTTGTTGGGTGATGCGCAGCACTTCACCCACGCCGGGGTAAAGCACCGGGTTAAAAAGCGAAGCCAGCGAGCGTGCCACGCGCACATCGGGGTTGTTGATGCGATCAATCTCGCGGGCTGCGATGAACTGACCCAATCTTTCATTGAGCTGGTTCATGACAAAGCGGTTAAAGCCGATGGAATGATCGAGGAGCCAATGAAATCCGGCCACGGGCAGTCCCGCCACCGTACTGGCGCGGAGCGCCTGCACGTTGTAGCGATAGGGTTCCTTCTTGATTGCGGTTCCTTCGCCAAACCAACCACCGGAAGGCAAACCGGTGTAGGTCATGCTTTGCCCGTCCGCTCCGTCGGTACTCATTTTCAGCAAGCCATCAACCACACCAAACCAGTAGGTGGGGGCTCGCCCGTATCGGCAAACATGGTCACCGGGCATGGCGTCGCCCACCACCAGATCGGGCATGATGCGTTCGCGTTCGGCGGGTGAAAGATGGCGCAGCCAAGGGATGCCCTGCAACTCGCTGCCCGATGGCGCGCGTCTTCTTTGGTGCAGTGTCAGGTCAATTGACATGGAACAAGCTTCTGTCAGACTCGGGTCAGACCATGCTAGGGATTTCCCTTAATTGTCATCGCAAAGACAAAAAAACGTCAAACTCAAGCTTAGTATCCAGACCAACATTCACCAGTCAATTCGGTGACACATGGGTACGAGACCCTCCCACCGAACAGAACTGAAAGAACACGGCATGAACTCCACATTTCCGCAACTCTTATACAGGCACGCCAGCGAGCGACCCCAGGCCCCTGCCATGCGCGAAAAGGAATATGGCATTTGGCAGACCCTGACCTGGTCTGGTCTGGCCGAGATGGTGAGTCACCTCGCTGCCGGAATGCACCAGGCTGGTTTGAAAAGAGGCGAGCACATCGTGGTGGTGGGATCCAACCGCCCCCGGCTTTACGCTGGCATGCTGGCCGCCCAATCGCTCGGCGCCATCCCCATTCCTTTATATCAGGACGCCGTAGCCGCTGAGTGCGTCTTCCCCATCAACAACGCCGATGTTCGCTTTGCCGTGGTCGAAGACCAGGAGCAGGTCGACAAATTGCTGGAAGTTCGTGAGCAGTGCCCCCAACTGGCCCACATTTATTACGATGACCCACGTGGCCTGCGCAATTACGAAGAGTCTGGCCTGCTCGGCCTGGACGACGTGATCGCGGCTGGTCTAGCCCATCTGCGGTCGCACCCTGATATGGTGCAACAAGAGATCGGCAAAGCCGCTGCGGACGATGTCGCCGCCATGTTCTTCACCTCAGGTACCACCGGCAACCCCAAGGGAGTGGTGCACACCCACCGCAGTCTGCTCGATCGCGCGCAGGCGGGAGCCACGTTTGACAAGCTAGGTCCCAACGAAGACGTGCTGGCTTATCTGCCCCCAGCCTGGATCGGCCAAAACATCTTCAGCTTCGCCCAGTGGCTGTGTTGCGGCTATGTGGTCAACTGCCCCGAGTCGTTCAGCACCGTGTCGATCGACCTGAAGGAAATCGGCCCGACCTATTACTTCGCGCCGCCCCGGGTCTTTGAGGGCATGCTCACCAGCGTGATGATTCGCATGGAAGACGCAGGCACATTCAAGCGCAAGATGTTTCACTATTTCATGAAAGTGGCGCGCCAGTTCGGCCCCGACCGCATGGATGGCAAGTCGCTCGGCTTGGGGGCCAATCTGTTGTACAGATTGGGCGACTGGATGGTTTACGGCCCCCTGCGCAACAACTTGGGCATGTCGCGCGTGCGGGTGGCTTACACCGCTGGCGAGGCCATCGGCCCCGACTTGTTCACCTTTTATCGCTCGATCGGTGTCAACCTCAAGCAGTTGTATGGCTCGACTGAGACAGCCGTCTTCGTCTGCCTGCAACCCGACAACGAGGCGCGCGCCGACACAGTAGGAGTGCCATGCCAGGGGGTCGAGATCAAAGTAGCTGACAACGGCGAGATTTTGGTCAAGTCGCCAGGCCTTCTCAAGGAATACTACAAAAACCCCGCCGCCACCGCCGAAGTGCTGACTGCCGAGGGGTGGTACCACACCAGCGACGCCGGATTCATCGACAACCATGGCCACCTCAAGATCATTGACCGCGTCAAAGACGTGGGTCGGATTCAGGGCGGCGCCTTCGACGGGGCCATGTTCGCCCCCAAGTATGTGGAAAACAAGCTCAAGTTCTTCCCCCACATCAAAGAGGCGGTGGCCTACGGCGACGGGCGCGAGAAGGTTTGCGTGATGGTCAACATCGACTTTGACGCGGTGGGCAACTGGGCTGAGCGGCGCAACCTGCCTTATGCAGGTTATACCGACTTGGCGGGAAAGCCCGAGGTATATCAACTGATCAAGGAATGCGTGGAAAAAGTCAATGCCGACCTGGCCGAAGACGAGTTGCTGGCCGGCAGCCAGATCAACCGCTTTTTGGTCTTGCACAAAGAACTCGACGCCGACGACGGCGAGCTGACCCGCACCAACAAGGTCAGGCGCGGCTTCATCGCCGAAAAATACCAGGCCTTGGTCGATGCCCTTTATGCGGGCAAATCCGAGCAATTCATCGAGACCCAGGTCAAGTTTGAGGACGGGCGCACCGGCAGCGTGAGCGCCACGCTCCAAATGGTCGACGCAAAAACATTTGCGCCGGCAAGGAAAGCGGCATGAAAAAGCAAATCGGCGACGTTATCCTTGACGTCAAAAACATCAGTCTGCGTTTTGGTGGCGTCAAAGCGCTGACCGACATTTCTTTCAATGTGCGCGCTCATGAGATACGCGCCATCATCGGGCCAAACGGCGCGGGCAAAAGCTCGATGCTCAATTGCATTAACGGCGTCTACACCCCATCAGAGGGCACCATCACCTTTCGCGGCCAGACCTTTGACCACATGGACAGCCACCAGGTGGCCACCATGGGCATTGCGCGCACCTTCCAAAACCTGGCTCTGTTCAAGGGCATGAGCGTGCTGGACAACATCATGACCGGGCGCAACCTGCGCATGAAGAGCAACCTGCTATTGCAGGCCCTGCGCATCGGCCCTGCTCAGGCCGAAGAAGAGCGCCACCGCGATTTTGTCGAACACATCATCGACTTTCTGGAAATCCAGGCTTATCGCAAAACCCCTGTCGGCCAATTGCCTTACGGCCTGCAAAAGCGGGTCGACCTGGGGCGCGCGCTGGCTCTCGAACCCCAGGTGTTGTTGCTCGACGAGCCCATGGCTGGCATGAATGTGGAAGAAAAGCAGGACATGTGCCGCTTCATCCTCGATGTGAATGATGAATTTGGTACCACCATCGTGCTGATCGAACACGACATGGGCGTGGTGATGGACATCTCGGATCGCGTCGTGGTGCTCGACTATGGCAAAAAGATTGGCGACGGCACACCCGATGAGGTGCGCAACAACGAAGAAGTGATCAGCGCCTATCTGGGCACGTCGCACTAATCAGGGACTAGCAATATGGCATTTTTTCTTGAAACACTGATGGGCGGCCTGATGGCCGGCATGCTTTACTCTTTGGTTGCCTTGGGCTTTGTGCTGATCTTCAAAGCCTCGGGAGTATTCAACTTTGCCCAAGGCGCAATGGTGCTCTTTGCCGCCCTGGCCATGGCCCGATTTGCCGAGTGGATCCCCGAATTCATGGGCATCGACAACCTGATCGTCGCCAATCTGATGGCCTTTGCGGGCGCAGGCGCGGTGATGTTCGTGGTGGCCTGGCTGATCGAGCGACTGGTGTTGCGTCAATTGGTCAACCAGGAAGGCACCACGCTGCTCATGGCGACCTTGGGCATCACGTATTTCATGGAAGGTCTGGGCCAGAGCCTGTTTGGCAACGACATCTACCAAATCAACATCGGCATGCCCAAAGACCCGGTGATGGTGCTCGAGAGCATGTTCGATGGCGGCGTGCTGATCAACAAGGAAGACATGATCGCGGCCTGCATCGGCGCCGCCTTGGTGGCGGCCTTGTCGATTTTTTTCCAGAAAACCGGCACTGGCCGCGCCCTGCGTGCAGTGGCCGACGATCACCAGGCGGCGCAGTCGATCGGCATCCCGCTCAATCACATCTGGGTCATTGTCTGGTGCGTGGCCGGTCTGGTCGCGCTGGTCGCAGGCATGATCTGGGGCTCCAAGCTGGGCGTGCAATTCACGCTCACCACCGTGGCCCTGCGGGCCTTGCCCGTCATCATCTTGGGTGGCCTCACCTCGGTGCCGGGCGCCATCATCGGCGGCCTGATCATTGGTGTGGGCGAAAAGCTCTCCGAGGTCTACATCGGCCCCATGGTGGGCGGTGGCATCGAGATCTGGTTCTCGTACGTGCTGGCGCTGGTGTTCCTGCTGTTCAGGCCGCAGGGCCTGTTTGGCGAAAAAATCATTGACCGCGTGTAAGGAGCTGAACAGATGTTTTACAGAGAAAATGGTCAATTCAAAACAAGCTATCAGGCCGATCAGCAGATATTTCCGATCCGCCAGGATCGCCTAGCCATCGGCCTAGTGCTGGCGCTGGCCTTCTTCGTGGTTCCGTCGCTGGCCGATGACTACTTCTTTCGCGCCATCCTGATCCCCTTTACCATCATGTCCTTGGCTGCCCTGGGGGTGAATATCCTGGTCGGCTATTGTGGTCAAATTTCGCTGGGCTCGGGCGCTTTCATGGCGGTGGGCGCTTATGGTGCCTACAACTTCTTTGTCCGCATCCCCGACATGCCGCTGGTGCCTGCCCTTTTGCTGGGCGGTTTGTGCGCGACCGCATTTGGCATTTTGTTTGGCCTGCCCAGCCTGCGAGTGCGCGGCCTGTATCTGGCCGTGGCCACACTGGCGGCGCAGTTCTTCAGCGACTGGATGTTTTTGCGCATCAAGTGGTTGCTCAACGACTCTGACTCTGGATCGGTCTCGGTCAGTGGCCTGCAGGTCTTTGGCTTGCCCATCGAGAGCGCTCTGAGCAAATACCTGTTTTGCCTGAGCGTGCTGGTGGTGATGGCCTTGCTGGCGAAAAACTTGGTGCGCAGCGCCATCGGTCGCGAGTGGATGGCCATACGAGACATGGACGTGGCCGCAGCGGTCATTGGCATACGACCCATGTACGCCAAGCTCTCGGCCTTTGCCGTCAGCTCCTTCATCATCGGCGTGGCCGGTGCCCTGTGGGCCTTCATTTACCTTAGCTCTTGGGAGCCGGCTGCTTTCTCGGTCGAGATTTCCTTCCGGCTGCTGTTCATGGTCATCATCGGCGGCCTGGGCTCGATCATGGGCGCGTTCTTCGGCGCCGCCTTCATCGTCATCACCCCGATTGTGCTCAACCTCTTTTTGCCCGGTCTGTTTGGACTGTTTGGTCAGGAGATTTCTACCGCCGGCCTGTCACACGCCGAACTGATGATTTTTGGTGGCCTCATTGTTTGGTTCCTGATTGTGGAACCCCATGGTCTGGCCAAATTGTGGTCGGTTGCCAAGCAAAAGTTGCGCATCTGGCCTTTTCCTCACTGAGTTCAAACCCCGCTTCATTTTCCAGAAGGAGACACCCCGTGAAATCAAAGCGAAATCTGAAAATCGCCGCCATCCTGGCCGGCTCTTTATTGGCCACTTCCGCCGCGTTCGCGCAGGCGAAAGAGCAGTTCTTCCCGCTGCTGTCGTACCGCACGGGCGCTTACGCGCCTAACGGCACGCCTTGGGCCAATGCCAAGCAAGACTACTTGAAGATGATCAACGCCCGCGACGGCGGCATCAACGGCGTCAAGCTGACCTTCGAAGAGTGTGAGACCGGCTACGCCACCGACCGTGGCGTCGAGTGCTACGAGCGGCTCAAGAGCCGACCAGGAGTCACTTTGTTCGACCCCCAGGCCACTGGCATCACCCTTGCCCTGACCGAAAAAGCTCCCGTCGACAAAGTGCCCCTGATCACCCTGGGCTATGGCTTGTCGATCGCCCAAGACGGCTTGGCCTTCAAGTGGAACTTTCCCCTCATGGGCAGTTACTGGACTGGCGCTGATATCCTCATTCAGCACCTTCTGAAGAAAGAAAACGGCAACCTCAATGGCAAGAAAATTGCGCTGGTCTACCATGACAGCCCGTTTGGCAAAGAGCCCATCCCCCTGTTGCAAGAGCGCGCCAAAATGCAAGGCTTTGACCTGCAACTCATCCCCGTGACCGCGCCTGGTGTCGAGCAAAAAGCCGCCTGGTTGCAAGTGCGCCAAAGCCGCCCCGACTATGTATTCCTGTGGGGCTGGGGCATCATGAACAGCACCGCGCTCAAGGAAGCCCAGGCCACTGGCTATCCGCGTGACAAGATGTACGGCGTGTGGTGGGCCGGTGCCGAGCCCGATGTCAAAGACGTCGGTGAAGGCGCCAAAGGCTATAACTCACTGACGCTCAACACCGCCAGCCAGCAGCCCAAGGTCATTCAGGACATCCTGAAATATGTGCACGATAAAAACCAAGGCACGGGCCCGCGCGACGAAGTCGGCACGGTGCTCTATACCCGTGGAGTGATGATCCAGATGCTGGGTGTGGAAGCCGTGCGCCGTGCGCAAGAACGCTTTGGCAAAGGCAAAGTCATGACCGGCGAGCAAGTGCGCTGGGGTCTGGAGAACCTGAACCTGGACCAGAAGAAACTCGACGCCATGGGCTTTGCCGGTGTAATGCGCCCCTTGTCGACCAGCTGTGCCGACCACATGGGTTCGACCTGGGCCCGCGTGCAAACCTGGAACGGCAAGACCTGGGAGATCAGTTCTGACTGGTACGAAGCCGATGAGCAAGTCATCAAGCCCATGGTCAAGGCCGGTGCCGAAAAATACCTTGGCGATAAAAAGTTGACCCGCCGCACATCGGACGATTGTCAGTCCTGAGGCCTCACTCCCCTCTCCCGCCAGGGTGAGGGGTCTCCTGCCCCGTCAGTGCGGGGCAGGGCCTTTGGGTGCGGGCCCCACCCAGAAGACCGGTTCCAAAGAATTTGAGAGCACACACATGAGCAAACCAATTGTTTTGAACGTCAATGGCATTGAAGTCATCTACAACCACGTCATCCTGGTGCTCAAAGGTGTCTCTTTACAAGTCCCCGAAGAGGGCATCGTCGCCATCTTGGGCGGCAACGGCGCCGGTAAAACCACCACCTTGCGCGCCATCTCCAATCTGCTCAAAGGTGAGCGCGGTGAAGTCACCAAAGGCGCGATCGAGTTGCGCGGTGAGCGCATTGAAAGCCTCTCCCCGGCCGATCTGGTGCAACGCGGTGTCGTGCAGGTCATGGAAGGGCGCCACTGCTTCGCCCACCTCACCATCGAAGAAAACCTGCTGACGGGCAGCTACACCCGCAAAGACAAAGGCGAGATTGCCGCCAACCTGGACAAGGTGTACAACTACTTCCCGCGCCTCAAAACCCGGCGCACCTCGCAAGCCGCCTACACCTCGGGTGGCGAGCAACAGATGTGCGCGATTGGCCGAGCCCTCATGGCAAACCCCAGCATGGTGCTGCTCGACGAGCCCTCGATGGGCCTGGCCCCGCAAATCGTCGAAGAGGTGTTTGAAATCGTCAAAGACCTCAACCACAAAGAAAAAGTCACCTTCTTGCTGGCCGAGCAAAACACCAATATGGCCCTCAAGTACGCCGACTATGGCTACATCATGGAGTCGGGCCGCATCGTCATGGACGGCGCCGCCAGCGACTTGCGCAACAACGAAGACGTCAAAGAGTTTTACCTGGGCGTGGGCGGTGGCGAGCGCAAGAGCTTCAAAGACGTCAAGAGCTACAAGCGACGCAAGCGCTGGCTGGCCTGATTTTTCGTTCACTTTTTTAGACCTCTTCGCACCTTGTTGCCATGACCGCCCATTACGACGCCCTGGAAACCCGCTCAAGCGCCCAACGCGAAGTCGAGCAAATGACCGCTTTGTCGGCCCAAATCGCCCACGCGCAGCAGCATACGGCGGCCTTTGCCCGCATCTTGCAAGGCTTCGATGCCCAACAGGTCAACAGCCGTGTTGCGCTGGCCCGCCTGCCCGTGACCCGCAAACACGAACTGCTTGAATTGCAAAAGGCTTTGCGACCGGCCGACTCGTTTGGTGGCTTCTCGGCGTTGCTGCGCGGACCCAAGCTGGCACGCATTTTTGCCTCGCCCGGTCCCATTTACGAGCCCGATGGAGCCCGCCCCGACTACTGGCGCAGCGCCCGCGCCATGGCTGCGGCCGGCTTTGTTGCGGGCGATCTGGTGCACAACAGCTTCAGCTACCACATGACCCCCGGCGCCTTCATCATGGAGTCGGGCGCGCTGGCGCTGGGCTGCACGGTGTTTCCGGCGGGCACGGGCCAGACCGAACAACAACTGGCCGCCATCGCCGACCTGCGCCCCGACGGCTACGCGGGTACCCCGAGCTTTTTGCGCATCCTGGTCGAAAAGGCCCAAGAGACCGGTGCCGACATCGCCAGCCTGAAAAAAGCCTTGGTCAGTGGCGAAGCCTTCCCGCCCAGCCTGCGCGACTGGCTGGCCGAGCGCGGCATCACTGCTTATCAGTGCTACGCCACCGCCGACCTGGGTCTGGTGGCGTATGAAACCGCGTCACGCCAGGGCATGGTGGTGGACGAGGGCGTCATCACCGAGATCGTGCGACCCGGCACTGGCGACCCGGTGGTCGAGGGCGAGGTCGGCGAGCTGGTGGTCACCACCCTCAACCCCGACTACCCCCTGATCCGCTTTGGCACTGGCGACCTCACCGCCGTGCTGCCGGGCCAGTGCCCGTCCGGGCGCACCAACACCCGCATCAAAGGCTGGATGGGCCGCGCTGACCAAACCACCAAAGTGCGCGGCATGTTTGTTCACCCCGGTCAGGTCGATCAGGTGGCCAAGCGTTTCCCCGAGGTTGTCAAAGCCCGCTTGGTCGTCAGTGGCGAGATGGCCAACGACCAAATGGCTCTGCGCGTGGAAGTCAGATCCCAGGCCGATGGTTTGGCCCAACGCATCGCCGAAGCCGTGCGCGACATCACCAAACTGCGCGCCGACATCGAACTGCTCCCCCGCGGCGCATTGCCCAACGACGGCAAAGTCATCGAAGACGCCCGCAGCTACCAATAATTAAATTGGGGTCAGACCCCAATTTCTGACCCACATCAAAATATGTAGTTCCCCCCATATGCTGGCGGAGTGGAAGGGGCACAATCCACCTTGCTCAATTGCATATCCATCGGAGACCTGTATGAAACGCATTCGCACCCTGTTGATGGCCGTCGCCTTGGCCCCCCTGTCTGCGTTGGCCGCAGACTACCCCAACAAAGACAAGCCCGTGACCATCGTGGTGCCCTTTGCCGCTGGTGGCCCGACCGACCGCGTGGCGCGCGATTTGGCCGAAGCCATGCGCAAGCCCTTGGGTGCACTGAGCGTGGTGATTGACAATGTTGGTGGTGCCGGCGGCACCCTGGGTGCGGCCAAAGCCGCCCGCTCGGCGCCCGATGGCCACACGGTGTTTTTGCATCACATCGGCATGGCCACTTCGCCCGCGCTGTACCGCAAACTGCCCTACGACACCATGGGCGACTTTGAATACTTGGGCATGGTCAACGATGTGCCCATGACGCTGATTGGCCGCAACACCCTGCCGGCCAACAACTTCAAAGAATTGCAAACCTGGATTAACGCCAACAAAGGCAAGATCAACCTGGGCAACGCGGGCCTGGGCGCTGCCTCACACTTGTGCGGTTTGCTGTTTCAGAGCGCCCTCAAAACCGACATGACCACCGTGCCTTACAAAGGCACCGCCCCGGCCATGAACGACCTGATGGGTGGCCAGATCGACCTGATGTGTGACCAGACCACCAACACCACCAGCCAGATCGAAGCCAAGACCATCAAGGCTTTTGCGGTGACCACCCAAAAGCGCCTGACCACCCCGTCGCTGAAAGACCTCCCCACCCTGGACGAGAGCGGCCTGAAAGGCTTTGAAGTCACCATTTGGCATGGACTGTATGCGCCCAAGGGCACGCCCCCTGACGTGCTGGCCAAAATCAGCAACGCCCTCAAGGTTGCCCTCAAGGACCCCGAGTTCATCAAAAAGCAACAGGCCCTGGGCGCCGTGGTCGTGACCGACAAGCGCATCGAGCCCGCCGAGCACCGCAAGTTTGTGCAGGCCGAAATCGACAAATGGGGGCCGATCATCAAGGCCGCCGGGGTTTACGCCGACTGACCCGCGTCATCGGCCTCGGCCACATCGGCCAACTCCGCCAGCCCCTGAAAGGGCAACTCGCCCTTGACCAGCATCACCGTGCACGGCGCCTGCATGGCGACCTTGATCGGCACGGTGGCCATCCAGCGCTGCATCTGCAGGCCGTGGGTGGCCGCCCCCATGATGATCATGCTGACTTCGTTGGCCTGGGCATAGCGCAACAGGGCGTCGGCCACATCGCCCGACTCCAGCACATGAAATGACGCCTGATGGCCTTCCAGGCGCAATGGTTCGGTCCACTTTTGCAGCCGCACCAGATGGGCCAATTGTTGACCCGTCTCACTGTCGGCCCCTGACCCCGTGGCCACTGACCCCGACACCACCGTCACCACCGCCAATCGGGCCCCGGGCATGTGGCCCAGCGCACGCTCGGTTTGCACGCGCATCGAGTACACGATGTCTTCGGACACATCGGTGTGCGGCAGCGCCACCAGTACGATCGGCACCCGCTCGATTTGGTGCTGCGCCGGCAAGGGGCTGGGCTGGTACTCCATGCCAGCCGCCTTGACCCAGCGGCGCAAGGTTTTCCAAAAGCCCCAACCGGCGGTGATTTCGGACAATTGGCTCAGGCGCACCTGATCGGGGTGGCGCAAGTCAAACAACAGGTGCGCCGCCGACGGGTAGCGCTCGTCGGCTTGCGGAAACAGGCAGCGCAGCACCACCTCTTGCAGCCACGGCGGCGTGTCAGCGCGCAAGGCCCGCGGCGGCTTGGGCCGCATCCACAAGCGCTGGCGCATGCCGCCATCGGTCTGCGGGTTGCCAAAGGGTAACTCACCGGTCAGCAACTCGTACAAGATCACGCCAATCGCAAACACATCGCTGCGCGGGTCACCGCGCGTGCCCACCACCTGCTCGGGCGCGATCCAGGCTGGGGTGCCGATGGCCTTGCGCATCTCTTCGGCCAACAGGTCCGGAAAGTGCGCATGCATCGACAAGCCAAAGTCCAGCAACACCGCCCGCCCATCGGGATGCAGCAGCACGTTGGCGGGCTTCAGGTCGTGGTGACACACGTTTTGGCGGTGCAGGCTGTGCACCGCTTGCGCCAGTGCCGCGCCGATGCGGGCGATCTCGTCAAAGGGTGTGGTGACCGGGCGGGTCAGACCACGCTGATCCAGCCACTGCTGCAAGGTTTGGCCGGGCATGTGCTCCATGACCAAGTAGGGCAAGCGCATCATGTCGCCCGCCGCGATAAAGCGCGGCACATGCGTGCCATGCACATGCTGCAAGATCTGGTGCTCCACCTCAAAGCCGACGATGTTCTCGGACCCGTCACCCGCCGTCATGCGCGGCACCTTCATCACCATGTCAAAAGGCGATTCGCGCTGTTCTTGATAGGTCACCGAGTAAATGTGCGCCATGCCACCGGCGTGGATGCAGGGGCCGATGGCAAAGCCATCGAGTTCGGTGCCGGGGTCCATCAGTTTCATGGGTTTGTCCCTGTGGGTCTGGTTGGGTGGGCGGGCGTGTAGGTGTATGGGGGTAGGTTAACTGATGGGGCGGGGGAGGGATTGGATGTAGGTCAAGGGATGAGAGGATCTCAAAAAATATATAATTTGTATTCAAAAAATTTGATGAATTTGAGTTTGTTCTAACAAAAAAGGCAATAAATTGAGGCTTCGAAGGCAAGACAAATTTTTGATCTGAAAAGCTTAGTTGCGACTTAGAATTTATCCGTAAATAGTATAATCCCCTTCCGAGCCGCCTGTGACGCGGCGCGGGAGG
>JASGCM010000034.1 GCA_030054175.1 Alphaproteobacteria bacterium | reverse complement strand
CAGCCAGCAAGAGGCTGCGCAGGTGCATCCGATTCAGATCCTGGCGGATCAACTCTTCAGTGGCAGAAACACGCATGGTGACATCCTAGTTTACTGTTTGGCTATTTTGGCCATTGCTGATGCCTCCCGACCATGATTCTGAACCTGTGTGCTCCAACTCGATTTTTAGAGCATGTCGAAAATCGACGCTCCAATTGACCCTGGAAATGATTTTGTATCGCATTAGAGCGGCCTTCAACTCTGTTTTTGGCCAGCACATTCAATTTTCGCTGACTGCGATATACAATAGCCATATGGCAATCAATTGAGGAAACTGTCATGCCCATCGGTACTGTTTTCATGACGAATCGCAGCCAAGCCGTGCGACTGCCCCTGGAGGTGCGCCTGCCCGAGGGCGTGCACAAGGTCGAAGTGCGGGCCGTGGGGCATGAGCGTGTCATCACGCCGATCGGACAGACCTGGGACAGTTTCTTTTTGAACGGCCCCAAGGTCAGCGACGACTTCCTCAGTGATCGAGCCACCCAACATCAGGCCGATCGGGAAGCGCTCTGATGCTTCGTTATCTGCTGGACACCAACATCGTCATTTATGTGCTCAAGCGTCGGCCCATTGAGGTGTTGGCCACGTTCAACGCACACGCAGATCGCATGGCCATGTCCACAATTACCCTGGCGGAGCTGATGCATGGTGCTGAGAAAAGCTCGCGCGTGAACGAGAACCTCAAGACCATCGAGGACTTTTGCAGCCGTCTGGCGGTGCTGCCCTACGGCCCCAAAGCGGCCCAGCACTACGGCAGCATCCGCACCGCCTTGGAGCGAGTCGGCCAAAGTATCGGCGTCAATGACCTGCATATTGCAGGACACGCCCGCAGTGAGGGGTTGGTCTTGGTCACCAACAACCTCTCAGAGTTTGAGCGCGTGCCGGGTCTGGAGGTCGAAAACTGGGTGAAATAAACCCAAGCGTGATGCGCAATTTGGCATAGATGTCGCCGTGCGACCAATATCAAGCAGCATTCCTCTTCATCGGTCCAAAAAATCCAATGATGCGCTCGATGCGCGTGCCATCTTGAGACAAAAACGCGATATCGACACCTTCTGGCAAAGCCGTGCCATCGGTCTGAACCACATGCCATTTATACCTGGCCATGCAGTGATGCGCATCGACAACGCTCGTTCGCAAAACACGGGCTCCTGGCCGCCGCGCCTGAACCGATGCAATGTGCGTCAATAGCTCTGCCTCATTGGCGGCATGTACCGTCGGGTCGGTGTAGTTGGCTCCATTTGCCCATACTGATGCCAGCAAGTTGGCCCGGGTCTGTGGGTCGGGTTCATTCCAAACCTGACAATAACGGTCAATCAATTCAGTCACGTCCATGGCTCAACCCTTTCCTATTGCCAGTGAGGCAAGACCACGCCCTAAATGCCAATTTGAAGTGCGCCGCCTTCGCGCATCAATTTATCTTGTGCAAACCAATCATGTTGCCCTCGATGTCGATCACCAGCGCGATGTAACCCTTGGGGCCCATGTACATCTTGGGCTTGGACACCTGCCCCCAATGGGCCACGGCCCGAGCCGCCTCGACCGCACAATCGCCTCACGAGAATACACCAGCGTGCTGCCCCCTGACGATAAGCGCCCTCGGGTGGCTTGAAGCCGGCCTCGGCCATGTACTTCTTGGCGTCGGTGAGCATGAAGACCTTCTCGGCGATTTGGCGGTAATTGACGTCGCCCTTGATGTAGCCCCAGCGCTTCATCTGCGTCAGCATCCAAACGGCCATGCTCTGCCAGGGCACGGGATCGAAATTGGCGCGATCGGGGACGTTTTTCACGCCACCGAGTCCGTCGGCGAACTTGCCGGTCAACACCTGGGCGATGACGGTCTCGGGTTGGTTCAGGTACTGGGCGGGCGAGATGACTTTGGCGATCAGCTCACGGTCTTTGGACTGGCTGGCCATTTGGCTGGCGGTCAGCACCGAGCGGTAGAGGGCGGCGAAGGTGTTGGGGTTTTGCTTGATGAAGGCGTCGCTCATGCCAAACGCACAACAGGGGTGTCCGTCCCAGATTTCTTTCGACAAGATGTGAATGAATCCGACTTCGTCGTAGACCGCGCGTTGATTGAAGGGGTCCGGGCCGAGGAAGCCGTCGAGCTACGATCAAGCGCTGGTCAGCAACGATGTGGCCGTGCTCGACGAATTGTTTTGGAACAGCCCCCACACCATTCGTTATGGCACTGGTGAGAACCTGTACGGATACGCCGAGATTCAGGCGTTTCGCAACGCGCGGTCCGCCAAAGGATTGGAACGTCAGTCGCAAACCTGGGCTCGCACGCCCGACGGTTGGCGCGTGGTGTCGGCGCACGTCAGCCTGATGGACTGAAACGACTGTTGGCTTAAATCTCGCAGCCCACGCTCTGAGCGGCCTGACGCACAGCCTGCCAAGTGTCATCGGGAATGGGAATGCCCTCTTTTTCTCGGCGGGTTCGAGTGCGGGCTTCGGGCTCTCCGGGCACCAGCACTTCAGTGAACCCCTGAGCCGGGGGCACGCCCTTGATCTGACCCAGACGTTGCGCAAGCGCCTGCGCGTAATCGGGCTTGGCTCGGAACAAGGCGGCGTCCATGGCAAAAATGAAAATGCCACTGCGCTGGGTGACGGCGGGAAAGGACTCGGCGCCGATCAGCGGGCCACTGAGCAACTCGGCAATGACGGCCAAGGCATAGCCTTTGTGGCCCCCAAAAGGCAAAAGGAATCCGCCGTCGATGAAGTCTTGCGGATTGACGCTCGGCCGACCGGCCTTGTCCAGGATGACGTCGGGCGGCAGGTTTTCGTGTCGGGCTTTGGCAACCTTGACCTTGCCCGCCGCAATGGCAGAGGTCGCGATATCGAGCGTGATGGGCGGGCCATCGGGGTTGGGCAAAGAAAAAGCCACCGGGTTTGTGTCCGGCACGGCGGCAGCCCCACCAAAGGGCGCGGTCATGGGGCGGTCGACCGTGCCGATCGCCATGAACATGACCACTTCCTGGCGTGCGGCGCGCTCGGTGAATGCAGCCAGGCGACCCGTGTGCGCAGCCTGCACCACCGACACCACCGCCAGATGGTGGGCTTTGGCTTTGGCTTTGGCTTTGGCTTTGGCGATGGCCAGGTCAGCGGCGTAGATGCCCGTGGCTTGTCCCAAGGCCCAGTGGCCTTGCACCAAGGCCGAGACGGGTGTCTCTTGGATGACTTCGGGTCGCGCGGTGGGCACGATCTCGCCATCGACGATGCTCTTCAAGTACTCCGGGATGCGCAAGATGCCATGCGAGTCGTGCCCGGCCATGTGGTTGTCGACCAGCACCTCGGCGACTTGCTGCGCCAAATCGACGGGCGCACCCGCATGACGAAAGATGTCGGCGGTCAGTGACTCGAGTTCTTGCTTCATCAGGGTCGGCATCGTGTTGTGCTCCTTTAAATCGAGTTGTACCATCTTAGCAAGACGCAACCCCACACACAGGAGACAAACCGATGACTTTGCGCCGAGCCTTATGCTTTTTGGGCTTTTTGTTTTGTGCGGCAGTGGGGGCACAGACTGCCTTCCCCAGCAAGCCGGTCAATATCGTGGTGCCATTTCCCCCAGGGGGCGCAGCCGACCAACCCAGCCGACTGTTTGGCCGTACCCCCAGCTTTGAGCGCTCGCAATTCACGCCCTTGGGCTTGTTGGTGGCCGACCCGCTGGTGTTGGTGGTGAAAGCCGATGCTCCGTGGAAAACATACAACGACTTTGTCGCAGATGCGCGTGCCAACCCAGAGAAAATCACCTACGGCTCCTCTGGCGCCTACAGCGCGTCGCACCTGCCCATCGAGATGCTGGCGCATGCGGGCCAAATGAAGTTGCGCCACATTTCCTACTCGGGGGGCGGACCGGCCATTTTGGCAGTGCTCGGTGGTCACATTGGCGTCACGGCCAGCTCACCTTCTGCGGTGATGACGCACATCAGAGCCGGCACATTGCGCCCCTTGGTCACCACCGGAGCCAAGCGCATCGCAGCCCTGCCCGACGTGCCTACTGCACTGGAGTTGGGTTTCAAAGATGCGGAGTTCTACGTCTGAATTGGATTGTTCGCCCCGGCCAGCACGCCAGAGCCTGTTTTGCAGACCCTGCGCGCCGACATCCAAAAGGGTGTGACCATGGACAACGGTTTCAATCAAAGCATGGTCAAACTGGGCGCGGTGCCTGACTTCAGAACCGCTGCGGCATTCGAAGAGTTCTTGAGCAAGGATGCCGAGCGGCTGAAAGCCACCTTGCAGCGCATCGGCAAGGTGGATTGAACACAGGGGGGCCGCGCCCGCGGCCTCAGATCCCCAAACTCTTCATCGCGGGCTCAGGGTAGCGGGTGCCCGAGGCCACGTTCTTGGGAAACAGCTGATTGAGGGTCTGCACATCTTGCGCGGACAATGGCACGTCGACAGCCGCAGCGTTTTGTTCCAAGTACTTGACGCGCTTGGTGCCCGGGATGGGGAACAGGTCTGGACCCTGGGCATGCACCCAAGCCAGCGCCAATTGGGCCGTCGTGATCCCCTTGGCCTGGGCCATGGCCTCCATCAGTCCGATCAACGTGGCGTTTTGGCCAATGTTCTCGGGCTTGAAGCGCGGCATGTTGCGGCGACCGTCTTTTTCACCCAAAGTATCCAGGGTTTTGATGGTGCCCGTCAGGAAACCACGACCCAGGGGGGAGTAGGCCATGATGGCCATACCCAGCTCGCGGCAGGTGGCCATGATGTCACCCTCGATGTCCCGGCTCCACAAAGAGTATTCGGTCTCAAGAGATGCCAGAGGGTGCACTGCGTAGGCGCGGCGAATGGTCTCGGGGCCAGCCTCCGACAGCCCCAGATGGCGCACCTTGCCTTGCTCGACCAGACGCTTCATGGCGCCCACGGTCTCTTCAATCGGTATGGTGACGTCCACTCGGTGCAACGCGTACAGGTCAATCACATCGACCCCCAATCGTTTGAGCGAGCGATCACATGCGATGACCACATGGCGCGGGTCACCGCCGGTGAAACCGGTGTCTCCCCCGCCGGCCAGGGCCAGATTGCCGAATTTGGTGCAGACCAGTGCCTGGTTGCGTCGGCCAACCAGCGCTTTGCCAATCAGGGTCTCATTGGCACCATTGCCGTATGCGTCCGAGGTGACGATCATGTTGATGCCCATGTCCAGGGCGCGATGGATCGTGGCGATGGATGATTCGTCATCGGGCTGGCCATAAAAAATGGACATACCCATGCAACCCAAACCTTGTACGGATGCCATAGGTCCGTTTTTTCCGAGATCTCTTTGTTTCATGAAAGTGACATTTCAAAATGAAGATGACCCATGCAAGAGGCATGGGCCGAAAAAGCCCGCAAGCCAATGGCATGCGGGCCTGAGAGTGATGACTTAGCGTTTGGCTTCGTGCTTTTTACGAGCCTCCTGGAAGTAAGACCAAACGGCGCGTACGTTTTTGGCCCCGGCAGCCTCTTGCCGCTTGAACAACAATTCATTGGCCGCATTGCCACATTCGAGCATGAATTTTTCATCATCAGGCGAAGAAGTATGGAACACGATGCGACTGCGTTTCTTCCAATCTTCAATGATGGTGTTTTCCAACTCCATCAGCGACTTGCCGTACCGCTCGGTGTACTCCCCGCGCAGTTGCATGAGCATGCTTTGCATGTCCGGCGACAGGGCCCGGAACTTGGCGCCAGTCATGAAAAAGCCCGATGCCACGACTCCGCCATTGCCCTTGACGCCCGGCGGGTTCAGGAAGTGAACATGCTTGATGACCTCGTTCAATTTGAAAGCGTTGCTGAGCAAAATAGCCATGTCGCCCAATGCGTCGATGGTGCCCCGATCGATGGCGGCGTACATGTCGCCAAAAGGCATGAACACCGGGTTGGCGTCCAAGGCCTTGTAGAACTCAATGCGTGCGCCACCATAGGTGCGCAAGGTTTTGCCCTTGAGTTCGCGCACCGAACCCAACAGCGGACGGGTTCCCACTGGTGCGTGGCCACTGATGTGGGGCATGAGAATGACGATATCCTCACGCGCGATCTCGGCCTTCAGGTCGGGTTGGTTCTCAATGGTGTCAATGGCCGCCTTCATGCCGGCCACGTAATCGTCACCAAAGTTGAAGATTTGATCCAGCGTCATGTAGTTGGGGAACTGGGTGGGGAAGTAGGTGCTGCTCACCCAGGCCAAGTCGGCAATGCCCGATTTGATGCCCGGCAAGGCATCGGCCCACTTGACCAAGGAGTCACTCCAAAAGTACATGACTTTGATGCGACCACCCGATCTTTTCTCAACCTCGCTGCCCCACCATTTGTGCATTTCGCCAAACCAGGACTTTTCAGCCACCGGAATGGCCATTTTCCAGATCACGGTCGATTGTGCATGCACACTCGGGATACCGACGATAGAAGCGGCGGCAACGCCACCCATCAGTTTCAAAAAATCACGTTTCATGCTCTGTCTCCTGTTGTTTGATTGGGATCTGCGAAAACGGGAATCTCTTAACGGCTGCTTGCCTTGGAAGGACTCTTCTTGGCCGTGGCTTTTTTGGCTGCGGCTTTCGGGACTGTTGCCTTCTTGGCACTCGCCTTTTTGGCCGCAGGGATCACCGGGGCCAACAGATACGAGGCACGCGCGCCCCCCGTGAAGATGGTGACGTTACCGTCAAACACCTTGGCTGGACGGTCTTTCGGATCGGTATGGGTAAAGGGGCCACAACCGGTCATGGGGTACTTCATGTTCGACAGGTGAGTGGCTGGGCCGGGGTACTCATAGTCTTTGCCGCGCACCGTCACCGCCAAGCGATGACCCGCTGGAATCACAATGCAAGTGGGGACGATTTCAATGTCGAACTCGTAGACCTTGCCCGGCGTAAGGAGTTGCACTTCGTCATGAGGGTGATAGGGACGGTACGGTTTCGAGAGCTTGGTGTCAAGCTTGCGGTGCGAGGCACGCAACCACCCCTGTCCGACCGGGGTGTGGGGATCAAGCGCACCGATGAACACCACCTCTTTCATGTCGGGGCTGAAGACCCGGACAACGGCGAAGAAATCGGCATCTTGGGTGGAAGAGGAAGCGAACAGCTTCAGTGCCAAGGGCCCGGTGATTTCGGTGTCTTTGTCGCTGGGCGGCAGCATGAAGGTGACACCGTCAGAAAACCCCTGATAGGTCTGTTTGGCCAACTTCTCAGGCTTCTTGGTTTGCAAGGTCATGTCCTGGCCATTCAGATACATGGGTGTCCATTGGGTGCGGGCCAATGGCCACTCGGTTTCCACGCGCTGAACGAATTTCTCTCCAGGGTGGCGAACTTGCAATTGAACTTTGGGTTGCTTGTCCCAGCCGTTCTTCTTGCCACGCAGGAAGTAGTCAAAGAACTTCAGCTGGATCTTGCGACCATAGTCGGTGTAGAACTCGGTCCAGTGCTCGATGCCATGCACTTCCAACCACTTTTGAGTGCTGGCCGAGCGCAGGTAGCCTTCAAAGTTGCCCCTGGGGTGCAGGCCCTGCCCCCCCCAGTTGGCCGCCGACAAAAGCGGCGCCTTGATTTTGCTGAAGTCGGGAGTGCGCGCTTTCCAATAAGCATCATCGAGCGCGTGCTTGGCGACTTCGGCACTGAGGTTTTCTCGGTTCTTCAACAATTGCTCTGGGCTGAGTTCTTCCATGCCACAGACAAACTCGCCGGTGATGCGGTTGATCGGTCCGTTTTTGCCCAAGCCATACTGCACCGACTTGACCTGCATGTCGTACCAGTTCTTGATGAAGTCGCACAAGATGCCGCCGTGGTGACTGAGGTCACGGTAAAAATCGGAGGCGCCTTCCCAAATGCAAATGGCCGCCAGGTGCGGGGGTTGCAATGCAGCCACCTGCCACTGATTCATGCCATAATAAGAAATGCCATTCAGACCCACCTTGCCATTGGACCAGTCCTGAACACCGGACCACTCGATGCAGTCGTACATGTCACTGGTTTCTTGGGGACTCCACAAGGCCATGTATCCGGGTGATGCGCCAGCACCACGCGAATCCACTCGCACCACGGCGTATCCATGCGGCACCCATTTCTCGGGGTCGACCACTTCCCAGTTCTGGTACTTGTTGGTGGAGCCCGCCGTGACGTCGGGGTGTTTTTCGGCCATGATGCTCCAAGCGGTCTTGTAGCCGTATTGAAAAGCCAAGCCTTTGCCATACGGTCCATGGCTGAGAATGACCGGGTAATGCCCGGCAGCAACCGGGCGGAAGACGTCTGCATACAGGGTATGACCGTCACGAACCTGAATCGGGACATTCCAATCGATGCGCATGCCGTCGCGCACCTCGGATTTTTGAACATAAGGCATCTGACACTCCCCAAAAAAAACCGATGAGGCAACGCGAACCGGGTTGCGCCGTTTATTGATCAACTGCTCCCTAAGTCAAATCGATTGTGTGACACAGTCAGATGCGTGTGATTAGCATTTACCCTAGATGCGATCTGGCCGTTTGATTTAATAATTGATTGATCAATAAAAGGTTACATTTTTTTCGAATCATCATCCACATTCAAGGAGGCAATCATGGATTACCGGGAAATCAGCGAAATTCGCGATGGCATGCGCATCGATTGGGACATGCCCATCACCATGGACGATGGAGTGGTGCTGCGCTGCGACATCTTCCGCCCCACCACCGAGGGCAAGTACCCGGTGATTCTGACCATGGGCCCTTACGGCAAGTGGCTGCATTTTGTTGACCTCTACAGCGCCCAATGGAAAACCATGTGCGAAACGCACCCCGAAGTCCCCACCGATTCAACCAACAAATATCAAGTCTGGGAGGTGGTGGATCCTGAAAAATGGGTTCCCGATGGCTATGTGGTTGTGCGCGTTGATAGCAGAGGCGCGGGTCGCTCGCAAGGTGTGATCGACATCTGGTCGTTGCGCGAAGCGAAAGACTTGGCCATTTGCGTGGACTGGGCGGGGGTACAACCCTGGTCCACCGGCAAGGTGGGTCTGAATGGCATCTCCTACTTCGGTCAGAACCAGTGGCAGTGCGCGGCACTGCAACCCAAGCACCTGGCGGCCATGATTCCCTGGGAAGCCGCCGCCGACTTTTACCGCGATATGGCGCACCACGGCGGCATTTTCAACCGAGGCTTTGTGCAGGACTGGTCCCGCTCGCAGGTGTACTCGATGCAAAACGGTCGCGGCAAGCGTGGCTTTCGCAGCCGGCTCACGGGCGACTGGGTGTCCGGCCCAGAGACATTGACCGACGAAGAGTTGGGCGCCAACCGGCGCGACTTCTACACCGATTGCATCAGTCACAAATTGGACACTGACGAGTTCTGGCAGTCGCGCATGCCTGATTGGTCCAAGGTCAAGACCCCATTTCTGTCAGCGGCCAACTGGGGCGGCCAGGGCTTGCACCCGCGTGGCAATTTCGAAGCCTACACCCGTGCCGCCGCCCCGCAAAAGTGGCTCGAGGTACACGGCAGCGAGCACTGGACGCACTTCTACACGAACTACGGCTTGGAGCTGCAAAAGAAATTCATGGGTCACTTCCTCAAGGGAGAAAAAACCGGTTGGGGAGACATGCCTCAGGTGCTCTTGCAGGTGCGCCACCCCGGCGAGAAGTTCATTGAGCGCCACGAGCACGAGTGGCCACTGGCCCGCACACAATGGACCAAACAGTACCTGCACCTGCAAGACCACACCCTGAGCGACCAAGCCCCTGGTGCCGAGTCATCGGTGACTTACGCCGGCTTGGGCGACGGCGTGACCCTGATGACGCCCCCATTGGCTCAAGAGACCGAGATCACCGGACCGATCGCCGCCAAGCTTTGGGTGTCCTCGGCAACCCGGGACGCGGATCTGTTCCTTCATGTTCGCGCCTTTGACCCGAACATGAAGGAAGTGGTCTTCCAAGGGGCTCTGGACCCCAACACCCCGATCGCCCAGGGCTGGCTGCGGGTCTCGCACCGCAAACTCGACCCCAAGCTGAGCCTGCCGCACCGTCCTTATCACACACACGACGAAGAGCAACCCATGCAGCCGGGCACGGTTTACGAAGTCGATATCGAGGTGTGGCCCACCTGCATCGTGTTGCCCAAAGGCTACCGTCTGGCACTGACCGTGCAGGGCAAAGACTATGTCTACCCTGGTGGCCCAAGCAAAGGGCTTGAAACACTGGGCACCCAGTGGCATGGCTGTGGCCCCTTTGTGCACAATGACCCGCGTGATCGTCCTGCCGATGTGTTCGGTGGTGATGTCACGCTGCACGCCGGCCCCAATCGAGCCGCGTACCTGCTGCTGCCGATCATCCCTAAAAAGGGCTGAGATCTAGACGACATTCACCTCGCGCAAGGGGCGCTGTGCCAACACGCGCTCAAAACCCAAAGCGCGCAGGTTGATGCTGCGGGACTCGCCCCAGATCACCCATTCGGCCAGCGCGCGCCCCACGCCGGGCGAATGTTGCAGGCCGTGGCCGCTGAATCCGTTGGCAAACAAGATGCCATCTACATGCGGGTGAGGACCCAAGATGGCGTTGTGATCGAGAGTATTCATATCGTAATGGCCGGCCCAACTGCGTTTGACTCGCAAGGCCTCGAAGCCCGGCACCCGTTGCGCCAGCAAAGGCCATAGCGACTCATCAAAGAGTCGATGCTGCACCTCGAATTCTTCACAGGCAGGGTCTTCGTGGGGCGGCGGTGCAATGCCGCAAATGAAGCCCTCTCCTTCGGGTCGAAAGTATGCGCCGCTGGGGTCAATGACCATGGGGCAATTGGGCAGTTGTGCGTTGCTGGTGACAAAGAAAACGCTGCGCTTGCGTGACTCGATTGGCAACTCGATGCCGGCACTTCGAGCCAATGCCGTCGCCCCAATGCCGGCGGCATTGATGACCAGGCCCGCAGCAAGCTCCTCGCCGTCGGCCAGCTGAACGCCTTTGACGCGATTCCCCTGGCGCAGCAACTGAGTCACCCGGGCTTGGCGGTAAGTGGCGCCCAATGCAAGGGCTCGACGCCGAAACCCTTGCAGCAAGGCATAGGCGTCCAGCCAGCCCTCGCCGGTGCAACCCCAGGTGGCGGCGGCCAGATCATCGGTGCGCAACCATGGGTAACGCTGAGCCAATTCTTGGGGCTCGAGCCAACAGACATCCGCCCCGAGTTCGCGCTGGGTGCTGTGGTTCGATCGCAGCACTTCCAAACCCGGCGGCGTGGCCATGAACAGATATCCCCGCTCATTGAACTGCAGCGCAGGCACCTCACCGTCCACCGCCAGGTGCTGATCGATGTGCCGAATGAATTCGCTGCCAAATTGCGACAGGCGAATGTTCTCGGGGGTGGAGAACTGGTGCCGGATGGAAGCCACCGACAAGGCGGTGGCCGAACGGGCGTAGCTGGGGTCTTGTTCCAGGACACAGACCCGGCCTTGGAAATCGGGCGAGGCGCAAAGAAAATAGGCGGCAGCGCTGCCCACGGCGGCCCCGCCCACGATCAAGACATCGAATGACATCGAAACGCTCCCATGCGTCCTTGCATACTGAACCCTATAATAACCCCAAACCCGACACGCCACCATGCAACACTTTGACGCCCAAGCGGTCGCCCACGCCCTGCCCTACCCTGGCCTGATGCAGGCTTTGACCGAGGGATTGGTGCAGCCCATCACCGTGCCCGCACGGGGTCACTACGCCCCCAATGGCGATGACAGTTGCGTGTTGATCATGCCCGCTTGGCGCTCAAGCCAAGTGATGGGCGTCAAGCTGGTCTCGGTCTGGCCTGACAACCACACCCGGGGTCTGCCGGCAGTGTCCGGGGTGTATGTCCTGATAGATGCCCAAACCGGTCGTCCTTTGGCAGTGATGGACGGCACCGAACTGACTTTACGCCGCACCGCAGCCGCTGCTGCTTTGGCGGCGCAGCGTTTGGCGCGGGCCGACAGCCGCCGCTTGCTGGTGGCCGGCACCGGCGCCTTGAGCGCCCCACTGGCCTTGGCACACGCCAGCGCCCTTGAACTTGAAGACATCATGGTGTGGGGCCGCCGACCCGAACAAACCGAGCAGGTGGTGCGCCAGTTGCGCGAGCAAGGGCTGGCGGCCAGAGCCATGGCCCACTTGAACGACGGATTGGCTCGGGCCGACGTGGTGGCCGTGGCCACCACGGCCACCCAGGCCTTCATCGCCAACGACGCTGTGCGGCCTGGCACGCACCTGGGGCTGGTGGGCGCCTTCACACGCCAGATGGCCGAAGCCGAACCAGCCCTGATGCCGCGAGCACGGATCTTCGCCGATCAACGGGCCGCCGTGTTGGACAAAGGCGGCGAGGTTTACCAAGCCATTGAGCAAGGGCTGATTGAGCCGCAGGCCATTGTGGCCGATCTGACCGAAATGCTGGGTCAATCCCGAACCGCTTGGCGCCGAGGGGCCGACGAAATCACAGTCTACAAATCGGTGGGCTTTGCCTCGCTCGATCTGATCGCCGCCGAGCGGGTCATGGCGCAAGCCCATCAGACCGGAACGGTGTAATTCAGGGCCATGCGACCACCATCGATGGTGATGATTTCTCCGGTGATGTAACTGGACGCTTCGCTGGCCAAAAAGGCCACCACCCGCGCCACTTCCATGGGCTCGCCCAACCGCTTCATGGGCGTGCGACTGAGGATTTTTTGCCGAGCGGTTTCGCTGGTCAACACGGCTTGCTGCGCCAACTCGGTGGCGATGGTGCCGGGCGCTACGGCATTGACGCGGATGTGGTCATCGGCCAAAGCCAGGGCCATGGCTCGTGTCAGTTGATTCAAACCGCCCTTGCTGATGTTGTACGAAGCGATATCAGGAATGGCCAAAACGGCATTGACCGAACTCATGTGGATGATCGATCCGCCACCTGTGGTTTTCATGGCTCGCGCCACCGCCTGGCCCACCAGGAAAGCGCCGCGCAAATTGACCCGCAGCACCGCATCAAAATCGGCCTCGCTGACCTCCAGAAACGGGGCCGCCCGAAAGATCCCGGCGTTGCTGACCAACACGTCGATTCGGCCATGCCATTTCAAGGTTTGCTGCACCATGGCCTGCACCTGGTCCGAATCGCCGACGTCGCAGGCGATGAAGTCGGCCTGAGCGCCTGCCTGACGCAACTGCGCTTGCAAGGCCGCGCCGCTTTCAGCATTGACATCGACCAACACGACCCGGGCCCCTTCGCCGGCCATCAGGTTGGCACAGGCCGCGCCAATGCCCTGAGCCGCACCAGTGATCAGGCAGACCTTGTTTTGAAGACCAAAAGAAATTTCTGACATGCATTAACTCCAGTTGCAGACATGAGGGTTTGACTTTCAGGGTATGGCGTCAGTAACGATTGACGTCCTCTTGGGCAATTTCAGAATCCTTGGGCTTGGCAAATAGACGGCGCAACAAGAGAAAAGACAGTGTTGAAATCAGTGCGAAGATCAATAAATCCCGATTGATGGAAGGACCCGCCGCAAACCATTGCGTCAAGGACACGGACAAAGCACCAAAGGCCATGCCCAAAAAGAAAAAGGAAGTGGTCATCAACTCAATGATGCTCAAAACAAATGCGATGATGAGCATGACCTGAAATGCTTCCACGCTCAGTCCTTGGCGCTCAGACGATTCAAGGCGCTTCCAACCCCTGCGGATAAACTGCTGAGCACATCACTGGGAAGCAAAACGATTTTGGCATTACTGCCCTTGGATAACTCTTGGATGGCTTGTGCTTGAATTTTTTTGATTTCGAATTCGACTGCGCTAGCCCCCCCTTGTGCAATCGCTTTAGCCACGGCGTTTACCGCGTAAGCTTCGGCATCGGCTTTGATTTTCATGGCCTCGGCTTGTTTGTTGGCGGCGTATAACTGAGCATCGGCATCCAATTCAGTGGACTGCTTTTTTCCCTCTGCCTCGCGCACCAAGGCGCGCCGATTTCTCTCGGCATTCAATTGCAATTGCATCGCCTGTTTGGTTTCCGGATCTACGTCAACTTCCAGGATCTCAACTCGTGTAAGTAATATTCCCCACTCCTCGGACACGGTCTGCAGATCGCGCTCAATCTCATCGGACAGTTGGCGTCGATTAGACTGAACACCATCGAGATCGGTCTTGCCAATCACACTGCGAACAGTTCCGTTGACAATGGTCATGATCGCATCGTCTACATTGACGATGCGATACATGGTTTTGGAGGCATCAACTATTCTGTAAAGTACAGCCAAGGATACGGAAATGGTTACATTGTCCAATGTAATGGCATTGATCGGCTTGGGAGGAAGTTGCCGCTCTTGAATGGGAACCTTGTATCGAACTGACTCGAAAAAAGGAATGATCAGATGCAAACCTGCTTCCAGCTTTCGATTGAACTTGCCCAACCTCTCGACCAGCCAATTCTCTGACTGCGGGACAATTTTGACACCCAGCTTCAACGTCAAAACAATCAGTAAAACAAATGCGATAACGACAGTGTTGGAAAAGTTGAAATCCATGCGATCGCTCCTTGGAAAATCAGTCTACAAATAGTACATCAAAAGGCCGCGAAAAAAGCCCTGAACCGGTTGCCATGGCGATCAATCAAGCCGCCGCAATGCTGCTGGACTGCACCGCCGCCAACCTCCAGCCCGAGGGGCGCTGGATCCAAACCAAGAGGGTGTTGCTCTCAAATGACTTGAAGGTGCCGCGCACCGTGATCTCGATGGCCATTCGACAAAACACCAGCACAGTACCCGGGTGCACCACTTGACGCTGATCTCGAATAGACAGTTTGTGGTAATCCCATACGCCAGTCACCAAGCCTTCCAGATAACTCGCTTTGGTGTCGGCCACGCCAGTGGAGTGCACATAAACCAAATCGTCGTCGAGCAGGTCATCAAGGGCTGCCGTGTTTTTGTCCAGCAAAGCGGCCACGCGTTGCGCGTCGCGTTGGTGAATGGCTTGGATGATGGGGGTGATATTCATTTGACAACATTCCTTTCAAAAGCCCGGTAGTGTCCACGATGGTCTCCTGAGGTCAGATATTTCAGTATAGGAATTCAGTCACGAATTACAGTACCGAAAGCGACAGGTGATGTCAATGAGAATAAAGAATGTGCATTTGAAGGATGTGGATGCCCAGTGCTTAGTCAGCTTTCCGTGACCCATCACGACTTGTTGCAGAGAATGATGGATTGATCAACAAAGCAGAAAGGGGACACAACGTTCGTCTTGTGCGGGTGAAAACCCTAGGGTTTTGAAACGGAACAGGGTTTGACCAGCGGAGCTTTGAGCGCCTAAACTGCCCCCATGCGATTTCAATGCAAAGCGGTGCCATGACGATCAAACCCAAAACCTTCGCCCATGTGGTCTTTCGCACTTACCATTTCGATGAGATGTTGGCATGGTATGCGAAGGTCTTCGATGCCAAGGTGCAATACCAAAATCCAGTCATTGCCTTCGTGACCTACGATGAAGAACACCACCGGGTGGCCTTGATCAATATGGGCATCATCAAAGGCCCTGGTAGCGTGCGCGCTCCTGGGGGGCAACCCGGCATGGATCATTTGGCTTATTGATATCGCAGTCTGACCGAACTGATGGACAAGTATGTCGAGTTGCGCGACAAAGGCATCCTGCCCTACTGGACCATCCATCACGGCGTCACACTGTCTTGCTACTACGCCGACCCGGACGGCAATCAACTTGAGTTTCAGGCGGATTGTTTTGACAGCAATCAGGGGTCGAACGACTTCATGCATGGTCCCAATTACGACATCAACCCCATCGGTGTGGAGTTTGACCCGCAGGACCTGGTGAACCGACTTCGTGCGGGCACCCCGGAGGCCGCGTTATTGCAGCGGCAAGTGCACCTGCCGGTGTCTCCCGTGCGTGGTTCCCTGATGGAGTGATCCTGGGCGATCGCGGTGGATTGAACCCCCGATCCACCACGAAAGAAAGAACAACGATGCAACATGATGAGGCAGACCACGCCGATGTGGTCGTGGTGGGTGCGGGTTCAGCCGGTGCGGTCTTGGCCGCAAGACTCAGCGAAAACCCCAATCTACAGGTCTTGTTGATCGAAGCCGGACAGCCGTCGAATTTCCCTTGGCTGAACATCCCCATCGGTTACTTCAAAACAGTGGGGCATCCTGACCACGACTGGTCGTTTCAAACCGATCCCGAGCCCGAGATGGCCAATCGTTGCCTGCCCTGGCCTCGCGGCAAGGGCCTGGGTGGATCGAGTTTGATCAACGGCATGCTCTATCTGCGTGGCCACCGCCTGGATTACGACCAATGGCGCAGCATGGGCAACCCCGGATGGGGCTATCACGAGGTCCTGCCTTATTTCCGTCGCTCGATGCATGCCGAACAGCTCAAAGGCAGCGCCGACGCACAAGGCGGTCCTCTCTTCATCTCGGACATTCCACCCGATCCCTTGTCCGATGCCTTCATTGCTGCGGCATCGCATCGACCACCGATTTCAACCAAGGCGACAACGGTGGCGCGGGTTACTTTCGCATGACTGCTCGCCAGGGCGTTCGCATGAGCACTGGCCGCGCTTATCTGGATCCAGTGCGCCCGCGCTCCAATTTGCGCGTGCTATCAGGTGTTCGGGTCTTGCATCTGGTGGCAAAAGGCGCGCGGGTGACGGGCGTGCGGGTATCGGCACAGGGTCAGACCCGAACCATCACTGTACGCCATGAGGTCGCGCTGTGCGCAGGCGCGATTCAGTCGCCGCAGTTGTTGCAGTTGTCGGGCATCGGACCAGCCCCTTTGCTGGAGTCCTTGGGGATACAGGTGATGCATGATCTGCCCGGGGTTGGCGAAAACCTGCAAGACCACTTGCAAGTCAGACCATCGTACCGGGTGCAGGGCGCGATCACTTTGAACGACATCGCCAACAGCACCTGGCGCAGCGCGCTGGAGTTCTTTCGGTATCAACTCACCCGTCAAGGCGCATTGCGCAACGGGGTCTACCGGGCTGGGGCGTTTTTTTCTGCGGGTGCGCATGCCGACCCCCACTGGCCCAATGCGCAAATTCACTTCGGCCTGGTCAGCTTTGATCGGCCCCACCAGCCGCCCCACCCTTTCCCTGGTGTGACGTTATCGGCTTGCCTGTTGCGGCCACAGAGCCGGGGCCGCATACAGATCACCTGCGCCGACCCCTTGGCCGCACCGAGCATTCGGGCCAACTACCTGAGCGAGGCCGCCGATCGTTCATTGGCCGTCGATCTGGTGCGGCGCATGCGCGAGATTGCCGCCACTGACCCTTTGGCCCGCTACCTGGTGCAAGAGCACGAACCCGGCAGGGGCGTACAAAGCGATGCCAACCTCTTGGATTGGATCCGACGCCGTGCCGGCAGCATTTTTCACCCCGTAGGGACTTGCGCCATGGGTCCCGCCACCGATGCCCTGGCCGTGGTCGATGCCCAATTGAGGGTGCACGGTATCGAGGGTTTGCGGGTCGTGGACGGTTCGGTCATGCCCCACATCGTGTCGGGCAATACCAACGCACCCATCATCATGATCACCGAGCGGGCTGCGGACCTGATGCTCAAGCCAGAACTATCGGGCTTGGCCGCTTCGGCGCTCTGAACCTTCGATCAAGCGCAAGTCAGTAGGCTTTCCGAAATAGACTGATGCGGGGGCGGGTCCACAAAACCAGACCCAAGGCCACCGCATCGACGAAACGCCCCACAACCTGGGACAACAACCAACCCAGACCCAGAAACATCCAGGCCGACCAAGGGCTCTGGGCTTGAACAAAAAACCACAGACTCGTGACGAACAAAACCACGACAAAGTGACTGACAAACAAACCGTAAACTCCATCTGCCCAGCGGTGGATGAGGTGCTGCCATCTCACGGCCCGCCCCGCCAACGGCGAAACACCCCAAGCCCACAACACACAGGCTGTGGTCAAAGCCCAAAGCGGGCGCGGCCGCGGGTCCAAAGTCACATCCAACAACAGCAAACCCACGGTCAGCAGCAACCAGGGGCGAACCGCCCGATTCTTTTGTGACCAAGCCACCAGCACGCCCAGGCCATAGGCAGAAAAGAAGTAAATGGCCCAGACATCCCAGTCTGGCAACCGGCTGAAGAGATGCACCGACGCCAAGGTCAGCGCCGCCACGGTGGCCGATAAGGCTTGGGTTGCGACCTGGGCAGGCCAGGTTTCACCCCATTTCATCAGCAGAACGAACAAAGCGAACAATTGCAAGTCGATGGCCACATACCAAGCCCCAGCCGAAATAGACCCCCAACCCAGCACATCTTGCAGCATGAACACATGCGCCAGAAACAGGCCCACGCCCGGCAAGGGCGACACCCAATCCAGGCCAGCCAATCGCTGACCCAAAGCCCAAGTCAGAATGACGACGCCCAACAAGGAAATGGCCAAAGCGGGCATGAGCCGCAAATAACGCTGTCCCACCAAGACCCAAAAGCCAGTCTGCGAGCGCCGCCTGATCGATTGGGCGGCCAGATACCCTCCAATGACCAAGAAAGGCTGCACGGCCAAACGACCGTGATCGTTCAACCAGCCCAATAAAAAAGAACCTTCCGAAGACAGCAATTCAGCCATCGGTGTGTAGACGGCCAAGTGATGCAGCACGATCACCTGTGCTGCCAATAGTTTGATGAGGTCGATGACCCAAGAGCGGTTCATGGCACGGCTTTCCAAGCGTATATTTTGAATACTTTCATTGTAATTTTTTTCCATTCTGCCTGTTGTTCAGACTTGCCCTGGATTATTCATCACTTTGTAAACCCTAATTGTATTTTTACTTCGCACATTACGAGAATGCGAAACGGACGTCGGTGCGCATGAGCGCATCCGCCAATCAAATCGCGCAAGCTGAATAAAGGAACGTTCTGTCCTTTGAGACGACCAGCGCCGTGCGTCCCGAATCCTATTGGGCCATGGCCGTTTCTCCAACTTCTGGCATCGCGATCGGCCTTTTGACTTGGTGACTCAGTGGGTGTCACAAAGCCGACGCGATCCGATGGAGATGTCGCAGATACTGGACCTGATGATGGCTTACCGAGATCCGGTTGGCGTTACGCCAACGGTGGTTGCATCGACTCAACACGGGGAATCCTCCGCCCTAAGCTGTTTTGAGTCGGCCTGCGGCGGGCCTAGACAGAAATTGTTTGGGTGGGGTCTGTGATCTTAGGTGTCTGATGCCTACCTTGAAAGTCAATGGCCAAGCGCATAGGGTCGAATGCGAACCGAATACTCCCTTGCTGTACGTCTTGCGCAACGATCTGGGTCTGACCGGTGCACGCTTTGGATGCGGCTTGGGCCAGTGCGGCGCTTGCCATGTCCTGATCGATGGCCGCTCGATGGCGTCGTGCGATGTGGCGGTGATGGACTGCAGCGGCAAACACATTGAAACCATCGAAGGCTTGAGCCCGAGCGATGGCCCCTTGCACGCCTTGCAACAGGCCTTTGAAGACGAGCAAGCCGGTCAGTGCGGCTACTGTCTGGGTGGCATTTTGAGCAGTGCACGCGCGTTGTTGCGCTTGACCACTCACCCCAGCGAAGCAGAGGTGAAAGCGGCGCTGGACCGCCACCTGTGTCGCTGTGGCACACACCAGCGCATGGTGCGGGCGGTGTTGCGGGCCGCCAGACAGATGGGGCAATCGACACATCGGTCGGCCAGGCCGAAGCCCTGGGCGCGCGACTGGTCGTGGCTTAAAGCCCCTGCTCCGCC
>JASGCM010000017.1 GCA_030054175.1 Alphaproteobacteria bacterium | reverse complement strand
ATCTTGGCTCCATTCTCTTAAAAATTGGAGCCTCCTCAAAACCCGGGGCGATTCAAGCTTGTTTCTTGAAATCTGTTTGGCATCTTAGCACTAAGGAATGAATCGGATTACGTTTAAGAATCAGAATCAAGCTATTTTTAGACGTTACTATTGCCAAAAAAAATCGTGAACGATCTCAAGCTTGTCCGCTAGAACAGGCTTGCGATTTGTTCACAACAACCGCGACACGCCATTGGGCTTGAAGCCCAAATCGGCGGCTTTGCCCTTGCGGGCGCGGGCGGCGCGGGCGTTGTTGAGTGAGCGGATTTCCAACACCTCTTCGCGGTCTTTGCCACCCCGGCCAATGCCTTTGATGCGCACGCTGCGGGTGTAGGCCGCTGCGCCGGCGAGTTGGTCTTTGGCGTCCAGATCGATCAGGGTCAGTCCGCGCCCGCCCTTTTCCATGGCCTTGAGTTCGCTGATCTCAAAAGTCAAAATGCGACCGCCCGTTGACGCGCAACAAACATGGGTGGCGGTGGGCCAAGGCTGCCCATCGGCCATCAAGCCGCCCTGCCCGCTGACGATGGAGGGACGGCACAGGGTTTCTCCCTCAGACAGGCTGACGAAAGATTTACCCCCTTTGACACGCGAGACCATGCTCTCGACGCTGGTCAAAAAGCCATAGCCCCCCGAACCCGACAGCAGCAACACCGCCTGGGCCGAGGCCGCCACATGGTGGACCAGTTGGGTGCCGGCTTCGAGTTCGATCAAGGTCGTCACAGGCTGTCCATCTCCGCGTGCGCCCGGCAATGACGACACCGGCACGCTGTACACACGGCCATTGCTGCCAAAGGCCAGCAGCACGTCGATGGTACGGCACTCGAAGGTGCCGTACAGGCCGTCGCCGGCCTTGAAGGCAAACCCGGCCGGGTCGTGCCCGTGACCCGTGCGGGCACGCACCCAGCCCTTTTCAGAGACAACCACCGTGACCGGCTCGTCGATGATTTTGATCTCGGCCACGGTCTTTTTCTCGGCTTGGATCAGCGTGCGTCGCTCGTCACCAAAGGTTTTGGTATCGGCTTCGATTTCCTTGACCATCAGGCGACGCAAGGCGGCGGGGCTATCGATGATCTCTTGCAGCTTGCTGCGCTCGTCACGCAACTGCGACAACTCTTGCTCAATGCGTATGGCTTCGAGGCGCGCCAACTGGCGCAAGCGGATTTCCAGGATGTCTTCGGCCTGACGCTCAGAGAGTTTGAAGCGCTCGATCAGCGCGGGCTTGGGCTCGTCGCTATTGCGGATGATGCGGATCACCTCATCGATATGCAGCAACACCAGTTGCCGGCCTTCGAGGATGTGGATCCGGTCTTCGACTTTGTTCAGCCTATGCTGCGAGCGGCGCAGAATGGTGGTTTGCCGGAATTCGATCCACTCGGTAAACAACTGGCGCAGGTTTTTCTGCACCGGGCGGCCATCGAGGCCAACAGCGGTCAGGTTGATGGAGCAAGACGACTCGAGGCTGGTGTGCGCCAGCAATATGGTGATGAGCTCTTGCTGGTCGATGCGGCTGGTTTTGGGCTCGAACACCAAACGCACCGGAGCGTCTTTGCTCGACTCGTCGCGCACACCGTCGAGCACGCCCAACACCGAGATTTTCAGCATCTGCTGATCGGCGCTCAGTGCTTTTTTGCCGGCCTTGACCTTGGGGTTGGTGAGCTCTTCGATTTCTTCGAGCACCTTTTGCGAGCTGGTCCCCGGGGGCAGTTCATGCACCACCAGTTGCCACTGGCCACGCGCGAGGTCTTCGATGCGCCAACGCGCGCGAACCTTGATCGAACCACGCCCATTGCGGTAGGCCTCGGCGATATCGGCCGCTGGGCTGATGATTTGCCCACCGCCCGGAAAATCGGGGCCCGGCACCAGGGTCCACAACTCTTCGTCGCCAAGCTTGGGTTTTTTGATCAGCGCCACGCAGGCCCCGGCCACCTCACGCAGGTTGTGGCTGGGGATTTCGGTGGCCATGCCCACCGCAATGCCGCTGGCCCCGTTGAGCAGGTTGAAGGGCAAACGGGCGGGCAACTGGCGCGGCTCTTCGGTGCTGCCGTCGTAGTTGGAGATGAAGTCGACCGTGCCTTCGTCGATTTCGTCGAGCAGCAGGTTGCTGATGCGCGCCAGCCGTGCCTCGGTGTAGCGCATGGCCGCCGCGCCGTCACCATCACGGCTGCCGAAGTTGCCCTGTCCGTCAATCAGGGGGTAGCGCTGCGAGAAATCTTGCGCCATGCGCACCAAGGCGTCGTAAGCGGCCTGATCGCCGTGCGGGTGGAAGCGGCCCAACACATCGCCCACCACTCGGGCGCTCTTGACGGGCTTGGCCCCCACCGTGCCATTGGTACCGCCAAAGCCCAAGCCCATGCGCGACATGGCGTACAAAATGCGGCGCTGCACGGGTTTTTGGCCGTCGGCGACATCGGGCAAGGCGCGCCCTTTGACGACCGACAGGGCGTACTCCAGGTAAGCGCGTTGGGCATATTCGCCCAGGCCCAGATCATCGGACGCCGGCACGGCGTCAGGGGTAAAGAGTGAATCGGTCATACGTCAATCTCGATGCTGTCGCCGTGGATTTCCATCAGCTCACGGCGGGCGGCGGCTTCGCCCTTGCCCATCAGTTGGGCGATGAGTTGTTCGGTGGCGGCAAAGTCCAGCGCACCCAGTTGCACCGGCAGCAAGCGCCGGGTGTCGGGGTTGAGGGTGGTCTCCCACAGCTGCTCGGCGTTCATTTCGCCCAAACCCTTGAAGCGGCTGATCTGGCATTTCTCGCGCGGCACACCGTCTTTCGCGGATTTGTCCAAAATCGCATGCAACTCGCCATCGTCCAACGCGTACATCTTGGCGGCGGGCTTTTTGCCTCGTGCAGGCACATCGACCCGAAACAGCGGCGGACGCGCCACGTAGACATGACCAGCCTCGATGAGCTTGGGAAAGTGACGGAAAAACAGCGTCAGCAGCAGCACCTGAATGTGCGAGCCGTCGACGTCGGCATCGGACAAAATGCAGACCTTGCCATAGCGCAGACCCGACAAATCGGCTTGGTCGTTCGGGCCATGCGGGTCGACACCGATGGCCACGGCGATGTCGTGAATCTCGGTGTTGGCAAACAGGCGGTCGCGCTCGACCTCCCAGGTATTGAGCACTTTACCGCGCAGCGGCAAAACGGCTTGCAGTTCTTTGTCACGCCCCATCTTGGCGCTGCCGCCGGCGCTGTCGCCCTCGACCAGGAAAACCTCGTTGCGCAAGGTGTCCCGGCTCTCGCAGTCGGTCAGTTTGCCCGGCAATACGGCCACGCCCGAGCCTTTGCGTTTCTCAACTTTCTGGCCGGCGCGCTGGCGGGTCTGAGCGGCGCGGATGACGATTTCTGCCAGTTTCTTGCCATGTTCGACATGTTGATTCAGCCACAGTTCCAGCGCTGGACGCACGAAGCTGGAGACCAGGCGCACGGCGTCGCGCGAGTTCAGGCGCTCTTTGATCTGGCCTTGGAACTGCGGGTCAAGCACCTTGGCCGACAACACATAACTGGCGCGGGCAAAGACGTCCTCGGGCATGAGCTTGACGCCCTTGGGCAACAGCGCATGCAGGTCGATGAAGCTTTTGACGGCCGTGAACAATCCGTCGCGCAAGCCACTGTCGTGGGTACCGCCGGCGCTGGTGGGGATCAGGTTGACATAACTCTCGCGCACCGGCTGGCCTTCCTCGGTGAATGCCACAGCCCAGGTTGCGCCTTCGCCTTCGGCGAAGGTTTCGCTGTTGCCATCGGCATGGCCTTCGCCATCAAACAACGGGATGACAGGTTCGCCCTGCAAGGACTGCATCAGGTAGTCACTGAGTCCACCCTTGTACTGCCAGGTCTGGCTGTCTTTGGTTTTTTCGTTCACCAGCGTGACACTCACGCCGGGCATCAACACGGCCTTGCTGCGCAGCAGGTGGATCAATTCGGCCATGGGCAACGCGGCCGATTCGAAGTACTTGGGGTCGGGCCACACGCGCACCGTCGTGCCTTGCTTGCGGTCGTCGGGGCCCTGGGCGCGGGTCTTCAGGGTTTGGGTGACGTCACCGCCCTCAAACACCAGGGCAGCGACCTGCCCTTCGCGCCAGGAACTGGCCTCCATGCGGCGCGACAAGGCGTTGGTGACACTCACCCCCACCCCGTGTAAACCGCCCGAGAAGCTGTACGCCCCGCCCTGCCCTTTGTCGAACTTACCGCCGGCGTGCAAGCGGGTAAAGACCAACTCGATCACCGGGGCCTTCTCTTCCGGGTGCATGCCAAACGGAATGCCCCGGCCATCGTCCTCGATGCTGACCGATCCATCGTTGTGCAAAGTGACGCGGATTTTTTTGCCATGACCGGCCAGGGCCTCGTCGGCGGCGTTGTCGAGCACCTCTTGAATGATGTGCAGCGGGTTGTCAGTTCGGGTGTACATGCCCGGTCGTTGCTTGACCGGCTCAAGACCCTTGAGGACTCGAATCGAGCCCTCGGAGTAACTGTTGGATTGGGTTGCCATGGCGGGCATTTTAACTGGATGAATTCACAGGACTGACAAATACCTGTCCTGCACACTCGATCGATCGGGTCTAAGATATCAAGTGAGTCGAAACCATCATGAACAAAAAAGTACTCCATACCCCCCCTCCAAGTTCGGACCGCCTGTTGCCCATGTGGCAAGTGTTGTTGTGCGGTGCTGCCATCCTGATTTTGTCAATGGGGGTCCGACATGGTTTTGGACTTTGGCTGCAACCCCTCACGCAAGCGCGCGGTTGGGGTCGGGAAGACTTTGCTTTTGCCTTGGCCATCCAGAACCTGGCCTGGGGTGGCTTCGGTATTTTCATCGGCATGCTGGCCGACCGCTTTGGCGCCGCACGTCTCATGGCCATGGGCGCGGTGGTTTATGCCCTGGGTCTTCTGGGCATGGCTTGGTCGACCTCACATCTGTGGTTCACCCTCAGCACCGGATTGTTGATGGGCTTGGCGCAAGCCTGCACCACCTTCGCCATTGTCTTTGGCGTGATCGGGCGCAACGTGCCAGCGGAACATCGCTCTTGGGCCATGGGCGTGGCGGCAGCAGCTGGGTCATTTGGCCAGTTCCTGATGGTCCCCATGGAGGGTTTGTTGATTGCGAACCTGGGTTGGGATCAGGCGCTGATCGTATTGGCGGCTGTTTTGCTGCTGATTCTGCCCGCCGCCTGGTTCATGCGCGAGCCAGCCATGGCCACCGGCGCCGGTGCCAAACGCGAACAAACCATCACCCAAGCCCTGAGCGAGGCCTTTGCCCACCCCCCGTTCCTGCTCTTGATGGCCGGTTACTTCGTCTGTGGCTTTCAGGTGGTATTCATAGGCGTGCACATGCCCAGCTACCTGAAAGACAACGGCCTGTCGCCGCAGGTGGCCAGCTATGCCTTGGGTCTGATTGGCCTCTTCAACATCGCAGGCACCTACATGGCTGGTTCGCTGGGTCAGCGCATGCCCAAAACCCAAATCCTGTCCTTCATCTATTTCATGCGGGCCGTGGCGATTTCGATCTTTCTCTATCTCCCCCTGTCCGAGACCAGCGTGTACCTGTTCTCGATGGCCATTGGCCTGCTGTGGCTCTCGACCGTCCCGCCGACTTCGGCCACTGTGGCGCAAATTTTTGGCGTGGCCCACCTCTCGATGCTGGGCGGCTTCATCTTTCTCAGCCATCAAGTCGGCTCTTTCATGGGCGTCTGGTTGGGCGGCTACATGTACGACCGCTTCGGCAGCTATGACTTGGTTTGGTACCTGGCGATCGCGCTGGGCGTGTTCGCCGGGGTGGTCAACATGTTCGTGCGCGAGGCCCCGATCTCGCGCCAGATGGCCCATGCCTGAGACTCTGCAGCCGCCGCGTTGGCGCTGGCTCGCCTACGGCCTGGCGGCTTTGGTGTGCGCTTTGATTTTTGGCATGTACGTGCAACCCGACATGATGGTGCTGTTGGCCGAGCAGCTATGGGCCTGTTTCTAAGGTGTAAGCATGCTGACCTCTGTTCATGGACTGACCCACCCCTCCGAGTGGATTCAACGTTACGCGGCGCTGATCGCACCCGGTGGCACGGTGCTGGACGTGGCCTGCGGTGCCGGACGACACATGAAGTTGCTCTCGGAAATGGGCTTGCGTTGTCTGGGCGTTGACCAATCAGCCAGCGCGCTGGAGCATGCCCGGCCCCACGGCGAGGTGCTGTGCGCCGACATAGAGTCTGGAACCTGGCCTTTACCGGGACGGCGGTTTGACGCCGTGGTGGTCACCCATTACCTGTGGCGCCCCTTGATGCCCACCTTGGTTGAATCATTGGCCGATGGCGGCGTGTTGCTCTATGAAACTTTTGCCGTTGGCCAAGAAACCGTGGGAAAACCCAGCCGCCCCGAGTTTCTGCTGCGCCAAGGCGAGTTGCTGGATCTGTCACGACAGCACGGCTTGACGGTGGTCGCCTTTGAAGACGTTTGGCTGGATCACCCACGGCGCCGTCTGCAACGCCTGGTGGCCATCCGCTGAGCCCACGTCCCCCCGAGGGCCATGGTTTGGTTTGGGCATGGCGAACAGATAGAATGGCTCTGGTAAACCTTTGGACTTTGAACGACCCATCATGACCACGATTCAAGGCAGCATCGTTGCGCTGGCCACACCCTTTCACGAAGACGGCTCAGTCGATTACCCCAGCTTGCGCAAACTGATCGATTGGCACGTTTCTGAGGGCACCGACTGCATCTGCGTGGTCGGAACCACCGGTGAATCGCCCACGGTCAATGTGGAAGAGCATTGCGAGATCATCCGCGTGGCTGTCGAGCAAGCGGTCAAGCGCGTGCCCATCATGGCCGGTTGCGGCGCCAACTCGACCTCGGAAGCCATCGAGCTGACCGAATTCGCCAAGAAGGTCGGTGCCGACTGTCATCTGCAAGTCGTGCCCTACTACAACCGCCCGACCCAAGAGGGCATGTTCCAGCACTTCAAAAAGGTGTCCGAGGCGGTTGACCTGCCCATGGTGCTCTACAACGTCCCAGGCCGCACCGTGGCCGACATGGCACACGAGACCGTGTTGCGCTTGGCCCGGGTGCCCCGCATCATCGGCATCAAGGAAGCCACCGGCAATATCGAGCGCGCCCAATGGCTGATTCGGGACGTCCCCCAGGGCTTCGCCGTCTTGTCGGGTGATGACCCCACCGCTGTCGCGCTGATGCTGTGTGGGGGTCAAGGCAATATCAGCGTCACCGCCAACATCGCGCCGCGCCTCATGCACCAGTTGTGCCAAGCCGCCACCCAAGGCCAGGCGGCTCAGGCCATGGCCATCCAGAAGCAATTGATGCCGGTGCACAAGCACCTGTTTGTCGAGCCCAATCCCGTCCCCTTGAAGTGGGCCATGGCCCGCATGGGATTGTGCGGCGGCACCCTCCGACTGCCTTTGTGGCCCCTCTCGCCCAGCCAACACCCCGTGGTTGAAAAAGCCCTGCGTGACAGCGGCCTGATTTAAGGAACGATGCCTGTGCCCATTTTGAACAATCGACCCTTGCGACTGAGTCTGTTGACCAGCAGCGTGGTTTTGCTGACCGCTTGCGGCTCCTTGTCACCCAACAGCAAAGTGGATTACCGCTCAACGGGGGAAATCAAAGTCACTCCCTTGGAAGTCCCTCCTGACCTCAGTCAATTGACCCGCGAAGCGCGCTACGCCATTCCAGGTGGAGCCACGGTCTCGGCCTCGACCCTGCCTGGCAACACAGCAGGCATGCGGCGCGCGGTGGCCACCGACAGCGTGCTGGACGTGCAGTTCGAACGCTTGGGCACCCAACGCTGGTTGCGCGTTCAACGCCCGCCCGAGCGGGTGTGGGAACAGGTCAAAACCTTCTGGACCACCAACGGCTTCATCCTGACGCTGGACAACCCTGACCTGGGGCTGATGGAAACCGATTGGGCCGAAAACCGCGCCAAGATCCCCCAAGATTTCTTGCGCCGCACGCTGGGCAAGGTGCTCGACAGCCTGTACTCCACCGGAGAGCGAGACAAGTACCGCATCCGCGTCGAGCGCGTGAACGACACCACAACCGAAATTTTCGTCGCTCACCGGGGCATGGAAGAGGTTTACTCCACCCAGGATAAAACGGGCACCCGCTGGCAACCCCGCGCCAGCGACCCATCGCTTGAAGTCGAGATGATGCGTCGCCTGATGATTCACTTGGGCACCACCGAAGACCGCGCCAATCAGTCAGTGACCGCCGCCTTGCCCTCGGTCACCACCAGCTTGGTGGCATGGACTCCAGGCGAAACCCAAATACAATTTGCAGATCGCTTTGACGTGGCTTGGCGACGCACCAGCGTGGCCCTCGATCGCGCGGGCTTCACGGTGGAGGACCGCGACCGCAAATCCGGCATCTTCTACGTGCGCTACATCGACCGCCCGGACGAAACCAAAGAACAGGGCTTTTTTGCCCGCTTGTTCACGTCAAACGCCCCCCAAGCCCCGGTGCGCATGCGCATTGCCGTCAATGAAGAAAATCCCAACCGCAGTCGGATTGCCGTTCAAAACGAATCGGGACAAGCCGACAACGGTGCCGTGGCGCAGAGAATCGCCCGGCTCATTCACGACGAATTGAAATAAGCCTTGACGCTGCGCCTACGCAACCTGGGCAGTGGCAGCTCAGGCAATGCCACGCTGATCGAAGCCCACTCGGGCACCACCTGCAGCCGATTGTTGATCGACTGCGGTCTGCGTGTGAGCGAAGTGAAAAAACGCCTGCAAGCCTGTGACCTCGAGTTGAGCGACATCGATGCGGTTTTTGTCACCCACGAGCACAGTGACCACTGGGGCCATGCGGCCTCTCTGTGCCGCCGTCTGGGCATCCCGCTATGGTCCAGCGAAGGCACCATGCACGCCGTGTTGGGCGAAGGGGCTGACTTGGACGAGTTGGATTGGAATCAGGCCACCGATGGGGTTCCCATCGATCTGGGTGACTTGCAACTCTTGCCCTTCACGGTTCCGCACGACGCACGCGAACCGCTGCAACTGTGTTGCACCGACGGCGACCGACGACTGGGTGTGGTGACCGACTTGGGGCACGCCAGTGCCCATGTGGTGCGGGCTTTGCAAGGATTGCACGGCATCATGCTGGAGACCAACCATGACCTGGATCGTCTGCGACTGTCGGCTTATCCGCCCTTTTTGAAGCAACGCATCTCTTCAAACCTGGGGCATTTGTCGAACCCCCAGTCGGCTCAGTTGCTGCGAGATGTGATGCACCCCGGCTTGCGCCTGGTCTTGGCCGCGCACCTGAGCGAGCGCAACAACGCGCCCGAGTTAGCCCGCGCTGCATTGGCGCCGGTCTTGGGATGCAATCAGGCCGAAGTGCCGGTGGCCGACCCGGAACAAGGCTCGGACTGGTGGAGCGTCTAAGCCATGAAAAAAGCCACCCCAAGGGGTGGCTTTTTTCATGGCGCTGTTGCGCGAAGAAAAATCACTTCTTCTCTTCGGCAGGCGCAGCAGGCGTTGCAGGAGCCGCAACATCCTTGTTCTCAGCCGCAGGAGCAGCCGGTGCCTCGGCAGGGGCCGGGGCGGGAGCAGGAGCCGGGGCTTCTTTCTTGCCACAGGCGGCCAGGGCAGCGGCCAAAACGGCGGCCAGGATCAGGGACTTATTCATGTCGTTTCCTCAGGATTCTTGGGTTAAACACCCCGCAGCAAAGCGGGTCAGGCGAAAGCCAATCCATATTTTATAGGGTATACACCCACAACCTTAGAATTCAAATATCTTTACATACCAGAATCAAGGTCATTCGGCCCACATCCAGCCCGCCTCGCTCCAGTCGATGAAGCAATCTTGCACCGCCGCGCTGGCGCGAGCGGCTTCGCTGGGCGTCAAATGCCCTCGGTCGGCCAAACGCCGCAACATCTGCGCATCGGCCCCACCGGCACGCCAGCTCTCACCGTTCAAAAACACATGGTGCCGATCGTAGAGCATGCGACTGCGCCGATCCAGGCGCAGACCCTGCCCAGTGCGCCACGCGGTCCCCGGATCGAACCAGACCTGGGCCTTGGGCTCTGTGAGCCACTCGCCCAAAGCACGCTGGGCGTGCAGGGGCTGGGCCATGGCTTGCGCCAGCACTGCCGCCATGTGTTGCTGCAATCTTTCGGGCATCTGCGCCGGATGGTCTGCCGCCGCCTGCCCCGGGTCGGCATACAGCCTGGCGTCCTCGGGCAAGTGGTCGCTGAGCCGAGACAAAATTTCGCGTGCCATCTCTTGCCGAGGCGGCGAGCGAAAACCAATCGACCAAGTCATGCACTCACCCTCGGCGATGCCGTCATGGGCGTAGCATGGTGGCAAATACAGCATGTCACCGGGCTCCAGCACGAACTCTTGCTCGGGACGGAAACGGCGCAAGATCTTGACCGGCAAATCCGCGTGCACCTCCAAATCGTCCGTGCGCCCGATGCGCCAACGGCGGCGACCTTCGGCCTGAAACAAAAACACATCGTAGCTGTCAAAGTGCGGTCCCACCCCGCCGCCATCGCTGGCCCAGCTGATCATCAGGTCATCGAGCCGCGCATCAGGCACAAAACGGAATTGGCGCATGAAATCGCTGATGCCATCGTTGTGCAAATTCACGCCCTGAACCAAAAAGGTCCAGCCCGGCTGTCGACGCGCCGGGAAAGCCCGTGCGCCCAAGGGGCCGTGACGCAAACGCCAGCCCTCACGGTCGTGCACGATCAAGCGCGATTCGACATCGGTTTGCGCCGCCAAGCGCTTGAGATCGGCCAACGCCAAGGGCGAGACGAAATCCGGCACGGCCTGACGCACCAGCAGCGGTTTTTTCTGCCAATGGCGGCGCATGAATTGACTGGGTGTGAGGCCGCCGAGCAATGCCATGGGAGTTTGTGAATTCATGGGACAATTTTGCCCTATGAACATCACCGAGCATTGCGTGGTCGCCCTGACCTGGACGCTGAAAGACACCCTGGGCAACGAATTGGACACGCTCGACGAGCCCGTCGAGTTCCTGGTCGGCGGCGACGACCTGCTGGCCAAAATTGAATCCGCCCTGCAAGGCCACACCATCGGCGACAGCTTGGACCTGCATCTGGAACCCGAGGACGCCTTCGGTGACTTTGACGAAAGCCTGATCCACTTGGCGCCGCGCGCCATGTTGCCGACCCCATTGGAAGAAGGCATGACGCTGGAAGGCAGCAGCCTGCCCCACGGCTGCTGTCCCGACGCCGATCGGCAAGCCATTTACACGGTCAGCGAAATCTACCCTGAACATGTCATATTGGACGGCAACCACCCTTTGTCGGGCATCGCCATCCGCCTGTCTTTGAAAGTGCGCGATGTGCGCGAAGCCAGCGCCGAAGAACTGGAGCGCGGCACCTTGGGCACCGGCTTTTTCACCCTGGGTTGAGCCCGGCCCCTCAGCCTTTGCCGGTCGAGCCGTATCCACCCGCACCGCGCTCGGTGGATGCGGCAAATTCGTTGACCACCCGGAACTGCGCCTGCACCACCGGCACAATGACCAGTTGCGCCAGCCGCTCCATGGGCTGCAAGGTGTAGGCATTCGGGCTGCGGTTCCAGGCGCTGACCATCAGCTGGCCTTGGTAGTCGCTGTCGATCAAGCCAACCAAATTGCCCAACACGATGCCGTGCTTGTGCCCCAAGCCAGAGCGCGGCAGGATCAGGGCGGCGTACCCTGGGTCGGCAATATGGATGGCCAAACCGGTGGGGATGAGCTGCCAGGCATTGGGCTCGAGCACCACGGGCTGATCCAGGCAGGCGCGCAGATCGAGTCCTGCGCTCCCTGGGGTGGCGTACTGGGGCAACTGATCCGCCATGCGCGGGTCGAGGATTTTGACGTCGATGTTCATGGGATAAAGGCTGAAAAAAATTCGGGCGTCAGCGCAGCCGTTGGGCGATCTGCACCATCAACTGACGCGCCAAGCTGAGCTTGTCGGCGCGCGGCAACTCCATGTGGCCCTGGGCATCGACCAACAGCAAGGCATTGTCATCTTGGCCAAATGTGGCGGGCCCGATATTTCCCACCAGCAGAGGCACGCCCTTGCGCTGGCGTTTCTCGTGGGCATGGCGCAACAGGTCGTGGCTTTCAGCGGCGAAGCCGACACAAAACAACGCCCCAGATCGGGCCCGCTCGCTGGCGGCCACGCCAGCCAGGATGTCGGGGTTTTCGGTGAAGGCCAGGCTGGGCACCTGCCCGCTGCCATCTTTCTTGATTTTTTGCTCGGCCATCTGGGCCACCCGCCAATCGGCCACGGCCGCCGTGGCAACAAAGACATCGGCCTGGGTCAGCGCCGGCTGCACGGCTTGATGCATGTCCAGGGCGCTGCGCACATTGATGCGATGCACGCCACGCGGGGTGGTCAAGGACACCGGACCGGCCACCAACGTGACGTCGGCACCGGCTTCGCGGGCCGCCCGGGCAATGGCAAAGCCCATCTTGCCGCTGGACAGATTGGTGATGCCGCGCACCGGGTCGATGGCCTCGAAAGTGGGGCCGGCAGTCACCCAGACGCGACGCCCGCGCAGGCTCTGCGGTTTAAAATAAGCCACCACGTCTTGCAAAATCTCTTCCGGTTCGAGCATCCGGCCATCACCGGTTTCACCGCAGGCCTGCTCGCCCTGCCCCACGCCCAACACATGCGCCCCATCGGCACGCAATTGGAGGATATTGCGCTGGGTGGCCGGGTGCGACCACATTTCGCGGTTCATGGCCGGAGCCAGCAACAGAGGCACGCGTTCGATGGGTCGCGCCAGACACATCAGACTGAGCAACTCATCGGCCCGGCCATGAATCAGCTTGGCCATGAAATCTGCGCTGGCCGGGGCCACCAACAGGGCATCGGCCTCGCGGCTCAAGTTGATGTGGGCCATGTTGTTGGGCTCGCGGGCATCCCACTGCGAAGAGTAAACCGCCTGACCCGAGAGGGCCTGCATGGTCACCGGCGTGATGAATTGGGCCGCGGCCTCGGTCATCACGACCTGGACCGTGGCACCCTCTTTCACCATGGCCCGGCACAGCTCTGCCGCCTTGTAACAGGCGATGCCGCCGCTCAAGCCCAAAATGATGCGTTTATTGGCCAGATCGTTCATATGCGGTCATTTTATAGGTCGGATCCGATTCAAGCCGATATAATCTCGCTTTACCACCTCCCGGGAGCTGTTCTCCCGCACTGGACATGACCAAATTTGTCTTCGTCACTGGCGGTGTGGTGTCATCCCTGGGCAAAGGGATCGCCTCAGCCTCCCTCGCAGCGATTCTCGAGTCGCGGGGCCTCAAAGTCACTCTCATCAAGCTCGATCCGTACATCAACGTCGATCCCGGCACCATGTCCCCGTTCCAACACGGCGAAGTATTTGTGACCGACGACGGTGCCGAGACCGACTTGGATTTGGGCCACTACGAGCGCTTCATCACCACTCGCATGCGCAAGTCGAATAACTTCACCACCGGACAGATCTACAAAAGCGTGCTCGAAAAAGAGCGCCGGGGCGACTACCTGGGCAAAACCGTTCAGGTCATCCCGCACATCACCAATGAAATCCAAGATTTCATCCGTCGAGGCGCCGGCGTCGGCACCTTGGACGCGGTGGAGGTCGCCATCGTCGAAATCGGCGGCACAGTGGGCGACATCGAGTCCCTGCCCTTCCTGGAAGCCGTGCGCCAAATGAGCCTGAAGCTGGGCCCCAACAACACCGCCTTCGTTCACCTCAGCTATGTGCCCTGGATCGCCGCCGCCGGCGAACTGAAAACCAAGCCCACCCAGCACACGGCGCAAAAGTTGCGTGAGATCGGCATTCAGGCCGACGCCCTGCTGTGCCGCGCCGACCGCCCCATCCCCGAGGACGAGCGCGCCAAGATTTCCCTTTTCTCCAACGTACCCGAGTGGGGCGTCATCTCGATGTGGGACGTCGACACCATCTACAAAGTGCCTCGCATGCTGCACGAGCAAGGTCTCGATGGCCTGATCTGCGACAAGCTGCGCCTGAACACCCCGCCGGCGAATTTGCAACGTTGGGACCAGTTGGTCCACGAAGTCGAGCACCCCCAAGACGAAATCAACTTGGCCATGGTGGGCAAGTACGTCGACCTGTCCGACAGCTACAAATCGCTCAACGAGGCCCTGCGCCATGCGGGTCTGAAAAACCACGCACGGGTGGGCATCACCTACATCGACTCTGAAACGCTCACCCCTGACAACGTCTCGCAACTGTCGCAATACCATGCGGTGCTGGTGCCCGGTGGATTCGGCAAACGCGGCATCGAAGGCAAAATCTGCGCCGCCCGCTACGCCCGTGAAAACCGCATCCCCTACCTGGGCATCTGTTTGGGCATGCAAGTGGCCACCATCGAATTCGCTCGCCATGTGGCCGGCCTGAAAGACGCCAACAGCACCGAGTTCGAGCCCGACAGCCCGCACCCGGTGATCGCTCTGATCACCGAGTGGAAAAACACCGACGGCAGCATCCAAAAGCGCACCGAAAGCTCGGACATGGGCGGCACCATGCGCCTGGGCGCCCAAAGCTCCGATGTGGCCCCCGGCACGCTGGCGCACCAGATCTACGGCGACGTGGTCACCGAGCGCCACCGCCATCGCTTTGAGGCCAACGTCAATTACCTCGACACCCTGCGCCAATCCGGCTTGGTGATCTCGGCGCTGACCCAGCGCGAGCATTTGACCGAAATCGTCGAACTGCCCAAAGCCGTCCACCCCTGGTACATGGGGGTTCAGTTCCACCCCGAATTCAAATCGACGCCCTGGGACGGACACCCGCTCTTCAACGCTTACATCCGGGCCGCTCTCGACCTGATAAAAGCCCCTCAATTGAAGGCCGTGGCATGAAACTGTGCGGTTTTGACATCGGGCTCGATCGCCCCTTTTTCCTGATCGCCGGGCCCTGTGTGGTTGAAAGCGAGCAGTTGCAAATGGACGTGGCCGGACAGATCAAGGAAATCACCACTGAACTTGGCATCCCGTTCATCTTCAAAAGCAGCTACGACAAAGCCAACCGCACCAGCGGAAGCAGCTTTCGTGGCCCGGGCATGGACAAAGGACTGCAAATCTTGGCCAAGGTGCGCCAAACGCTCCATGTCCCCATCCTGACCGATGTTCACTCCGAGGCCGAAGTCCCCGCCGTGGCCCAAGTGGTTGATGTGCTGCAAACGCCCGCCTTTCTGTGCCGCCAAACCGACTTCATCCGCGCGGTGGCGCAATCGGGCAAACCGGTCAACATCAAAAAAGGCCAATTCCTGGCGCCGCATGACATGAAAAACGTCATCGACAAAGCGCGCGCCGCCGCCGCCGAGATCGGCCTGGACACCGACCGATTCATGGCCTGCGAACGCGGTGCCAGTTTTGGTTACAACAACCTGGTCAGCGACATGCGCAGCCTGGCCATCATGCGCGAAAGCGGTGCCCCGGTGGTATTTGACGCCACCCATTCGGTGCAATTGCCTGGCGGCCAAGGCAGCAGTTCGGGTGGCATGCGCGAGATGGTCCCGGTACTCTCGCGCGCGGCTGTGGCTGTCGGCGTGGCAGGCCTCTTCATGGAGACCCACCCCGACCCGGCCCACGCCCTCAGCGATGGCCCCAACGCTGTGCCCCTCAAGCACATGAAGGCCTTGCTGGAAACACTGCTCGCCCTCGATCGCGTGACCAAATCGCAGCCTTTGCTGGAAAACCGTTTCGAAGCCTGAAGGAAAAGAAAATTATGAGCGCAATTGTGGACATAGTCGGTCGTGAGATCCTCGACAGCCGGGGCAACCCCACAGTCGAATGTGATGTGTTGCTGGAAAGCGGCGTGATGGGTCGTGCCGCCGTACCCTCTGGGGCCTCCACCGGCAGCCGCGAAGCGATCGAGTTGCGTGATGGCGACAAGTCCCGCTATCTGGGCAAAGGCGTGCTCAAAGCCGTCGAACACATCAACACCGAGATCTCCGAAGCCGTGCTGGGGCTGGACGCCTCGGAACAGGCCTTTTTGGACAAAACGCTGATCGACCTGGACGGCACCGAGAATAAAAGCCGCCTGGGTGCCAACGCCACACTGGCGGTCTCGATGGCCGTGGCTCGCGCCGCCGCCGAAGAGGCTGGCTTGCCCCTGTACCGCTACTTTGGCGGCATGAACGGCTGCCAGCTGCCCGTGCCGATGATGAACGTCATCAACGGCGGCGCCCACGCCAACAACAACCTTGACCTGCAAGAGTTCATGATCATCCCGGTGGGTGCGCCGAACTTCCGCGAAGCCATCCGCTATGGCGCCGAGATCTTCCATGCCCTGAAAAAAATCATCCACGACAAAGGCCTGAGCATCGCCGTCGGTGACGAGGGCGGATTCGCCCCCAACGTACCCGGACACGAAGCCGCCATTCAAATGATCCTGGACGCCATTGCGGCAGCCGGATACACCGCCGGTGAACAAATCGCCATCGGTTTGGACTGCGCCTCCTCCGAGTTCTACAAAGACGGCAAATACCACCTGGAGGGCGAGGGCCTGGTGCTCGATGCCTCCGGCTGGAGCGATATGTTGGCGACCTGGGTCGACAAGTACCCCATCATCAGCATCGAAGACGGCATGGCCGAAGGCGACTGGGAAGGCTGGAAACTGTTGACCGACAAACTGGGCGACAAGGTGCAATTGGTGGGTGATGATCTCTTCGTGACCAACACCAAGATCCTGAAAGAAGGCATCGAGAAAGGCGTGGCCAACTCGATCCTGATCAAAATCAACCAGATCGGCACCCTGACCGAAACCTTCGCCGCCATCGAGATGGCCAAGCGTGCCGGCTACACCGCCGTCATCAGCCACCGCTCGGGCGAAACCGAAGACTCGACCATCGCTGACATTGCGGTGGGCTTGAACGCAGGCCAGATCAAAACCGGCTCGATGAGCCGCAGCGACCGCATGGCCAAATACAACCAGTTGCTGCGCATCGAAGAAGACCTGGGCGATGTTGCCATCTACCCTGGCCGCGAGGCTTTTTACAATTTGCGTTAAAGTCCAGCCATGAGTCGCCCCCTGACCTGGATCCTGCTGGTGATGGTGATCATCCTGCAGGGCCAGCTTTGGCTGGGGCGGGGCAGCATGCCCGACGTCATGCAACTGCGCGAAACCTTGGCCGAGCAAAAAATCAACAACCAGCAAGCCATCATCACCAACCAGCGCCTGGAGGCCGAGTTGCGTGACCTCAACGACGGTCGCGAAATGATCGAAGAGCGCGCCCGACGCGAAATCGGCATGCTCAAACAGGGCGAGATCTTCGTCCAGTACTCTCGCTCCAAGCCATGAACCTGGTCTTGCTGGGCCAGACCGACCGTGGTCTGGTGGTGGCGTTGCAAGACGCGTTTTCCGACACGCGTCGCTCACCACGCGACATCGTTTGGGGCTGGGATCACCCCCATGTGCAACCCCGTCCCGAATTCAACAACAACGACCTGCTGATGGTTCTGGCCCAGAGCGAATCGGCGCAAGACTGGCGCGATCACCTGCTGCAGCGACAGTTGGGTTTTGTGGTCGCCCAAGGCCAGGGGCGCGAGTTGATCGAGAACATCCGCTTCGCCTGGGGTCGACATGCGCGCAGTCAAGCCGACACCCGATCTGAAATTCGACCGCGATACATCTCGGCCTGCGAGAACTGCGTCGACCCCGAGTGCGAACACCGCCTGTTCCGTCTGAGCAAACGCGAGCTGTGAACTGGAAATTCAGGGCCGGTGGGAATCCCCCTGGCCCTGCCCTTCCCATTGCCGCATTTCCTGCGGACTGAAACCGGCCAAACGGCGGGCTGAGACATTGAAAGGCGGCTTCAATCGCGGCGCACGGTGCTGCACCTGCAACAGGCGGTCGTGGGCCACAGGATCTAACCCACGCCCCACACAAAGCCAATGGAACCAGCGGTTGCCCACGGCCACATGGCCGATCTCGTCGCGCAAAATCACATCGAGCACCGCCACTGCCGCCAGAGCCTGGGGGGTAGCCACTTGACGCAACTTGCTTTGAATCAGAGGGGTGGCATCCAGACCGCGCGCTTCCAGCGTGCGCGGCACCAGCGCCATGCGGGCCACCACATCTTGGGCGGTAGTCTCGCACATCGCCCACAACCCATCATGGGCGTCGAAGTCGCCGTACTCAAAACCCAGGCTGCGCAGGTGATCGCGCACCAAGACGAAATGTCCCGCCTCCTCCGCCGCGACGCGCCACCAGTCGTGGTAGTACTCATCCGGCATGCCATCAAAACGCCAAATGGCATCCAACGCCAGGTTGATGGCATTGAACTCAATGTGACACACCGCATGCATCAGCGCCGCCAGTCCCTGGGCGGTATACGGTGAGCGCCGCGGCACCCGGGCCGGATCGACCAGCAGGGGCCGGATCGGACGGCCTGGTGACACCCCGCTTTGGGGCCAGACCCGCTCGGTCTGCAGGGCGCCCTCTTCAGGCCAAGGCCATCGCGCACGAACGGCCTCGACTTTGGCGTCGGGGTCGTCGCATTGCAAGGCCCTCAGGGCACAGTCACGCAGTTCCATCCTTACAATTGTAGGTTGCCCCACCTCAGGATGAACGCCATGGCGATTTACCAACTCGATGAACACACCCCCCAACTGGCCAGCGAGGCCTGGGTCGCCGATAGCGCCGAAGTCATGGGCCAGGTCAGCCTGGGCGAGCGCGCCAGTGTCTGGTTCAACACCGTGGTTCGGGCCGACAACGAAGCCATCACCATAGGCCCCGAAACCAACATCCAAGACGGTACCGTCTTGCATTGCGACCCCGGCAAGCCACTGCACATCGGACGTGGTGTGACGGTGGGCCACAACGTGATGCTGCATGGCTGTACCGTCGGCGATCACTCATTGATCGGCATCGGCGCGGTGATTCTGAATGGCGCCGTGATCGGCAAACACTGCCTGGTGGGTGCCGGTGCTCTGGTGACTGAAGGCAAAGAGTTCCCTGACGGCTCGATGATTCTGGGCAGCCCCGCCAAAGCGGTGCGCCAACTCACCCCCGAGCAAATCGAGGGGTTACAACGCATCGCCCAAAGTTATGTACAAAATGCCGCACGCTACCGCCGTGGTTTGAAAAAGATCGCCTGATGTCTGAGCTGCGCAAATTTCTGTTTCAAGGTTTGCCCGTCAGGGGCATGTTGGTGCGTCTGACCGACGGTTGGCAAGAGGTGCTGCGCCGGCGCACGGCCAGCGGGACCGAAGACGAATACCCCGAAGCGGTGCTGCACTTGCTGGGTGAAATGACGGCTGCGGCCCTGTTGATGCAATCGAACATCAAATTCAATGGCGCATTGGTCTTGCAGGTCTTTGGCGATGGCCCGGTGAAATTGGCAGTGGTCGAGGTGCAACCCGATTTGAGCTTTCGCGCCACCGCCAAAGTGGTCGGCGAAGTCCCCCCCGAGGCCACACTGAGCCAAATGGTGAACGTGCGCAACCAAGGCCGCTGCGTGGTCACGCTCGACCCACGTGACCGCCTGCCCGGCCAACAACCCTACCAAGGCATCATCTCGCTTTGGGATGACACTGGCCGACCGATCGACCACTTTGCCGATGTGCTGCAGCATTACATGCTGCAAAGCGAGCAACTCGACACCACCTTGGTTCTGGCCGCCAACGATCAACTGGCCGCCGGCTTGCTGATCCAGCGCCTGCCGGTGCAAGGCGAGGGCAATCTGTCGGCCAAAGCCACCGCCGCCGATGAAGACCAAATCGGGCGCAACGAAGACTATGCCCGCATCGCCATTCTGGCGTCCAGCCTGAAGCAAAGCGAATTGCTCGAACTCGATGGCCCGACCGTATTGCGCCGCCTCTTCTGGGAAGAAAACCGCGTCGAGTTCGAACCCTTGGTAGGCGACGAAGCGCCGCGATTCGCTTGCAATTGCAGCACCGAGCGCGTGCGCCGCATGATCCACAGCCTGGGCATCGATGAAGCGCGCGACATCGTGCGCGAACAAGGCCAAATTGAGGTCAGCTGCGATTTTTGCGGACTCGCCTACCGCTTTGACGCCATCGACACCGAGCAAATCTTTGTTGACACCGCGCCGGGGTCCAACGCCTTGCAGTGACCACCCTTTAGCCCCGGGGGTGGTGACGGGCGTGCAATTGCTGCAAGCGTTCGCGGGCAATGTGGGTGTAAATGGTGGTGGTGGAGATGTCGGCATGACCCAACAGCATTTGCACCGCGCGCAAATCCGCGCCATGGTTGAGCAAGTGGGTCGCAAAGGCATGGCGCAAAGTGTGCGGTGACAAGGGGCGCTCGATGCCCGCCTGCAATGTGTACTTGCGCACCAGACTCCAGAACATGACCCGGCTCATGGCTTGCCCGGCCCTCGCGCCACGGGCGGTCACGAACAAAGCCTCTTCGGCGCGCTCACCCACCAACTCAGGACGCGCCAGCGCCAAATAACGCTCCAGCCAATCCGCCGCCTCTTGCCCATAAGGCACCAGTCGCTCCTTGCTGCCCTTGCCCAGCACCCGCAACACCTGCTCACCCAACAGCACATCGACCCGACGCAACCCCACCAACTCGCTCACGCGCAGGCCACTGGCATACATCAACTCCAACATGGCACGGTCGCGCAGACCCAATGCGGTCTCGGTATCGGGGGCGGCCAACAGCGACTCAACCTCGGCCTCGGACATGCCCTTGGGCACGCGCAAGGGTTGGCGAGCCGACAAGATGCGCGCGGTGGGGTCAGTCCGGATGAGGTGCTCACGCAGCAGCCAATGAAAAAAACGCCTGAACACAGTCAGGCGTCGGTTGGCGGTGGTGGCCCGGGTCTGCGCATGGCGATCCGCGAAATAGCCTTGCAAGTCTGATTCGCTCACCTGCACCAGCGGCGGACCACCGCGCTGCGCCAGCCAGCCATTGAAGAGCGCCAAATCGCGCCGGTAGGCGGCCAGGGTCAGCTTGGCCAAGCCGTCTTCCAGCCACAAGGCATCGGCGAAACGATCGATGATCGGATCGGCCCGAGGTGGAATGACGGCTGGCTCGTCCATCAGTCGAGCCGCAGGTTCTGGGTCTCGACCACTTTGCGGTAGACCTCGAACTCGGCCTTCATTTGGGCCGCAAACTGCTCGGCGGTGTTGCCCACCACCAGCGAGCCAGTGTCTTCGATGCGCTTGCGCACAGCCGGGTCTTGCAGGGCCTGGCGGGTGGCGGCGCTGACTTTATCGACCACCTCCTTGGGCAACCCCTTGGGCCCCAAGATGCCGTAGTAAGCCATGCGGTTGACGGGCTCCAAGCCCACCTCTTTGAAGGTGGGCACGTTGGGCAACACCGCCAAGCGTTGCGGCGCGGCGACCACGATGGGCACCAGCTTGCCCGATTGGATGAAAGGCAAGGTCGAAGGCAGGTTGTCAAACATGATCGGCACTTGACCGGCCACCACATCATTCAGGGCCGGACCCGCTCCCCGATAGGGGATGTGCAAGATGAAGGCCCGGGTCAGGCTCTTGAAGAGTTCGGTCTGCAAATGGCCGATGCCGCCCGTGCCCGAAGAAGCATACGAGTACTTGCCCGGGTTGGCTTTGACTTCGGCCAAAAAGCCCTTGTAGTCCTTGGCCGGGAAACTCGGGTGCACAGCGATGATGTTGGGCGTGGCCGCGATGTTGATGATGGGGGTGAAATCGGTCGCGACGTTGTAAGGAATTTTGGGGTTGATGGCCGGATTCGCGGCGGTGGTCGACACCGTGGCCATGCCCAAGGAATAACCGTCGGGGGTCGATTTGGCGGTCTCGTTGGCACCCACCACGCCCCCGCCACCGGCCTTGTTCTCGACCACCACGCTTTGGCCCATGGCCTTGCCCAAGGGCTCGGCAATCACACGGGCCACGATGTCGGTGGTGCCACCTGGGGCGAACGGCACAACCAGCTTGACCGGACGATTGGGGTAGCCTTGGGCCAGCGCTGCGGCGGCCACGGCGGACAGGGCCAAAGCCCCGAAGATGCGATTGAATGTCATTTGAAAAACCTCCCTGAAATACAGGCCCAATGTTATTCTGGGGACGATACCCCCAAGGCTTGTCGCAGATCAAAGTTATGCTCTTGGGGTGAACATCGCCCAGTTGCTCTTACCCGACTTCTCGCTGATCTTGTGCGGGTACCTGATCTGTCGTTACACCCGCCTGGGCCGATCGATTTGGCAACCGGTCGAAAGCCTGGTTTACTTCTTTCTGTTCCCGGTCCTGCTGTTTCACTCGATCAGCCGCGCACCACTCGACTTGGTCGCAGCATCGAGCATGATTGGCGCTGGCCTGACACTGGGGCTCTCGGGCATCGCACTCAGTTACGCCCTGCCCCACTTGCCCGTCTTGCGTGGTCATTTCAGCCCGCACCAGCACGCCGGAGCGGCGCAGGTGGCGTTTCGCTTCAACTCATTTTTTGGTTTGGCACTGGCCGAGCGGCTGCTGGGGCCTGCCGGGGTACAGCAATTCGCGGTGCTGATCGGGTTTTGCGTGCCCATGTTCAATGTGGCGGCGGTCTGGCCCATGGCACGCCAAGGCAGCCAAGGACTGGCGCGCGAACTCTCGCGCAACCCCCTGATCATGGCGACCTTGGGCGGCTTGGCCTTTAACTTGGCGGGCCTGCATATCCCCGACTGGCTCTCGCCCACCTTGGGTCGCATCGGCCAGTCGTCGATTCCGCTGGGTCTGATGGCCGCAGGCGCTGGACTAGAGTTGCATCGCCTGGGCCAAGGTCGAGTGCTGACGCTGGCTTTGCTGTGCATCAAGCACCTGTTGATGCCCGTGTGCGCCTGGGGCTTGGCCACGATCTGGGGTCTGGACCCCTTGCAAACCACGGTCTTGCTGGTGTTCTCGGCCCTGCCCACCGCGTCCAGCTGCTATGTGCTGAGCGCACGCATGGGCTTTGACGGTCCTTATGTCGCCGGTTTGGTCACCTTATCCACTCTGGCAGCGGCGGGCAGTCTGCCCTTCGCGCTGGGGGTATTGCGCGCCTGGTAAGCGCCGGCCCCTGCCTCAGACCACCACAGGCTCGGGTTCGAGCATGATGCCAAAGCGCTCGTAGACACTGGTCTGGATGGCCCGCGCCAGGGTCATGACCTCGCCGCCAGTGCAGGGGTTGTTGCGCCCCCCCCGGTTGACCAAGACCAGGGCTTGACGCTCGTACACACCGGCATGACCGATCGATTTGCCCTTCCAGCCACAGGCATCGATCAGCCAACCTGCGGCCAGCTTGATGCGCCCGTCTGGCAGGTGATAGAACACCACTTTGGGATCGCGCCCGATGATGTCGGCGCACTGCTCCGGGGTGACCGTCGGGTTTTTGAAGAAACTGCCCGCATTACCGATCACCTCCGGGTCGGGCAGCTTGGCGCGGCGCACCTCGCAGACCCATTCAAAAACCTGTAGCGGCGTGATCGGTGCGCCGGGATGTTCGGCACGTTTGCGTTCCAAGTCCTGATAGCCCAATTCGGGGCGCCAGCGCTTGGACAGGCGAAAACGAACCCGCAGAATCAGCGCCCGACCGGCCAAGCCCATGGCACTGGACGCGCCCCAACGGGTGTCAGGCCCGTGCTTGAACACCGAGTCGCGGTAAGCAAAAGCGCATTGGTCGGCCCGCAGTTGAAACTCGCGCCCGCTTTGCAGATCGATGGCGTCGAGCGAATCGAAACGGTCTTGCAATTCGACCCCGTAGGCACCGATGTTTTGCACCGGAGAAGCACCCACCGTGCCCGGAATCAGGGCCATGTTCTCAAGCCCGGGCCAGCCCTGCATCAGGGTCCAATGCACCAATTTATGCCAGTTTTCGCCGGCTTCTGCCTCGATCAGCCAGCTTTTGTCGTTTTCGCCCAGCAAACGCCGACCCCGGTTTTCCACCTTCAAGACCAGGGCGCGCACATCGCCGGTCAACACGATGTTGCTACCCCCACCCAACACAAAGAGCGGGTGCTGTGCCCAGGGGCCAGCGAGCACGGCGCGCACGTCGTCAGCGCCACGCACCCGCACCAAGTGCTGGGCCCGGGCGGCGATGCCAAAGCTGTTGTAGGGTTGCAGGGCTACCTGTTGTTCGACGAACATGGGAGAATTGTCGCATTGTGCGACTTGAATGGACCGAAATCATGCCTTCTTTTGATACCGTTTGCGAAGCGAACCTGGTCGAAATCAAAAATGCGGTCGAGAACGCGGCCAAAGAGATCGGCACGCGCTTTGACTTCAAAGGCACCTCAGCGGCCATCGAGCTCAAAGACAAAGAGATCAACCTCTTTGGCGATGCCGAGTTCCAGCTGACTCAGGTCGAAGACCTCTTGCGCAACAAACTGACCAAGCGCAACGTAGATGTGCGTTTTCTGGATGTCGGCTCGGTCCAAAAGATTGGCGGCGACAAGGTCAAGCAAGTGGTCAAGGTGCGCAACGGCATCGAGTCCGAAACCGCCAAGAAAATCCAGCGCCTGATCAAAGACAGCAAGATCAAAGTGCAAGCGGCGATACAGGGCGAGGCCGTGCGCGTCAGTGGCGCCAAGCGCGATGACCTGCAAGCTGCCATGGCCCTGATCCGCAAAGAAATGACCGAGTTGCCGCTGGGCTTCAACAACTTCCGCGACTGAAGCTCAGTCTCGTTTGCCCTGCCCCAAGCGCGGCTCGGTGCCCTTGAGCAGTCGGCCGATATTGGCTTTGTGGCGGTACAGCAAGATCGCCCCCATGGTCACAATGGCCAGCCCCAGACCGGGTTGCCCCGGCCAAGCCACCTCGACCCCCAACAGGTAGAAAAACGGTGCGAACACCGCCGCGCCGATGGCACCCAGCGATGAGGTGCGGCTGAAAAACACCAGGATCAGCCAAGTGGCCAGGGTGGCCAGCCCCAGCAAAGGCTGGATACCCATCAACACGCCCGCCGCCGTGGCCACCCCTTTGCCGCCTTGGAAGCGGAAAAACACCGGCCAGACATGACCGGCAAAGGCGGCCAACGCCACCGGCGCGAGCACCGCGTCGCTCAGTCCCCAGTCGCCCCCCCAATGAGCCACCACCCAGACCGGCAACCAGCCCTTGGCGGCGTCCAACAGCAAGGTCAGCGCCGCAGCGGCCTTGTTGCCCGAGCGCAGCACATTGGTGGCACCGGGGTTGCCGCTGCCATAGGTGCGCGGGTCGCTCAGACCCATCAGGCGGCTGACCAACACCGCGAACGACAAGGACCCGATCAGGTAGGCCAACAACACGGCAAGCAAAGATTCCATCATGGTGTGATTATGGCCGCTGGCGGGCCCGCTCTTCTTCCTGCAAGCGCAGCACCCGGCGTTGCACCTTGCCGGTGGTGGTCATGGGCAAAGCCTCGATGAACTCGATCTCTTTGGGGTACTCGTAGGGTGCGAGCAAGCCGCGCACATGGTCTTTCAAGGCTTGCACCAAGGCCGCGTCACCGGCATGGCCGGGCGCCAGCACCACATAGGCCTTGACCAACGCGCCGCGCTGCGGGTCGGGCTTGGGCACGACGGCGGCATTGGCCACCGCTGGATGCTTGACCAAGCAGTTCTCGATCTCGCTGGGCCCGATGCGGTAACCCGCCGACTTGAACACATCGTCAGACCGCCCCTGGTACCACAGGTAGCCATCGGCATCGCGCAGCGCCAAGTCGCCGGTGCGGCACCAATCGCCACTGTACTTGCCTGCGGTGGCCTCGGGATTGTTCCAATAGCCCAAAAAGAAAATCGGATCGGGCTGGCCTAGCTGGTTGGTGCGGTGCACAGCCACGTCTCCGGGCACACCGTCGGCCACCGGGCGACCCTCTTCGTCGATCACATCAACCCAGTGACCGGGGTAGCCCTTGCCCATGCTGCCGGGCTTGGCCGGCCAACCCACGCCCTGGTCGCGTTGATCGTTCATGGCGCAATTGCCCACGATGTAATTGATCTCGGTCTGACCAAACATTTCGTTGACCACCACCCCCAGTTGTTCGCGGCAAAAAGCGAACACAGCGTCACCCACGGCCTCGCCGGCGCTCATGATGGCGCGCAGTTGCAACTGAAACTCTTTCGCCGGTTCAGGGTAGGCCTTCATCATCGCCTTGAGCGCGGTCGGAAACAAAAAGGTATGGCTGACCCGGTGTTCCTGCATCAAACCGAAGGCCAGCTCGGGATTGAAACGCCCCGCCCAGGCGACGATGGGGCGACCAAAGTACAGCGTGGGCAGCAAGGCATCCATCAGCCCGCCAGTCCATGCCCAATCGGCAGGCGACCAAAACACCGCGTCGCTCTCGTGCCGACGCTGCCGTTTGGGGTCAAAACCAAACCAGTTCTGGCTACACACAAAGCCTGTCAAATTGCCGATCAGCGCTCGGTGCGGAATCAGGGCGCCCTTGGGCGGGCCGGTGGTGCCGCTGGTGTAAATCAGCACCGCCGGATCATCGGCCCCAGTGCGGCTGAGCGGCCAGCGGCGCGCACGACCCGATGAAGGCCAGGGCAATTCGCACTGAGCCGCCGCCCCACCCACCCCGACCAAGGTGCGCAAACCTGGGCACAACGCGCGCACGCCCTGCAGCTGTGCCACCGACTGCTCATCGACCACAGCGGCCACCGCCCCACTGTCGGCCAAACGGTAAGACAAGGCATCGGGGCCAAACAACAACGACAAAGGCACGGCCACAGCCCCCATTTGCAAAATGGCGATGTAGGCCGCCGCCGTCTCGAAGCGTTGCGGCAACACCAGCGCCACCCGATCGCCGGCACGCACGCCATGGCGCCGCAACTGATGCGACAAGCGGTCGGCGGTCTGTTGCAGCTGGGCATAGCTGAAGCGCCGCGCCGGTCCCTGAACCGCGTGCTCGATGATCGCCACCCTGTGCCCGGCATCGGCACGTGCGGCCCAACGGGCGGCGCAAACCTGGGCCATGTTGAAACGACGCGGCACCTGCCAGGCGAACTCGCGCATCATGCGAGGGTAGTGGTCATCAGGCAATGGGGAGGCCATGGCGAAAGTCCTTATGATGGGATGAATGTACACCTCCCAACATCCTGCACGTAGCGTGTTTGTCCCCATCCGGGGCCTGAATTACCACCTTTTGGAATGGGGCCAGCCCCAGCTCGACCAGCCGACCTTGTTCATGGTGCACGGCTGGATGGACGTGGCCGATTCTTTCCAATTCATGGTCGACGCCATGCGCCAGCAGCGCCACATCCTGGCCCCCGACTGGCGCGGTTACGGCCTGACCGACGCCGGTGCCATCGACAATTTTTGGTTTCCCGACTACCTGGCCGACCTCGACGCCCTGCTGGACCATTGGGCCCCCGAAGGGCCAGTCGATCTGCTGGGCCACAGCATGGGCGGCAACGTGGCCATGATGTACGCGGGGGTGCGACCCGAACGTGTGCGCAAGTTGATCAACCTAGAGGGCTTTGGCATGGCGCCCACCCGCCCGGCCCAAGCCCCCAAGCGCTACGCCCAATGGCTCGATGAATTGCGCCAATACCGGCGCGGCGAGTTGGGTCTGAAACCTTATGCCAGTGGCGACGCCGTGGCCGAACGCCTGCGCAAAAACAACCCCCGCCTGAGCCCCGACAAGGCAGCTTGGCTGGCACAGCGCTGGGCACGCCAAGACGCCTCAGGGCAATGGGTGATTCAGGGCCATGCGGCGCACAAGATCATCAATGCCAACCTGTATCGGGTCGACGAAGTGCAAGAGATTTTTGCCCGCATCACCGCCCCGACCCTGTGCGTGGTGGCCAGCGACGACAGCCTGGCTCAATGGTGGAAGGGCAGCTACACCCTGGAGATGTTCCAGGAGCGCATGAAGGCCGTGCCCCAACTCAGCCATGCCCGCATCGAAGACGCCGGGCACATGCTGCACCACGACCAGCCGCAGGCGCTGGCGCGGCTGATCGACGAATTTTTGAAATAATATACATTTCAATATCTTTGGATCAACAATCATCTCATCGCATCATTCACAGTTGCGATAAAAATGCCCGAGGCCAACGATGACAGCATCCTGGCCTGCGGCGTTTTGACCGGTTCAATGCCAATGCATTGCTCAAACCGGGTCGCGCCCGAACCGTGGCGCGCAGGACCCGGCCCCACCCCCGGATCGAATTGCGCCACGCCCGCATGGCCCCTGGGGCGGAACGGGGCATCCGGCGCTTTATCGGCGACGTTATTTAACGCTATAATGCTGGTTTTGCTGGCAAACACCCGACGGCCTGATCACCTCTTGTCGGGGACTTCGCAGTCATGGCAGGCAGATTCGATCGATCTTGCTGCCTACCCGCTGACCGCACACCTTTGAAAATTGACTGTCAATGACAACCATCCGCGTGAAAGAAAATGAGCCGTTTGAAGTCGCCCTGCGCCGCTTCAAGCGCACCATTGAAAAACTGGGACTGCTGACCGAACTGCGCGCCCGTGAGTTTTACGAAAAACCCACCTCCGAGCGCAAGCGCAAGAAGGCCGCCGCCGTCAAGCGCCATTACAAGCGCGTGCGCAGCATGCAACTGCCCAAGAAGCTGTACTGATCCACCAGGCATCAGCCCAGACAGGCTCGCCCGGGGACGCCCGCGCGGGCCTTTGTTTTGAAGTGACGAAGGATAGACCATGAGCCTCAAAGACCAAATCACCGAAGACATGAAAACCGCCATGCGCGCCAAAGACAGTGCACGGCTGGGCACCATCCGCCTGTTGCAAGCGGCCATGAAGCAAAAGGAAGTCGACGAACGCGTCAGCCTTGATGATGTGGCCGTCATTGCCATCGTCGACAAACTGATCAAACAACGCAAAGATTCCATCACCGCCTACGAGCAAGCCGGTCGCGCCGATCTGGCCGCTGTCGAGGCCGCCGAGATCGAGGTGCTCAAGGTCTACCTGCCTGCCCGCCTGTCGGCCAACGAGATCGACGCCGAGGTGCGAGCCATCGTGGCCGAACTGGGCGCCAGCGGCCCCGGCGACATGGGCAAGGTGATGGGCGCGGTCAAAACCCGACTGGCCGGCAAGGCCGACATGGGGCAGGTCAGCGTTGCGGTCAAGGCCGCCTTGGCCTGAGCCAAGCCAAGCCGGTTGTCCATTCAGGAACCGGCGATTTTCATGCGGTTGATCAGCACCGAGCCGACCGTCTTGGCGCCGTAGTTGTAGGCATCGGCACCCACGGCCTGGATGCCTTTGTACATCTGGGTCAGGTTGCCGGCGATGGTGATCTCTTGAACCGGATAGGCGATCTGCCCATTTTCGACCCAGAATCCACTGGCCCCGCGCGAATAATCGCCAGTGACGTAATTCACCCCCTGCCCCATCAGTTCAATCACGAACAAGCCGGTGCCCAGCTTGCGCAGCATGGCGTCCAGGTCGTCGTCTGCGCGGGTCTGTCTGGACGTCAGGGTCAGGTTGTGCGATCCGCCCGCATTGCCGGTGGTGCGCAGTCCGAGTTTTCGGGCCGAATAACTGCCCAGCACATAGCCCTGCACACGACCGTCAGTCACGATGTCGCGCTTTTGCGGCACCACGCCTTCTTCGTCAAAGGGTGAACTGCCCTTGCCCATGGGCACATAGGGGTCTTCGTGGATGCGGATGTGGCGCGGGAACACCTGCTTGCCGAGTGAATCGAGCAAAAATGTGCTTTTGCGATACAGCGCACCGCCACTGATGGCCTGAATGAAATGCCCCAACAAACCCGCAGCCAAGGTCGACTCGAACAGCACCGGGCAGCTGCGGGTGCTGATCTTGCGTGAGCCCAGGCGACTGAGCGCTCGCTCGGCGGCGTAGCGCCCGACCGCCTCGGGGCTGGCCAAATCGCTGGCACGGCGCATCGAGCTGTACCAAGCGTCGCGCTGCATGTCCTCGCCCGTGCCCGCAATGGGTGCCACCGACACACTGTGGCGCGAGCTGGCATAGCCGCCACGAAAGCCACGGGTATGGGCGCTGAAAAAATGGCTTTGCTGCGCCGACACCGCCGCACCTTCGCTGTTGCTGATACGGGCATCGGTTTGCAGGGCCGCAGCTTCGCACCGCAGGGCCAGCTCGGCGGCCTGCTCGCTGCCGATGTCCCAGGGGTGAAACAAATCGAGGTCGGGGTGGTGGCGGGCAATGTCTTGCTCGTCGGGCAAACCAGCGGCGGGGTCTTCGGCGGTGAAACGGGCGATGTCGAAAGCCGCCTGGACGGTGCGCTCGATGGCTTGGGGTGAAAAATCCGAGGTGCTGGCGCTGCCTCGACGCTGCCCCACATACACCGAGATGCCCAGAGATTTGTCGCGGTTGCGCTCGATGTTCTCTAACTCTCCCTTGCGCACTGAAACGCTCAGGCCACACCCTTCAGAGGCTTCGGCACCGGCGTCGGTGGCGCCCAGTTTTTTGGCGTGGCCGAGGGCGGCGTCCACCATGTCTTCGAATTGCCTGCGGCTGTATTGAAATCCCGGCAGGGGGCGGGTGGAATCGTGCGCTTGGGTCATAGGTGGGGCTATGATACTTGGCGTATGTCACGAAAACCGAAAAAAGGCTATTTTGTCAAAGGCGTCTTCGTTGCCGAGGGCAGTGAACTCGATCTGGAACTGAAAGCCGAACTCAAAGGCACCGACAGTGCCAGCAAGACCGACCTGAAACGGGAAAGCGCCGAGCGCCAGGAGCTGGGCGAGGCCTTGCTGACCCTGCGCGCCGATTTGCGCGAGCGCTTGCTGGGTCTGGGCCACCTGAACGACAAACTGCTGGAGGCCGTCGACGAGGCGGGCCGCATCACCAACTTCGAGGGCCGCCGCCGTCAGATGCAGTATGTGGGCAAGCTGATGCGCCAACTCGATCCAGACGATGTCGAGGCCATTCGCCAAGCCTTGCACGACCAGCACAAGGGCAGCGCAGCCGAAACCGCCTTGCTGCACCAGGCCGAGCAATGGCGCGATGCCCTGATCGCCACCGAAGACGCCCTGTCGGATTGGATGGCGGCGTTTCCGAACAGCGACAGCCAGCAATTGCGAGCGCTGATGCGCCAAGCCCGCAAAGACAACCCGGCCAACGCCAAGACCGAATCCCAAGGACTGGCCCCGCGCCAGGGGCGGGCGTACCGAGAACTGTTCCAGATCATCAAGCAACACTTGGTCAACCATGAGCAACCCTGACACCCCACATTCGACCAGTGACCCGCGCTGCGACCCAGTCAAAGTCGGCATCGTCTCCGTCAGCGACCGGGCTGCTACTGGCGTCTACGAGGACAAAGGCCTGCCGGCTCTGCGCGAATGGCTGACCCGCGCCTTGTACAACCCGATCGAATTCATCCCGCGCCTGATTCCGGACGAGCCCGCGCAAATCAGCCAGGCCCTGATCGATTTGTCTCAGGCGGGCTGCGCCCTGGTGCTGACCACTGGCGGCACCGGACCGGCCCCGCGCGACCTGACGCCCGAAGCCACTCTGGCGGTGGCCGACAAGGTCATGCCGGGGTTTGGTGAACAGATGCGCCAGATCAGCCTGCGTTTCGTACCCACGGCCATTTTGTCGCGCCAGGTGGCGGTGATCCGTGGCCAAAGCCTGATCATCAACCTGCCGGGCCAGCCCAAATCCATCCAGGAAACGCTGGGCGGCCTGAAAGACGCCCAGGGTCAACAGTCGGTGGACGGCATTTTTGCTGCCGTGCCCTACTGCATCGACCTGATCGGCGGGCCCTATCTGGAAACCCGCGACGAATTCTGCAAGGCCTTTCGGCCCAAAACGGCGATTCGCTCACGCAGGGCTTGAGTCACCTGCTCTGCTCAGCCCAGCCTGACTGGGATTCATTATTTTTTTAGATGGATTAAATTACTCCATCGATACAAATGCCTTCTTTAAGAAGAAGTTAGGCCATCCATGAACCATTCAATCTCTCCGATCGATGCTGGTTTCTCAGCCGAACGCTTGCAACGCATTGACGAATTCCTGCAACAGAAATATGTCCAATCAGGCCGTATGCCCGTCGCTGCCACTGCGCAATACCTCTTGGGCCGCCAGCACGCCATCGGCACCGGCTCTGTTATCAACAATCACCGATTGATTGATCTTGGTCTGAAGAAACCCGGCCAGATGCCTCGCGGCCACATCGGCCACACCGCCAGGTGGAAATGGGACAACCAATCGAACTGTTTTATTGGCCTGGGTCGTTGGCCCGGGTACTGACCTGCTGGGTGGCAGCGTCGTATAGCACCAGCGCCTTGGGGCGTACCCCCTGTGGCGAGCCACCCATCTTGATCAAGCTGGGCAGCAGCTCCGTGGCCTTGCCCGACATCACCGAAGCCGATTCGTTTGCCAACTTCAACAAGCTCCAACTCTCCACGGCGTCGCCCACTTCCACATGAGGCTCAAAGCGCAAAGCACCCATGGCCCGATCCACCAAGAAAGCCCATCGATCCAAAGGTGTGGGCGTCAAACCCTGCTGACGAAACAGTCGATCCATCAGCAGCAAGCCCCAACCGTCGGGCAATGCATCGGCAATCAAACCGGGCAGACGCCACTGATGCATGGGGAAGCCACCAAAGGATTGCGTACTCAGCGGCAAGTGACGCGGCGACAGATTCAAGCCTTCAGCCAGCGCTTGTTCCGAATACTCGAACAACAGTGTCCGGCCGTCGTCAGCCAACGTGCCCCAAAGCCGGTCCTCGCCCCAGCCACAGTAACGCACGCCCAGCGTTTTCATGGTTGACCTTTCGAGCGCACACGCTGACGCGGTTGACGCGTCAGTTGATCGATTTGAACCATTTGGGCAATGGAATGTTTGGGCAACACGAACAAGGACTCAAGAGCATCCGTCAGCCCCAAAGCCCCGACCACCCGAATCCAGGCTTGCATCGAGCACGAACCTGAATGCTCCAGTGCCTTGATCGTGCCGACCGACACACCAGCCATTCGGGCCAGATCGACCTGGCGCAGCCCTTGCGCCAATCGGTGGGCACGCAATCGCACGGCCAATTCAAGCAGCCACTCATCTGGCGTCGCAAAAGCAAATTCCATCTTGGCTTATTGGGGTCTGACCCCAATTATTTGACCCCAATTATTCAGACCATCTTGCTCATTTGGTCCACTGGCAACTGCTTGTCGCTGGCCGGGTCTGACGCGCAGGCGCCCGGAGCGAGCTTTTCCAAAGCTTCACGCAATTGCTCGATCTGGCGCTCTTGTTGCGCGGCATGCTCGATCAGTTGCTGCAAGGCCTGACTGAGGGGATCGTCTTGCTGCGTGATGCCGTAAGCATTGAACGGGCTGACATCGGCGCTGACACCCGCTTGTGACTCGATGATGCGCGCCGGAATGCCCACCGCCGTGGCCCCCGCCGGCACCGGCTTGGTCACCACCGCATTGCTGCCGATTTTGGCGCCATCGCCGACCACAAAGCCGCCCAACACCTTGGCCCCGGCGCCCACCACCACGTTCTTGCCCAGGGTCGGGTGACGCTTGACGCCCTTGTAGAGCGAAGTGCCGCCCAAAGTCACCCCTTGGTAAATGGTGCAGCCCTCGCCGATCTCGGCGGTCTCGCCCACCACCACGCCCATGGCGTGATCAAAGAACACGCGGTCGCCCAAGACGGCACCGGGGTGAATTTCGATGCCCGTCAGCCAGCGGCCCAAATGCGACAGGGCCCGGCCCAACCACTTGAAGCCCGAGGTCCAGCAGGCGTGCGCCATGCGGTGCATCCACACGGCATGCAAGCCGGGATAGCAGGTGATGACCTCAAAACGGCTGCGGGCCGCCGGGTCACGTTCCAGGATGCATTGGATGTCAGAGCGCATGCGAGCAAACATGACGCTAGTCTAGCCTTTTCTGACCTGCGGCATGCGCCATCTGGCGGGCGATGCCGCGCAAAATATGAACTTCCTCGGTCGTCAACTGGGCCCGGTTGAACAACTGTTGCAAACGCGGCATGAGCTTTTTGGGCGCCATGGGGTCCAGAAAACCGATCTCGACCAGCGACTGCTCCCAATGCGACAACAGACCAGCCACGGCCTGCGCATCGGCCTGCGCTGCACACGGCCTGGGGTCTTGCAGGTCATAACCGCCCAACGCCATGCGCCACTCGTAGGCCACCACCTGGATTGCACTGGCCAGATTGAGTGAGCCAAACTCGGGGTTGGTCGGTATGCTGAGCGCCGCATGGCAACGGTAAACATCGTCGTTTTTCATGCCAAAACGCTCGGAACCAAACAAAAATCCCACGCCTGCCGGGGGTGAGTCGCGCCGGGCCAGTTCGCCCAAGTGCTCACGCGGGCCCAAGGTGGGTGGGCCAAAATCTCGCGGCACCATGGCGGTGGCGCACAGGTGAGTCAGGCCATCGAGCGCTTCATCCAGGGTCTCGACAATGCGGGCCTGACGCAAGACATCCAGTGCCCCACTGGCGCGCTGGATGGTTTCCTCGCGCCGCAGCACATTGGCCCAGCGCGGCTTGACCAACACCAGTTCATCGAAACCCATCACCTTGAGTGCCCGAGCGGCAGCGCCCACATTGCCGGCGTGACTGGTCTCGATCAGGATGAAGCGGGTTTTCATGGCTGGGTGGCGTAAAATACGGCTATTGTCGCCGCTGGCATCGACCAGCGGTTTTTTGCTCATCACGCCGAGGCTCACGCCCGGACCACAACCCATGTCCACCTCATTGCACCCCATGCTCAACATGGCCATCAAGGCCGCACGCGCTGCCGGCGCCATCATCAACCGGGCCGCGCTCGACGTCGAAGCCGTGCGGGTGTCGCAGAAACAGTCCAATGACTTCGTCACCGAGGTGGATCAAGCGGCCGAAGAGGCCATCATCGACACCCTGCTGACCGCCTACCCCGACCACGGCATTTGGGCCGAAGAATCGGGCCAGACGCGCGGCAACCCAAAATCTGACCACGTCTGGATCATCGACCCCCTCGACGGCACGACCAACTTCATCCATGGCTTTCCGGTCTATTGCGTGAGCATCGCTTTGCAAGTCAAGGGGCGCATCGAGCAGGCGGTGGTTTACGACCCCACCCGCAATGACTTGTTCACCGCCACCCGTGGTCGAGGCGCTTTCATGAACGAACGGCGCATGCGCGTGGGCAAACGGTTGCGCCTGAGCGAGTGCCTGATCTCCACCGGCTTTCCGTTTCGCCCCGGCGACAACATCGACCAGTACCTGCGACTGATGGGCGACATGATGCGCCTGACCGCTGCGCTGCGCCGCCCAGGCGCCGCCGCACTCGATCTGGCCTATGTGGCCGCCGGCTTCACCGACGGCTTTTTCGAAACCGGCTTGTCGCCCTGGGACGTGGCTGCAGGCTCGCTGCTGGTGATCGAGGCCGGTGGCCTGGTGGGCAACTTCAGCGGCGAGGCCGACTTTCTGGAGCAGCGCGAGTGTCTGGCAGGCAACCCTCGCATTTACGGCCAGATGGTTCAGGTGCTGGGTAAATACAGCCAATTTGCCAGCGTCGAGGACAAGATGAGCTTGGCGCAGCCAGTGGATGCTTCGTCCCACTCAGGCAGGTAGCGCCTGGTATGGTGTGGATGGAGCGTAACCGTCCCGAAACCGGCAACAAGATGAAAACAAAGGATTTTGTCTGACCCCATCTGGAGACTGGCTTATTCTGAAAATATCTTGCTGTTGTTGTTGATTCAATTTTCGAGTTCTTTCAATCACCAGGCATGCCAGAGTTCCGCTAAGTGCAGTCGATGGGTACAAGTAGGACCTTAAATTACGTTTTGCAATTTTGATTTTTCTAATTCAGCGACTCCAGTCAAATCAAACAACTCACTCTTTGAAACAATGTATCTTGGGTCATTTGTGAATTACAGGACGTGAAATTTCGACATGGTTCTGAGCCATCACCAGAGCACGCACATACGGACATCTACCAATATTTGTAACTCTTATATATTATAAATTTCATTTCAAGCAGGGCGGTCATGCGGGATGTTGTAGGATACCCATCAAAGGGCTTGGTGGCGCAAGCCAAATGGTGTCTATTGATGTGAACCCTGCACACCCCTCCCCCCTGACCTTCACACCTCCAAAATAGAAAAGCGAACATCGCCGCCTGACGGATGAGCAAGGGACCCGATCACACCAGCGCCGAAGCCTTTGCCCACGCCGGCCACACGCCCATGATGGCCCACTACTCACGGGCGACTGAAAGACCATTGATTTGCACGACGTTTTTTCAGTAAGTCATGCGCCTGGTCCCCACCTGATCCCCTACGATCGCGTGGACACTTGACGGAACCGCCCCCCTGATTTGCAGTGCCAGAGCGCCTCGATCCGCGACCGCGAATCGTATCTCCGAAGGCCTCAAAGCGGCATGGAACGGCCCCTCGACGGGGGACCAAACCGGATCTCGCGCTTACACCCCAATGCTGCAGCAGCATGCGGGTAACGACTGGAAATCATTGATATGCGGTCGCGCTGCTCAGCGCCCCATATCAATTGCCGCGCGATTCATCGCCGGCCGCTATTTTCCAGCTGGTTGCCCGTTCGGGCGATTGGGGCACGACCACCTTACAGACACCAAATCCAAATGCCGGACGCTTCCATCCGCATATCATAGGCAGCAATGGCCATCGACCTGAAAACACTGGGCTCCAAGCTCGCCAAATATCGAGGGCAGCTCGAGGAGTCCGTCATCGAGGTCGCTTCCGCGACCGGGATTGACGCCGCCCGCCTGACAGCCATCGAAGCCGGCCAGGTTGAACCAACCGGCGACGACATCTTAATCCTGGCTGACCACTACCGATGCGACTTCAAGTTCTTCATCTCGAACGAACAGGTGGCCCCCTTCGAGCAAACCGAGACGCTCTACCGGGCACACGGCAATGACTTTACGAAAGAAGACCGCCGGGCCGTCCAAGACTTTCTCTACCTGTGCGAGACCGAAGACTTCTTAATGCGGGAGCTTGGGCGTCAGACCACGATTTTTGACTTCTCGCCCAGCGGCGAATACTTCAAAGGGCACGGCGAGGCTGCCGCCGCCAGTCTTCGCGCCGCCCTTGGACACGAGGACCGAGCAGTCCCTCGCGATGTCTACGCGGAATCCTGCGCGTGCCTCTTAAGGAGAAGATCGATCCCGAACTTCCCGAGAGCCTCAATCCAACCCAACGCCAGCGCAAGGCCCACCTCTTGGAGCTTGGTCTATCGGACTTCTATGTGAGCCTGTGCTTCGAGGCTTTCAGCTCCGACGTGATCAGCATCGGGCGGCTTGCGGAAGCCCTGCTGTGCAGCCATAGCGAACTCGTCGAGATCGCGAATTTCTACGGCCGGACGCTGCATGGCCATTGATCCGTCGAAATTCCATTTGATCAATGTCGCCGACACATGCTCGGTGTGGAACGTGCTGTCGTCGGCAAGGCTGCACGCCGCCGCCAAAGAGGCTCACTGCGAGTTTTGCGTCACCAGCTTCGTGCGCTATGAATGTCTGACCAAGCCGCGAAAGGCCTCGACTCCGGCTGAGACCGAGCTCATGCAGCGCCTGACCCAAGAACAGGCTCGGGGCGGGTTCGCCGCCCACTCCTGCGACATCGGCGACCTTCAGGCCATCAAGCTATTGGAGAGCAGGAAGAAGCTTGGCAAGGGCGAGCTGTCCTCCATCGCCTTCGCGATGAAGATCAACCAAGCTGTGATCACCGACGACAAGAAAGCGCGCACGGGAGGCAATTCGAGCTTGCGAAGCTTGCAGAAGTTGTCGTTGAGCTCGGCGCGCCAAGAAGCCGCCCGCTTCGACTCGCTGGCCGCAACGTCAGGAGCCGGGCCTTGGCTGGATTCGTCAAGCTACATCGCCATCCTCTCGAAAGAACAGAGAAATCGCGTCGGGGGACTGATTTCCTGACGCAAACCCTTGTTGGACAACGATTTTCCGTTCAAGGGGGAGTAAACTGGAGCGTAGCAGAACAGAGGATCAAGCGATCCCCTTCTAGTCCCCCTAAGGGACGTGGAAAGATGACGGGACATGGTGGCAAATGAGCGAGCCAAGAGGCCTAAAGAACGCTGTAAGTGATTGAATGACAAAGGAAAAACAAGAAATCGACGAACAGCCATCAAACGCACCCAGCGGGGGCTTGGACACGTCTAAACACACCCCCATGATGGCGCAGTACCTGGCCATCAAGGAGCAGTACCCGGACACGCTGGTGTTTTACCGCATGGGCGACTTTTATGAGCTGTTTTTTGACGACGCCGAAAAAGCCGTTCGGTTGCTCGACATCACACTGACCCAGCGTGGCCAATCGGCAGGCAAGCCGGTGGTCATGGCTGGGGTCCCCTTTCACTCGGTCGATACCTACTTGGCGCGCCTGATCAAGACGGGTGAGTCGGTCGCCATTTGCGAACAGGTGGGGGAAGTGGGCGCATCAAAGGGGCCCGTCGAGCGCCAGGTGGTCCGGGTGGTGACCCCAGGCACCCTGACCGACTTTGAGTTGCTGGCCGACAAAACCGAATCGTATTTGCTGGCCATCCATTTGGGACCACGAGCAGCGCGACCCGACGGCTGTGGACTGGCTTGGCTGAGCGTGACCCAGGGTGTGGTTCGGCTGACCCAATGCGCGCTCGACGAGTTGCCACAATGGGTGGCACGCATCACACCCAGCGAGGTGATTTGCAGCCAAGACTCCACCCGCGAGCAGATCATGGGCTGGCACCTGCCCTGCCCGCATGCACTGCGCCCGGCATGGCAATTCGACCCCACCCTGGGCCAACGCAAGCTGCTGGAACAACTGCAGGCGCAAAGCCTGCAAGCCTGGCAAGCCGAAGAATTGCCCCAGGCCCATGCCGCCGCCGGTGCCCTATTGGCCTACGCCGAGCACACCCAGGGTCGGGCCCTCGACCATGTGCGCCAATTGCAAGTCGAGCGCAACGACCATTTGATCGATCTGCCCGCCACGACCCGTCGCAATTTGGAGTTGACCCAAACCCTGCGGGGCGAGGACACCCCGACCCTGTTTTCCTTGCTCGACACCTGCATGACGGGCATGGGCAGCCGACAGCTCAAGCAATGGTTGCTCGAACCGCCTCGCGATCGCACCGTGGCTCTGCAACGCCAGCAAATCATCTGTGCCTTGCAAGGCACAGATGCACACGCTGGTGCCGGTCCATGGCGCACCTTGCGCGAAGCCCTCAAAGGCGTGAGCGATGTGCAGCGCATCAGCGCGCGCACGGCGCTGCGCCAAGTGCGTCCGCGCGAATTGGTGGCCCTGGGCCATGCGATGCACCGAGCCCAGGGCTTGCGGCCCTTGTTGGCTGGCGATCCGGCGCTGCTGCCACTGGCTCAAGGCCTGCAGGCCCCGCCCGATTTGGCCCAGCTATTGGCCCGCGCCCTGCTGCCCGAGCCCGCCGCATTGGTGCGCGATGGGGGCGTGATCAACGACGGCTACGACGCCGATCTGGATGAATTGCGCGGCATTCAAAACAACTGCGACGCTTTTTTGCTCGACCTGGAAACGCGCGAGCGCGAGCGCAGCGGCATCGCCAATCTGCGGGTGCAATTCAACAAGGTTCATGGCTTCTACATCGAAGTCACCCAAGGCCAATTGGACAAGGTGCCCGAAGACTACCGCCGGCGCCAAACCCTGAAAAACGCCGAACGCTTCATCACCCTGGAACTCAAAGCCTTTGAGGACAAGGCCTTGTCGGCCCAAGAGCGCGCCCTGGCCCGAGAGAAATGGCTCTACGAGCAATTGCTCGACGCTTTACAAACCCATGTGCCGGCCTTGGTCCGGCTGGCCGAACACCTGGCCGCCTTGGACGCACTGCTGGCTTTGACCGAGCGCGGCCTGACGCTGAAGTGGTGCATGCCCGAGTTCGTGCGCACCCCGCGCATCCACATTCGCCAAGGCCGCCATCCGGTGGTGCAAGCGCGGCTGGCACAAGCCTCCAGCGGCGGCTTCATCGCCAACGACACCGACCTGGGCCCGCAGCACCGGATGCAAATCATCACCGGCCCGAACATGGGCGGCAAAAGCACCTACATGCGTCAGGTGGCACTGATCGTTCTGTTGGCCAGCATCGGCAGCCCAGTGCCCGCCAGTGCCTGCCAACTGGGCCCCATCGACGCCATCCACACCCGCATTGGCGCCGCCGATGATTTGGCCAATGCCCAATCGACCTTCATGCTCGAGATGACCGAGGCGGCGCAGATTCTGCGCGCCGCCACCCCGCAAAGCCTGGTGCTGATGGACGAGATCGGTCGCGGCACCTCCACCTTCGACGGCCTGGCCTTGGCCTCGGGCATCGCCGCCCACCTGCACGACAAAGCGCAGTCATTCACCCTGTTTGCGACCCACTATTTCGAGTTGACCGAGTTTCCGGCCAACCATCGGGCAGCGCAAAACGTGCATGTCAGCGCCACCGAGAGCGGCAACGACATCGTCTTTCTGCATGAAATACAAAGCGGGCCGGCCAGCCGCAGCTACGGCATTCAGGTCGCCCGATTGGCGGGCATGCCCACGGGCGTGTTGCAACACGCCCGCCATGCCCTGCAAGCGTTGGAGCAACAGGCCGAGAGCAACCGCACCCAAGTCGACCTGTTTGCCGCGCCCCCCGAACCCATCGACAGCGGCCCCAGTCCCCTGCAAGTTCGCTTGGCACAATTGGACCCTGACGCCCTGACCCCACGCGAGGCGCTAGACGCCTTGTATCAACTGAAGAAACTGTCATGACCTATTGCGTTGGCATCAAACTCAAAGCTGGCTTGGTCTTTTTGTCCGATTCGCGCACCAATGCGGGTTTGGATCAGATCAGCACCTTTCGAAAAACCATCGTCTACGAAAAGCCGGGCGACCGCTTCATGGTGCTGTTGTCAGCAGGCAACCTGAGCATCGCGCAATCCGTGCGCGAAATATTGCAAGTCGAAAAAATGCATGAGGACCCCGAACAAGAGCCCATCACCATCTGGAACGCCAAGAGCATGTTCGACGCCGCCCGCATCCTGGGGCAGGCCGTGCGCCATGTCTACCAACGCGACGGCGCTTCGCTCAAAGCCGCCGGGGTTGAATTCAATGTCTCGCTGATTTTTGGCGGCCAGATCCGGGGCGAGTCAATGCGCTTGTTCCAGGTCTACTCAGCGGGCAACTTCATTGAAGCCACCGCCGAGACGCCCTACTTCCAAATTGGCGAATCCAAATACGGCAAGCCGGTGCTGGACCGGGTGCTCACGCCCGACACGCCCTTGAACGAAGCCGCCAAGTGCGCCTTGGTGTCGATGGACTCGACGCTGAAATCCAACCTCTCTGTGGGCTTGCCGCTGGACATGGTGGTGTACCAGGCCGATCGCTTCCAAAGCGATCAGGTGCTGTGCATCGACGAAAACAACCCCTATTTCCACATGCTGCGCACCTCATGGGGCGAGAAACTGCGGCAGGCCTTCGACGACCTGGCCGACCCGATGTGGCAAAACGAACCCACCGACGTGCCCCTGCTCAACCCCGGCGCCAAGTCCCGTGCGCTCAAAAAGATTCAAACTCCGGATGACAAGTTGATTTGAAGCCCCTCAGGCCCACTGCACCCACCCCTGGTGGGCGCTGACCCAGATCAGCACGCCAAAGGCGATGCGGTACCAGGCAAAGGGGACAAAGCTGTGGTGGGCGATGTAGCGCAGCAGCCAGCGCACGCAAAGCCAGGCGCTGATGAATGAAAACACCAGACCGACGACAAACATGGGGGCGTCGGACCAAGCCAATATATCGCGCTGCTTGTACAGGCTATAAGCCCCGGCGCCAATCAGGGTCGGCATGGCCAGATAAAAAGAGAAATCGGTGGCGGCCTTGCGGCTGAGGCCCAGCAACATACCGCCGATGATGGTCGCGCCGCTGCGGCTGGTGCCGGGCACCATGGCCAGGCATTGCACCAGACCGACCTTTAACGCGTCGCGCGGGGTCATGTTCTCGACATGGTGGATGCGCACACGATCTTCGGGATGATCGTGCTTGGTCATGGGGCGCTGGCGCGCCTCGGCCCACAAAATCACCAAGCCCCCCAAAATGAAGGTGGTGGCCACCACCTGAGGCGTGAACAGGTGCGCCTGAATGGCCTTGCCAAAGAGCAAGCCCAGCACCACCGCCGGCAAAAAGCCGATGAAGACATTGGTCGCAAAGCGGCGCGCCTCGCGCTGGCTGGGCAGAGCCACCAAGGTGCCCCAGACTTTTGGCCAGTAGACCAGGATCACGGCAAAAATCGCCCCAGTCTGGATGGCGATGTCAAAGACCTTGGCCTTTTCATCGTGAAAGTCCAGCAGACTACCCGCCAAAATCAAGTGGCCAGTGGATGAAATGGGTAAAAACTCGGTCAGGCCCTCGACCAGCCCCATGATGGCGGCCTTGATCAGCAGTACAAAATCCACGCGTTCTCCATGCAACAGCCCCGATTATCGCCGCCCCGAGGGCGGTTCACATGAACCCCAATCCCATGGCGTCTTAGTTTGAGCCATACTTTGGCCATGGATCGCTCGACCGTTCGCACCGCCCACTGGGCCGCTTTGGCCATCGTCTTGGCCTGGTTGATCTTGGGCGGGCTGATTTACCTCGGTTGGCTGTGGTACGAGTCGATCGAACGCGCCAGCCTGCAACCCTATGCCGGACAAGGGGGCGAATTGGTCTTGCCACGCCATGCCGATGGACACTTCTATGTTTCCGGCGAAGTCAACCATGCATCTGTGGTGTTCATGATCGACACCGGGGCCACGGCAGTGAGCATCAGCGAAGAGCAAGCACGGCAAGCCCGCTTGCCTGCCGGACGCGAAATCCAGATTCGAACAGCCAACGGTGAGACCCGAGGTGAGTTGGTCCACGGTGTGCCTGTGCGTGCTGGACACTTGGTTTGGAACGACACCACCGTCGTGCGAGGTCTGGTCGGTTTACCCTCGCAACAGGCCCTGCTGGGACAGAGTTTTTTACGCCAATTCGACATCGAACTGCGCGAGCGTGAAATGGTGCTGCGTCCACGCCCCTGAGATCCAACCCCGACGCACAAGACCCATTCACCGGGCAGTGGTTGACCGCCCTTAAAATGGGGCCATGAGCTCCCCACATTCCACGCCCTCTTCCGTCACCGCAGACGCCAAAGCCTCGAATTTCCTGCGCCAGATCATCGAACAAGATTTGGCCCAAGGCACCTACGCCGGGCGGCGCTGGGCGGGCACCCCCGGCGATGCGGCGCACCAGGCCCAAGGCCAACCCGACCCGGCCAAAATCCGCACCCGGTTTCCGCCCGAGCCCAATGGCTACCTGCATGTGGGCCACGCCAAAAGCATTTGTCTGAACTTCGGCTTGGCGCGCGACTATGGCGGCGTCTGCCATTTGCGCTTTGACGACACCAACCCGGAAAAAGAAGACACCGAGTTCGTTCACAGCATCATCGATGCCGTGCGTTGGTTGGGCTTCGATTGGGCGCAATCGGGCCAGGCCCCAGGCAGCGCCGCCCCCTATCAGGCCAGCGACTATTTCGATTTCATGTACCGTGCCGCCGAAACCCTGATTGAGACTGGCCACGCCTATGTGGACGAGCAAAGCGCTGAAGAAATGCGCGCCAGCCGGGGCGATTTCACCACCCCCGGCAGGAACAGCCCGTTTCGCGACCGCAGCGCCGCCGACAACCTGACACGTTTTCGCGAAATGCGCGATGGCCGCCACACCGACGGGGCGATGGTCTTGCGCGCCAAGATCGACATGGCTTCGCCCAACATCAACCTGCGCGATCCGGCGATCTACCGCATTCGCCACGCCGAACACCACCACACCGGCACGCGCTGGTGCGTCTACCCCATGTACACCTTCGCGCACCCCATCGAGGATGCGCTGGAGCAAATCACCCACAGCATCTGCACACTCGAATTCGAAGACCAGCGCCCCTTCTACGACTGGTTGCTGCAACGCCTGATCGAAGCCGGCCTGCTGGCTGACCCGCCACCACGCCAATACGAATTCGCCCGCCTGAACCTGACCTATGTGGTGACCTCCAAGCGCAAGCTGGCCCAACTGGTGTCAGAAGGCCGGGTCAGCGGTTGGGACGACCCGCGCATGCCCACCATCGTCGGCCTGCGCCGCCGTGGCTACACGCCCGAAAGCCTGCACCTGTTCATCGACCGGATTGGCGTCACCAAATCGGACAGTTGGATCGATTACAGCGTCCTCGAAGGCTGCCTGCGCGAAGACCTTGAGCACAAAGCCCTTCGAGGCATGGCCGTGCTCGACCCGGTCAAGCTGGTGCTCACCAATTGGGCCGAGGTGTTCGACTCGGCCGATTACACCGAAACTTGCAGCCAACCTGCCCTGCCTGCCAGTGCCCTCCCGCAAGGCATTGCGCCGCCGCCAGATCGAGTGTTCAAAATCGGCGCCCAGGTCTGGATCGAGCGCGAGGACTTCGAGGAAGTACCCCCCAAGGGCTACAAACGGCTTTTCCCCGGCAATGTGGTGCGCCTGAAGGGTGGCTACGTGATCGAATGCACGGCTTGCTTGCGCGACGCCCACGGCGCAGTGACCGAGGTTCATGCCAAAGTGATCGCCGGCACCAAGAGCGGCACCCCCGGCGCCGACAGTGTGAAAGCCAAAGCGGCCATCACTTGGGTGGGTGTGACTGACGGTGTGCCAGCCGAAATCCGACTGTACGAGCGATTGTTCGCCGACCCCCACCCCGATGCCGGTGGCAAGGACTTTTTGCAGGCCCTCAACCCCGATAGCCTGAAAGTGGTGCGCGGTTATGTCGAGCCCAGCTTGGCGCAGGCGCAGCCCGATCAGAAGTTCCAATTCGAACGCCACGGCTACTTCGTGGCCGACCGACTCAATCACACCCCCGATCATCCGGTGTTCAACCGGGCGGTGGGTCTGAAAGACAGCTGGGGCGCCTGCGTCACCACGGCCCAACCCGCCACGAAGTAAAGCTTCCCCAGGGAATGCACTGTGGCGCCAGATTTCAGCAGCCCGGAAAATGAATACTTTCATTTCCCGGGGGCGTCATGCAAAAAATCCAAGTCAATGGCAAATCGCACACCGTCGATGTGACACCTGACACCCCTTTGTTGTGGGCGCTGCGCGAACAACTGGGATTGACTGGCACCAAATACGGTTGCGGCATCGCTCAGTGCGGTTCCTGCACGGTCATGATCAACGGCCAAGCCATTCGATCTTGCAGCTACCCGGTCAGCGCGGTGGGCCAGCAAAAAGTTGAAACCATCGAGAGCCTCGAGAAAAATGGTCGCCTGAGCAAGGTCCAGCAAGCCTGGGTCGAACACCAGGTGCCGCAATGCGGCTACTGCCAATCGGGCATGATCATGGCGACCACCGCCTTGCTGCGACAAAATCCCAACCCCAGCGACGCCGACATCGATGCCCACATCAGCAATATTTGTCGCTGCGGCACCTTCCAGGAAGTACGCAAAGCGGTCCGTGCCGCCGCCAATGTTTAAAGGACACACCCGATGAACTCTCTTGTGATCCAACGCCGTCAATTCATCCAAGGCGGCGCAGCACTGGGTGCCGGCCTCTCCATCGGGCTCACTCTGCCGCTGTCTCTGAATGCCCAACCCAAACCCGCCGCAGCCGAAGTAGGCGTGTGGGTCTTGATCCGTCCAGATGAGAAAGTCATCATCCGCATCGCCCGCTCAGAGATGGGCCAAGGCACACTGACCGGACTGGCCCAATTGGTCGCAGAAGAATTGGAATGCGACTGGAAATACGTCACCACCGAATACCCGACTCCAGGCGAGAACCTGCGTCGCAAACGCGTTTGGGGCAGTTACTCGACCGGCGGCAGCCGAGGCATCCGAGAGTCGCAGGAATACGTGCGCCAAGGCGGTGCTGCGGCACGAACCATGCTGCTGCAAGCCGCAGCCCAGCAGTGGGGGGTGCCAGCCGGCGAATTGACCGTCAGCCAAGGCGTGATCCGTCACTCGTCCAGCCGTCGTCAGACCACCTATGGTCAAGTCGCCCAGGCCGCCGCCCAGTTGTCAGTGCCAACAACAGTCGAACTGAAAAAACCCGGCGAATGGAAGATCATCGGTCAATCGGTGCGCCGCTTGGATACCCGAGACAAAGTCAATGGAAGGCAGGTTTATGCCATCGACCTCAAACTGCCGGGTATGCGCGTGGCCAACATTCGCCAATGTCCTGTTTTTGGCGGCAAACTCAAATCCTTTGACGCCCAAGCCATTCAGGGCCTGAAAGGCGTGCACCAGGTCGTGGCAGTCGATGACAACGCCGTGGCTGTCATTGCCGACACCTTTTGGGTCGCCAAGACCGCACTGGATCAGGTGAAGATCGATTGGGATCTGGGGCCCCATGCACAAGCCAACAGCGCCCACATCGAGGCCATGCTCTTTGAAGGACTTGGGGCCGAACAGGCTTTTGTGGGCAACGAGTCGGGCAACATGGCCACCGCGCGGACTCAAGCCGCCAGCACACATCAGAGTCGCTACTTCTATCCCTTCCTCAACCACGCCCCCCTTGAGCCCATGAACGCCACCGCCGTATGGACGCCAGAGCGCTGCGAAGCCTGGGTGCCCACACAAGACGGCGAGGCCTCGTTGGCGGCGGTCATCGCAGCCTCTGGCCTGCGAGCCGAGCAATGCGATGTGCACAAGGTCAATTTGGGGGGCGGGTTTGGTCGGCGCGGTGCATTCCAAGACTACACCCGTCAAGCGGTCCTGATCGCGCGCCAAATGCCCGGCACGCCCATCAAGTTGATCTGGACGCGCGAAGAAGACATGACCCATGGTCACTATCACCCGGTCATGGCCTGCCAATTGACGGGCACTTTCGATGCGCAGAAAAAACTCACTGGCCTACACATGCGTCTGTCGGGTCAATCGATTCTGGCGGCCGTGCGACCTGCGGTGCTCGAACAACAAAAGGGGCGTGACCCGCTGGTGTTCCAAGGCGTCTTTGAGGGTGGCGAGCATGGCTTTGGTTACGCCTTCCCCAACCTGAAGGTTGACCACGCAATGCGCAACACCCATGTACCCCCGGGGTTTTGGCGCGGCGTCAACAGCAACCAGAATGCCGTCTTCATCGAATGCTTCATGGACGAGTTGGCCGAACAAGCTGGCCTGGATCCGTTGGCCTTCAGACGGCAATTCATGGGGCCGTATCCGCGCAACCTGGCGGTACTCAATGCCGTGGCCGAGCGCATCGGGTGGGACAAACCGGCCGCACCTGGCGTACACCGGGGCCTGGCGCAAATGAAAGCCTTTGGCAGCTTCGTCGCTGCCGCCTGCGAGTTATCGGTGCAAGGCAAAAAGGTCAAAATTCACCGCATCGTGGCGGCCACTGACCCCGGCTACGCGGTCAACCCGGCGCAGATCGAACGTCAGGTCTCGGGCTCATTCGTCTATGGCCTGTCGGCCTTGTTCATGCAAGAGTGCACAGTAAAAAACGGGCGCATCGAGCAGACCAACTTCGACACCTTTGGATCGATGCGCCTGGCCCAAATGCCCAAAGTAGAGACCATCATCATCCAAGGCGGGGGGCAAGAATGGGGCGGCATTGGTGAACCCACCATCTGCGTGGCCGCACCCGCCGTGCTCAATGCCATCTATCGCGCCACGGGTGAGCGTTTGCGCACCGTGCCCCTGAACAAAGCCGGCTACACCCTGGTCTAAGCCATGGGTGCTCGCAGGGCTTTGTGGTTGTGGCTGGGGTGCTTGAGCAGTGCGCTGGCAATGGCGCAACCCAATGCGATGCCTAGCGGTGACGCCAAGCAAGGTCGCGCCATTGTGGTCGACCGGCAACGAGGCTTTTGCCTCCTGTGCCATAGCGGCCCTTTTGAAGAAGACCCCTTTCAAGGCAACCTCGCACCGCCCTTGCCCATGCTGGTGCAAGGCAAAACAGCAGCCCAGTTGCGCGAGCGACTGATCGACCCGGCCCGCTTTAACCCCGCAACCATCATGCCCAGATATGGCCAACCCAGCTTGGGGGTGCGAATTCATCCACAATTCATTGGCCAAGGTTTGCTCAAAGATGCAGAGATCGACGACGTGGTGGCTTTTTTGATGACCCTTCAACCATGAACAACCGTCGCCACTGGCTCAGCGTCTGCTGGGGTCTGTGGCCCGCCAGTTGGTTGGGCGCTCGCGCCTTGGACCCAGAGCAAGAAGCCCAGCAACGTCAGGCCCAGGCCGCCATCCGTGACCTGTTGGCAGGTCGCCCGATATCGCCTGGCAAAGTCACCCTCGAAATCCCTCCACTGGTTGAAAACGGCAACTCGGTCGTGACCCAGGTCAGCGTATCAGAGCGTCGCGGCGATGCCCTGCACGTGCAACGCATCCACCTGATCGCCGAGGGCAACCCCTTGCCACAAATCCTGAAGGCCCACTTCACACCGGCCACCGCGCACCCCGCTGTCTTCAGCACCCGCATCCGGCTGGCCAACACCCAACGGGTCTGGGCCTTGGCCGAATGGAGCGATGGCCTCATTTGGGCCGGCAGCGCTGACACCATCGTCACCCTGTCCTCCTGCACGGAGGAACGATGAGCACTGCACCACGCACCCTGATCACGGTCCCGCCTCGCGCCCAAGTGGGCGAGTTGATCACCATCCGCGCCTTGGCCCAACACCCCATGGAGAACGGCCATCGGCTCGACGAGCGTGGGCAACACATCGCCCGCGACATGATCCATCAGTTCCATTGCACCTTCAACGGCGTGGAAGTGTTTCGAGCCGATCTGCTGGGGGGAATCGCCGCCAACCCGCTGATCCTGTTTCAGATGCGGGTGACCGTGAGCGGAACCTTTCAAATGCAATGGCAAGGCGACCATGGCTATCTGGCCCGGGCACAGGCCCAGATAGAGGTGACCTGATGGGCCAACCCTCACGCAGAAATTGCAGCGGAAATTGGGGTCAGACCCCAATTAATGTGACCCCGGAAATTGGGGTCACGGAAATTGGGGTCAGACCCCAATTAATGTGACCCCAATTTCCGTGGCCCCAATTTCTGCAATTTCTGCTGCAATTTGTCTGGTGCTGCTGGTGTGTCTGTCGCCTCTGGCGCGGGCCGAGATCCCGATGGAGCAGCGCCTGTCCTTCAGCGTCCACATGTCGCCTGAAAACCGTGCTTTGCAAAACGATCTCAGCCAGCATCCGGCCAGCCTGTGGCTGCAAGAAGGACAAGAGCTGTGGCAACGCCCTGCCCCCGGCAACGCGCCGTCTTGTGCAAACTGCCATGGTGAGGTGGAACGCATGAAGGGCGTAGCCACGCGCTACCCCATGCGCGTGCAAGACCGTCTGCTGTCACTGGACGATCGCATCAACACCTGCCGCACCCAGCGCCAACAGGCCCCAGCCTGGCGCAAGGAGTCATCCGCTTTGCTGGCGCTTTCGGCCTGGGTGTCGCTGCCCTCGCGCGGTCTACCAATCACCCCATCGCTGGGCCCAAGAGACCCCGACTGGCAAGCGGGCCAAGTGTGGTTTGTTCAAAGACTGGGGCAAATCGGCTTGTCGTGTGCCCAATGCCATGAAGAGCGCTGGGGCCGCAAACTCGGCGCCGCCCTGATTCCTCAGGGGCACCCCACCGGCTACCCACTGTATCGGCTGGAGTGGCAAGGCATGGGCTCTTTGCAACGGCGGCTGCGCAACTGCATGAACGCGGTTCGGGCCGAGCCTTTTGCACCCGATGCAACTGAATGGAAGCAGTTGGAGGCCTACCTGATGTGGCGCGCGCGCGGCATGGCGTTAGAGACACCAGCCCTGCGGCCCTAAAGGGCTCAGAGGTTCAAGGGCGCATCCAGCGACACCCAGACCCGGCCATTGTCGATCCGCACTGGCCAAACCCGCACTGACTCACAAGCCGGGCCAAAGGTGGCCTCGCCGGTTTCCAGGCTGAAGCGTCCCTGATGCAGCGGGCACTCCACTTCGGCGCCCTCGACCCAGCCCTCGCACAAACGCGCCGGGCCGTGGGTGCAGGCGTTATCGATGGCGTGAACCTGACCTGCCACGCTGAACAGGGCCACCTCTTGGCCTTGCACCGTCACAGCAATACCAGCGTCTTCAAACAAATCGGCCTGTGCGGCCACATCGTGCCAAGTGTTCATGGACAAGAACTTCAGAGGGGATAAATGAGCGAATTGGGGATCATCTCGGAATCATAGATGCACAAGCGCTGCGACAACAACCAGCCTTGCGGGGCGCGAACCCACTCATCAATGTAACGACCCACATTGAACACCGTGCTCAGTTGGTCGTACTTGGTTCGAAACACCGCGTAATTGGCCTCGGCGCTGACACACTCGGCCTGCGCCTGCCGAATGATCGGAGTCGACACAATGTGTCTCTGGTAATAGGGGTCGTGGTACAGCGTTTCCTGTATCCCATAAACCCGGTCCAGCAACATGCCATTGCTGGTCAGCGATAGCGTGGCCAGAGGAAAGCCCCGTTCATGGTTTTCGCGCGGCTGGATTTTGTAGACGCAGTCATCGGTGAAAAAATCAGGCCAGCGGTCGAACTGCCCCACGTCGAGCACGGCGGCGTATTCGACATAGCGCTGCTGAATCTGGAGCCACTGCTGGAAGTCGATCGACATCAGGCCTCCATGACGCGGCGCCAATAGGCGTACATACCGCGAATCAGCGTCTCGGTGACCATGTGATCGGTCTCACCCACATCGCGCCCGCCCAACTCGGCCAGGGTGCGGTGCTGCGGCAAGGTCTCGAACGCTTGCTGCGAGAGCTCAATCACCTCACCGTCGTCGGCACTGACGAAGCCCGCAGGACCGAACAAATTGGCTTGGCGCAAACGGCGCTGGTGCATGTCCTCGTCATCATCTTCAAAACCAAAATGGGTCCAGACGAAATCAAAGGCCCCGTGACCGTCAGGTTGAATGTGACGGGTCGAGACGCTGTTGACCTGTTGCTGAAAGATCACGCTGGGAAACAACGTGGTCATCACGGCGCTAGGGCCACACCACCAAGGTTCGGGCACGATGTCCAAAAAGCTCGGAGCATGCAGCTGCATGCTTTCCTTGAAACTGCTGACCTGGGTCACTTGCGCGGACGCGCCACTGGCTTGGCCGGCGCTGCCCCGGGTGGAAATCATGGCGGCATGCCGATGATGCGCGTCCATGCGCAACTCGGATTTGTTATCGGCACGCCAAAGACCAAAGGTGACAAACCAGGTGTGCAACAGCCCCGGGTGGTAGGGTCAAACAAACTCTTTGCATCGATGGTCTTCCAGGCGCCCAGCAGACTGCTGGCGTGACCGGCCTGAGCGCTGACCCAAACGGGGCTCAACCCCAGGGCACATGCAAGCACCCAGGCCCAACCACTCATTGCAGGGGGCCTTTCAAAGCTTCGGGGATGGGCAGCGGCATGACCGCAATGCCCTCTTCCAACATTTCACGGGTTTCCTCGCCCGAGACCTGACCCCGAATTTGGCGCTGCTCGGCCTCGCCATAATGGATTTTGCGGGCCTCTTGGGCAAATTGGTCACCCACATCGACGGTGTGGGCCATGATGTGGCGCACCATCTTGAGCCAAGCGGCCTGCAATTCGGCCGGGCTGACCTGCTCCGCAGTCGCTGGCGGGGCATCTGTGGGGGTGGACAGCGCAGCGGGTTCGCGCGCGCCAGACAGATTCAGGCGCGGTGCGCTCAGTCGCTTGGTGACGACATGGCTGGCGCAAACCGGGCATTGGACCAGTTGGCGCGAGAGTTGAGACTGAAAATTATCCTCGCTGCCAAACCAACCCTCAAACTCGTGCTGGTGTTCACAGTGCAGATCCAGAACTTTCATACATACATTATCGAACAAATGCGGTGGCCCGTCATTTGTCGCCCCGCCCAGTCATTTCACTGGCTGAGGTTTTCTGGATCGGCGTCAAGACCCCAAGGACTGCACGATGGCGGCGGCGCACAGTCCCATCAGACCACCGGGCAGCAGACCCAGCAACAGCACCAGAGCGCCGTTGATGGAGAGCACCACGCGCACATCCTTGCCGGCGGTGACGGTGGTCGCCGTGATCGGATTGTCAAAGTACATGACCTTGATCACCCGCAGATAGTAGAAGGCGCCGATCAGAGACATTAGCACGGCGAAGATGGCCAAGGCGATGCTGCCAGTCTGGCCCGAGGCGATCAGTGCCTGCAACACCGAGAGCTTGGCGTAGAAACCGACCATGGGCGGCACACCAGCCAACGAAAACAGGCTGATGGCCATGATCCCGGCATACAGCGGGCTGCGTTGATTCAGGCCTGCCAGATCGCTGATTTCCTCGCTCTCAAAACCTTCGCGGGCCAACAGCAAAATGATGCCGAAGGTGGCCAGCGTGGTCAGCACATAGGTGCTGATGTAGAACATCGCCGAACTGTAGGCATTGGCGGCCGGAGCGCTGTCGCCATTGACCACGCCCGACAACAGGCCGATCAGGACAAAACCCATTTGGGCGATGGTCGAAAACGCCAGCATCCGCTTGAGGTTGGTCTGGGCGATGGCGGCCAGATTACCCACCAGCAGCGAGGCCACAGCCAACACCATCAGCATTTGCTGCCAATCGTTGGCCAGCGGCATCATGCCATCGACCAGCAAGCGCATGACCAAGGCGAAAGCGGCCAGCTTGGGCGCACCGCCGATCATCAGTGTGACCGCCGTAGGGGCGCCCTGATAGACGTCAGGCACCCAACTGTGGAAAGGCACCACGCCCAGCTTGAAGGCCAGACCACACACCACGAACACCACGCCCAAAACCAGCACTTGGTGCTTGATTTGACCGCTGGCGATCACAGCGAAGACCTCAGAGACGTCCAGGGAGCCGGTCGCACCATACAGCATCGACAAACCATAGAGCAAAAAGCCGCTGGCCAAAGCACCCAGCACGAAATACTTCATGGCTGCTTCGGTGGCCACGGCGTTGTCGCGGCGCAGCGCGACCAAAGCGTAGCTGGACAAAGTCAGCAGCTCCAGGCCCAGGTACAAGACCAGGAAGTTATTGCCCGAAATCATCACATTCATGCCCAACAGCGCCAACAGGCTCAGGCTGAACAGCTCGCCGCCTCGCAGCATGTCTCGGTCAGCGGCGTAGGGGCGGCCATACACCAGGGTAATGGCCACAGCGATCGATGCGAAACATTTCAGCCAGTTGCCCATGGGATCAGAGACCACCATATTGCCAAAGCCGTAGGCGGTCCCCTCGGTCATGGCGTACTGGGCTTGCACATAGGCCAACAAGATCAAGGTAGCCAGCGTCAAGCCGTAGGTCAGGTTGCGACCCCGGGACTTCACGCCCAAGTCCACCAGGGCGATCACGCAGGCCGAGATCAGCAGGAAAAGTTCGGGGGCGGCGACGACCCAACTTGCGATGTCCATGATTCTCTTCCTATCAGTTGGGCAGCTTGGACTGGACGTGACTCAGCAGCTGACTCACCGACGCGTCCATCACATCGGTGAAAGGTTTGGGGTAGACGCCCATGGCGATGACGGCAATGGCCAACAAGGCCAGCATCAGGTACTCGCGGGCGTTGATGTCTTGCAGATCGCGAACGTCATCGTTGGCCACCGGTCCCAGGTACACACGCTTGACCATCCACAGGGTGTAGGCCGCGCCAAAGATCAGGGCCGAAGCGGCGGCCATGCCGATCCAGAAATTGACCTCGACGGCGGCCAGAATCACCATCCACTCGCCGACGAAACCGGCGGTGCCGGGCAAGCCGCAGTTGGCCATGGCGAACAAGAGCGCGAAAGCCGAGAACTTCGGCATGGTGTTGACCACACCGCCGTAGCTGGAAATTTCACGCGAGTGCACGCGGTCGTAGAGCACGCCGATGCACAGGAACATGGCGCCCGAGACAAAACCGTGGGCGATCATTTGCACCAAACCGCCGACCACCCCGAGTTCGTTGAAGAGGAAAAAGCCCAGGGTCACAAAACCCATGTGCGCAACCGACGAATAGGCCACCAGTTTTTTCATGTCCTGCTGCACCATCGCCACCAGACCCACATAAATCACCGCCACCAAAGACAGAGTGATGATCAGGCCGGCCCACTCGTGCGAGGCGGCGGGGGCGATGGGCATCGAAAAGCGCAGGAAGCCATAAGCCCCCAGCTTGAGCATGATGGCCGCCAACACGGCCGAGCCGCCGGTGGGCGCTTCCACGTGCACGTCGGGCAACCAGGTGTGCACCGGCCACATCGGCACCTTGACCGCGAAAGCGGCGAAGAAGGCAAAAAACAAAAGCGTCTGCACACTGCCAGGCAGTGGCAGTTGGTGCCACTCGAACAGATCAAAGCTGCCACCCGAAACCAGGTACAGGTAGATCAGGGCGATCAGCATCAGCAGCGAGCCCATCAAGGTGTAGAGGAAGAACTTGAAGGCAGCGTAGATCTTGCGCGGACCACCCCAGATCCCGATGATCAGGTACATCGGGATCAGCGTGGCCTCGAAGAAAACATAAAACAGCATGGCATCTACCGCGCTGAACACGCCAATCATCAGGCCCGACAAAATCAGGAAGGCGCCCATGTACTGGTTGACGCGCTCGGTGATCACCTCCCATCCGGCAATCACCACGATCACCGTCATGAAGGCGGTCAACAACACGAACCACAGCGAAATACCGTCCACGCCCAGGTGGTAGTTGACGTTGAAACGATCGATCCACACCAGCTTTTCAACGAACTGCAGCTCGGCCGTGCCCAGCTGAAACCCAGAATAAAGCGGCAAAGTGACCAACAAGCTGATCAGGCTACCCAACAAGGCGAACCAGCGCACGGTTTTGGCTTGGTCATCCCGACCCAGAGCCAACAAAAGGGCACCGAAGGCAATCGGCGTCCAGATGGCAAGGCTTAACAATCCCATGTTTGTGTTCTCTCTTGATCAGGGGTTGAGCCAAACGAACCAGGTCATCAGCATGAAGACACCCAGAATCATCAGCAAGGCATAGTGATAGAGGTAGCCCGATTGCAACTGGCGGGCCACGCCCGAGAACCAGCCCACCAGACGCCAAGAACCGTTGACCACGGCGCCGTCGATGATGGCTTGATCGCCACCCTTCCACAAGCCCAGACCCAAACCCCGCGCCCCACGGGCCAGGATGTTCTCGTTGAACCAGTCCATGTAGTACTTGTTCTCAAGCACCACCACGATCGGGCGCAAAGCGCGGCCTATGGCTGCTGGCACAGCCGGATGGATCAGATACATGTACCCAGCCACCACCACGCCGCCCAGCGCCAGCCAGAACGGCGCGGTCGAGAGGGCGTGAGCAGCCATGGCCATCGGGCCATGGAACATGGCTTCCAATCCATGCATGGCATGGTGGCGCTCAGCGTCGACAAAGATGGCATCCTTGAAGAACTCGCCAAAGAGCATCGGATCGATGGTGTAGTAGCCGATCACCACCGAAGGAATGGCCAACAGCACCAAAGGCAAGGTCACGACCCAGGGCGACTCGTGGGGCTTGCCATCGCCGTGGTGGCCGTGGTCGCCATGGTCATCGTGGTGGTGCGCATCGGGGTTTGGGTCGTAGCGCTCTTTGCCATGGAAAACCAGGAAATACATGCGAAACGAGTAGAAGGCGGTGATGAAGACACCGGCCAAAACAGCAAAATGGGCAAAACCGGCGGCGGGCAAATGGCTCTCGGCCACCGCCTCGATGATGCTGTCCTTCGAGTAAAAGCCCGAGAACAAGGGCGTACCGATCAGCGCCAGCGAACCCAACAACGAAGTCAACCAAGTGATGGGCATGTACTTGCGCACGCCGCCCATGTAACGGATGTCTTGACTGTGGTGCATGCCCATGATGACCGATCCCGCGCCCAGGAACAACAAGGCCTTGAAGAAAGCGTGGGTCATGAGGTGGAACACCGCCACCGAGTAAGCCGACGCGCCCAAGGCGACCGTCATATAGCCCAGTTGCGACAAGGTGGAATACGCCACCACGCGCTTGATGTCGTTTTGGATGATGCCCATGAAGCCCATGAACAAGGCAGTGATGGCACCGATGACCAGCACCACGTTCAAAGCGGTATCGGACATCTCATACAGCGGCGACATGCGCGCCACCATGAAAATGCCGGCGGTCACCATGGTCGCGGCGTGAATCAGCGCCGAGATCGGGGTCGGGCCTTCCATCGAATCGGGCAACCAGACGTGCAGCGGGAACTGTGCGCTCTTGCCCATGGCGCCCACGAACAGGCACAAACAAATCACGGTCACCAGCATCCAGTCGTTGCCGGGGAAGGTGATCAGGGCCAAATCGGGGCTTTTGGAAAAAATCTCGGCGTAGTTCAGGGTACCGGCGTAAGCGGCAATCAGGCCGATGCCCAGGATGAAGCCAAAGTCGCCGACCCGGTTGACCAAAAAAGCCTTCATGTTGGCGAACACGGCGCTGGGCTTGTTGAACCAAAAACCGATCAACAGGTACGACACCAAACCCACGGCCTCCCAACCGAAGAACAACTGCAACAGGTTGTTGCTCATGACCAGCATGAGCATCGAGAAGGTGAACAGCGAAATGTAGGCGAAGAAGCGGTTGTAGCCCTCGTCCTCCTCCATGTAGCCGATGGTGTAGATGTGCACCATCAGCGAGACGAAAGTCACAACGCACATCATCATGGCAGTGAGGCCATCGACCATGAAGCCGATTTCCATCTTCAGACCACCGACCACCATCCAGGTATAGAGGGTTTCGTTGAAACGCGCGCCCTCAGAGGCCACGCTGTGCAAAGTGAGCGCCGAGATGACAAAGGCCACCAGCACCCCCAAAATCGTCATGCTGTGACACAACGCGCGACCCAGGCGGTTGCCGCCCAAACGGGTGCCAAAGATACCGGCCAGCGCCGACCCCACCAAAGGGGCCAGGGGCACGGCCAGCAATGTGGAAGCTTGGAGTGTTTGACTCATGTCGCGATACGCCTTTAGCCCTTGAGGGAATTGAGTTCATCCACATTGATGCTGGACCGATTGCGGAACAGCAGCACCAGGATGGCTAGGCCAATGGCCGACTCGGCGGCCGCCACGGTCAGGATGAAAAACACGAACACCTGCCCGGCCATGTCGCCCAAATAATGCGAAAAAGCGATGAAGTTCAGGTTGACCGCCAGCAGCATCAGCTCGATGGCCATGAGCAACACGATCAGGTTCTTGCGGTTGAGGAAAATGCCAGTGACCGACAGCGCGAACAAAATGGCGCCCAAGGTCAGGTAGTGGCCCAGGGTGACGGTCATGGCTGATCTCCTTGCGAAGGTTGGGCCGGGGCGGCGGGGCGCACCGGATCCATCTTGACCAACTCGACCCGGTCACGGGCGCGCACGCGCACCTGTTGCGAGGGGTCTTGGTACTTGCTGTCCTTGCGTTCGCGCAGGGTCAGGGCAATGGCAGCGATCATCGCCACCAACAAAATCACGGCCGCCACTTCAACCGGGTACAGGTACTCGGTGTAGAGCAGTTGACCCAACTCCTGGGTGTTGGGCAAAGAACCGGAGGGCGGCGCTTCCGAGACGCGAAACCCCCCCATCAGCACGGCGGCCAACTCCAGAGCCACCACCGCGCCCAGCGTGGCCGCCAGCGGGAAGTGGCGCCAAAAGCCCTGACGCAGGGTATCGAGGTTGATGTCGAGCATCATCACCACGAACAGAAACAGCACCATCACCGCGCCGACATACACCAGCACCAGAGTGATCGACAGGAATTCGGCTTTCAGCAGCATCCAGACGCCAGAGGCCTGAAAGAAAGCCAACACCAGGTACAACGCGGCATGGACCGGGTTGCGTGCCGTGATCACGCGGAAGGCTGCAAAAAGCAGCACCGCCGAGAACACGTAGAAAAATGCGGATTGAATGTCCATGTCGGCTCTCAGCGGTATTTGGCGTCAGCGGCCTTGTTGGCGGCGATCTGCGGTTCGTAGCGGTCGCCCACTGCCAACAGCATTTCTTTGGTGAAATACAAGTCGCCGCGCTTTTCGCCGTGGTATTCGAAGATGTGGGTCTCAACGATCGAGTCCACCGGACAGCTTTCTTCGCAAAAGCCGCAGAAGATGCACTTGGTCAAATCGATGTCGTAACGGGTCGTGCGGCGGGTGCCGTCATCGCGCACATCAGACTCGATGGTGATGGCCATGGCCGGGCAAACCGCTTCGCACAGTTTGCAGGCGATGCAACGCTCTTCGCCATTCTCATAACGGCGCAAGGCGTGCAGTCCACGGAAACGCGGGCTGGCCGGGGTTTTTTCTTCGGGGAACTGGATCGTGATCTTGCGCGAGAACATGTACTTGCCGGTCAGCATCATGCCCTTGAACAATTCGGTCAGCATGAAGCTGGACAGAAAATCGCGCCAGGAGAACGGTGCCGACGGGGTGGTCATTGTGGTCATGGGGTTGCTCCGATTCATTGCCAGATGTTGAAAGAGGACTGCATCCACAGGCCGACCACCACCAGCCACACCAGGGTGACGGGAATGAAGATCTTCCAGCCCAAACGCATGATCTGGTCATAGCGGTAACGCGGGAACGTGGCACGCACCCACAGGAACATGGTCACGACCACAAAGGTCTTCAGACCGAGCCAAATCCAACCCGGGACGAGGTTGAACATTTCACTGTTGATCGGCGGCAACCAACCGCCCAGGAACATGATCACGGCCAGCACCGAGACCAGGATCATGTTGGCGTATTCGGCCAGGAAGAACATGGCGAAGGCCATGCCCGAGTACTCGATCATGTGACCGGCCACAATTTCAGACTCACCCTCGACCACATCAAAGGGGTGGCGGTTGGTCTCGGCCAAACCGGAAATGAAATAGACCAGGAAAATCGGCAACAGCGGCAGCCAGTTCCAAGACAAAAAGCCCAGACCGTTATCGGCCATCTCGCCGCGCGACTGGCTCATGACGATCTCGGTCATGTTCATGCTGCCCGAGACCATCAACACCACCACCAGGCAAAAGCCCATGGCGATTTCGTAGCTGACCATCTGGGCCGAGGCGCGCATCGCGCCCAAGAAAGCGTACTTCGAGTTGGAAGCCCAGCCGGCGATGATCACGCCGTAGACCTCCAGCGAAGTGATGGCCATCAGGAACAGCAGACCGGCGTTCACATTGGCCAGCGCCACCTCGGGACCGAAAGGCACCACCGCCCAAGCGGCCAGCGCCGGCATGATGGTCATGATCGGACCCAAAATGAACAGCCCGGTGTGGGCGCGTGTCGGAACGATGATCTCTTTGGTCAAGAGCTTCAGCGCGTCGGCAATCGGTTGCAGCAAACCACCCGGACCGGTGCGGTTGGGGCCCAAACGCACTTGGGTAAATCCAATCGCCTTGCGCTCCCACAAGGTCAGGTAAGCCACGCAACCCATCAGAGGCAGCAAGACAGCGACGATTTTCAGCAGGTTCCAGATCACCGGCCAAGCGATGCCAGTCCACCACGAGGCAGCCAGCAGACCCAATCCGGTTTGGTAGATGGTGTCGACCATGTTCAAACTCCTCGGGCGTCAGCGGTGAGCTGCAGCGAAGGCGCGCGGCGCACAATGCCATCGAGCTGGTAGAGGGAGGCCGTCGCCGGCTGATGTTCAAACGGGGCGGTATCGATGGCGGCCCGGGTGGCATTGGACAGGCGAGCGGCCACGTCGGCGGGCAATGCCGCCTGACGCACCTGCTCGATGGTGTCCTGCTCAAAACCGGGCAAGCCCAGCATACTGCCCAGCACCCGCAGCACTTTCCAGCCTGGACGGGTCTCGCCCAATGGGCGCACGACACCGTGGAAGCTTTGGGCACGGCCTTCGGTATTGACGAAGGTGCCGGCCGTTTCGGTGAAGGGAGAAATCGGCAGCAGCACATCGGCCAAATCGAGGTTGGCCTGGAACGGGTTCAAGCTGACCACCATGTCGGCCTGCGCCAAAGCTTTGGCGGCTCGATCGCCACCGGCCATGTCATAGGCGGGCTCGGTGCCGAGCAAGATCACGGCCTTCAGGCCACCTTGGGCCATCTGGGCGGCATTCGCCCCCCCCGGGCCGGGCAATGCACCCGCCAACTGGGCGCCGACGGTATTGGCGGCTTCACCCAGATAACCATAGGTGGCGCCGGTTTGATCGGCGATGAACTGCGCCAGTGCCAGCAGACTGGAGGCGCGGGCATGGTGGGCGGCGGCGTTGCCCAACAAAATCGCTTTGCGCTCGCCGGCCAGCAGGGCCTGGGCGATGGCTTGGGCCGGAGCCGATTGGGCATTGCCTGCCACCGGGGCACTCACGCCTTTGGCGGCGGCCACGGCGGCGGCCACATCGGCCAGCGCCTGCACCCACGCACTGGCGGGGGCGATCAGGTTGTGGGCCACAGGCATGGCCCAGTCTTGCTCGCGGTCGTTCAGGCGAGCCAATTGAGCGCCCTTGCGCACCGACTGGCGCACACGCTGCGCCAACAAGGGATGGTCTTTGCGCAGGTTCGAGCCCACCACCAGGATCGACTGCAAATTCGAGAGCGCGGCGATCGAAGTACCCAACCAACGGGCTTGACCATCGTGCTGGAAATCAGCGGCGCGCAGGCGCGCGTCGATGCTTTGGGAACCCAGACCACGCATGAGCTGGGCAGCCAGATACAACTCTTCAACCGTGCTGTGCGGACTGGCCAGCGTCCCGATGGCGTCAGCGCCGTGCTGTTCACGCACCTGACGCAAACCGTTGGCCACATACTCCAGGGCGGTTTGCCAATCGGTGGTTTGCCATTGGCCACCCTGCTTGATCATCGGCTGGGTCAGGCGCTGCTCGGTGTTCAGGGCCTCGTAGCTGTAGCGATCGCGGTCGGCGATCCAGCACTCATTGACCGCTTCGTTTTCCAGCGGCACCACCCGCATGACGCGGTGGTTCTTGACCTGAACGATCAGGTTGGCACCGGTGGCGTCGTGCGGGCTGACCGATTTGCGGCGCGACAACTCCCAGGTGCGGGCGCTGTAGCGGAAAGGCTTGGAGGTCAAGGCACCCACCGGGCAGATGTCGATCATATTGCCCGACAGTTCCGAGTCGACGCTCAGGCCCACGAAGGATTCGATTTCGGAGTGCTCGCCACGGTGCGACATGCCCAGCTCCATCACGCCGGCCACTTCCTGTCCAAAGCGCACGCAGCGCGTGCAGTGGATGCAGCGGCTCATCTCTTCCATGCTGATGAGCGGGCCCACGTCTTTGTGGAACACGACACGCTTTTCTTCCTCGTAGCGCGAACTGCTGCCGCCGTAACCCACGGCCAGATCTTGCAACTGGCACTCGCCGCCCTGATCGCAAATGGGGCAATCGAGCGGGTGGTTGATCAGCAGAAACTCCATGACCGACTTTTGCGCCTGAATGGCTTTGTCGGACTTGGTGCGCACGATCATCCCCTGAGTGACGGGGGTGGCGCAAGCCGGCATGGGCTTGGGCGCTTTTTCCACATCAACCAGACACATGCGGCAGTTGGCCGCGATAGTCAGTTTCTTGTGATAGCAAAAATGGGGAATGTAGGTGCCCGCGCTTTCAGCCGCATGCATGACCATGCTGCCCTCGGGAACCTCTACCTTTTTGCCGTCGAGTTCGATTTCAACCATGGGTTTCACCTGTCAAACATACGCACCGACCATGCAGGTCTTGTGCGTGATGTGGTGTTCAAATTCGTGCCGGAAGTGCTTGAGCATGCCCCGCACCGGCATGGCGGCGGCATCGCCCAGGGCGCAAATGGTGCGCCCCATGATGTTGCCCGCCACGCTATCGAGCATGTCCAGGTCTCTGGGGCGCCCCTGTCCGTTCTCGATGCGATCGACCATGCGCCACAGCCAGCCCGTGCCTTCGCGGCAAGGCGTGCACTGGCCACACGATTCGTGCTGATAGAAGTAGGACAGGCGCTGCAGACTCTTGACCATGCAACGGGTGTCATCCATCACGATGACCGCGCCGGAACCCAACATCGAACCGCCCTCTTTGGCGATGCTGTCGTAGTCCATGGTCAGGCTCATCATCAATTCGGCAGGAATCACCGGCGACGACGAACCACCGGGAATCACGGCCTTCAAGGCACGGCCACCGCGCACACCGCCAGCCAATTCAAGCAGCTTGGCAAATGGCGTACCCATGGGAATTTCGTAGTTGCCGGGCCGCTCGACATCGCCGCTGATCGAGAAGATCTTGGTGCCACCATTGTTGGGCTTGCCACACTCCAGGTAGGCTTGGCCGCCGTTGCGGATGATCCAGGGCACCGCCGCGAAGGTTTCGGTGTTATTGATGGTGGTGGGCTTGCCATACAGGCCAAAACTGGCGGGGAATGGCGGCTTGAAGCGCGGTTGACCCTTCTTGCCCTCCAGCGACTCAAGCAAACCGGTCTCCTCGCCGCAGATGTAGGCGCCAAAACCGTGGGCAGCGTGCAACTGAAAATTGAAGTCGCTACCCAGGATGCGGTCGCCCAGGTAGCCAGCGGCACGCGCCTCGTCCATGGCGGCCTCGAAACGCTCATAGGTCTGAAAAATCTCGCCGTGAATGTAGTTGTAACCCACGCTGATGCTCATGGCGTAAGCGGCAATCGCCATGCCCTCGATGACGATGTGCGGGTTGTGTTGCAAGATATCGCGGTCTTTGCAAGTGCCAGGCTCGCCCTCGTCCGAGTTGCACACCAGGTACTTCTGGCCCGGGAACTGACGCGGCATGAAACTCCACTTCAAGCCAGTGGGAAAGCCGGCACCGCCACGGCCCCGCAGGCCCGACTCTTTGACGACCGCAATCACCTCGTCTTGGGTCATGGGGGTGCCCGAGCCAATACCCAGCACCTTGCGCAGGGCCTGATAGCCACCGCGCGCCTCATAGTCCTTCAGCGACCAGTTGACGCCGTTCAGACCGGCATAAATTTGCGGGTTGATGTGGCGGTCGTGGAAACAAGTCTCCAAGCCCTTGGCCTGGAACTGGGTCAGAAAAACGTCGATGTTCATGACTGGGCCCCTTGGCGCAAACCGTCGATCAACTGGTCGAGCTTGTCATCGCTCATGAAACTGCACATCTGGCGATCGTTGACCAGCAACACCGGGGCGTCGGCGCAAGCGCCCATGCACTCGCCGGGTTGGACCGTAAAGACCCCATCGGCGGTGGTGCCGCCCACCTCCACGCCCAGGCGCTGACACAGGCGCTGCAAGGTGGCGGCGCCATTGCGCAACTGGCAAGGCAGGTTGGTACAGACGTTGATCTTGAACTTGCCCACCGGACGGGTGTTGTACATGTTGTAGAAGGTGGTCACCTCGTGCACGGCCATGGGCGCCATGCCCAAATGGCGTGCCACGGCCAATTCGGCCTCGGGGCTGACCCAGCCCTGCTCTTGCTGCACGATCGACAGACAGGCCATGACAGCCGACTGCTTTTGCTCGGGCGGGTACTTGGCCACTTCGCGGTCAAAGCGGGCCAGCGTTTCGGCCGACAGGGCCAGCGCTTGGATGTTTTGGGTGCTCATCGGTCAATTTCCCCGAACACGACGTCCATGGTGCCGATCACGGCCACGGTATCGGCAATCATGTGGCCTCGGACCATTTCGTCCATGGCGGCCAGGTGGGCAAAACCCGGCGCGCGGATTTTCAAACGATAAGGCTTGTTGGCACCATCACTGACGAGGTAGATGCCAAACTCGCCCTTGGGGTGCTCGACGGCGGCATAAGCCTCTCCTTCGGGCACGCGGAAGCCTTCGGTGAAGAGCTTGAAATGGTGGATCAACTCTTCCATGCTCGACTTCATCTCTTGGCGTGAAGGCGGCGCGACTTTGTGGTTATCGGTGATGACCGGACCCGGGTTGTCACGCAGCCACTGCACACACTGCTGGATGATGCGATTGGACTGGCGCAACTCTTCGACGCGCACCAGATAGCGGTCGTAGCAGTCGCCGGTCTTGCCCACCGGAATGTCAAAGTCGAGCCGGTCATAGACGTCATAGGGCTGGTGCTTGCGCAGATCCCAGGCGATGCCCGAGCCACGCAACATGGCCCCGGTGAAACCCAGCGACTTGGCGCGCTCCGGCGTGACCACGCCGATCCCCACCGTGCGCTGCTTCCAAATGCGGTTGTCGGTCAACAGCGTTTCGTACTCGTCGACCAGCTTGGGAAAGCGGCGGGTGAAGTCATCGATGAAATCCAGCAACGAGCCCTGGCGGTTTTCATTCAGCCTGGCAATGGCGCGGGCGTTTTTGACCTTGCTGGCCTGGTACTGCGGCATGGTATCGGGCAGGTCGCGATAGACGCCCCCTGGACGAATATAGGCGGCATGCATGCGCGCACCAGAGACCGCCTCGTACATGTCAAACAGGTCTTCGCGCTCGCGGAAACAGTAAATGAGGATGTTCATCGCGCCGCAATCGAAGCCGTGACAACCCAACCACAACAGGTGGTTGAGCAAACGGGTGATCTCGGCGTACATCACACGGATGTACTGGGCACGCAAGGGGACCTCAAGGCCCATCATCTTTTCGATGGCCAGACAATAAGCGTGCTCGTTGCACATCATCGAGACGTAATCGAGTCGATCCATATAAGGCAACGACTGGATGTAAGTCTTCGATTCGGCCAATTTCTCGGTGGCGCGGTGCAGCAAGCCGATGTGCGGGTCGGCGCGTTGCACCACCTCGCCATCGAGCTCAAGCACCAGGCGCAGCACGCCGTGTGCCGCCGGGTGTTGCGGCCCCAGGTTCAGGGTGTAATTCTTGATCTCTGCCATGGTGTGCTCTTCAGTGCATGCCGCCGTAACCATCCTCACGGATGATGCGGGGGGTGATCTCGCGCGGCTCAATGGTGACCGGTTGGTAGATGACGCGCTTTTGCTCGGGGTCGTAGCGCATCTCGACATGGCCCGACACCGGGAAGTCCTTGCGGAAAGGGTGGCCAATGAAGCCGTAGTCGGTGAGCAAGCGGCGCAGGTCTTCGTGGCCCTCAAAGACAATGCCATACAGATCGAAAGCCTCGCGCTCGTACCAATTGGCCGCGCTCCAGATCGGATTGACAGAGGCAACCCTGGGCATTGCGTCATCGGACGCAAACACACGCACGCGCAAGCGGCAGTTGTGGGTCAGCGACAGCAAGTGCGAGACGACGGCAAAGCGCGGGCCATCGGCCAGCGGCGAATCGCCATCGCGATAGGCGCTGTAATCCATGCCGCACAAGTCCATCAGTTGCTCGAAGGACAAACGCGGGTCATCGCGCAGGGTTTGCATCACCGCCAGGTAATCGGCGGCGGACACGGTCAACGTGGTCTCGCCCAGCGCCTGATTCAATTGGCATATGCGCTCGCCAAGGGCAGCCTGCAAGGCTTCGCAGAGTTGTTCGGGGGTATGGGCCATGGAATCCTCAGCGGGCAATCGTGTTTTCGCGGCGGATCTTGGTCTGCAATTGCATGATGCCGTACAGCAGGGCCTCGGCCGTGGGCGGGCAGCCTGGCACATAGACATCGACGGGAACAATGCGGTCACAGCCGCGCACCACCGAATAACTGTAGTGGTAATAGCCGCCGCCGTTGGCGCATGAGCCCATCGACAGCACCCAGCGCGGCTCGGACATCTGGTCGTAGACCTTGCGCAGAGCGGGCGCCATTTTGTTGCACAGCGTGCCGGCCACGATCATCAGGTCGGACTGGCGCGGGCTGGGGCGAAACAACATGCCGAAACGGTCGATGTCGTACCGCGCGGCACCCGCGTGCATCATCTCGACGGCGCAACAGGCCAAGCCGAACGTCATGGGCCACAGCGAACCGGTTTTGGCCCAATTCACCACCGAGTCGTAAGACGTGGTGATGAAACCTTCTTTGAAAACACCTTCAAGTGACATTTCACTGCACCTTTATTCCCAGTCAAGGGCACCTTTTTTCCACTCGTAGATGAAGCCCACGACCAGAATGCCCAGAAAAATCATCATGGCCCAAAAGCCGGTGGCGCCAATCTCTTGCAGCGACACGGCCCAGGGAAAGAGAAAGGCGATTTCGAGATCGAACAAGATGAAGAGGATGGCCACCAGGTAGTAGCGCACATCGAACTTCATGCGGGCGTCTTCAAAGGCTTCGAAGCCGCACTCGTAGGGGGAATTTTTGGCTTCATCAGGCCGCTGTGGCCCCAACAGATAGCCCAGCACTTGGGGGACAACGCCGACACCCAGGCCGACCAAAATAAACAGGAGGATGGGAAGATAAGACTCAAGGGTCATGGCATTGGGCAGGTTGTGTGGCAGGCCAAAAAAGCGTCTGAAACGCCCCATCTTGGACAGGGTTTTTGGATTGGCCAAACCCTGAAATTCTAACAATAAATTGCCAACAACCTGACTGGGTTATTACAAGGAAGCATCGATTCTTCGAGCACCTTTGTTGACATCTTGCGACGTCACCCATCGATGGCTTGAACTTGGAAGGCCCCCCCGCCGCAACGGAATGGCGCGCTGTGGGCCGTCAAATCATCGAACTGCCGCCCCCCTTGCGCCCGCCCGAACGACCTGGGTCGTCGGTGGGGCGGGAGGTGGCGCGTTCGAGCACCTGAAGATAACCGTTGGCCAACTCCATTTGCGACCACAGGCCCTGGCGCCCCAGCAAAGCATGGGCCAGCGGCAAATTCCAACACGGGGTGTTGACGAACAAATGGTGCTCCAGGTGGTGGTTGACCCAATACGGGGCGACGGTCAGGCGCTCGAACCCATTGGCGCGGGTGCTGCGGGTGTTGCGCAGCGGGTCGTTGGCGTCGCCCACCACGGCGTGCTCGGCAATGTTGCGCAAGCGGCTGACCAATTGATAGCCCGTGAAGAGTGGCCACAGCCACAGGGTCAGATACAGCCAACCATGCCCCAAAGCCAGCAGCAAGCCCAGAATCAGGGCATTGACCCCTAAAAAAGGCGTCTCGGCGCGCCACAAGCGACGCAGACGGACCCACAAGGGGTCAGAGACATCGCCCATGGAACCCCGAATCTGCAACAGACGCCGCTGATACCCAGTCACCCCAAGCAGGTCACGGGTGATTTTGCGCCGCAAACTGGCGCGGCTGATGGGGAACGGGGCCGACAGCTCCAGATCGGGGTCTTGCGCCTGCTGGGTGTGGCGATGGTGTTGCAGGTGATAAGGCCGGTACAAGTACAGATCGGCCCCCACAGCCGCACCACACAACCACTGCCCTGCCCCATCGTTCAGCCTGGGGTGGGCGAACAGCAGGCGGTGCGCGGCGTCGTGCATCAAGATGGCCAAACCCAGTTGCCGGCCCGAAACGATGACGAATGCGGCGATGAAGGTCACCGGATTGGGCCAAACGGCAAACAGCGCCATCGCCAAAGCCACGCAGGCCCAGGCGTGAAACACCACCCACGCCCCGCGCCAGTTCGAGCGCCGACGCAGACGCTGCAACTCGTCCGGGGTCACGCCCCAAGGGGCATTCGGGTCTTCAAAGGCATGGCCAGGGTTCATGACAAGAGCTTAAATGCATGAAGGGGGAAAGTGCTTGCAGCGCATCCGCGGCGATCCGGTTTCAATTCTTAAGTATTATTGTTCATATATAATATTAAACCAAATGATGATTAAGGGTAATTTTTCATGGAACAACAGCACGAAACCGATAGCAAACCATTGGCTCAAATGCCTGTCGAATTGACCATCACGGTTGGGTCAGTGGCCATGCCTTTGCAACAACTGATCGAGATGTCGGCGGGCCAGACACTGACCACCGAAGTGAACAGTTTTTTCCCGAAAGTGCAACTGCATTGCGGCTCGCGCCTGGTGGCAGAGGGCGAGTTGGTCCGGGTTGAAGACCGGGTGGGCTTTCGAGTCACCCGCCTGTTGTCATGAGTCGGCCAGGTGGCCGAGTGCCCCCTTTGAACTGCAAGCCCCCTGTGGACCGGTACAGACGGGCGTGGTTGGAGGCACAACATGGGTAGTTTATCCGGCTTTTCCCAAAACCAGCTCGCATTGATCCTGTTTTTGGGCGTGTTGCCATTCATCATGATCTCTTTGACGTCTTTCGTCAAAATTGCGGTGGTCATTTCCCTGCTGCGAAACGCGTTGGGCATTCAACAGATTCCGCCCAATATCGTCATCTACAGCGTGGCACTGATCATGACCGGTTATGTCATGTATCCGGTCGGCCTGGAGGCTGGCAAGGTCATCTTAGAAGCAATCGAGAAAGGCAGACCCGTCCTGGGTGAGGTCCAAAGGGTGGCTCAACCCTTTGTCCAATTCACAGAAAGGTTTGCATCACCCAACGAAGTTTCCTTTTTCCGTGAGTCCGCCGTAAAAATGTGGGGGCAAGATCTGGCCGAAAGCTCCCTGAACGAGGACGCCAAGCCAATAAGCAAACTGATCGTGCTGATGCCCGCCTTTGTCATATCCGAATTGACGCGTGCTTTTCAGATCGGATTTCTGCTTTACCTGCCTTTCATCGTCATCGATCTGATCGTGGCCAACGTCCTGCTGGCTTTGGGCATGAGCTCCTTGTCGCCAGTGACGGTTTCACTACCGCTCAAACTCCTGTTGTTCATCGGGCTGGATGGCTGGCGCCGGCTGCTGGAAGCGCTGGTCTTAAGTTATACAGGTAACGTCTGATGCTTTCTGAAAAAGAAATTCTCAGCCTGGCCAGTCAATCGTTGTCCTTGGTCCTGACAGGATCTCTGCCATCGATTGCAGCTGCAGCTATTTCAGGGGTCCTGATCTCTCTGATACAGGCACTCACCCAGATTCAAGACCAGGGCTTGCCGACCGCTGTGAAGTTTTTTGCGGTCTTGCTTGTCCTATTCATGACGTATTTGTCTACGGCCAGCTCGATCGCCGCTTTTACGACTCATTTGTTTGCCATGATCGAGACGATCTAAGTCAAGCAGCCATGAGCATCGACCTCTTGAACTTCGAATGGGTCTTGATTCTGATCCTGGTATTCGCTCGGGTGTATGGCTTCATGTTTTTTTTCCCCGTGACCGGCGGCGATGAGCTACCCGCCCTGGTCAAGGTCTTGCTTTGCATGTCCCTGACACCCATGATCACCCTGACCGCAGTGAGCCACGCCGCCGTCGATCTCAGCGACAACAACCTCTTTTACATGCTCCTTTTTAAAGAAGGGTTGGCTGGAAGTTTCATGGGTCTGATCTGCGGTTTGCCCCTCAGGCTGATGGAAATTGTCGGTAGCATGATCGACAACCAGCGTGGAACGGCGGTCACAGACACTTATAACCCGGCGACAGGCAGCGACTCTTCTTTGCTGGGTCAATTGCTGTCCATGGCAGTCATGGTTTATTTTTTCACCTCAGGCGGCTTTGATAGATTGACGCTTTTCCTGGGCAAAAGTTTTGTATGGATCCCATTGGATCGATACGCACCCTCTTTTGGCGACCATATCTGGAAAATCATTCTGGATGCATTCGGCCACTACATGGCCATTTTCATCATCTTGACCATGCCGGTCATGGTGGCCATGTTCCTGGCAGAAATCGCTCTTGCGGTGTCCTCCCGCTTTGCGCAATCTCTCAACGTGTTTTCCTTGGCCCAGCCCATCAAGTCATTGATCGCGGTTGCGCTTCTGGTCACCATGGTGCCCAGACTGACACAAGAGAGCCTGAAATGGCTCGATGATCTCACCAAACTATTCGTCAGAACATGAGCGAAAAAACAGAAGAACCGACACCGAAACGCTTGCGCGATGCGCGCGAGAAAGGTAACTTGATGAAATCGCAGGAAGTGATTTCATTGGTGGTGATGTTCGTCGGAGTCTATGCATTGCTGATGATAGGGGTAGAACTGCCCCGCCGTTTTGAAATGACACTGGATATGCTGTTCAGACTGGCCGCCAGCACTGACCTGTCCCAAGCAGAAGATATTTTTGTCAATGCATTGGGGAAAAATCTGCTTGAAGTCATGAGCCTGGTTTTTGGGGCCATAGTGCTCGCCGGCATTTTGAGCAATATAGGGCAGATCGGTTTTTATTTTTCGTTCTCGAAATTCGGTCAAGGATTGAATTCACTCGACCCTGTCAAAAACGTCCAAAATCTGGTCTCCAAAAAAACGCTCGTCCAATTCGGGGTGAATTTATTAAAGGTATTGGTGATCCTGGGGATATCCTGGAAATACATCGGCGATCAAAAGTCGTTGGTCGAACAGATTTATTTGTGCCGATCAGATGTCCTGTGCACCCTGCGTGAGGGTGCGACGCTTGTATTCCGGATGTTGGTCTGGATCTTAACGTGCATGACCCCCATCGCCGTCGTAGACTGGGTGATTCAGCGTCACATCTACATTAAAGATTTGAAGATGAGCATCGATGAAGTGCATCGGGAATACAAAGAACAGGAAGGATCACCCGAAATGAAAGGTCACCGCAAACAGGTGGCCCATGAAATCGTCAACGAAGAGCCCACACAAAGAACCCGCGATGCCAGCGTTGTCGTGCGCAACCCCACCCACGTTGCGGTGGCTTTGCGCTATGAACCAGACAAAGTGCCATTGCCCTACGTGGTGGGCAAAGGCACGGGGGCAGTCGCCGAGCTCATCATCCAAGAAGCCGAACGGCACGGCATCCCCACATATGAAGACGTACCGTTGGCGCGGGGTTTGAATGAGGCTTGTGATCTGGGTGATCATGTGCCCAGCGAATACATCGAACCCTTGGCGCGCGTCATCCGCTGGCTTTATGTCAACTACCCGCAACGGGTGTATCAGGGCACCGATTTCGATTGGAATCAACGCATGTCCGATAGGTCGATGGAGGCTTATTCGCAACAGTCCCTCAGCAGATCCGCGTATGCCCTCCACCGTCAACCCAAACCATGAGGGTCATCAGGTTCATGAAACAACTGGAACCCAGTGCATCAGACCGACCTGGGACGTTGCGCGCGACGGTGTTCAGCCAAGTCCGAGCCCCGCATCTGCGTCTCGTCCCCCTGGGATCGTTCGAGCCATTCTTTCATCTGCAAGGGCGTCCACTTCAAGTCGTAGGGGTGCAGGCCACGCTCCAAGAGACCAGAGAGCCGAAGCATTTCATCGGCAAGCTCTTGGCCTTGTTCCAAAAGTTCGGCAATCCGACTTTCGAGTTTTTTTTGCCGGATCAGTTGAATGATGTCTTTGGAAATAGTCATTCTTTAATTTTACATTCTTTTGAACTCACTCCGGTCGCCGGTTTTGCGGCGCACTGACGCTGAGACATCAATTGCCCCCCTGGTTGCTCACCACTTGAAAGGTTGAAATGGAATTGGATCTGAGGCAGTTTTTTCAAATGTTAGGGGTCGAACGTGTTTTGACCGATGGCGAAGTGTTGACCTTTCCCAGTGGTCTCAAACTCTGGGCCAATGACACCGGATGGACCGTGCTCGCGTCCCATCGCACGTGTGACGAAGCCAATATGACGCAACTGATGAACCTGTGCCAGTCTCACCTCGGCCTGGTGCCCTTTTGCTCGCGCTCTGGACATCCGGGCTTGAAATGGCACGCCATGCACTTCCACGACAGCACCACCCAGGGCGCACAGATTTTGTCGGCCATCACACAGGCCTATGAATGAGTCATCGGGCCAGGCGCCCCTGACTGCCAGTGTGTTTGCCATGGATATCGACAAGTGAATTGACCGATTTGATTGAATTCCTTATAATTACTTTTATTTTAGAATTGGAATGAAAGGCAAATGTATGGGGGTTGCTCTCGGGAATGAATCGACTTCTGCACAAATCGCTTGCGGCACCACTGATTCGTTGCAATTGCCCCGCGAAGTCGTCTACGCATCGGGCGCTTTGTGTGTGCGCAGCATGGGTGATGCGCATCACACAGATCTGAATCATTTGGCCCAGATCTTTCAGCAAACCTGCGAGGCCCATCTGTCCAATGGTCTGGGGCGAGCTTTTGGTTCGACCCGATTCGAGGACTATCGCCGCTATTTGCTACAAGCCAATCCGCATCTGGTGGTGGCCTACAACCCGGAAGGTCATCCATTGGGCTTCGCCACCATCACCCAGTACGAATACGGTCTCGAAATAGGGGTTCTGGTTTCAGATGCACATACCCGGCAAGGCGTAGGGAAAGCGTTGATGACCTATGTACAGAATTTCGTCCCTGGCAAAAAAATTCTCAATGTAGAAGGGGGCAATCTGCAAGCAGTGATTTTTTTCAACAGCGTCCTTGAGTACAACTTCAAAAATTTTGACGGTCAAACCCACACCTACATCCAAGAATCGCCGCCGGCCACAGCCGATGCCCCATCACCCCCGTGCGATGGAACAACCAGTGCCCCCGTTGAAGCCAGCCGCAAAAAAATATTGAAATTCAATAACTGGATCGTTCAAAAGCTTGAATTGAAACCGACCTCGAATGGCACCCAGTCGACCGCCGCAACCCCATCTGAAACCAGTCAGACAGGAGACTCATTTGACCCATGCCCCCCAACGATGACCGGCGAATGACACCGCAGCGGTGTTGTTCATGAATGACTCGTTTTTCAGGCGCGGCTTTTCTGCCACCTGATTTTTTAACTTATCAATTTGGAAATTTAAATGAGCACAGCAAATAAACTCCTTCAGGAATTGGGTCAGGTCATCGGTTTTCCAGACCTGAATATGGATCAAGATGGGAAGTGTATTTTGGCATTTGATGAGCACGTGGTGGTGACATTTGTCAGCGACCGTGCCGACGCTCTCTCGGCCTTCATTCGCGTCGCCGATTTCAAACCGAGCGACGCCGGGGTGTCTGAATGGCTGCTGTCGTGCAACTTCATTCCCAACGTCTTTGGCGGTGGCAGACTGGCGATCGAACATGAAAGCCAGAGCATCGTCCTGATGGGTCGCTGGGACGCCGCTCGCACAGATTTGCAATCCCTGCAAATAGATGTCGAAGAGTTCATCAAAGGGTCTGAAGTATTGCGCACCAACCTGAATGACTTTACTGCAAATCAAAGCGAAACTTCGACAGAGGCGACACCAACCGACAAGATTCCGCCCTCGATGTTCATCTGAGACCAATCGCACCGCCCTCTCACATCATCCATCTTGCCCAGGCACATCGAAAATGAGCATAGCCACCAATTCCAATCTTCCTAATCTGGGTAACGATGCGAAGTTCCGCCACATCAATTTGGGGTCAACCACGGTTCGGCCCCGTGAAACCTCATCCCAACCCAACCAGGTCGGCATTTCGCAAGACCCTACCCTTTTGATGTTGGAGATGTCGGAAGAACTGGGATTCCTCAAAGCCGAAGAGTTGGCTGGCTCGGAAGAAGTGGATGAAGATCAGGAGACTGCATTTGAAGACTTGATCAGCGAACTGCTGCGCAAGTCGTTGGAAACCCAATCGGGTTCTACCGCTGAAAACAGAAACGATGCAGAAGCGCTGCGGGCCAGATTGATACAGATGCAATTCACCGGAAAGAATTCTCACGAACTGGAAGATGCACTGCGGCAATGGACTGGCGGATCCAGTCAGAAAGGCTTGGCCATACTCAACGAGCTGGTGCAAATGGCCAAAGACGATCCAGTATTGCAAAAAATGGGGATCTCGGACCAGTTGCTCAGGGATTTCGCTGAATCCAGGATGGCGGGCTTACAGGCGGCGTTGAACGTGGTCGACGCCTTGTCGTCTGCCCCCACTTCCACCCAAAACAACACCAACGAAATTCTGGGCCTCTATGAAGATGCCATATGCAGCAGTGCAAGTATTTTGCAAACTTTCCAAAAATTGGGACAAAACCAAGGCATCGAAAACATCGCCGACTGGCGTGGATTTTTGACCGAGGCGGTCGCAGCAGAGTTGGCCCATCAGAACGCCAGTTGCGACAAGGTGCAACTTCAGATGATACTCTCCGAACTCAAAGGGTTCAGAACCTTCAACACCCTGACGCAAGGGGTTCAGCGCTTGGCCGTACAGCTGCCCAAAGAAAAGCAGATCAAGGAATCGAATCTGTTGCAAACAACGCTGGATTATGTCGAGCAACCCCTGCGCGAATTCCCCAAAATGGAAGACTGGGTTTCGCCAGAACCCACCGCCAGGAAGATATTGTTCTTTCAGGGCTTCAGAAACCTGATCAAGTCCTTGCCAGACGATTGCTTTGTGAGTACAGAGCAGAAAAACGGCCTTTTGGTACAACCACAAAAGAAGATCGATGATTTGACATTCACCGAAAACATATGATGCTGTCTGAAAATCATAAAAAATGACTTTACAAAAAATTTCTGATCTGATTCGAGAACGCCAGGACGTCATCCTGGCGGTCTTTGTGGTGTCCGTGATCTTCATGATGATCGTGCCGTTGCCCACCTGGTTGGTGGACATGCTGATCGCCCTGAACATGAGCGTCTCAGTGGTCCTTTTGATGGTGGCGGTATACCTCAAATCGCCCCTGGACTTTGCGTCCTTTCCGGCGGTGTTGCTGATCACGACACTGTTTCGATTGTCGATTTCGATCTCCACCACCCGTCTGATCTTGTTGAATGCCGATGCCGGTCACATTGTGGAGGCATTTGGGGAGTTTGTCGTTGGTGGCAACCTGGTCGTGGGCATCGTGATCTTCATGATCTTGACTGTGGTGAACTTCGTGGTGATCACCAAGGGAGCCGAGCGGGTGGCTGAAGTGGGGGCCAGATTCTCGCTCGACGCCATGCCCGGCAAACAACTGTCGATCGACGCAGACATGCGAAATGGGGCCATCACGCAGACTGAGGCAAAAATTTTGCGGGGCAAGGTCGCACAAGAAAGCAAACTGTTCGGCTCCATGGACGGCGCCATGAAGTTTGTCAAAGGCGATGCGATCGCCAGTATCATCATCGTGTTCATCAACCTGCTGGGTGGTTTGGCTATTGGCACATTGCAAAAAGGCCAATCTGCCGGCGACGCACTCAATGTCTATGCCGTGTTGTCCATCGGTGACGGACTGATTGCTCAAATACCTGCGCTGTTCATTGCCATTTGCGCGGGCGTCATCGTCACCAGGGTCACCGACGAGGGCAGCAAGAACAATTTGGCCAGTGACATCGGCGCACAAGTCATGGGGCAACCCCGAGCCATCACCATTGGTGCGGCCATGCTCTTGGTCTTTGCCATGGTTCCAGGTTTTCCGACCGCGATTTTTCTTGCTTTGGCGGGCATCCTCAGCATCCCTGCCATTTTGGCTTTCAAACAAAAAAAGCACAAAAAGCCCCAGGTCATACAGCCCCTTGAATCACTGGAAGCACCGCAAAAGACACAACTCAATCGAACGGATTTCACCGTCGAGCAAGACGATATTTTTTCACCCACCACCTCGCTGCTGGTTGAGTTATCACCCAGCCTGGAGCAGCGTCTTCAAGGCACGAACCTGCGGGCCGAGATCAACAAAGCACGGTTGCAGATCTATTTCCGCCTTGGCGTCAGTCTGCCCCCCATTGAAGTTCGCCGGGGCGAAAGTCTGCTTGATGATCATTACCGGATTTTTGTCGCTGAAATTCCATCAGCCGATGGCGAAGTGGTTCCAAACCACTTTTTGATCTTTGACGATGTCAGAAATCTGGATTTGTACGATATCAGCTACACCGAAAAAGACGAATTGATTCCCAGAATGAAAGCGATTTGGGTCAACGAGAGCGAAAAGTCCCAGCTTGAGTCCGCCAATATTCGATACAAAAATGAATTGGAAACCATCACCTATCACGCAGAATTTGTATTTGCCAAATACGTGGGCCAATTCATCGGTATTCAGGAAGTGCGCCAGCTGCTCACCCGCATGGAATCCAGTTACCCGGACTTGGTGAAGGAAGTCCAGCGCATCGTCCCCATCCAAATGATGGCAGAGCTTTTCAAAAGACTGGTTCAGGAATTTGTTTCCATCCGTGATCTGCGCACCATCTTGTCGGCCATGATTGAATGGGGAGCCAAAGAAAAAGATCCTGTGGTCTTGGTTGAGCACATCCGGATTTCCTTGTCCAGACAACTGAGCCACCAATATACGGCCCGCAACAATGTGCTGTCGGGCATTTTGCTCGATGTCGAAATTGAGGAAACCATCCGAAATGCCATTCGACAAACCTCAGCCGGTAGTTACCTGTCCTTACCACCCGATATCTCCAAAGGCATCGTACAGAAGGTTCGCGATGTGGCTTTGCCCATTCTTGCCAATGGCTCACCTTGCAGCCTGATCACAGCCATGGATGTCCGACGTTACATCCGTCGCATGGTCGAGAGCGAATTGCCTGAACTGCCCGTTCTTTCCTATCAGGAATTAGCCACTGACATCACCTTGCAGCCTGTGGCTCGTGTGAGCAACTCTTGAACCCACCCCAAGGAGTCTTTTCATGAATCAACATCCAAATCAGTCTTCTGCCCCGGTCAGCGAGGAAGAAATTGAAAAAATGAAAAATTCTGTTGACTACTGGGAGAATTACATCAAAGACCAGCAAAAAAAACGACTGGAAGCTGCCGAAGTCATACACAACATCATGAAGGAATCGGGTTTGCTAGAACGCGGAATTAACCCGGCAGACCCGGTATTTGCAGAGCTTTCATTCGATCTGGAATTTCAAAGGCAAGTCAGTCTGCATTATGGGCTCAAACTGAATACGGCCAAAGAGGTGGACCCGTCCAAACCCGACGTGACTCGTTGGCGGCAGAGAACCAACGCCATCAAAGTCTGATGCCATGCAACAAACCTCTGGCTGAAAAGCCAGAGGTGCTCATTTAATTCATTTAATGCATGCGCACGTATTTTGAAGAGGCCAAATCATCCAACACCTTCCCTTCCAGGCGCCGTTTCTTGATCTGATCTGATTTTTTCTCTTCTTTCAGCATGACCTGAATGGCCTCGAATTTGGCATTTTGCTGGATCAAGTTTTGTTGTGCCTTGATCTCTTGCTCTTTGGCCAAATCGAGTTGCTTGGTCTGTAGAGTCACCTGAGCTTTCAGGTCTTCCGTTTTGGCTCTGAGCTTCACTTCATTGTGGACTTTGCCTTGCACAAAATCAGTCGTGACAAACCTCCCGATGCAATCAGAATACAGCTTTTCGATCAGGGATGGCAATTGCCGCTGATAAGATTGAAGTGCATCCTGGGCTTCAATCAGTTTTTTTTCGGCATTTATTTTTTCTTCTTTCGCCAGTCGAAGATCACGTTCTGCGTCTGCAACACGCTTGATCCGAATGCGCTCTATCTCTCGAAGTGACATGGGGGGGGCCGTTTTTTCAAGGCATGAAGATCTGATGACCCTCTTCGGAGCTGGCCTGGCTGACTTTCTTCATTTTCTGTTTCGACATCACAACCCAGGACTTTTCAGCCAATTTGGAAAACAACAGCAACATCTCCATCCATTGCTCAGGTTGCTTTTTGATTTTAGGCACGTCGCAAATCAAGCGGTAGAGGTGTCTGTTTTCGGGGTCTTGCCGGATACCAACGTGCAAGTGGTTGAGGGCATTGCGATTGAATAAAAGCACTTCCCGCATGAATGCGACTTTGTTGGCCGATTCTCTGGGCTCAGGCCAATCAGGGCCCATCAGCCGATCAGGTTTCACATCATTTAACTCATGAGCAACCACCGTCAGGGAAATCACCCCCGCATGGCTGATGCGATAAGTGGATTGATTTCCATCGGTACTGCGGACGATGCCTCGACGAGCCCCAAGAGCCATCAAATATTCATTGAAAAAAACCATACATTAGCTTTCTTGAATGTCTTCTTTCGCACTCACTGGCGCTTTTACAGGCTGGCCTTTACGTGATTGCTTTTTGTTTTTTTGACCAAGACCAAATTCGTCCCATTGATTCTCTTCAACTCCAGACTCGAAGAGGTTCTGAGTGCAGTCACTCGATTCGGGTCGGGTACTGGCTCAGTTTGCGGATTGGCTGCGGGGTCAGTACCCGGCTGAGGTGCCACTTCACTTGGAGGCTGGTCGGGCTCGGATGCAGGAAGCGGTTTGACCTCGGGTGCAGGTTCAGATGCTGGCAGGGGCATGAGCACGGGTGCAGGCTCAGGTGCTGGCGTGGGCGCTGCTGGCGTGGCCACAGGTTGTGGTTCCGGCGCAGGCGTGGGCACTGGTGTGGCGACAGGCTGTGGTTCCGGTGCAGACGTGGGCGCTGGCGTGGCCACAGGTTGTGGTTGTGGTTCCGGCGCAGGCGTGGGCGCTGGCGTGGCCACAGGTTGTGGTTCCG